>NZ_JBFAYE010000004.1:0-593926 GCF_040681145.1 Actinoplanes sp. NPDC051861
AAAGACAACCAGTACCTATGACCAGACAACCGCCTGGTCACACCGCACAACAACCGTCGCGGCTTGACACCTCAGCTCCTGGGGTGTCTGACCCCGCCCCCACCGCCGACTCGCGACCTTGGGCGGCTCAGGCGCCCAGGGCCGCCCCCGCCCCCGCGGATCTTGGGCGCCTGTCAGGCGGTTTGGAAGGTTGCGGCGGTGGCCTCGTCGTAGAGGAGTTCCAGGCCTCGCGTCTGTTCGCGGAGGTTGAACGACGTGGTGACCCGGCGCCGCGCCTGGCCGCCCAGCCGCCGCCGGAGTTCGGCGTCCCCGAGAAGGCGGCTCATCGCCGCCCCGAGCTCCGCCGGCCGCGCCTCCCCCACCAGCAGCCCGGTCTCCTCGTGGACGACCGCCTCCGGGATGCCGCTGTGCCGGGTGCCGATCACCGGCAGGCCCAGCGCCGCGGCCTCCAGGATCGTCGTGGGCAGTCCTTCGGTGTCCCCGTCCGGCGCGGTCTTCGACGGCGCCACCAGCATCCGCGACTCGGCGAGGTGCCGCTGGACCGTGGCGGGCGGCTGGCCGCCCATGAAGGTCGCGTCCAGCCGCAGGTCCTCGGCCCGCGCGCGCGTCTGCGCCTCCAGCGGCCCGTCCCCGATGAACAGGGCCCGGGGTCGCGGCGAGTGCATGCCGCTCAGTGCCGTGAGCAGGTCGTCCACGCCCTTCTTCGCCACGAAGCGCCCGACGAACACCACGTCCCAGCGTTTCGGGAGCATCGGCAGCGTCTCCGGCACGGGCACCCCGGTGTAGTGGACGCGCACCCTGGCCGGATCCGCGCCGCAGGCCACGGCCCGGGAGCGGATCACCTCGGAGACGGCGACGACCAGGGCCGCCCGGTCGAAGACGGTGCGCAGGTTGCGGCGGTAGCGCAGGCCCTTGATCCCGGCGCTCTGCGGCTGCCGGGTCACGTCGTGGCCGTGGACGGTGACGACCAGCGGGACGCCGAGCCGCCGGGCCGAGCCGCTGACCAGGAAGCCGTCGCCGCCGAAGTGGGCGTGCACGAGGTCGGGGCTCAGTCCGGCCAGGGCGGCGCGCAGCCGCGGTGACTCGCCGGTGAGCCGCAGGCGCAGGAACGCGGAGCCGCCGCCGGGGAACACGACGGTGTCGTCCTCGCGGTACAGCGCCGACGTGACCCGGGTCGCACCGATGTAGGCGGGCTGCCAGCGGGTCAGCGCGTCACCCTGGGCCCGGACGAACGTCTCCGAGCCCGGCAGCATCGCGCTGCGCCAGATCGCGACGCGGCGGTCAGCGGGCATCGACCGGCTCGGGGGTGTCGGCGGTCCGGGCGGAGCGCGACCGGCTGCCGACGATCAGGTCCCGCAGGCGGTGGCGCAGCGCGGGCGGCAGTGCCCAGATCTGGGCGTGGGTCAGGTAGTCCAGGGCGCCGGGACGGCCGTGGCGGCGCGCCTCGGTGAGCAGCTCCCGGAAGTGCCGGCCCTGGCGGCCGGGTGCGGCCATCGAGCTGAGCACGCTGAGCGTGAAGGCGGCGTACGCCCGCCGCGTGAACAGCTCACGGTTGGCGCGCAGCCAGGCGAGCTGATCCTCGTACGGGTTCTCCAGGCTGATCCGCTCCCGGTCCTCGTCCTGGTGCCACAGCACGAGCGGCTCGGCGGCGTAGAGCAGCTCGGCACCGTCCTCCTGCAGGGCCCGCAGTGTCCAGTCCAGCTCCTGCTGGCGGCGCAGCCCGACGGTGAACGGCACGCGGCGCAGCAGCTCGGTCGGCGCCAGGATCGTGGAGGTCTGGATGAAACCGTCGCCGTAGAACAGTCCGCGCCGGACGGTGAAGTACTCACTGATCGGCTCACCGGCGGCCGGCAGCCGGCGCGGCATGACCGAGTCGGCGCGCGGCGTCCGGTTGATCAGGCGGCTGGCCACGACCGGCAGCGGCGAGCGGGCGGCCGTGGCCAGCTCCAGCTGAACCGCGATCTTCTCGGGCAGCCATTCGTCGTCGTCGTCGAGCAGCGCGGTCCACCGGCCACGGGCCGCACCGGCGCCGACGTTGCGGGCGTGCGGGGCCCGGCGGCGTTCCGGCAGCACGATCGGCCGCACCCGGGCGTCGCCGATCGCGGCGAGGGCCTCGACCGTGGCGTCGTCCGGGCCGTCCACCACGACGATCACCTCGTGCACGGGGTGGGTCTGCGCGAGGGCGCTGCGGACGGCTCGGGTGGCCAGGTGGGGGCGGTTGCAGGTCGGGATGACGACGCTGACATCCAGCGCTGAGGGCATGTGTCGGGACGGTAGGCACACCGGGCGGCCACGCGGTGAATACCGGGCGGCGCGCAGATGCCGGTCAGGAGTCACCGCTCGGGAGTCACCGCAAAAGGATCAAAAGCACCAAACCTTTTTTGTACGGTGGGCAGCGGGGGCCACGATCGACATGGAACAGGTGATGCTCGCGCCGGCCGAAGGGCTGACCAGCGCGGAGGCCGAGTCGCGGCGCCGGGCCGGCGAGGCGAACACCGCGGTGCAGGGCGGGTCACGCGGCTATGCCGAGATCCTGCGTACCAATGTCTTCTCGTTCTTCAATCTGATCCTGTTCGCCATCGGCGCCGCCCTGCTGGTGCTCACCCGCTATCAGGACGCCCTGATCAGCGTCGGGCTCGGCCTGATCAACGCGGTGATCAGCGCGGCGCAGGAGATCCGCGCCAAGAGCAAGCTCGACCGGCTGCAACTGCTGGACCGGGTGCCGGTGCTGGTCGTCCGCGACGGCCGCGACACGGAGATCGCCCCGGAGCAGGTGGTCCGCGGCGACGTGATCCGGGTCCGGCCCGGCGACCAGATCGTGGTGGACGGCCCGCTGCTCGACGGCGGCCGCGTGGAGGCCGACGAGTCGCTGCTCACCGGCGAGTCCGACCCGGTCGTCAAACACCCCGGCGACGAGCTGCGCTCGGGCAGCCTCTGCGTCGCGGGTGAGGGGCACCAGCAGGCCCGCGACGTCGGCGCGCACAGCTACGCCGGCCGGCTGACCGCCGAGGCCCGGCGCGCCACCACCGACAAGACCCCGCTGCAGCGGCGCATCGAGTTCATCGTGCGGCTCGTCATGGCGCTGACCGTGCTGATGAGCGGCGCGATCCTGGCACAGGCCGCGATCGAGGGGTTCAGCCTGCTGCGGGTCGTGCAGATCACCGCGGTGCTGTCCGGACTCGTACCCTATGGTCTGTTCTTTTTGATCGCCCTCGCCTACACCGCCGGCGCGGTCCGCATCGCCCGGCACGGCGCCCTGGTCCAGCAGGTCAACGCCGTCGAGTCGGTGAGCAACGTCGACGTGATCTGCACCGACAAGACCGGGACCCTGACCACCGGGCAGCTGAGCGTCGAGGAGATCATCCCGTTCGGTTCGTTCGAGTACGCCGAGGTGAGCGCCACCCTGGGCAGCCTGGCACACAACGCCACCACCCCGAACCTCACCGCCATGGCACTGGCCGCGGCCCTGCCCGGCGACGTGTGGGACGTGCGTGACGAGGTGCCGTTCGCGTCGTCGCTGCGCTGGTCCGGGCTGGTCGCCGCGGAGGGCACGTGGGTGCTCGGCGCACCGGACGCCCTCGCCGCGAGGCTGCACCGCCCGATCCGCGCCGGTGAGGTCACCGCCCGCGCCGAACAGGGCCTGCGGGTGCTGCTGCTGGCCCGCGCGTCCAGCCCGCTGCGCGACGAGGCCGGGCGCCCGGACCTGCCGATGCTGGAACCGGTCGGCCTCGTGGCGCTCGCCGACGAGCTGCGGCCGGACGTCGTCGCGACCGTCGAGCGGTTCCGCGACGAGGGGGTCGCGCTCAAGGTGCTCTCCGGCGACGACCCGCGTACCGTCGCCGCGATCGCCCGCCGCGCCGGCATCGCCTCCGCCCCCGGCGACGCGGTGCCGGGCGCCGACCTGGACGGCCTCGACGACGCCGCGCTGGACGCACTCGTGGCGCGCACCGCGGTGTTCGGGCGGGTGGCGCCGGAACACAAGGAACGCATAGTCCGGTCGCTGCGGCGCCAGGGTCACTACGTCGCGATGATCGGCGACGGGGTGAACGACGCCCGCGCGCTCAAGCAGGCCCAGGTCGGCGTCGCGATGCGCAGCGGCTCGGCGGTGACCCGCGACGTGGCCGACATCGTGCTGGTCGACGACTCGTTCGCGGCGCTGCCCCCGGCCCAGCTGGAGGGCCGCCGGATCATCAACGGGATCGGGATCTCCCTCTACGTCTTCCTGGCCCGCGTCGCCGCCCAGGGGCTGGTCATCCTCGGTGTGACGATGCTCGGGCTCGGTTTCCCGTACTCACCGACCCAGGTGGGCCTGACCATGTTCACCGTGGGCATCCCCACGGTCTTCCTGACGTTCTGGGCCCGCCCGGTGCGCCCCGACCCCCACCTGCTGCGCAACCTGGCCCGCTTCGTGGTCCCGGCCGCCGTGGTCACCGCGACGTTCGGCACCGCCGTCTACACGTTCCTGTACGAGATGATCTACCACGGCTTCA
The DNA here is from genome assembly GCF_040681145.1 of Actinoplanes sp. NPDC051861. Classification (NCBI taxonomy): domain Bacteria; kingdom Bacillati; phylum Actinomycetota; class Actinomycetes; order Micromonosporales; family Micromonosporaceae; genus Actinoplanes; species Actinoplanes sp. NPDC051861. The sequence goes on from NZ_JBFAYE010000004.1 coordinate 4,491, forward strand.
CGTCCGGCCGAACCCCCGACCGGGTCATCGACGAGTTCGAGAAGTACACCGGCCTGCAGTACGGCGGCAACACCGACTTCACCACCGCCTCCGCCACGATCCTCGCCCAGACCGGCCTGTCGACGTTCTTCTGCTTCGCCTCCTTCATCCTGATCCTGTTCCTGCTCCCCCGCTCCCGAGCCTTCGCCGCCTGGACCAGCCCCACCGGCGACCTGCGCCCCGCCCTCCTGGTCATGGTCCTGTGCGTACTCTTCAGCGCGATCCTCAACGTCCCCGTCCTCTGGGACTACTTCGGCCTGATCGGCCCCTCCCGCCCGGTCTTCTTCGTGGTCCTGCCCGCCCTGCTCCTCTGGTACGCCACCATGACCATCGTCCTGAAACTCCAGCTCTTCGACCGCCTGCTCGGCCTGGAGCCGCCCCGCTGAGGTTCATTGCATGGCGCTACGGCCGGCCTCCCACCGGCTCTTCACCTGATCACCAAGGATCTTCGGATCGGAGCCACCGGAGATCTTGAGCAGCAGGTTGTGCAGCGTCGTCCCGGAGACCCGCCGCAACGCCGTGATCGGAAGGGCGTGCAGTGTCGCGCGGAGGTGCCTCCTCAGCTCAGCGCCGAACCGCACACCCAAGTTCGGCTGGATCATGACCGCGAACGTGCGAGCCACAAGATCCGGATCTGCCTCGCTGAACGCGAGAAAGTCCACCGTGCTGAGTGTCCCCTCGGGGTTGGGACCGTAGGGGACACCATTACGCACACCCGCCTCGGCCAAGCGCACCCAGTGCCGCAGCGCGAAGATCGAAAGCCGATACTGCGGGTATCCACGAAGGTCTCTCAGGTGGTCCCAGAGCCCGGCCGGGATCTTCTCTGGCGTTCCCGTGCGCTCCAGCACGCTGATCATGCAGTCGACCACCCTGAGCTTGCCCAGGTAGCTGCGTACCCGGAGGCTGGCGACGATCTCGTGCACGACCTGCGGCCTAATGTAGGGCACGGCGGCGTTCAACCGTTCGAGCAGAGCCTCGGAGAGGCCGGGCGCCGACTCCTCGTCCCGCTGCCCCTCGATCTGCGCGGCGACGGCCGCGACATCGAGGAGGATCTCCTCGATGTCGGCGCGATCTCCCGCCTCGAGGCCGTGCAGTGTCAGATCGGCCAATCGGCGTGCCGCCGAGTGAGCGCCTTGCCCGCTCACAGCAAACGTCGTCAGGGACCGAGGCGTCCGGGCGAACGGGGCGAGAGCATGCAGGAGCATGCTGATGTCATGGTCGCCCAGCAGCGCCAGACCCGCGGTGACGTCCTCGTGCAAGACCAGCGCCCGGTTGTCCTGCGGGGCGAAACCCGGATCCCCCGCCCGCAGGATCCCGCCGGCGAGCGCGTCGAAGTCGATCACCGTCGAGCCGGACAGGCGGACAGCAAAGCCAGGAATCTCGGGAAGGAGCCTCAGCTGGGAGGTGAACGCACCCCAGGCGTCGGACGACAGTTGCGACTTCCAGAAGAGCGCCTCGCGATTCCACGACCACAGGCCGTGTCGCGGCCCGGCGCCGAACAGATCGTCCAGTCCGATGGCGGTCTCCGCGGTCAGGGCGAGCAGGAGCAAGTTGGCGCTGTAGACCGCCGATCGCGCCAGCTCACCGGCTGTCCCCGGCCGGTATCCGCCGTAGCCGGCCTGATCTCGGCGGCCGTGTGCGTGCTGGAAGAGATCCACGAGAACCTTGCCGAGCGACGCGTGGCCCGGCATCAGCTCGGACAGGAACACCAGGATCTGGTGCCGATCGGTCAGCGGCGCCCAGCTGAGCAACGCGAACAGCAGGTCGTCGCCGCGAGGTTGCTGCCGCACGGCCCTGACGAGCAGCGAGTCCGCCTCCTGGGTCCAGGCTCTGTGGATGTCCATGACGACCCGCATGATGAGGCGCGCGATCAGGTATTCGCCGAACGTCGCGTGCAGGAACTCGTAGGTCCGTACCCGCGTGGTGTCCAGGACGGCCTGGGACTCGTGGATGAAGAAGAACCGCCCGACGATCAGCTCCGCCGGGGTGAGGTGCCGCTGGAACCGCTCGACCCGGCGCTCGTCGCGCGGGTCAGCCAGCAGGGCGCCCAGGTCCGCGTTGATCTCCTCCTCGCCGGCCAGCTGACTGCCACGGTTGAACATCGCGAAAGCCACCACGGAGAGCCGGAAGAGTTCCTCGTCGATCTCGGGATCCAGCTCCTCCACCGCGATCTCCGGGCGCGTCTTGCCCACCTCCCGGCGGACGAACAGGCGCAGCAGCCGCTCGTAGAGCTCGGCGTGACCGATGCGCCGGCCCGGCCCGGCCGCGCCACTGTCCGCCGCGCCGCTGTCAGCCTCGAAGAGGGCGAGCATGAGCAGCAACAATGGCTGACGGGCGAGGTCGCCGTACTCCAGGACCTTCGGCGCGGACAGCCGGGCGTTGTCCGGGTTGGCGGCGTTCCAGCGGCGGGCCCACAGCTCAATCTGGGTGTCGCTGAACTCCTCCAGCCGGATCGCGACGGTGCCCTCCGGGAAGGACATCCGCGAGGTCACGACCGTGCGGCTGGTGACGAGGACCGCGACGTGGCGGCCCTGCGCGGCCTCCCGCTCCTGGAACTTGTGCACCTGGTTCAGGTAGTTGGAGCGGCTCACCTGGCTGCTCTGCAACAGCTCGTCGAAGCCGTCGAGCAACACCACCGGCACCAGGTCGGGACGCTGCTCGACCAGGTCGGGCCAGGCAATCGGCGAGCCGGTCACGTCGCGCAGCGCCCACTCGATCTGGTCCTGGATGCCGTCGTCTGCGGGCGCCCGGCGCAGCTCGACCGGGACGGGCAGGAACCCGGAGTCCACGAGCCGGGCGGCGAGGACTCTGGTCAGCACCGACTTGCCGGAGCCGGGCTGACCGAGGATCAGCAGGGGCGACTCGGTCGCGGACGGAGCGGTCAGGAACGAGATGAGAAAACCCTGGATGTCCTCGCAGCGGACCCGGCCGGCCCACCACGAGTCTTCCGCCGGGCGGTCGCCGAGCGTCACGTGCGCGACACGGCACGCGGGATTCACGTACGCGTCCCGCAGCTTCGGCACGGTGAGCCGGACCGTCGTCGCGGTGGGGTCGGCCTCGGCGATCGGGCGGTTCAGTGCCTCGCGGCAGTGCCGGGCGAGCCGATCGGGCAGCCGCGACGTCCCGCCGTCCACGTTGATCCGCGACAGCAGCGCGTGCAGCCCGGACAACGAATGATCAACCGACGCCAGCCGGTCGCGCGCCGCGGCCGCCGCCCGCACGATCTCCGCGCGGGTGGCCTCCTGGTCGTCCAGGAAGACCCAGAACATGAACTCGGGATGGTCGGCGCAGAGTGCGCGATAGCTCTCCCGGTAGCGTTCGACCGCCGCCTTCGGAACCTTGTCCAGCAGGTCTTGGACCAGGTGGCCGCGTTCGGTCTCGGAGAGCGCGTCCCACTCCGCCAGTCCCTCGACGAACCGGTAGAACCGGCGGCACATCTGCTGATAGACGGTCTCGAGCTCGGCGACCACCGCCTCACGGGAGAAATCCGGGCCGGGCACCGGGACCGTCAGGCCGAGCAGCATGTCGACCAGGCCCACGTCCTGACCGGCCGGGCCGTCCGCGATCACCGCCTGGTCCTGTTTGCTCAGCCGCAGCCGCCGGATCCCCTCGGGAAGGCGCAGTTCGTCGAGTCCCGAGAAGAAGGCGTCCACGACGATGACGGCGTGGGCGGCCACCAGCAGCTGCGTCCGGCTGTGACCGCGCACGCCCCGGACGTGGCTGTTGAAATGGTTCATCAGGGCCCGGCCGGCGCGCAGCACGTCCGCGCGGGCGTCGAAGAGACCGATCGGGCCGATTGAGCCGGTGGCCACGGCACCGCCGAGGGCCGCGACTCCGTAGATCTTCTCGAAGGCGCTCAGCAGCCCCGATTTCTGCGCGCCCAGAACCTTGAGTGCCTCCGCGTACGTCAGCCCCTTGGCCACCGGGTCAGCGTATCGATCTGAGTCATCCGCCGGGGACGAGGCGGACGGGTCGACAGGTGGGCAGGGTCGGAGGATGGCTATCGACACCTTTCTGGTTTATGTCGGCGTGTACTCCAGCGTGGCCCTCGCTGAGGAGGACTACGAGCTGGTGAAGTCCCTGCACCGGGACGCGGGGCTGATCGACGCCTATGACGCGGCGGTGCTGGAGCGCAAGGCGGACGGCAAGACGAAGATTGTGAAGAAGCATGAGACGCCCACGCGCGCCGGGGGCGTGGTGGGTGGCGGGATCGGGCTGGCCACCGGGCTGGCGGTGGCGATCTTCCCGTTCGCGGCGGTCGGTGGTGGGCTGCTGGCGGCTACGACCGGTGGTGGGGCGCTGATCGGGGCGCTCGCCGGGCACGCGGCCGCCGGGATGAGCCGGCACGACCTCAAGGAGCTCGGTGAGTACCTCGACGCGGGGCAGGCCGGGCTTGTGGTGGTGGCGGTGTCCGACATGGGCGCCAAGGTCGAGCGGGCCATGAAGCAGACCGCGGAGAAGGTCGCCACGCGCGAGCTCAAGGCGGACCCGGACGACATCGCGGCGGACGCGAAGGCGGTCGGTGCGGCCGAGCCGGCGACCTGACCGGAGCCGGCGATGATCGAGGAGTTGAAGGATCTGCCGGACGGGGTGCTCGGGTTCCGGTTCGCCGGGTCGGTGACCCGCGAGGACTACCGGGACGTGTTCCGGCCGCCGGTCACGGCGGCGCTGGCGAGCGGTGCCCCGGTCCGGCTCGTCCTCGTCATGGAGGACGACGCCGGATGGTTCCAGCCGGGCGCCATGTGGGAGGACCTCAAGCTGGGCGTGGGGTCCGGTGTTCCGCACCACTCCGCGTGGGAGCGGATGGCGATCGTGTCCGACGCCGGCTGGGTCGGGCACGCCATGGGGCTGTTCGGATGGATGGTGCCCGGGGAAGCACGGGTCTTCGGAAAGCAGGACCTGGACGGGGCGAGGGCCTGGGTCACCCGGTGATGTACTCGTGGGTGGCCAGGAACTGGGTACGCTCGCGGATCAGGGTGCGCAGGCTGTCCGCCTCGGCGGTGAGCGCTGCCTGATCCGCGCCGTCGACCTCGGCGATCACCCCGGTGACGGCGTCGATCGTGTTCAGGGCCGCGGCGTTGCCGTAGATCTTGTTGAACAGCTCCTTGTAGGCCTTGCGGTAGACCGGCTTGAGGGCCTCGCTCGCCAGGAAACGCTCCTTGAGCTTGTGGCCGCCCATGCCGCCGAAGCCCCGGCCACCACCGGGCGGCTCCATACCCTCGGGCGGCTGGAAACCCTCCGGGGGCTCAAAGCCGGGCTGAGCACCGGGCTCGACGCCCGGCTGGGCACCGGGCTGGAAACCCCGGAAACCACCACGGCCCATGCTCGACGACTCCGCCGGATCCTGAGTGGCGTCGCCGGAGAACGTCAGGTTGTAGTCCCAGCCGATCACCTGGAACGTACGGCTCGTCAGGTCGTACCAGAGGTAGTAGTTGCGTCCCGGCCCGGCCATGTCGTCGAAGTTGACCAGCAGGTTCTGCACGGCGACGTAGCGCGCGAACGACTCCACGTCGACGTGATCGGCCAGGTCGGCGTCGAAGTCGGCGTCGCTCGCGCTGTTCACCCACCTGATCAGGTCGATGACCGGCTGCAGGTCCTGGCTGCCCTTCTTGTTGATCTGTTTGAAGTCGTCGGCGTAATCGGTCGGGTCGTCGCCCTGGTCGGTGAACTGGCTGCTCGCCAGGCTCTTGTAGAGCACGCCGTCGTCGCCGATCGTGTCCGCGAAGTTCTCGTCGGGATGCTCGACGATCAGCCGGGCGGCCGCCGGGCGGTCGTTGACGACGAAGCTGCTGTACGCGTACCTCTGCGAGACCTCGCCCGCCGCGGCCAGCACGCTCAGGCTGACCGCCTCGTTGAGAACGGCCTCGCCGCCCACCCGGACCGCGATCTCCCTGTGGCCCTGATAGCGACGGCCCTCGACGTACTCGTCGAAGCGGATCAGCCACGGCAGGTTCTCCGGCTCCTCGGCCTTCAAAGCGGCACCGAACCCACCACCGCCGCCGCGCCGGCCGCCGCCGAACCCGCTCTGACGGGACTCGCCGTTGCGGGTCAGGCCCGAAAGCGTCGAGTTGCCCTTGAGCCGGATGCCGACGCTCGGCACGGTGGTCCCGTCCAGGGTCAGGTCCGCCTCCAGGAAGTCCTTCTTGCCGTCGGAGAAGAAGGAGTCGAGCAGCCGCTGGTAGCCGTCGTCGCGGAAGGTGAGCTTGATGCTGTGCGCCACACCCGCGTCGAACAGGTCCTCGGTGCCGGCGACGTCCTGCGTGATCCGGTCGCCGGAGGCCGAGCTCGTGCTGGTCACCAGCGGCGCGACCCGGACCGTGCTGAACAGCACCACGAGCACCGTCGGAACGGCCGCGCAGACGACGAGGAGCTTCCAGTAGTGCCGGACACGTACCGGGAGGCGCCGCATCACAGGTCCGTCTGGTCGTATCCGGTCAGCACCGTCACCCGCTGCCCGCCGGTCCGCTCGCCGAGCGCCGCGATCAGCCGGCCGGGTTCGGTGCCCTTCTTCAGCCGGACCGTGTACATCAGCTCGGTGAGCGCCCCGCCGCGAATCGATTCGATGCTGACCAGTTCGAACTCGCTGGTGTGCGCGATCAGCACGTCCTGCACCAGTTGCGGGTAGTTGCCGTCCGGCGGCACCTGCACCTTGACCACCTGGCGCTGCACGTTGGAGGCGAACCAGTTGAACCGGTACATCACCACGATGATCAGGCTGATCGTGACGGCGGCGACGATAGCGAGGGTGTAGAACCGGGTGCCGGCGGCCATCCCGACGCCCATCACCAGGAAGATGAACCCGACGTCGCGGGTCTCCTTGATGGCGTTGCGGAACCGGACCACCGACAGCGCGCCGACCAGTGCGAACGCGCGGGCGATGTTGGAGCCGACGACCAGCATGATCAACGCGATCAGCATGCCGAGGATGACCAGCGTCTGCACATAGGACTGGCTGTAGGAGATGTTGCGGTGGGTGAACCGGTAGACCCACGCGATCATCGCGCTGAGCACGAACGACAGCGACAACGCGATGGCGATGTCACCGACGCTGAACGTGCCGGACAGGTCCTGTACGTCGAAGGGCATGCTCAGACCTCAACTGTCTCGGGAACGTGGAAGACCGAGCGCGGGGCGCGACCGAACGCCTCGACGCTCTGGCAGTACTTGGAGATCCGGACGACCGACAGGTTCATCCGGGCGGCCAGATCGGTGAGCCAGTACGGCACCCGCTCGTTCGCCTTGAACTCGACCACCGACAGGCGGGCCGGCACGATCAGCCGGTTCTCCGCGTCGGCGGCGAAGTCGAAGTCCCGGTCCCGGCCGCGGACCCGGTGGTCGAGGGTCACCCGCAGACCGGTGTCGGCGTCGCGGCCGACATAGGCCTCCCGCTGATACCCGGTCATCGCCACCGGCCGAAGGTCCAGCGAGCAGATCAGCTCGAGGACCTCCTCAAGGAAGGCCCGCTGCGAGCGATCATGATCGATCATCTGCCTGCTGTCGCAGAGAACCGAGGCCATTTTGTACGGCAGCGCGACCCGCCGCTTCTGCGTCACCCGGTTGACCCGCTGCTTGATCTCGACGTGCACGCTCGTGTCGTCGCCGACACCGAACCGGTCTCCGTAGTGGCGCACCCGCAGCTTGCGCCGGAACCGCAGCCCCTCGATCTTCTCCCAGTAGAACCGCAGATCACGGGTGTCGTAGTAGGTGCTCCACACCCCGTACCCACCCTCGGCGCTGTGGCTGTCGGCGTCCATCCGGGCCGCCAGCTCGGCGCGCAGCTCGGGGACACGCTCGGCGCGCAGCAGGTACTTGATCTCGTACCGGTTGAAGAGGTGCATGGCTAGATATCTATGCGGGCCGACGACAAGGGAACCTCGACGCTCGCTGTGAATCCCATGAGAACAACAGGTGAACAGCAGCCATTGTCCTGCTACTTTGTGGAACGATGTTTCCCTCAACGAAACAGGGGACGGAACAGGAGTCGGGATGCTGAGTGCGCTCTTCGGCCTGATCGCTCTCACCGAGATCGCCCTGCTCGGCCTGGCCCTGCGGCTGCGGCGCCTCCACCTGCTGGTCCTGGTGCTGCTCGCCCTCGTCTACGACAACGTCGTGATCGCGATCGGCGGCACCCTCGGCGAGGGCCAGGCGCTGCGGGCCCTGTCCTACCCCCGGTACGCCACGCACGCCCTGCTCGTACCACTGCTGATCCTGATCGCCGTGAGCCTGGTCCGCGCCCGGGGACTGCGCCTTCCGGCATGGCCGTTCGGGGTGCTCACCGCGGCCCTGATCGCGCTCGGGCTCTGGGCCGACATCGTGACGCTGGACCTCGAACCCACCCGGTACGCCGACACCCTGCGCTACACCAACGCGGCGGCGAACGGCCCGCCGATCCCGGCCGTCGTCACGATCCTCGTGCTGATCGGCCTCGGCGCCGTCCTGCTGTTCCGAGTCCGGTGGCCGTGGCTGCTCGCCGGCTCGGCCACCATGTTCGCCGCGGCCGCCGCCGGTGCCGTCGCGTTCTGGATCGGCAACATCGGCGAGCTCGTCCTGATCGGCAGCGTGGTGCTGACCGCCTACTGGGTCATCACCCAGACCCGCACCGGCGCGGCCACCTCCGCGACGACCGTCCAGCCCAAGCGACGGTAGAACTCGACGTTGCGCGGGTTGCTGGTCTCCAGCACCGACGGCAGCCCCTCGGCGGCGGCCTGGCTCAGACCGGCCTGCATCACCGCGCGGCCCCAGCCACGGCTGGCGTGTGCCGGGGCGGTGCCGAGGACCCCGAGGTACCAGAACGGCCCCTCCGGGAAGGCGTCGTGCACCGCTTCGTCGTACCTCTTCATCCGCAACAAAGCGTCGGCCGGGAGATCGGGCTCGACCACCGCCTCGCTGCCCGTCGCCGCTCGCGGCGGCTCCCAGATCGCCACCGCGGCCCGCTCGACGGTCCAGATCGAGCGGCGATGCACCCGCTTGTCGAACAGGTGACCGAAGAAGGCCGAGGCATGGGCCGGATAGGTCTCGTCGTCCGGGAAGAGATGGCGCAGGACGGGATCGGCGGAGAACGCCGCGACCAGCGAGCCGACGATCTCGTCACGGTCGCTGGTGGTGGCCACGGAGATGTTCACAGTGCCGGACTCTACGTGCCGTTGGAGCTTCCTAGGAACCTAGTTATCCGCGGGCGGACCTAACGGCAACCGGGATGCAACGCGGCGGGGCCCGGACCGCACCGGGAAGGCCGGAGGGTGATCACCCATGTCCGTATCTGGTTACGAGGCCACGACCCTCGACGTGCTCGTCGACACCCGCGCCAAGACGGTCGAGAACCTGCTCCAGGCGACCACGCCCGTCCGCGGCGAACTCGAGGCCGTCGTACGTGACGTCGCCACCCGCCTCGACGTGCCGATCGCCGCGCTCACGCTGGTCCGCGACGACGCGGTGCTGGTCGCCGCCGCCACCGGCATCAGCGGGTGGGTCGCCGACAGCGGCGGCGTGCCGTCGAGCTGGTCGGTCTGCCCGCGCGTCACCAACCCGGACCGGCCGCTGCTCGTCGACGACCTGCACTCCGAGGAGTGGGGCGTGTTCCCGGGGAGCAGTATCTTCGGGTCGGTCCGGGCGTACGCGGGTGTGCCGCTGCGCGTCGACGGCTCGGTGGTGGGGACGCTCTGCGCGATGGCTCCGGCGCCGTCCGCGTTCGACAACGGGACGGTCGCCCTGCTCGAGGAGCGACGTGCCCGTGCCGTGAAGCTGCTGACCCGATGAGCGGCAGTCCGTGAAGCGAGTCGAGTACTCCCTGCTCGCGGCGCTGATCGTCGCCGGCGTCATCGCCGTGGTCAATACGCTGCCCGAGAACGTGCAGGCCCTGATGTCCGGCACCCTCTGACGGTCACATGGCGGCGCGGCCGTGCCGCCAGTATCCGATGAAGTCCACGTGGTTCTTCGGGACCCGCTGCTGCTCGACGAGGTGGCGGCGGCCCCCGGTGACCAGGGCGGACTCACCCACGAGGTACGCGTACACGTCGCCGTCCAGCGGCTGCGCCTCCCGCAGCCGGGCGAGGGCCAGCTCACCGGGCACGCCGCCGGCCCCGTTGCGCGGAACCCAGTCGACGCGTACGCCGGACGGCACCCGGAACTCCTGCCGGTCCTCGATCGACGGCAGCTCCACGATCGCCACACCCTTGACGTCGTCGCCGAGCGACTCGCAGATCCCGGCCACCGCCGGCAGGCCGGTCTCGTCGGCGACCAGCAGCGTCCAGGCGTGCTCGTGCCGCGGGTTGTACCCGATGCCCTGGTCCAGCAGCCCGACCTGGTCGCCGGGCTTGGCGTTCAGCGCGAAGGTGGCGGCCGGCCCGCAGGTCCCGTCCGCCTCCAGGTGCACGACGAAGTCGACGTCGAGTTCGCGCTGCTCGGCCCGGTACGCGCGGACCGTGTAGTTGCGCACGTACGGCCGCTTCTGCTTGGCGGTGGCGAGGTACTGCGCGTACCAGAGGCCGGACGTCGCGGTCGGCAGCTTCAGGGAGTCCTGGCCGGGCCGGGGCAGGAACAGCCGGAACCACTGGTCGAACCCGGACGGCGTGAACCTCTCCAGCCCGTCGCCGCCGAGCGTCACCCGGACCACGTTGGGTGAGATCCGCTCGCTGCCGACCACATCGAGCAGGAGCACGTGCGGGTCGACCGCTTTACGAATCTTGTGGTTGGCCATCGTTCGAACCTCCGGGACTGCGACGGGCGGTGAATGCGCCCGGCGTCTCACCGAAGTGCCGCCGGAACGCGAGGATGTAACCGTTGGCGCTGGCGAAGCCCACCCGGGCGGCGACCGCGCCGACCAGTAGCCCCTTCGCCAGCAGGTCGAGGGAGTGGTTGAGCCGCAGGCGGGTGCGCCACTCGGTGAACGCCAGCCCGGTCTCGGTGCGGAACGCCCGGCGCAGACTGGTCGAACTCGTGAAGTACACAGCCGCCCACTCGGCGGCGGTGCGCTGGTCACCGGGGTTGCCGGCCAGTTCCCGGGCGACCGTACGCGCGATCGGGCTGTGCGGCTCGGGCAGCGCGAGGCGGCTGGGCCGCAGCGCGGCCAGGGCCGCGAACAGGTCGGGGCCCGCGTCCTCACCGCTGCCGATCCGCGAGCGGGCGAGCAGCGTGGCCTTGACCTCCGGCGTCACCTCGACGGCCGTGGCCTCCCGGAACGGCAGTCGATACCCCTCGTCGAAGTCCTCGGCGAGGACCAGCGCGTCCCGGCTGAACAGCGCACTGTGCACCACCCCGGCCGGGATCCAGAGACCGGTGGCCGCGTTGACGACGAACTCGCGGTCCTCCGCGGTCACCGTGATGTGGCCGAGCGGCGCGTACACGAAGAGGTGCTCGTCGTGGACGTGCGGTGGGTGGCCCCAGTCGTCCATCGCCGCGCGCCCCTCCGTTCCTTGAAGTTAGGTGACCCTAACCTATGAGCCCGCGCTGTCGAAATGACCGGTCGGTTCCTCAGTTGGATCAGAACCGGACAAACGCCGTTACCCTCGCTCGGGTGTCCAGCCGAAAGCTTCGATCGACTGTGACGTTCCCGGTCGTGCTGCGGGAATTGACCGTGTTACGGGTCGCCGGGGTCAACCCGGGGACTCGCCGGATCACTGTCGGGGGCCCGCAGCTCGGAGTGTTCCACCGGGACGGGCTGGATCTGCCTGCGCTGCGATCGGAGGGCTTCGACGACCACGTCAAGCTCTTCTTCGCCGCGCGGGGCGCCGACCGGCCAGTTCTGCCCCTCCAGGCGGTAGCCAGCCTGGACTGGCCGGTCGGCGCCCGCCCCATCGCGAAGGACTACACCCCGCACCGGGTCACACCGGACGAGGTGGACCTCGACTTCGTCCTGCACGGCCACGGTCCCGCGGCGACCTGGGCGGCGCGCGCCAAGCCCGGCGACACCCTGTGGATGGCCGGGCCGAAGATGTCCCGCAGCCACCCGGCGGGCGCCGACTTCATCCTCGCCGCGGGCGACGAGACCGCCCTGCCGGCGATCCGGCGCTGGCTGCGGGAGATGCCGGCCGGGACCCGGGCCGCGGTGTTCGTCGAGATCTCCGCCGAGGACCGCCGCCAGGAGCTGCCGACCTCCGCCGACGTGTCGGTGACCTGGGTGCCGGCCGGTTCGCTCGCCGACGAGGTCGCCGCCCTGCCGTGGCCGGACGGCACGGTCTACGCCTGGGTGGCGGGTGAGGCCGGTGCGATCAAGCCGTTGCGGCACTACCTGCGGTCCCGGCTGCCGGTCAACCAGATCGACGTCACCGGATACTGGCGGCGGAGCGCCGCCCTGGAGGAGCCGCACGAGCGCCTGCACGAGCTGACTGATCTCACGCCCGGCCTCGCCGTCCGGGCCGCCGTCACGCTCGGGCTCATCGAGCTGATCCACCTCGGCGCCGACAACCGCGACCTGCTCGCCCGCGAGACCGGTGCGGACCCGTCCACGCTGGACCTGCTCCTGTCCTACCTCGCCGCGCTCGACGTGCTGGCCGTCGAGGACGGTCGCTTCCGCCTGGGCGAGCTCGGCGACGAACTTCTCGAGGACGCCGACGAATATCACCTCACCGGCGCGGACGCGGAACTCGACCTCTCCCTGCTGGGCCTTCTCGAGACGGTGCGCACCGGGCGTGCGTCGGCCGCGCTGCGCGCGACCTTCGAGAAGGACACCGGGCTGGGCGGCGCGGCGCGCAACGCGATCGAGGAGGCGACGATCTGGGCGGTGCCGTCGCTGTTGTCGGGGCATCACTTCGAAGATGTACGCGCTGTCGCGGCCACCGGTCACGGCGCCGGCGTCGTCCTGAACGCCCTGGCCGCGGCCCACCCCGGCATCGAGCTGAGTCTGGCCGCACCGCCGTCCGCCCTGCCCCTGCTGCGCGACAGCATCCTGGACGCGCCGGTGGCCGCCCGCACCGAGCTGATACCCACCTCCGGCGCGATCCCGGTCCGCGAGGGCGCGCTGCATCTGCTGGTCCGCGCCCTCGACTGGCTCCACGACGACGACGCCCGCCACCTGCTGTCCGAGTTCGCCGCGGCGCTCCCAGCCGGCGCCGAGGTCCTGGTGGTCGAGGAGTGCCGCCCACCCGTCGACACCGACCCGGACGAGCTGGGCCACGACCTCAAACTGCGCTGCGCCTTCGGCAGCGGCCGGCGCACGGTGGCCGCCATGACCGCGCTGCTGGCCTCGGCCGGGCTCGACACCCTGCGAACCGCCGACATCGGCTGGTCCCACCACCTCTGGCAGCTGATGCCCACCCGCGCCCCCGCCTAACGACGCCTTCGGGACCGCCGGGCCCTGGTGCTGGGCCGAGGCAGGGGCCGGCGCTCGACCGGCCGCTCGCGTCCCCGGAAGTACCAGCGGATCGCTGCCGCCACCGCCACCGAGACTCCGGCCCACGTCAACGTGCCGGGCAGCTCATTCGGATCCCTCGGCTCCGGCGATCCGGCATAGTCCGGATACTCCGGGTGCAGCTCCACCTCGATCTGACGCCCCACCGCCACCGGACCGGTCAGATCCGTCGTCCACACCTCACGCAGATCGCCGTCGAGGTTGTAGGAGACCTGCCACAGATCGCCGGACCCGCGCATCACCGTCGCCGTGACCCGGTCGCCGCGCCACCATCCGAGCCCGGCGTCGTCGAGAACGATGTATCCCGCGCGCAGGAACAACAACGGCGCGACCACCACAGCGAGCAGCCAACCCAGCATCCGCACCCGGTCCTCGATCACCGGCCCATGGTGACATCCAGCCGCATCACTCCCGTCCGGCCGCGCGGCGGGCAGGATGGTGGGGTGGGGAGGATGGTGCTGGTGCGGGGTGCGTTGATCCTTCTTGTCGTGCTGGTACTGGTCGTGGCGGTCGCCTGGGCGGCGCAGCGGCGGTTGATCTACTTCCCGGAGCGGGCGGCTCCGGCGGGCGTGGCCGGGGTGGAAGAGGTCGAGCTGCGGACGGCGGACGGGCTGCGGCTGGGTGCCTGGCTGGTGAGGCCGGCCGAGGGTGTGCCGGATCGGCGGCTTTCGGTGCTGGTCACACCGGGGAACGCGGGGAGCAGAGCGGGCCGCCTTCCGCTGGCCGGGGCGCTGGCGGGGCGAGGGATGACGGTGCTGCTGGTGGACTACCGGGGGTACGGCGGGAATCCGGGCAGCCCGAGCGAGGACGGTCTGGCGCGGGACGCCGACGCCGCCCGGGACTACCTGGTCCGGGAGGTGGGGCTGCCGATCATCTACTTCGGGGAGAGCCTGGGTGCGGCGGTCGCCACCGCGCTGGCGGTGCGGCACCCGCCGGTGGGCCTGGTGCTGCGGTCGCCGTTCGAGGACCTGGCGGCAGCCGGGCGGGAGCACTATCCGGTGCTGCCGGTGGGGTGGCTGCTCCGGGACCGCTTCCCGGTGAGGGGGCTGATCTCGCGGGTGGAGGCGCCGGTCGTGGTCGTCCACGGAACGGCGGACGAGGTGGTGCCCGCCGGGCAGAGCGCGGCCGTGGCGTCAGCCGCCGGGAACCTGCTCGGCACCGTCGTGGTGGAGGGCGCCGGCCACAACGATCGCGTCCTGCTCGACGGCCCCCAGCTCATCGACGCCGTGACAGCCCTCGCCGACCACATCCGGGCCGGGGAGCGGTGACGGTTACAGGAGGCGGGCGAGTTCGGTGAGGTCGGCTATCTGGAGGTCGGCGGGAACGCCTCGGAGTCCGGCTGTCAGCGCGCCGGCCGCGCGGCCGGCGGCGACGCCGACCTCGGCGTCCTCGACCACCAGGCAGCGGGTGGGCGGTACGCCGAGCGCGGCGGCCGCGTGCAGGTAGCCGTCGGGGGCAGGTTTGCCCTCGGCGATGTCCTCGACCGTGACGAGCAGCGGCGGGACGATGCCGGCGGCGCCGAGGCGTGCCTTGGCCAGGCGCACGTCGGCGCTGGTCACCACGGCCCAGGGCAGCGACCTGGAGGCGAGGACGGCCAGCAGTTCGTGGGCGCCGGGGGCGGCCGTCACGTCGGAGAGGTCGTCGTACTGGAGGTCCAGCTGACGGGCCGCGGCGGCCAGGAGGGCGTCGTCGTCCAGGTCGGGCAGGAAGCGGCGGGCGGTGGTGGGTGCTGGAGCGCCGTGCGCGACGGCCAGGACCGCGTCGGGGTCGGCGCCGTACTCGGCGGCCCAGACCTTCCACGCCCGCTCCACCGCGGCGTGCGACTCGACCAGCGTCCCGTCCATGTCCAGCAGCACAGCGTCGATACCGGGCAGCGGCACGACTCCCACCTCCAGAAATAAAGTCGTCAACCGAGCATAATCGCTGGGCCGAACGCCCGGGCGCCGGTGGGCCGCCAACTTAGGTTAGCCTTCCCTGGCAGCAAGGAGACGAGAACGGGGACGGGGCGCGTGAGTGATCGACTGTTGCGCCCGGCCCTGCGCCGCCAGCGGGGCCGGCTTACCGGCGGGGTGGCGCTGCTCTGCCTGCACCAGGCCACCGAGGCGCTGGTACCGGTCACCATCGGCGTGGTCATCGACCGGGCGGTGGCCACCTCGGACACCCGCGCGCTGCTGCTCTCGCTGGCCGCGCTCACGCTGCTCTTCACCGTGCTGGCGCTGGCCTGGCGGTTCGGGTCACGGCTGTCGTACGGCGCCGGCGAGCACGAGGCGCACCTGGCGCGGACCGGCATCGCGGAACGGGCGCTCGACCCGCGCGGGAGTCGCGCCGGGCTGCGTGACGGCGAGTTGCTCAGCATCGCCGCCTCGGACGCCGACCACAGCGCCGAGGCGATCCCGACGGTGGGGCTCGCCGCGGCGGCGTGCACCGCGCTGCTCGTGTCCGCCACAGCGCTGATCCTGGTCGATCCGTGGCTCGGCGCGGGCGTGCTGGTCGGCGTACCCCTGGTGCTTTTCGGTCTGCAGCGCCTCGCGCCGCTTCTCACCCGCCGCAGTGACGCGCAGCAGGCGGCCCTGGCCGAGACCACCGCCCTCGCTGTCGATCTCGTCGCCGGCCTGCGCGTGCTGCGTGGCATCGGTGCGCAGCATCACGCCGCCGGTCGCTTCGCGGTGGCCAGCCGTAACGCCCTCGCGGACACGCTGCGTGCGGCCAACACGAAGGGTCTTCACCTCGGTCTGACCACGGCGGTGAACGGCCTGCTCCTGGCTGCGGTGACCGGTGCGGCGGGCTGGCTCGCGCTCCAGGGCGACATCACGGTGGGTGAGCTGGTCGCGGTGGTCGGGCTGGCGCAGTTCATCGCCGAGCCGGTGCAGACGCTCGGCTGGTGCGTGCAGGCGCTGGCGACCGCGCGGGCGTCGGCGCGGCGGGTGGCCGGGGTCCTGCGTGCGGCGCCGGCTTTGCAGCCGGGTGATCAAAATGCGCCGGCGCCGGCTTCGGAGCGGGTCGTTCTTCAAGATTTGGGGTACGGGACGCTGACCGCCCTCGACCTGCGGATCGAAGCGGGTGAGACCGTCGGGGTCCTCGCCCACGATCCGCGCGACGCCGAGGCGCTCCTGGCCGTGCTGGCCGGAACCGTGCCGCGCGAGGAGTACAAGGGCTCGCTGCTCATCGACGGCGTCCCCGCGGAGTCCCTGCGGCTCGACGCGTCGCGCGCGACCGTGCTCGTGGAGCAGCACGACGTCGCGCTGTTCGAGGGGACGCTGCGGGAGAACCTGTCCTTCACGAGCGCCGACGACGCGACGTTGCTGGCCGCGGTACGGGTGGCGGCCGCCGAGGAGGTCGTCGAGCCGGAGGGCCTCGATCACGTGCTCGTCGAACGCGGCGCCAACCTCTCGGGCGGCCAGCGGCAGCGGGTCGCGCTGGCCCGCGCGGTCGTGGCGGCACCGCCGGTGCTGGTCCTGCACGACCCGACCACGGCCGTCGACGCGGTGACCGAGACCCTGATCGCGGAACGGCTCGTCGCCGCGCGCGGTGGCGGCTCGCGAGCCACCCTCGTGGTGACCAGCAGCCCGGCGCTGCTGAGGGCCGCGGACCGGGTGGTGGTGCTGGACGGCGGCCGGATCGCCGCGTCGGGCACGCACGAGGAACTGGTCGCGACCTCCCCGCGCTATCGGGAGGCGGTGCTGCGATGAGGACGCTGTTGCCCACCGCCACGGCGCGGGAGACGTGGGTGGCGATCCGGGCGGAGTTCGCCCGGCTGCCGGGGCTCAGCGCGGGTGCCGCGGCGCTGCTCGTGGCGGCGGCGGTGAGCGGGCTGGTGGCGCCGTGGGCGCTCGGGCGACTTGTGGACGACGTGATCGCGGGTGAGGACACCGTCGGCTACTGGGCCGGGGTGATCGCGGTGGCCGCGGTCGCCGGCGGGATCCTCACGGCGGCCGGCGCGGCGGTCTCGGCCCGGTTGGGCGAGACGGTCCTCGCGCGGCTGCGGGAACGCGTCATGGACCGGGCACTGCACCTGCCGTCCGCGACGCTGGAGCGGACCGGCACCGGGGACCTGATCGCCCGCACCGGCGACGACGCGACAGTGGTGGCGTCCGCGATCACCGGCGGCGGGCCGCTCCTCGTCGGCGCGATGCTGTCGGTCGTGCTGACCGCCGGTGGGCTGTTCGCGCTGGACTGGCGGCTGGGCCTGGCGGGGCTGGCGGCGGCACCGGGGTACGCGCTGGCGCTGCGGTGGTACCTGCCACGGTCGGCGCCGTACTACGCGCGCGAACGGGTGGCGTCGGGCGAACGGGCGCAGGCGCTGGCGGGGGCGCTTCGCGGTGCGGCGACCGTCCGCGCGTACCGCATCGAAAAAACCCACGTGGCGCATGTCGCCGCACGCTCGGCGACCACCCGGGACCTGGCGCTGGACGTCTTCCGGATCTACACCCGGTTCGCGTCGCGGATGAACCGGGCCGAGCTGATCGGCCTCTCGGCGGTGCTGATCGCGGGATTCCTGCTGGTCCGCGACGGTATGACGACGGTGGGCGCGGCCACGGCGGCGGCGCTCTACTTCCATCGGCTCTTCAACCCCATCGGGCTCCTGCTCCTGGAGTCGGACACCGTGCTGCAGGCCGGGGCGAGCCTGTCCCGCCTGGTCGGCGTCGCCATGCTGCCGTCCACCGGGAATCCGGCCGGCGCGCACCCCACTTCCGGTGACCCCGACGCTTCCGGTGACCCCGACGCTTCCGGTGGCCTCGACGTGGTCGTGGCCGAGCATCGGTACGACGACGGGCCGGTCGTGCTCGCGGATGTGACGCTGCGGCTCACGGCGGGCTCCCGGGTCGCACTCGTCGGCGCGAGCGGTGCCGGCAAGAGCACGCTGGCGGCGCTTGCGGCCGGAATCCTCCGGCCCGCGGACGGGGACGTGCGGCTCGGCGGAGTCTCCCTCGCCTCGCTGGGCGAAGCGCGCACCCGGCAGCGGATCGCCCTGATCTCGCAGGAGGTGCACGTCTTCGCCGGACCGCTCCGCGACGACCTGCTGCTGGCCCGTCCCGGAACCGGCGACGACGAGCTGCTCGCGGCGCTGGAGGTGGTCGGTGCCACCGGCTGGTACGGCGGGCTGCCCGGCGGACTCGACACCCACGTCGGCGAGGGTGGCCACCGGCTGACCGCGGCGCAGGCCCAGCAGCTGGCGCTCGCCCGGCTGGTGCTCGCCGACCCGGAGGTGGCGGTGCTCGACGAGGCCACCGCCGAGGCGGGAAGCTCCGGTGCCCGCGATCTGGAGCGCGCGGCGGCGGCCGCCACGGCGGGGCGCACGACGCTGATCGTGGCGCACCGTCTCACCCAGGCCGCGACCGCCGACCGTGTCCTGGTCCTCGACCAGGGCCGGGTGGTCGAGGAGGGCAGTCCCGAGGATCTTCTGCGGGCCGGCGGCCGCTACGCGACGCTCTGGGCCGCCTGGAGCGGGTGAGCGACCTCAGAGATAGCCGAGCTCCTGGGCGATCTCCACTGCCTCCCGGCGTCGGGACGCGCCCAGCTTGCGGTAGATGGCACGCATGTGCGCCTTGGCGGTGTTGACCGAGACGCTGAGGTCGTCGGCTATCTCCTGGGCGGTCAGCACGCTCGGCAGATAGCGGAGCACTTCGATCTCGCGCTCGCTCAGCGGCTCGGCCAGGGCGAACTTCTCCGGCGGCGCGTCGGCCGGCGGGGGCACGTCGGCGATCTCGCGTTCCAGGCGGTCCATCCACTCCTCGATCAGTGGTGCGTCCAGAGCGGGCGGCGCCTCCTGGCGTACCTGCTCCAGCAGCGACGCCGCCGCGACCGGGTCGCCGCCGGCGCGCAGCAACAGGACGCGGACCAGCGACGAGACCACGGCCAGCGCGGCCTCGGGCGGGCTCGCCTCCTGGTGCAGGATGGCCCGGAGCATCTCCTGCGCACCGGCGGCTCGATCGTGCTCGATCTCCAGGAGGGCGAGGGTGAGATATCCGGCCGCCGCCTGCACGGTGGCCGCCAGCCCGAGGCGCTCGGCGAGGGCCCGGGCGGACACGGCGTGGCCGGTTGCCGTGGCGAGGTCGCCCCGGAGGTACGCCAGCAGGGCCAGGTGCCCCTCGGCGTTGAGCTCGACCAGCTCGATGCCCGTGGTGCGAGCCGAGCGCAGCGCCGACCACAGGTAACGCTCGGCCTTGTCGAGGTCGCCGGTCCAGAGCAGGCCGACACCCTTGTTGTTGACGGCCACGGAGCGGAGCTGGTGCAGCAGCGGGACCTCGTCGGTGGACGCGGTCCGCAGTCGCCCTAGGACACCGGTGGTGAGCGCGACGAGCGCGGGCATCCGGCCGCGTACCCGGACCACCGCACCGATCTCGATCACGTCCAGCGCGGCCTCGATCGCGAGCCGGTCGGCGGGGCGGCGCCCGACCAGCATGGCGCGGGCGCGTTCGATCCAGATCGGGATCGACTCGAAGTCGCCGGTGGCGAACATCAGCAGCGCGGCGCAGAGGGACAGTTCCGGGGTGGTGGGCAGGAACTCGGGCGGTATCCGCTGCACTGTCAGCGCCAGCTGCCGGCGGTCGGTGGAGACGATCCGGGTCACCGCGAGCTCGGCGACCAGCTTTCCGAGGTAGACCCAGTCGGCGGCTTCCGCGGCGTGGTGCAGCGCCTCGGGGACGGAGAGCTCGCGGGCGTACCAGCGGGCGGCCAGCGCGTGCAGGCGTCCCACCTCGTCGGGCGTCTCGATGGCGAGGCGGCGGCGCAGCGCGGCGCGGAGCTGACCGTGGTAGCGGAACCATGGGTGCTCCAGCTCGCTGCTGGTGAGGAACCCGGTGACGCGTTCCAGTTCGAGCAGGACCGCGTGGGCGTCGGCGTGTCCGGTGAGCGGCTCGGCCAGGGCCGGGCAGGTCTCGGCGGTGACGCTGGTGCGCAGCATGAACCGCCGGGTCCGGGCGGGCAGCGGGGCGATCACCTCGCGCCAGAGGTAGTCGTCGGTCGCGCCGCGGGCGCCCTGGCACAGGCCGATCGGCCAGCCCTCGCTCTCCTCGGCGTCGTCGGCGACGCCGAGGTGCAGGTTTGCCAGGTCGGCGGACTCGATGGGGTCGAAGGCCAGTTCGGCGACGCTGACGACGACCGGGCGGGCACCCGGCGGCAGCACCGGTTCGGTGCGGCTCAGCAGCACCAGCCGCAGGCCCGCCGGCGGCCGGGCGATCAGCTCGATGAGATCCTTCTGCGCCGGGAACCCGTCGAGCAGATGGAGGTCGTCCAGGACCAGCACCGCACCGCCGGGCGGAGTGGTGCCGAGAGCACGCACCGCGGCGGCGACTCCGGCGCGCAGGGCATCGGCGTCGGTGTGCCGGGGGCGCAGCGTCAGCCAGGCGACGTCCGAGCGGTCCGTGGCCCACGCGGCGGCGAGCGTGGTCTTGCCCCAGCCTGCGCCGGCCCGGACGACGGTCACCGGTTGACCGGCGCCCTCGTTCAGCCGGGCGTGCAACCGGGCACGCCGCAGGTGCGGCTGGGGGACGCCGGGACGGCCGGCGCCGGCCACCAGGTAGTCCTCCGATGTTCGGGGCTGCGGCGTATCCATTGATCAATCACCCCGTTCGTCCTGTCTGTACCCGGGGCCGAAACTGCGCACAGGGCGCAGTATGACCCCCGGACGGGCGGATACGCGAAAAGTGATCGTAAACGATCACACGGGGCGCATTGAAGTCTTCGAATGTGATCTCTGGCATTAACGGAAATACGTGAGTGATCAGGTGAAGAACCCGGCGAACGGGCCGATCAGCGAGTGATCAGGTCCGGTCGCCGGGTTCGGTCACGCGGAGTACGGCGGCGGGCCGCCGGGTGCCTGGCCCGGATACGGCGGCGGTCCATCGGGGCCCTGACTCGGGTATGACGGCGGGCCGCCGGGTGCCTGGCCCGGGTACGTCGGCGGCAGCGGCTGCGGGTTGAGGTGCGCGTTCAGCGCGTCCAGAATGGAATTGACCTTGGGGCGCAGCATCCGCCAGTCCCGCCCGGCGGCCAGTGCCTCGTTCTCCGCGTCGAAGGCCGTCACGAGATCACGCAGCATGATCGCGGCGCCGGTCGCGGTCGCCTGCTGAGCGTCGTCGACCGATCGTGCGGCCAGCGAGCCCCAGCGTCCGGAGAGGTCGAGCAGGTCGTCACGCACCGGCGGCCACGCCAGGCCGCGATCGCCGGCGGTCGGCGCGGTGAGCACGGGCGGCAACCGGACGCCGATCACGTTGCGCGTCTCACTGGTCAGCGTGCTCGCCTCGGCGTCCCAGACCGCCACCCGCCGGGACCGGCTGATCACGACAATCGCGATCACGGCGCCGATCAGCAGGAACACGAGCAACCAGGGAAGGAAGCCGGCGTCGTCCTCCTCGGCGACGGGCACGGCCGCCGCCGAGCTGGACGTCGCCGCCGGAGTGGGTGTCTCGGTCTCGGTCTCGGTCGGCTCGGGTTCCGGCTCCTGCGTGCGCGTCGGCTCGGGTTCCGGCTCCTGAGTGCGAGTGGGCTCCGGCTCCTGAGTGCGGGTCGGCTCCGGCTCCTGCGTGCGGGTCGGCTCGGGCTCCTGCGTGCGCGTCGGCTCCGGTTCGGGCTCCTGCGTGCGGGTCGGTTCCTCGGTGGGCGCGTTGTCCGCCGTCCGGTCCACGGAGACGTCGATCGACGGCCGTGTCGACGGCAGGGAGCCGATGCTCCCGTCCTCGTTGCACGCCGCCACCGACAGCAGCAGCCCGCAGGCCGCCGCCAGGGACACGAGACGATACCGGCGGCTCACGCGACGATCCGCATCTCGTGGCTGGTGTTGTTGAGCCGCCGCCCGGCGTTCTCGGTCACCGTCACGATGTCCTCGATCCGCACACCGAACCGCCCCGGCAGGTAGATACCCGGCTCGATCGAGAAACACATCCCCGGCACCAGCGGCCGGCGCTCCCCCGCCACCATGTACGGCGGCTCGTGCGTGGTCAGGCCGATACCGTGGCCGGTCCGGTGGATGAAGTACTCCCCGTAACCCGCGTCCTCGATCACCGCCCGCGCGGCCCGGTCGATCTCCTCGCACGCGACACCGGGCTGCACCGCCTCGAACCCGGCCTGCTGTGCGCGCCGCACGACCTCGTACACCTCGAGCTCCTCGGCGGTCGGCGGGCCGACGTGGACGGTACGGGTGGTGTCCGACCCGTACCCGTCCTTGAGCCCGCCGAAGTCGAGCACCACGGTGTCCCCGAACTCGATCACCCGGTCACCCATCTCGTGGTGCGGGTTGGCGCCGTTCGGCCCGGAGCCCACCACCGTGAAGTCGACCTGGGAGTGGCCGTGCTCGCGCAGGAGGCGGGCCAGGTCGTTGCCCACCTCGGTCTCGGTGCGGCCGGCGAAGCGTACGGTGAGAATCTGCTCGTAGGCCGCGTCCGCGGCCGCCCCCGCCGAGGCCAGCCGCTGCACCTCGTCGGCGTCCTTGACCGCGCGCAGCATCGGCAACGTGGCGGTCATCGATGTGTACCGGGAGTCCGGCAGCGCCTCCTGCAACCCGAGCAGGTGCATCGCCCAGGCCGAGTCGGACAGCGCGTAACGGCCGTGCGGGTCGAGCAGGCGGCTGGTCGCGGCGTACGGGTCGGAGCCGTCCGCCCAGTCGGTGATCGTCACGGCTGCCGCACCCGGTGCGGCAGCGGCGTCCGGCCGTTCCAGCACCGGGACGATCAGATGCGGGTCGTGGTCGGCGTCGAGGACTAGCATCGTGATCCGCTCGGTGATCGCCGTGGGCTGGTACCCGGTGAAGTAGACCAGGTCGGGCCCGGGTGTGACGAGCACCCCGGTGAGCCCGGCCTCGGCCGCATGGGACAGCGCTCGTTCCATGCGACGGGTGAAGTCCTTGGTGGTGAACGTCATCGTGGTGTTCCTCCAGAAGGCACAGGCTGGGTGGGGATGGTGTGGCTGGTGGCGGCTGCCGCGGCGGCCAGGTGGACCGCGTGGGTGTGCCCGGCGCGGTGGCGGCCCATCAGCACGACCAGCGCGACACCGGCGGCCGACATGATCGCCAGCAGCACCGAGGCGCCGGCCAGACCGGCCGCGAGCGCGTCGGCGGTGCCCTCGCCGGCCGCGGTACGGGCATCGGTCACCGCCGTCGAGACGGTGGCCGCCCCCGCGACCGCCAGCGACCCGCCCACGTACCGGGCCATGTTGGAGATGCCGGACGCCTGACCGACCTCCTCCGCCGGCACGGCCGAGGTGGACGCCGAGGAGGCGGGGCCGTTGGCGAACCCGAGACCGACCGCGATCGCGATCAGCGGGAGGACGAAGGCGGCGTAGGCCCAGGACGACGTCACGAAGACCAGGGCGACCGAGCCGACCGCGGCCAGACCGAAGCCGAGCACGACCGCCCACCTCGGGCCGATCCTCATCGCGAGCGGAGTGATCAGCGGGGTGATCGCGATCATCGCGGCCGCCGCGGGCAACGTCGCCAGGCCGGCCTCCAGGGGCGTCATCCCGAACGTCGCGGGGTCCTGGAAGTAGAGGCTGAACAGGTACATGAGCGCGTTGATGGCGCCGGCCACCAGCAGGATCGCGAGCGTGGCGCCGACCAGCACCCGGTTGCGCAGCAGAGCCAGGTTGACCAGCGGCGCGGCGGCTCGCTTCTCGGCCGCGACGAAGGCGGCGGCACCGGCCACCGACAGCAGCAGGCAGGAGATGGTCGGCACCGAGATCCAGCCCCAGTCGCCGCTCTCGGTGAGCGCGAGCACGAGCGGGACCAGCGCGACCGCGACCAGCACCGTGCCCAGCCAGTCGATCGAGCGCGGCCGGTCCGGGTCGCGGGACTCCTTGACCATGAACAGGGTCAGCGGGATGCAGGCCGCGGCGATCGCCGCGTCGATCCAGAACAGGCCCTGCCAGCCGGTGGCGCCCACCAGCACACCGCCGATCAGCGGGCCGGCCGCCGCGCCGATCGCCGACGCCGCACCCCACAGGGTGATCGCGCGCATCTGCCCGGCACCCGACGAGTCCACCGAGAGCAGGCTCATCCCGCAGGCCAGGATGGTGGAACCGGCGGCGCCCTGGATCATCCGGCCGCCGATCACGCCGGCGGCGCCGGTCGACAGGGCGATCAGCACGCAGGACGCGACGAACAGGACGAGGCCGCCCAGGAAGATCCGGCGGCGGCCGAAGACATCACCGAGGGCGCCGGAGGTGACGATCACCGCAGCGCCGACCAGCATGTAGCCGGTCACCGCCCACTGCAGCGTCGCCACCGGCGTGCCCAGATCCTCGCTGATGGCCGGGAGCAGGATGGTGACGGCGGACGTGTTGGCGTTGACCACCAGCGCCGAGACGCAGGCCGCGAGCAACACGCCGAGGCCGGCCGCGCGTTCCTGCGTACCAGTCGTGGACATGGACCGCTCCTTACCGACAGACCGATCGGAACGCTGCTCAGACTCCCGTCCGGTGCCGGTCACGGGATCCTTCGCGCCGGATGATTCCGCCGCGGTCATGAACATCTACCTTTCGGGCGTATGTCGGAGACCACCGTTTCGGAGAAGGCGCTGCAGGAGTTCCTGCTGTACCTGGGCAGCGCGCTCACCATCGCCGGCGAGGCGGTGAACCAGATTCAGGAGCGCCTGCTCCGGGTGGCGTCCGCGTACGGCGCCCCCGACGCCCGGGTCAGCGTCTTCCCGACCTTCCTGGTGGTGTCGCTGGACGCGGCCCGCCCGACCACGCAGGAACCGACCCGCCAGCTCGGCGGCGGGTTGCGCCTGGACCAGACGGCCGAGCTCTACCGGCTGCTCTACAAGGCGGAGCACGGGAGGATCGACCCGGCGGACGGGATCCGGGAGGTGCGCCGGCTCGTCGCCATGCCGCCTCGATTCGGGTCCGTGGTCAGGGTGCTCGGTCACGCCGTCCTCACCGTCGGCATCTGCATGATCCTGAAGCCCACCTGGGGAGACGTGCTTCTGGCGGGGGTGTTCGGTCTGCTCGTCGGCATCTTCAAGTTGACCGGCGCCCGCTGGGTCAGCGTTCAGATGATCATGCCGGTGGTGGCCTCCTTCACCGTCGCGGCGATGACCTTCCTGCTCACCGGGACCGGGTGGGGCGAGGCCGATCTGCGAGCCATGGTGGCGCCACTCGCGACGTTCCTGCCCGGGGCGATGCTGACCATGGCGGTTGTCGAGCTCTCGGCATACGAGATGGTGACCGGGTCGAGCCGGCTGGTGGCCGGGATACTTCAACTCGGACTGCTCGCGTTCGGCATCGTCGGCGCCGCGCAGGTGTTCGGAGTGCCGACGCCCGGCGCGCCCGCCGACGTCGCCACGAACACGCTCGGCTGGTGGGCGCCGTGGATCGGCCCGCTGATCGTCGGCCTCGGCAACTATCTGATGCTGGCCGGCCCGAGCCGCTCGCTCGGCTGGCTGTGCCTGGTGCTCTACGCCGGCTGGATCGGCCAGTACCTGGGCAACTCGGTGCTCGGCGGCTATCTCAGCGGGTTCACCGGCGCGCTGACGCTGACGCTGGTGGCGTACCTGGTCGAGCGGATGCCGTCCGGCCCTCCGGCGCTGGTCTCGTTCCTGCCCGGGTTCTGGCTGCTGGTGCCCGGCGCGCTGAGCCTCATCGGGCTCACCGAGTATCTCGGCAACGCCACGGCCATCGGTGCCGAGGACCTGATCGGCGCCGCCAGCTCGATGGTCGCGGTTGCCCTCGGCGTGCTCTGCGGCCATCCGCTCTACCGGGGACTGGAACGTTCGATCGGATGGAGCCGTCGTGGCCGATGAGGATCTTCTGGGGCCGCTCACCGAGTGGCTGCTGATGTCCAGCTTCGAGGGCACCGTCCGATGTGAGGCCATCGTTCGCGATGTCGCCGCCTGCTACGGCGACGAGGTCGAGGTGACGTTCCTGGCCGACAGCGCATTGATCACTCTCAACGGGCAGACGCGGACGTATTCCCGCGAGCCGGGCGTCCCGCCCCTTCACCAGGTCTCGCAGATGAAAGCGCTGCTCGCGGAGATCCACCAGCACCGGCTGGATGCCACGGAGGCCGCCCGGAGAATGGCGGCGATCCGGCGACAGCCGCCCCGGTGGAGCAAGCCCTGGCAGGTGGTCGGGCTGATCGCGTTCACGGTCGGCTTCGGCATCTCGGTGCAGGCCACCTGGCAGCAGGTCGGCGTCTCGGCGCTGACCGGCCTGGTGGTCGGCCTGCTCGTGGTGGCCGGCATCGGGCGCCGCCGGCTGCAGCTGGTCTCGCCGTTCCTGGCCTCGCTGCTCGTCACCGCCGTAGTGCTCCTGCTCGACGAGCGGAACCTCATCGACGGCGGCCCGATCCAGCTGATCATCCCGGCGCTGTTCTACTTCATACCCGGTGACGCGATCACCGCGGCCGCCCTGGAGCTGGCGAACAACCGGATGACCGCCGGGGCCGCGCGGCTGGTCTACAGCATGGTCGTGCTGCTGGTGCTGGCGTTCGGCGCGCTGGTCGCCACGGTGCTGCTGCGGGTTCCGCAGAGCGCGCTGTTCGACGTCGAGGTGCCCGGCAACCTGGGCCCCGCCGGTGTCTGGGGCGGTTGGGTGCTCTTCGCGATCGGTGTGATGCTGACGTTCTCGATGGCGCCGCGCGACTTCGGCTGGGCGCTCGGGCTGATCCTGCTGACCGCGGCCGCCATCGAGGTGGCCACCCGGGCGTTCGGCGACCCGTTCGGCACGTTCGCCGGCGCCGTCGTGATGATGACGACGGCGCTGCTGCTCGGCCGCCGCACCGGCCTGCCACCGTCCTACGTGCTCTATCTCGGCGCGTTCTACGTGCTGACGCCGGGCTCGCACGGCCTGCGCGGGCTGGAGAGCTGGATCGGCGGCCATCCGATCCAGGGTGTGTCCGGCGTCGCCGACATGTTCGGCCTGCTGGTCGCCACCGCCGTCGGGATGCTGGTCGCGGCGGCCGTGGTGGGCCCGCGACCACGGCTTCACCCGGCAGAAGGCTGATTCACCCGCGCGGGGTGATCCCGATCCGGACGAATCGTCCCAGGCTGGGAGAGTGCAGAGCCGACTACGACTCGCAGGTCAGGCGGTACGGCCGATGCTGCTGATGTTCCCGCTCGGCCTGGTGACCATGGCGTTCCTCTTCGACCTGGCCAGCCTGCTCGGCGCGCCCCACCTGATCGGAACGGTCGCCTTCTGGAACATCGTGGCGGGGTTGGCAGGCGGCGTGCTCGCCGCTCTGGCCTGCGGATACGACGCGGTCACCGCCCAGGATCCGACGGCCGCGCGCATCTCAGTCCTGAGCCTGCTGATCGACGTCGGCGTGCTGATCCTGTTCGCGGTGCTCACGCTCATGCGGGTGCGCAGCCCGGAGCGGGTGGTCGACGGCGGCCTGCTGGTGGTCGAGCTGATCGGCCTGGCGCTGGCCGCGTTCGGTGCCTGGTACGGCGGGCGGTTCGGCGATCCGCACGCCCCGATGAGCCGCATCGAGAGGCGCCGAACCGTTCCCCAGGGATGAGGTGAGAGCGTTGTCGCGCGTCCGATGATGCCGCCGGATCAACAACCGAGATCGGAGGCACCGTGAGCGCGATGGACGTGCCCGACAAAACCGCGGCACAACCCCGGCCTGCCCGGGCGGTCGCATACATCTCCTGGGTGGCGCTGGCGCTGATGACCACCAGTTCGGTGGCCAGCCTTCGCCCGGCGCCCACGATGGCGGTCTACGGACTGGCCAGCATCTTCCTCTACATCGTGCCGGCACTGGTGTTCCTGCTGCCGACCGCGCTCGTCTCGGCGGAGCTCGCCTCCGGATGGAAGGGCGGCGTCTACAACTGGGTCAGCGAGGGCCTGTCCAAACCCATGGGCTTCCTCGCGGTGTGGTGCCAGTTCGCCATGACGATCTTCTACTACCCGAGCCTGCTCGGGTTCGTGGCGAGCACGCTGGCGTACGTCATCAACCCCGATCTCGCCTCGAGCGGCGTCTGGACCGCGATCGTGATCATGGTCTGTTACTGGACCGGCGTCTGGGTCTCGTCACGCGGCACCAGCGGCGTCGCCGGACTGGCCAGCGGCGGCCTGATCATCGGCACGCTGATCCCCGGCGCGCTGCTGGTCATCCTCGGCATCGCGTTCCTCGGGCAGGGCAACGAGTCGGCCGCCCCGATGACCGCTAGCAACCTGCTGCCCGCGTGGGCCGGGCTGTCCAGCCTCGTGCTGATCGTCAACAACTTCCTGTCGTACTCCGGCATGGAGATGAACGCGGTGCACGTCGGCTCGCTGAAGAACCCCGGCCGCGAGTTCCCGCGGGCGATGTTCATGGCGATGGGCCTGGTCCTGCTGATCTTCATCCTGCCCGCGCTGGCGATCAGCTGGATCGTCCCGGCCGAGCAGCTCTCCCTGACCGCGGGTGTCATGCAGGCGTTCGACGCGGTGTTCGCGGAGTTCAACTCGCAGTGGCTGACCCCGATCCTCGGCGTCATGCTGGTCGCCGCGTCGCTCGGCGGCATGCTGACCTGGCTGGCCGGCCCGTCCAAGGGCCTGCTGCTGATCTCCCGCCAGGAGGGCTACCTGCCGCCGTTCCTGCAGAAGCTGAACAAGCACGGCGTGCAGCAGAACATCCTGGTCACCCAGGGCCTCATCACGACGGTGATCGCGCTGGCGTACGCGTTCATCCCGGACGTCTCCAGTGCTTACTGGATCTTCTCGGTGATCACCACGCAGGTCTATCTGATCATGTACCTGCTGATGTTCGTGGCCGCCGTACGGCTGCGCCGCAGCCACCCCGACCACCCGCGTGGCTACCGCGCCCCGATGCTGACCGGCCTGTGCGGCGTCGGCTTCGCGGCATCGCTGGCGGCCCTGCTGATCGGCTTCGTCCCGCCGTCCCAGTTCGGCTCCGGCAGCACCGGCGTCTACCTGGCGGTCGTCGCCGGCGGCGCGCTCGGGCTGGGCCTGCTCGTCCCGTACCTCTTCCTCAAGTTCCGCAAGCCGTCCTGGAGGACCGAGACCACCGAGGAGGTCCCGGCATGAGCCACCGCGCGCTCTACATCACCTCGATCGTCGTGCTGGTCGTGCTCGCCGGCGTCGCGCTGCTGTCGTTCGCCGGAGCGAAGCAGACCGCGGAGGCCAACGAGAAGGCCGACCAGCTCATCAGCGAGCTGCAGGCCGCCGGCCTGCGCGCACCCCAGAAGGACCAGATCGCCCGGGTGCTCGGCGACGACGGCGGCGCGGTCTGCGCCGACCCGGACGACGCGCTGCGCCGGGGCATCCTGTTCGGCCAGCTCACCAACGGTGCGGCCGGGCCGGGCATCCGGCCCGTCGTCGCCGACAACAAGGTCGTTCAGGGCCAGCTGCTGATCATGAAGGTCTACTGCCCGGAGTACGTGGAGGCGTTCCAGAACCTGGTGGACGACCTGAAGCTCGAGGAGGTGGCCTGATGGGGCTGGCCGACCGGATCGCCGGCCTGATGGGCCGTGCCCGCGCCGACCTCGCCGACCTGGTAGCCATCAAATCCGTCGCGGATCCTCGTCAGTACCCGGCCGAGGAGTGCCTGCGTGCCGCGAACTGGGTCGTCGACAACTTCGCAGGCGTCGGCTTCACCGAGCTGAGCCTGCGGCCGACCAGCGACGGCAGCAACGCCGTATACGGGTCACGCCCGTCGGACAAATCGGACGCCCCGACGGTTCTGCTGTACGCGCACTACGACGTGCAACCGCCGCTCGACGAGGACGCCTGGCGGACCCCGCCGTTCCAGCTCACCGAGTCTGATGGCCGCTGGTACGGCCGGGGAGCAGCCGACTGCAAGGGCAACATCGTCATGCACCTCACCGCGCTGCGGGCGCTCGGCGACGACGTGCCGGTCAACCTCAAGCTGATCGTCGAGGGCTCCGAGGAGCAGGGCACCGGCGGGCTGGAGAACTTCGTCGAGAACAACCCGGACCTGCTGCGGGCGGACGCCATCCTGGTCTGCGACACGGGTAACGCGGCGGTGGGCGTACCGGCCGCCACGGTCACCCTCCGCGGGCTGGTCAACGTGGTGGTCACGGTCGAGACGCTCAACGGCGAGCTGCACTCGGGCATGTTCGGCGGTGCCGCGCCGGACGCGCTCGCGGCACTCATCCACATCCTCGCCACACTGCGCGACGACGCGGGCAACACCACGATCGCCGGGCTGGAGCACGGCCAGACGTGGACCGGAGCCCCCTACCCCACCGAGCAGTTCCGCAGCGACGCGGGCCTGCTCGGTGGGGTGGGCCTGCTCGGGGACGGCGCCGTCTCCGACATGATCTGGGCGCGTCCCGCGGTCACCGTGCTGGGCATCGACGGCCCGCGCGTGGTCGGTTCCGCCGCGGCCATCCAGCCGCACGCCCGGGCCCGGCTCAACCTGCGCGTCCCGCCCGGTACCGACGCGGTCAAGGCGCAGGACGCCCTGATCGCCCATCTGCACGCCGCCGCGCCCTGGGGCGTGCGGGTCACGGTGGAGAAGGAGGCCATCGGCCAGCCGTTCGAGGCGCGTACCGGCGGACCGGCCTATCAGGCTCTGGCCACGGCGATGCAGGCGGCGTACGGCCGCCCGATGACCACGCTGGGCCAGGGCGGCTCGATCCCGCTCTGCAACGTCTTCGCCGACACGTACCCGGACGCGGAGATCATCCTGATGGGCGTCGAGGAACCCCTGGCGCTCATCCACGCACCCAACGAGAGCGTCGACCCGGGCGAGATCGCCCGTCTCGCTCACGCCGAGGCCCTGTTCCTGCAGAGCTATCGGCGGTGATCAGGCGACGGTCCCGGTTCCCTCCGTTCCGGGGCCGTCGCCGTGGGTGCGGCTCGGCCGCATCGCGCCTCATCCCTCCAGAGTGGTCTTCTGGTCGCTCTCGGTGACCGAATCGGGTAGGTGAGACCGGCATCACCGCGTTTCATTCACGAGGGATGATGCCCTCCCCCAGGGTGACCGAAAGTGTGTGACCACCGCCGGGACGCTGTCGTCCCGTGCGGGCGTCCGGCGACGGTTCGTCCTGGGAGGCGCTCGTGACCAGCTCGGGAACCGGGAGGCGCCGCCTTGCCGCGGCGATGGCGCTGACTCTGTCGGCCGGCCTGCTGGCGGCGTGCGGGGACGACTCGGGCGTCCCGGTCATCACCTGGTACATCAACCCGGACAACGGTGGGCAGGGCCGTCTCGCGGAGCAGTGCGCAGCCGAGTCCGGCGCCTACACGGTCGACGTCCAGGTACTGCCGAACGACGCCTCGCAGCAGCGGGAACAGCTCGTACGCCGGCTCGCCGCCAAGGACAGCTCGATCGACGTGATGAGCCTGGACCCGCCGTTCGTGGCGGAGTTCGCCAACGCCGGTTTCCTGCGGCCGTTCGAGTCCGCCGAGGCGTCCGCGCTCACCGAGGACGTGCTGCGCGGGCCGCTGGCCACCACCACGTGGAAGGACGAGCTGGTGGCGGCGCCGTTCTGGGCGAACACCCAGCTGCTGTGGTACCGCAAGTCGGTCGCCCAGGCGGCCGGTGTCGATCCGGAGGCGCCGGGGTTCACCTGGGACCGGATGATCGAGGCGGCGACGGGGCAGAACAAGGTGATCGGGGTACAGGCCAACCGCTACGAGGGCTACATGGTCTGGATCAACGCCATGGTCGTCTCCGCCGGCGGCGAGATCATCACGGACGTGGAGGCCGGGCGGGACGCCAAACCGATGATCGACTCACCGGCCGGCGACGAGGCGGCCCGGATCATCGGCGACCTGGCCCGCTCGCCGGCCGCGCCGCCCGCGATGTCCACCGCCGGCGAGGAGGAGGCGCGCTCGGCGTTCCAGGGCGCGAACGGCGGCTTCATGGTCAACTGGCCGTACGTGTACAGCGCCGCCAAGGAGGACGTCGCGGCCGGCGGCATCGACCAGTCGGTCGTCGACGACATCGGCTGGGCGCGGTACCCGGGGGTCACCGCCGGCAACCCGAGCCGGCCACCGCTCGGCGGGATCAACCTGGCGATCGGCGCCTTCACCCAGCAGCCGGAACACGCGCTCGACCTGGTCAGGTGCGCGACGTCGCTGGAGAACAACGTCGCGTACATGCTGGACTCCGGCAACCCGGCCGCGCGGGCCGCGGCGTACGACGACCCGAAGGTGCGCGAGGCGTTCCCGATGGCGGACGTGATCCGTCAGTCGATCAACGACGCCGGGCCGCGGCCGATCACCCCGTACTACAACGACGTCTCGACGTCGGTCCAGATCACCTGGCATCCGGCGACGGACGTCCGGGCTCCCGAGACCCCCGAGGAGTCGTCGACGTTCATGTCCGACGTGCTCCAGGGCAAGCGACTTCTGTGAGAGGGGCAGCGCCGTGACTCTGATGGAGGACCGGGTCGCACCGCCGGCCCCGGAACCCGAGGTCACCGACCGGGCGATCCGCGAGCGCCGGCTGGGGCTGATGCTCTCCGCACCCGCGTTCCTGGTGATGGTGTTCGTGACCGCCTATCCGCTGATCTACGCGGTGGTGCTGTCTCTGTACAACTACCGGCTGACCGACCCGGAGGGCCGGGAGTTCGTCGGGCTGGGCAACTACGTCACGGTGCTGACGGACCCGGTGTGGTGGACCGACTTCTCCACCACCCTGATCATCACGGTGATCAGCGTGGTCGTCGAACTGGTCCTCGGCTTCGCGTTCGCCTTCGTGATGTACCGGATCATCCGGGGCCGGTCACTGGTACGCACCGGCATCCTCATCCCGTACGGGATCATCACGGTGGTCTCCGCCTACATCTGGCGCTTCGCGTTCCAGCTCGACTCCGGGTTCGTCAACCAGTGGTTCGGCCTCGGCGAGTTCAACTTCTTCGGCGAGCGCTGGTCGGCGCTGTTCGTGATCATCCTCTCGGAGATCTGGAAGACCACACCGTTCATCTCCCTGCTCCTGCTGGCCGGCCTGGTCCAGGTGCCGGAGGAGTTCCAGGAGGCGGCCCGGGTCGACGGCGCGACCGCCTGGCAGCGGCTGTGGAAGGTGACGCTGCCGAACATGAAGGCCGCGATCATGGTCGCGCTGCTGTTCCGCACGCTCGACGCGTGGCGGATCTTCGACAACCCGTTCATCATGACGGCCGGCGCGAACCAGACCGAGACGCTGTCGTTCCTCGCGTACCGGCAGAACGTCACGCTGGTCAACCTCGGTGCCGGTTCGGCGATCTCGGTACTGCTCTTCCTCACCGTCGTGGTGATCGCGTTCATCTTCGTCAAAGGCTTCCGTACGGATCTCTCCCAGGTGCGAGGTGATCGGTGATGGGCGACCGCAGGGTCAGTCCCTGGTGGACCGTGTCAGGACTGGTGATCCTGGTCTGGGCGCTGTTCCCGCTGCTGTGGATGGTGTCGCTGTCGTTCAAGGACCCGGCCACGTTCCGCAGCTCGGCGCCGACGTTCTTCCCGGAGACGTGGGTGTGGGACAACTACCGCACGGTCTTCAGCGACTCGCTGTTCACCAGCGCGCTGCGCAACTCGGTCTTCATCGCGCTGATCGCCACCCTGCTCGCGGTGGTGATCGCGATGTTCGCCGCGTACGCCATCGCCCGGATGGACTACCCCGGTAAGAAGTTCCTGCTCTCGATGGCCCTGGCGATCGCCATGTTCCCGCAGGCCGCGCTCGTCGGCCCGCTGTTCAACATGTGGCGCAACCTCGGCATCTACGACACCTGGATCGGCCTGATCATTCCGTATCTGACGTTCGCCCTGCCGCTGTCGATCTGGACCATGTCGGCGTTCTTCCGGCAGATCCCGTGGGAGATGGAGCAGGCCGCCCAGGTCGACGGCGCGACCGCGTGGCAGGCGTTCCGCAAGGTGATCGTGCCGCTGGCCGCGCCCGGCGTGTTCACCACGGCCATCCTGACGTTCTTCTTCTGCTGGAACGAGTTCCTGCTGGCGATCTCGCTGACCTCGACCGACCGGGCTCGTACGGTGCCGGCCGCCCTGTCGTTCTTCACCGGTGCCTCGCAGTTCCAGTCACCGATCACCTACATCATGGCCGCGTCCGTGGTGGTCACGATCCCCGTGGTGATCCTGGTGCTGATCTTCCAACGCCGCATCATGGCCGGCCTCACCGCCGGCGCCGTCAAGGGTTGAGCAGGAGGGGAGACCGGCCATGGCCGCGATCAGCATGCGCAACATCGTCAAGCGCTACAGCGACGGTTACCAGGCCGTCGACAACGTCAGCCTGGACATCGCGGACGGCGAGTTCGTGATCCTCGTGGGCCCGTCCGGCTGCGGAAAGTCCACCCTGCTCCGCATGATCGTCGGCCTCGAGGACATCACCTCGGGCGACATGATCATCGGCGAGGACCGGGTGAACAAGAAGGCGCCGCGCGACCGCAACCTCGCCATGGTGTTCCAGAACTACGCCCTCTACCCGCACCTGACGGTCTTCGAGAACATCGCCTTCCCGATGCGCCTGAAGAAGATGCCGGACGCCGAGGTCCGCGAGCGGGTCAACGAGGCCGCGGCGCTGCTGCAGCTCACCGAGCACCTCGACCGCCGGCCCGCGAACCTCTCCGGTGGCCAGCGGCAGCGCGTGGCGATGGGCCGCGCGATCGTACGCAAGGCCGACGCGTTCCTGTTCGACGAGCCGCTGTCCAACCTGGACGCGAAGCTGCGCGGCCAGATGCGCACCGAGATCTCCCGCATGCAGAAGCGGCTGGGCACCACCACGGTGTACGTGACGCACGACCAGACCGAGGCGATGACGCTCGGCGACCGGATCGCGGTGCTCCGCAAGGGCGTGCTGCAGCAGGTCGGCACCGCGCGCCAGCTGTACGAGGAGCCGGCGAACCTGTTCGTCGCCGGCTTCATCGGCTCGCCCCCGATGAACTTCGTCCCCGGCTCCTTCAAGGACGGCCGGATCGAGACACCGTTCGGCGCGGTGTCCGCCACCGGGCCGCGCCTGCGCAAGGTCGGCGACCGCGATCTGGTCATCCTCGGCCTGCGTCCCGAGCACTTCGAGGACATCGCGATGGTCCCGGCCGCGCGGCGTGCGGACGGCCAGACGTTCAGCGCCGAGGTGGACGTCACCGAGTGGCTCGGCAACGGCCAGTACGCCTACGTGCCCTACGAGGCGCCCACGGAGGTGACGGAGCGCCTCGAGGAACTGGAGCGAGAGCTGGACAGCGAGCAGATGCGCACCCAGCTGGTGGTCGCGCTGGACGCGGCCAGCCGGATCCGCTCCGGGACGAAGGCCCAGCTCTGGTTCGACCCGGAGCGGATGCACGTGTTCGACGCGGCCTCCGGCGAGAACCTGACCCGCGACCCGGACCGCACGTTCGACGAGGACTGAACTCAGGCCGCGGGCCGGGCCCGCAGGCCGACCACGGCTATGAGCAACAGCAGAATGCCGAGGAAGCAGAGCGTCGTCGCGCCGATGAACAGGAAGGTGGCCAGGCCGATGCTCGGCCAGACGAGGATGGCCACGGCGGCCACCATGGCGACGACGCCGAAGGCGATGCGCCAGCCACCCCCGGAGCCCCCGGAGTTGAAGCCCACGAAGATCTCGGCGAGGCCGTCGAGCAGCCAGCCGACGGCCACGATGACCAGCAGCAGCTTCAGCGAGCCCGCGATGTTGCGCAGGCAGAGGATGCCGACGATGGCGACCAGCGCGCTGAAGAGGATGCCCAGGGTCCGGTTGAACACCGGATAGCCGCTCGAGAACAGCAGCAGGAGCAGCCGCGCGACACCGGCGATCAGCAGGTTCAGGCCGAAGAGGAAGCCGACCACCTTGAGGGTGGCCTCGGGCCACGCGAAGGCGAGGATCCCGATCACGAGGGTCACGAGGCCGGCCACGAGTTGCAGCCAGAGGAACGCCCGGGACATGGCCGGCTACCGGACTTCGCGGCCGTGCACGGCCAGCGCGTAGATGATCAGAACGTCGACGGCGATGATGATCGTGGCCCAGATCGGGAACGCGGGCAGGAACATCAGATTGCCGAAGGCGCTGACGGAGGCGAGACCGATACCGACCACGCGCGCCCAGGTCTGGCCGAGGAAGACGCCGATGCCGGCGATCGCACCCAGGATGCCGATGCCCAGGTGCGTCCAGCCCCAGACGTCGTAGTCGACGGTGATCACCAGTCCGGAGCTCGTGGTCAGGAAGTAGTCGTCTTTGACGATGGCGACGATGCCCTCGACGGCCTGGAATCCGCCGAGCAGCATCAGCATCACGCCACTGAAGATCACCATGCCGACCCAGCCGGTCGGCTTGGCGGCAGTGTCGTTCGACATCGGACGGTCCTCTCTAGGTCTCGCGCCGGCGGGCCGGCGCCTTGGGCAGGTCGTTGAAGGCGGCGGCCAGGAACGGGCCGACCAGCGCGCTGCGGTCGGGCTCGGCGGCGGTGACCTCGATCAGCGCGCCGTCGTGCACCTGGAGCCGCATCCCGATCGCGTCCCGGCCGCAGTGCCGGGCGTCGCGGGCCGGAAGGGCGTAGACACCGGCCCGGCAGACCCGCGCGGCCAGCCGGACCGGGCGGTCGAGCACCGGGCCCCGGCGGATCACCAGCACGTCGCCGCACCAGCGCGCCCACATCCGGCGCGACCACCGCAGGCGCAGCAGCCGCCACTCCCCCGGCGGCGGGCCGCCGGCCGTACGGATCCGGCACCGGAAGGCACCGCCGTCGTCGGTGAATTCGCGCCGGGTGCGCCGTTCCCGGGCCAGGGCGGCGAGCAGCACCACGAGGGTCAGGAACAGCAGCGGCATCATGTGGGGTCCTCCGAGGTCGCTTGCCAGTTGCGCGGCCGCCAGTTCTCGACCACCTTCGCGACCGCGGTGACCAGAAACAGCTGGCCCAGGAGGGCCTCGAGGATCGCGATGCTCTGCGCCGGGTTGGTGGCCGGCACGAGGTCGCCGTACCCGGTGGTGGTCATGGTGACGAAGCTGAAGAAGAGGGCGTCCGAGAGCGGGGGATCGCCGTTCTCGCCGAACAGCGGCCCGGGCTGCAGGGCGGCGACGCACTCGTACGCGAATCCGAAGGCCATCCCGATCAGCAGGTACGCGGCGAGGGCGCCGAGCAGGGTCTGCTGGTCGACGCCCCGGCGTCCGGCCAGGTTCCGGACGATCGAGAACGGCGCGAGCAGGTACAGCGAGCTGGCCGCCAGGAACGTCCAGCCGATCAGCGGCGACTCGTGGAAGAAGAGGTTGAGGATCGCCGCGAACAGCGCGAGGGCGAAGACCAGGGCGGCGATCAGCCGGGCGCCGAGGTGTGCGCCGGAGACGCGCAGCGCCTGCCACACGGTCAGGGTCTGCACGAACAGCAGCACCGCCACGATCCAGCGTTCGTCGGCGGAGAGCGCCAGCACGTAGGTGACCACGATCAGCAGCAGCACCACCCCGTAGCCACCACGCACCGGCCGGGTTCTCAAGGGTTCTCCTCCGGCCCTTCTTCCGCGGGCAGGCGGCGCACCTCGATGAGCCGCAACCCGAGGCCGTGGATCCGGGAGATGAGGCCCACCACCGCCGACTGGTCGGGCAGTGACCCGTGCAGCACGGTCTCCGGCGGCTCCACGCTGATCGTCAGGTCGCGTAGCTCCGCCAGCACCTCGTCGGGAATCACCCCGGAGACTCTGACCTGGTATGACGCCTCGGGCACGATCTTGACCTCCTCACCCGGTGAACCGGCCGCTCTTCCTGCGCTCGGCCTCCATCGCGGCGATCTCCTCGACCCCGGGCACGACGATGCCGGGATCCGGGGTGAAGTCGAGTTCGGGATCACGTCCCTTGTAGTCGACCGCGTTGAGGATGACCTTCATGGTGTTGAGCCGGGCGCTCTGTTTGTCGTTGGAACGAACGATCAGCCACGGGGCGGCCCGGGTCTCGGTGCGTTTGAGCATCTCGTACTTGCGATAGGTGAAGTCGTCCCAGCGGTCCTGCGCCTGCAGGTCGATCTCGCTGAGCTTCCACTGCCGCAGCGGGTCGGTCCGGCGGCGCTCGAACCGCCGGGCCTGTTCCTCCTTGGTGACGCTGAAGTACATCTTCACGAGGACCGTGCCCTGGCGGACCAGGTCCTTCTCGAAGCCGGTCACCCCGACCAGGAAGTCGCGGTACTCCTTGGCGCTGCAGAATCCGAAGACCCGCTCGACCATCGCGCGGTTGTACCAGCTGCGGTCGAACAGGACCATCTCGCCGCCGGCCGGGAACTGGGCCACATAACGCTGGAAGTACCACTGTGTCCGCTGTTCCTCGGTCGGGCGGCCGAGCGCGACCACCCGGTAGTGCTTCTCGTTCATGAACCGGGTCACCCGGCGGATGGCCCCGCCCTTGCCGGCCGCGTCGCGTCCCTCGAACAGGACGATCATCCGGAGTCTCTCCAGTTCCAGATGACGCTGCAGTTTCAGCAGCTCGACCTGCCAGGGCCGGAGGGCTCGTTCGGCGTTCAGCTTGGCCGCGGGTTCCATGGTTCAAGGTTCGTTCCGGGCCCGCTGTGGCACGTCATCCCGCGCGGATGAGCCGATCAGGCCGTGGTCTCGGAACGTGCCCGTGACCTGAGCAGACCCAGCTTGAACAGGCGCTCGAGCCGCCGGACCGTGAACGGGTGCGACTGCGGCAGCTGGGCCAGCTCGACCCAGAACCCGCGCAGCTGCTGGCCCTGGCGCACCAGTTCCTCGATGTCGGTGGTGTGCTCGGTGTGCCGGCCGGAGGCGAGCAGGACCAGCCCGCTGGCGCCGGACGGGCAGAGGTACGCCCCGTGCCGGTCGCACGAGTACTCCCGCAGCCGCGACAGCGTCGGTCCCAGGATCGGGATCCGCTCCGAGTACGCGACCGAGAGCTGGTACCAGAGCCCGACGTGGTGCAGCTTGATGTGGCCCAGTTCGTGGCCGAGGATGAACCGCAGCCCGTCCCGGTTGTTCTGGTACAGGTTCACGAACAGCTCGTTGGCGAGCACCACGTAGTCGTGGCCGGTGGCCTGCGCGGCGAACGCGTTCAGGGTGCCGTTGCCGTTGGCCAGGAACAGGTTCGGCCGGCGGCGCAGGCCGAGCTTGTGCGCGAAGTCGTCGGCGGTGTCGTACAGGTCGGCGTACTGGCGCGGGGACAGCTGGACCGCGGTGCCGCGTACCGACGCCCGCTGGGTCTCACGGATGACGATCAGCGCCGGGATGAACAGCAACAGGCCGATGAACGCGGACCGCACGGCGGCGGCCCAGCCCGACTCCTGCAGCCGCTCCGGCAGGAAGGGCAACGTGATCGCCGCCTGGACGATCAGCCAGATGATGATCAGGTTGAGGACCACCATGAACACGTAGAAGGGCAGCTCGGCGCGGTGGCGCAACCGGCTGCCGGATGCATGGGATGTCGTCACGACGGCTCTCCTGTCCAGCGAATTGGCCACGACGATCCACCCGCGACGACGAGCGGCACATCATCCCGCAGGCATGAGGACCGCCCGCCGCGGCGGGGTGACGCTGACGAGATGAACCCACACTGGCTGGCCCGCCTGTCCTTCGTCACCGCGGCGGCGGCCGTGGTGCTGCTGCTCGCCGTCGCCGGCGTACGCGGAAGCCTCGGGCTCCTGCTCGTCGGCGCGATCGGCGCCGCGGTCGGACTGGCCGCCGCGTGGTGGTTCCTCACCCACCGCGGAGTACTGCGATGGCTGGCCGGTGTACTGGTGGTTCTCGCGCCACTGGTGGTCATGGTGCTCTTCGCGCGTGCGAACCTGATCTGGGTGGTCGTCCTCTTCGGACTCCTGTGGTCGGCCGCCGTGACGACCGGGCGGCGCGCGCTCGCGCCGGAGCGGGAGGAGACACCCACCGAGTACGAAACGGCGGCGCCGCGTCACCCGTACCTCATCATGAATCCCCGCTCGGGTGGCGGAAAGGTCGAACGCTTCCGCCTGGCCGAGCGTGCCCGCGCCCTCGGCGCGGAGGTGATCCTGATGGACGGCCCGGCGGTGG
Organism: Actinoplanes sp. NPDC051861; assembly: GCF_040681145.1. Lineage (NCBI taxonomy): Bacteria > Bacillati > Actinomycetota > Actinomycetes > Micromonosporales > Micromonosporaceae > Actinoplanes > Actinoplanes sp. NPDC051861. Next base: position 44,710 of record NZ_JBFAYE010000004.1, read on the forward strand.
ACGTCGCCGGTCTCGCCCGCCAGGCCATCCGCGACGGCGCCGACCTGCTCGGGGTGGCCGGCGGCGACGGCACGCAGGCCCTGGTGGCGGGCATCGCGGCCGAGCACGGCATCCCGTTCCTGGTGATCTCGGCGGGCACGCGCAACCATTTCGCGCTCGATCTCGGCCTGGACCGTGAGGACCCGTCGACCTGCCTGGACGCGCTCAGCGACGGCGTGGAGATCCGGGTCGACCTGGGACTGATCGGCGACCGGACGTTCGTCAACAACGCCTCGTTCGGCGCCTACGCGGCGATCGTGCAGAGTCCCGCCTACCGCGACGACAAGGTCGGCACCACGCTCAACCTGCTGCCCGCGGTGCTCGCCGGGCAGGACGGGCCGCACCTGCGGCTGGAGGTGGGCGACGTCATGGTGGCCGGCCCGCAGGCCGTGCTGATCAGCAACAACCCGTACACCGCGGACGACGTGGCGGGCCTCGGCGAGCGGCCGCGGCTGGACGGCGGGGTGCTGGGCGTGCTGGCGGTCAGCGTGCGTGGCGCGGCCGACGCCGCCGGTCTGATCAGCGGACGGGGCCGGGCGAGGTCGCTCACCGTGCGGACGACGGCCGAGGCCGTCGTCGACGCCGACTCGCCGTCGGTGCCGGTGGGCATCGACGGCGAGGCGGTCAGCCTGCCCACCCCGGTGCGGTGCTCGATCCGGGCGGGGGCATTGCGGGTACGGGTGCCACGGCACCGCCCCGGAGTGCGCCCCGCCCGTCCCGAGATGGACTGGACCCGGCTGAGGCGACTGGCTCTCACCAGCCGCCGTCGAGTTCCTTCGCCTCTGCCGAACTGATCAGCCCGATACCCACCAGATCGAACGGGCTGATGAAGCCGTCGGCCACGCGCAGCCCGCCGGCCCTTGCGATCGCGTCACGCAGCGGCACCGCCCAGTGGTGTTCGACCAGCAGCAGGGCCGCGGCGCTGTCCGGCGGGAGGTCGGCGAGCACGTCCCGTGCCCGCTGCTGATCGAAGAACGTCACACCGCCCTCGGCGTCGGCGCCGGCCGCGCCGAGAGCGGCACCGAGGGCGGCACCCTCCTCGCCGCCGTAGCCGAGACCGATCAGCGCGCCGATCTTGCTGCCGAGCTCGATCGCCTCCTCCTTCGTGAGGTTGCTCAGGTGCTCGGCCTCCAGTTCTCCGTCGGCGTCCTTGTAGACCGCGAGTGCGTCGATCACGCGTACCGTGTCGCTCTCCCGCAGCCGTTCGAGCTCGTCGATGATCTCGCCGTGGAAGTTGGGATGTCTGAAGCCCAGCACCAGAAGCTGGACGGGACCGATGGCCATGGATTTCGCTCCTCCCGTCGACCTCCACCGATCGTGCGGCGGCACCGCGTGACCGTCCTCATCCGGCGCGGGTGAGGACGGCTCACGTGCCCCGGCGTCATCCTCGGCGGCATGAGGAAGCTTCTGACAGTTCTGGCGGCCGTCGGCGTCCTCGCGGCGGGAGGCTGCGCGGCCGACGACGAGCCGGCCGCCCCCGCGGTGTGCGACAGCTTCGCCGCCGTGCAGAACACCGTGAACCACATCCGCGAGGTGAACGTCTCGGAGAACGGCCTGGTGGCGATCCGGCCGTACGTCGCTCAGCTGCTGAACGAGCTCAACCAGCTGGTGCTCGACGCGAAGGCGCAGTTCGGCGCGCAGGCCGACCAGCTGCGGGCCACAGTGGACCAGCTGCAGACGAGCGTGGGGACGGCCCGGGAGGACCCGAACGTCACCAACCTGGCCGCCGTGCGGACCTCGGTGGGCGCGGTCCGGGAGAGCGCCGTCTCGCTGCGTGACGTGATCGCCGGGACATGTCCATGAGAGTGCAGGAGAGCACCGCCACGGGCTGGACCGCCTGGGTGCTCTTCGGTGGCCTGCTCCTGGTCCTGCTCGGCACCGTGCACCTCTGCGTCGGGCTGCTCGCGCTGTGGCGGCCCGAGGTCCTCGCGGGCACCCGCTCCGACCTGCTTCTGGGGATCTCGATGACCGGGCTGGCCTGGGTGCACGTGGTGCTCGGCGCGGCGGCCGTGGTCACCGGTGTCGGCCTGGTGCGAGGGCTGGTCTGGGCGCGGATCCTCGCGGTCGTGCTGGCGGCGTGCGCCGCGCTGGTGAACTTCGCGTTCGCGGCCGCGCATCCGGCCTGGTCGATCATCGCGCTCCCGCTGGCCGGGGCGGTCATCTTCTCGGTCACCGCGCACGGCGGCGAGGTCGCCGACGCCTACGGGCCGTGATCCTCCGCCGCGTCGACGCGTTCCAGCAGCGCCACGCCGTGCCCGGTTTCGGGTACGCGGTGATCCGCAAGTTCCTGGACGACGCCGGGATGCGTGAGGCCGCCCTGATCACGTACTACGGTTTCCTCAGCATGTTCCCGCTGCTGCTGCTCGGGGTGGCGATCGTCTCCGAGGTCCTGTCCCGCCGGCCGGAGCTGCGGACGTCGGTGGTGGAGGCGATCGTCCCGCCGGTGCTCCAGGACGGCATCAACAGCGCGATGGCCGATCTGTCGTCGTCCTCGGTGGCGTTCATCGCCGGGGTGATCGGGCTCGTCTACTCCGGACTGGGCGTTGTGGTGTCCGCCTCCGACACCCTCAACCACGTCGCGGCCGTTCCCTTCCGCCTGCGTGCCGGGGTGATCGCCCGTTACCTGCGGGCGATCGCCGGCCTGGCGGTCATCCTGGCCGGGACCATCGCCGTGGGCGGGCTGACCGTGGCGGCCACCCTGCTGCCGGCGTTCTCGCTCGCCGGCTCCCTGCTGGGGTCGTGCGCGGTGGCGTTCGCGGTACTGCTGGCCGGATCCCGGATCCTGCTGTGCCGCCACGCGCCGTTCCGCGCGCTGTGGCCCGGGGCGCTGGCCGGTGCCCTGGCCGTCACGGTGATCCTCAACGTCGGCGCGATCGTCCTGCCGGAGCTGGTCCGCCGCGCCGGCCGCGTCTACGGTGGCTTCGCGACCGTGGCGGGTGTCTTCACCCTGCTCTACATCCTGAGCAACGCGCTCGTGCTGGCCGCGGAGATCGCCGCGGTCCGGTACGCGCGGCTGTGGCCGCGGACCCTGGATTTCGCGCGCCCGGTACCCGCCGACGCCCGTGCCATGGACCTGCTGGCCCGCGAGCAGGAGCGCATGCCGGCCGAGACCATCCGCTACGAACTGCGCGATCCGCCCGGGTGACGGTCCACCGGGAGGAACCAGGCGGCGGTCACGCCGATCAGTCCGGCGCCGGCCACGGCGGTCATCGCCAGAAGGTACGCGCGACCCGGCGCCGATCCGTCCACACCGGCCACCAGGATCGTGCCGGTCAGCGCGGCACCCAGCGACGACCCCAGGTTGGAGACGCTGCGCGACAGCCCGGAGATCTCACCCTGCAGGTGCTCCGGGAAGCTTCCCTGCACCACGTTCACCGACGGTGTCAGCATCCCGCCCAGCCCCAGGCCGATCACGAACAGGCCGGGGACCATGGCCCAGATCCGTGCCGACGTACCGCCCAGCGCGAGCAGCAGCACGATCCCGGCGACGGTGACCAGGAACCCCGCGATGATCAGGGTCCGCTGCGGCCGCCGCTTCGCCAGCCGCCCGGCGAACAGCGACGAGATCAGCACGCCGACCGTGGTGGCCGTGAACACGCCGCCGGTCTCGATGGCGTTGTAGCCACGGACCACCTGCAGGTAGGTGGACACCACGAACGAGCAGCCCATCACCATGAGCCACTGCATGTTCTGGGTGATCAGGCCCAGGTTGGAGGCACGGTTGCGGAACAGCGCGGTGGAGAGCAGCGGTTCCCGGCCGGCCCGCTCCTTCGCGCGCACGCTGGCGAAGAACCAGACCAGGACCAGCGCGCCCGCCGTCACCAGGCCGAGCGTGGCGAGTGGCTCGTCGGCGGCGGCGAGGATACCCATCACGATCAGGATCAGTCCGGTCGCCGAGAGCACCGCGCCGAGCACGTCGAACGGCACCGAGCGGTCGGCCGGCAGCGGATCGGTGACGGCACGCCGGCTCAGCAGCACGATCGCCAGGACGATTGCGGCCTGGAGGATGAAGGCGGCTCGCCAGCTCACCGCGTACGCGATGAACCCACCGATGAGCGGGCCCGCGACCGCGCCGATGCCACCCATGGCGCTGATCGCGCCGAAGGCGCGGGCCCGCGAGCCGATGTCGCTGAACAGCAGCGTGGTGAGGATGTAGACGGGCGGGATCAGCAGCGCCGTGCCGACGCCCTCCAGCACCGAGTAGCCCAGGATCAGGACGCCCAGCCCCGGCGCGAACGCGCTGAGCATCGCGCCCGAGCCGAACAGCAGCAGGCCGAGGATCAGGCACCACTTGCGGCCGAACAGGTCGGTCAGCTTGCCGCCGGGAATCATCAGCGCCGCCATCACCAGCAGGAACAGCGTGATCGCCAGCTGCACGCCCTGAACCGTGGTGTCCAGATCACGGCTGATGTCGCTGATCATCACGTTCATGTTGGACCCGGCGAAGCTGCAGATGAACTGCGCCAGCGCGAACGCGATCAGCGCCCGCCGCAGGGTCTCCGGGAAACGTCCGGTGCCGGTCCGCTCGGTCATCGCCCACCCGTCCGTCGCGGGACCGCTCCGCGCGGGCCCCTGCGGGCAGCCTCGGTCAGTGCCGGTTCCCGGGCGTCATTCGCACCGGATGAACGATCCGCGGGCGGTTCGGACTAAGAAGAGGTGCATGTCCTCGCTCTCCGTACGGCAGGCCGCATTCATCGGCGTCGGGTCCATGGTGGGCGCCGGCATCTTCGCTCTGCTCGGCGCGGCCGGTGAGGTCGCCGGTGCCGCCGTCTGGCTGTCGTTCCTGATCGCCGGGGCGGTCGCCGCCCTGCAGGGCTACTCGTTCGCCAAGCTGGGTGCCCGTTACCCGTCCGCCGGCGGGCTCCTCGAATACGTCGCCAAGGGCTTCGGCGACGGCCATTTCACCGGGGTGACCGCCTGGCTGACCTATTCGGCGAACGCGATCGTCACCGCCATGGTCGCGGTGTCGTTCGGCAGTTACGCCACCGACATGTTCCCCGGCGTGCACCCCAAGATCTTCGCGGCGCTGATCATCGTGTTGATGACAGTGGTGAACGTGATCGGCTCGACACTGGTGGCCCGCGCGCAGACCGTCATCGTCTACGTGGTCCTCAGCATCCTCGTGATCTTCGCCGTGGTCACGCTCGCCGACCTGAACCCTGATCTGCTCGCCCCGGCGAGCTATCCCCCGGCGCAGGACATCGTCTCCAGCGTCGCGCTGACCTTCTTCGCGTTCCTCGGCTTCGGCATCATCACGTTCACCGCCAAGGATCTCGCCCAGCCGTCCCGCCAGCTGCCCCGCGCGATGTTCCTGGCCCTGGGCATCGCCACGGTGATCTACGTGGCGATCGCGCTCGGCGTGTTCGGGACGCTCAGCGTCGACGAGGTGATCGCGTCCGGTGGCACGGCTCTGGCGGTGGCCGCGGAACCGGCGCTCGGCGACGCCGGCTACTGGATGATGGCGGTGACCGCACTGTTCGCCACCGCCGGCGCCACGAACGCGGGTCTCTACCCGGCGGCCGGGCTCAGCGAGCGGCTCGCCGAGACCGGCCAGTTCCCGCCGATGATGGGGCGCAGGACCGGCCGCGTGCCGAACGGGCTGCTCGTGCAGGCGGTCGCCTGTCTCGTCCTGGCGCTGGTCTTCGACCTGACCGCAATCGCCTCGATCGGCAGCGCGGTCGCTCTGCTGATCTTCATGCTGGTGTCCGTGGCGCACCTGCGGGTCCGACAGGACACCGGCGCGAACCTCGCGATGCTGCTCCTCGCGATCGGTTCGGCCGGGGTGGTGCTGGTGGTCTTCGTGGTCACCGACCTGATCCACTCACCGGCGGCGATGCTGACTCTGATCGGCATCATCCTGCTCAGCGTGGTCCTCGACGTCGTCGTCAAGCGGTCCCGCTCGAGGGTCTAGTGGCGATCCCTGCTCCACTCCGGGCCCACCTCGGCCCACTCACGCTGCCAGTCCTGGTCGCGGCGGCGGTCGAGCAGGGCCCGCCCGATCGCGCGGAGCCCGGCGAGGGCAGCCGCCGCGACGAGCATGACCGCGAGGGCCACCATGAGGGCCTGCGCGAGCGGGTCGCGCTCCAGCGGCGGCCCGCGCAGGGCGCCGCGGTCGTCCACCCAGACGGACGTCTTGTCGCCCTGCCGGGCGAGCGTGGAGACCTGCACGATGCCGGTGCGCGGGGTGCCGTCCGGCGCGGTCCAGGTGGCGCGGGCGGCGCGCGGGGTCTCGGTACGCGACTCGCCCATCCCGAGCGTCTCCGGTTCGGCCGTCAGCACCGCCTCGACCTGGTGCACATGCAGCCGCTCCCACTGCTCGGCCTGCCGGTCGGCGAGGTAGCTGGACCGGGCCGCCCACCAGCCGAGCAGCGGCCCGGCGAGGACGAACAGCAGAACGAGGGTCAGCGTCATACGGCTCTCGATCCGGTCCGATGGCCGGCGCAGTGGATTACCCATGCCGCCAGCATCGGACGCGGGCGGTGCCGCCGGTTCATCCCGGCCGGGTGATGAGGGCACGGCCCCCGGTCGGCGAGCCTGGATCCGTCGCCGTTCTCTGGAGGACCGCATGGCCGGCTCGATCCGCGTACGCCTGACTCGCGAGACCGAGGAGGAGACCGCCGCCGGGATATACGGCCTCATCGTCGGCGCGGCCGTGGTGGTGGCCTCGCACGCGAAGACCGTGGTGGCCGTGGTCGCGGCCGTCCTCGTGACGCTGTCCGTGTACTGGGTGGCGGAACGGTACTCGCGGATCGTCGCGGAGCGGATCCACTCCGGGCACCGGCCCACCTGGCACACCGTGCGCCACCATCTGACCAGCGGGTGGGAGCTGGTGACCGCCACGTTCCTGCCGCTGCTGGTCATGGTGATCTTCCGCGTCACCGGGCTGGGGCTGATCGGCGCGGAGATCGCGTCCCTGATCTGCACCACGCTGCTGCTGTGCGCGGCGGGCTGGCAGATGGGCGTCAACGGCCGGCTGACCCGTGGGGAGCGCGTCGTGTCGACATTGGTGGCCGGCGCGTTCGGTGCGGCGCTGGTGCTCCTCAAGACCCTGCTGCACTGAGGGTCACGACGCGGGCGGTGTGCCAGCCCTCGTTGCCGAGGACCCGCTCGCGGACCACGACGCCACCGGGGTCCACGGCGATCAGGCTCCACGAGCAGCCCACGCCACGCACCCGGCGGCTGGTGGCTGTTCCCGCGACCACGAACACCGGCCGGGCACGCCCGTTGACCCGGACGTCGGGCACGTGGGTGTGCCCGGCCAGGACGAGGTCCACCCGGGCCGCGCGGACCGCGCTCAGCAGCCGCCGCCGTCCCAGCAGCGGCGAGCTCAGCGGCGGATGGTGCAGTGCCAGCAGGCGTACGTCACCCGGCGGCGCCGCGCCCAGCACCCGCACCACCTTGGCCGCCTGCTGCGGCGAGACCCGCCCGTCCTTCCAGCGCCACGGCGGCATCGACTGCAGGCCCAGGGCGGTCAGGCCGGGTATCCGCAGCACCGGGTCCAGCTCCTCGTCGATCCACCGCTGGTAGCGGGCGTAGGGCGCGAACGCACGGCGAAGGCTGAGCAGCGGCACGTCGTGGTTCCCGGTGACGGTCAGCACCGGGCCCGGCAGCTGGTCCAGCAGGTCACGTACCTGCCGGAACTCCCGCTCCCGGGCCCGCATCGTGATGTCGCCGGTGGCCACCGTCAGGGCCGGGGCGGACGCCGCCACGTCCGCCGCCAGGCTGTCCACCGCCTCCTGGCGGTGTGCGCCCAGATGGAGGTCCGACACGTGGGCGATGATCACCTGGGCGGGCGCAGGTCGTGCGGCCCGCCGTAGTCACCGCCCGGCGTCACCACTGTCCCCGCCTTGCCGGCGAGAATCGCCGCCGCGTCCTCCAGCGCGCCGATGGCCGCCAGGTCACCGGTCATCTCCACGAACCGGCAGACCGCGTCGACCTTCGGTCCCATCGACCCGGCGGCGAACTCCTCGCTCCGCAGCTCGGCCGGGGTGGCCCGGCTGATCGGCCGCGGATCCGGCCCGCCGAACCCGCGGATCACCGCGGGCACGTCGGTCAGCAGCAGCAGCGCGTCCGCGTCCAGTGACTCGGCCAGCACCGCGGTGGCCAGGTCCTTGTCCACGACCGCCTCGACGCCGCGCAGTTTCCCGTCCGAGTCCCGGATGACCGGGATCCCGCCGCCGCCGGCGCAGACCACGATCGTGCCGCCGAACAGCAGCGACCGGATGATCCGGGTCTCCACGATCCGCTGCGGCTGCGGCGAGGGCACCACCCGCCGCCACTTCGCGCCGTCCTGGGCGATGTCCCAGCCGCGCTCGGAGGCGTACCGATGTGCGGTTTCCTCGTCGTAGACCGCGCCGACGAACTTGGTCGGCGCGGAGAACGCCGGGTCCGCCGCCGACACGAGCGTCTGGTCGAGGATCGCGGCCACCTGCCGCCCGGGCAGGGCGTTCTGCAGGGCCTGCAACAGCCAGTACCCGATCATGCCCTGGGTCTGCGCGCCCAGGACGTCGAACGGGTACGGCACCTCGAGGGACTCGTCCGCCGCGCTCTGCAGGGCGAGCATGCCGACCTGCGGCCCGTTCCCGTGGGTGATGACGACCTCGTGCTCGGCCGCCAGCGGCGCCAGCGCGGTCACCGCGCGCAGGGCGTTGTCGCGCTGGGTCGCGGCGTCCGGGCGCTGCCCGCGTTCGAGCAGCGCGTTGCCGCCGATCGCGATGACGATCCGCATCGTCATGCCCCCAGCGTGGCGACCATGACCGCCTTGATGGTGTGCATCCGGTTCTCCGCCTGGTCGAAGACGATCGAGTACGGGCCCTCGAACACCTCGTCGGTGATCTCCAGAGCGTCCAGGCCGGTGTGCTCGTAGATCTCCTCGCCGACCTTGGTGCGCCGGTCGTGGAACGCCGGCAGGCAGTGCATCACCTTGACCGCCGGATTCCCCGCGGCGCGCACCACGTCCATGTTGATCTGGTACGGCCGGAGCAGCCGGATCCGCTCGTCCCACGCCTCTTTCGGCTCGCCCATGGACAGCCACACATCGGTGTAGAGGAAGTCCGCGCCGCGAACGCCCTCCTCGACGCTCTCGGTGTGCGTGATCCGCGCGCCGGTGGTCTCCGCGATGCTCTGCGCCGCCTTGATCACTTCTTCCGGGTTCCACCGCGACTGCGGCGCCACCATCCGGACGTCCATGCCCATCATGGCGCCGGCCACCAGCAGCGAGTTGCCCATGTTGTTGTGCGCGTCGCCGAGGTACGCGAACGTGATCTCGTTGTCGTGCTTGAGCGAGTGCTCGCGCATGGTGAGCAGGTCGCACAGCGTCTGGGTGGGGTGCCACTCGTCGCTGAGCCCGTTCCACACCGGAATGCCGGAGTACCGCGCCAGGGTCTCCACGTTCTCCTGGCCGAACCCGCGGTACTCGAGCGCGTCGTAGAAGCGGCCGAGCACCCGCGCGGTGTCCGCCACCGACTCCTTGTGCCCCAGCTGCGTGCTGCCCGGGTCCAGGAACGTGACGTGCGCGCCCTGGTCGTACGCGGCCACCTCGAACGCGCAGCGCGTACGCGTCGACGTCTTCTCGAAGATCAGTGCGATGTTCTTGCCGCGCAGCCGGGGCACCTCGGTGCCGGCGTACTTGGCGGCCTTCAGGTCGGCGGCGATCTTGAGCATGAACTTCCACTCGGCTGGTGTGAAGTCCAGCTCCTTGAGGAAGCTGCGGTTACGAAGGTTGAGGGACATGACGAGACTCCTCAGACAGCGTCGCGCTCGATCGGACAGGTCATGCAGCGGGGACCTCCGCGGCCCCGGCCCAGTTCGCTCCCGGCGATGGTGATCACTTCGATCCCGTGCCGGCGCAGGAAGGTGTTGGTGGTGACGTTGCGCTCGTACCCGACGATCACGCCGGGCTCGACCGCGAGGAAGTTGTTGCCGTCGTCCCACTGCTCGCGCTGTGCCGCGCGGACGTCCTCGTTGGTCTCCAGCACCTGGATCTTGTCGATGCCGACCGTCTCGGCGATCGTCGCGAACAGGTCGTCGTTGGCGACCACCCGCAGCCCGTCCGGGTCGTCCTCGGGCAGCACCGTCCACGACCGCAGCGTCTGCTGCAGGTACGGGTACACCACGAAGGTGTCCCGATCGATCATGGTCATCACCGTGTCGAGGTGCATCATGGCGTGCGAGTGCGGCAGTTCGATCGCGATGACCTTGGTCGCCACGCCGGCCGTGAACAGGCTCTTGGCCAGGTTCTCCACGCCCATCGCGGTGGAGCGCTCGCCCAGCCCGATCATCACCGCGCCGCCGCCGAGCACGTGGATGTCGCCACCCTCCAGGCAGGCCGGCTGGTGCGGCTTGTCGTCGCCGCCGTACCAGACGGTGAAGTCGGAGAGCGTGAACATCGGGTGGAACCGGTAGATCGCGGCGCTGTGCACCGACTCGCGCAACCGGGCCGGCATCGCCATCGGGTTGATGCTCACCCCGCCGTAGATCCACGCCGAGTTGTCCCGCTGGAACAGGTGGTTGGGCAGCGGCGTGAGCACGAAGTCGTCGGCGTGCATCAGTTCCCAGCGCAGGCTGTTCACGGTGAACCCGGCGAGCTCGTTCTTGAGCACGCCACCGATCAGGTAGTCGGCGAGTTTCTCGCTCTCGGCCTGTTCGGCGAGCTTGCGCAGCGGCCCGACCAGGGTCGGCCCGACCGTGTCGTCGGTGATGATCCGGTCCAGGACCCAGGCGCGGGCGGCCGGGATGTCGAGGACGTCGGCGAGCAGTTTGGCGAAGTAGTGCACCTTGATCCCGCGCTCGCGCAGCACCTCGGCGAAGGCGTCGTGCTCCTCGCGCGCCCGGCGGGCCCAGAGGATGTCGTCGAAGAGCAGGTCCCGGACGTTGTCCGGGGTGAGGCGGCTCAGTTCGACGCCGGGGCGGTGCAGGATGACCTGCCGCAGCTTTCCGGTCTCGGAATCGACGTGGAAACTCATGCTGATCTCCCGTGTGATCACTGATAGGGCGGGACGGGCGGTGGCGCGGTCATCCGGTTGCGGACTGCGAGGAAAACGGGGATGCCGAGCAGGAACGCCCCGCCCGCCATCAGGAACGGGCCCCAGACGACGTACCACTCGTCGGCGCCGGTGTTGCGCGAGTACCAGACGAAGAAGATCGAGAACACGAGCGCGAGCACCGCGACCGTGACGTCGCGGGCGAAGCGTGGCGTGCTGCCCAGGCGGCGGTCCTGCCGGCGCCACTTGAGCTGGGCGAGCGCGGAGAATCCGTACGGGATGGCGGCCGTGATCCCGGTCATCAGCACGAGCGTGTTGAAGACCGTCGCACCGCTCGCACCGGCGTAGCTGATCACCATGGCGACGGCGGCCAGGCTCGTGGAGGCGATGATGCCGGCGGCCGGCACCCCGCGGCGGGAGAGCTTGCCGAAGATCGCCGGGAAGACGCCGTCCTTCGCGGCGGCCAGCGGCACCTCGGCGCAGATCATGGTCCAGCCGTTGAGGGCGCCGAGGCCGGAGATGACCACGGCGATCGCGACCAGGTCACCGGCCCAGGTACCGCTGCCGGTCATCGTGTTGGCCGCCACCGAGTACGACGCCTTGTTCACGTCCTCGGCGAGCACGGCGGACGGGACGGTGCCGAACACCGCGATCATCGAGAGCAGGTAGACGACCGCCGCGCCCAGGGTGCCGAAGACGGTGGCCCGCGGGATGTTGCGGGCCGGGTCGCGCACCTTGGCGGCGGCCACCGCGGCGCTCTCCACGCCGAGGTAGCTGAAGAGGCAGATCGCCATCGCGGCGCCGATCGCCGCCCAGTCGCTGTCACCGCTGAGGTTGGCCGGGCTGAAGTTCTCCGTGCTGATGAAGAACAGCCCGGCGGTCGACATGATCGCCAGCGGGATGAACTTGATGACGGTGGTCCAGAGCTGGACGGCGCCCATGTTCTTGACGCCGGACAGGTTGATCGCCGCGGGCACCACGAGGCCGACCAGCGCGATGACGATCGACCAGATGGTCTTGCCGTCCTTGTTGATGAAGTACTCGACGTAGAAGACCCAGCCGGTCACGATGGCCGCGTTGCCGGCCCAGGCGGTGATCCAGTACGACCAGGCGTTGGTGAAGCCGATGCCGTTGCCGAACGCGGCGCGGGCGTAGGCGTACGGGCCGCCGTCGGCGGGCAGGCGGCGGGAGAGGACGGCGAACATCAGCGCGAGCATCAGCGCGCCGAAGGTGGTCAGCGCCATCGCGATGATGCTGATCGGGCCGATCGAGGCGAGCGAGTAGGGCAGGTTGAAGATCCCGACCCCGATGATCGTGCCGAGGATCAGCGCGGTCGCCTGGGGCAGACCGAGTTTGGACGCTTCCTTCTCGGTGACAGCGGTCATCACGGCACCGCCGGCTCGAACCGGCCGAGCTCGTCGGATCCCTTCTGGATCACGCCGTAACTGGACTCCGGCACCGGCTGCCAGGCGCCCTCCAGCTCACCGAGCGGCTCGGACACCACCAGCCGGGTCTCGTCGGAGAGCCGGTGCAGCGCCTTGTTCTCCGGGTAGAGTTTGTGCAGCGCGGTGATCTCGGTGCTGTAGTACAGCGACCGGCTGTGCCCCTCGCTGGAGTACCGGAAGCACCAGGTCCGGTCGCCGTCGGTGGTGGCGACGGTCATCTGGAGCGGCTGTTCCACCCCGTACGCGCGGCCGACCGACTCGACCAGCCCCGCCATCCGCTCGACCGCCGCCACCGGACGGTCCCGCAGGCCGAACGTGAGCGCCAGGTAGAACATCACCTCGGAGTCGGTGGAGCCGGCCAGGAACGGGTAGAGCTCCGGGTCGACGGCCAGCACCAGGTCGCGCTTGAGCCGGGCGAAGTCGCGGATCGAGCCGTTGTGCAGCCAGAGCCAGTTCTGGTAGCGGAACGGGTGGCAGTTGGTCTGCTGCACCGGGGTGCCGGTGCTGGCCCGGATGTGCGCGAGGAACAGCGGCGACATCGTGGAGCGGGCCAGTTCCCGCAGGTTCCCGTCGCTCCACGCGGGCCCGACGCCGCGGAACAGGGCGGGCTCGGCCGGTCCGTCGAGCGGGTACCAGCCGACGCCGAACCCGTCGCCGTTGGTCGTCTCCACCCCCATCCGGGAGTGCAGACTCTGGTCGATCAGTGAGAAGCGGGGCTTGTAGAGAAGCTCTTCGAGCCGGATGGGTGTACCCGAATACGCCAGCCAGCGGCACATGGCGGATCCCTCTCCCACGGAAGATGATGAGCGTCATCGTGTCGCGCGGTGCCGCCGGCCGGGCTCACCCCGGAAGGATGAGGTCCGGCCGGGAGAGCCGGACGGCCCGGCATCCGGTCTGTTCCATCCACTCGCAGAGCTGGCGGTGCACCGCGTCCGCGCCGACGAGTTCGCGCGGCGGCTTCCAGGCACGCGGGTGGATCAGCACCGGCCGGTTCTGCCAGCCACCCATGCCGCCGTGGCATCCGATCAGGTCCTCGAACGCCGCGACCTCCTGCGTGACCGGATCCCAGATGCTGTTGACCACCAGGTCGCCGGTGTTCGCCAGCAGGTCGTGGCGGCGCAGGTCCTCGGCCGCGCGCGGGCCGAAGCCGACCAGCGGGTCGAGGCCCTCGATCTTGTCGTCGTCCAGCCGCCGTCGCCCGGAGCGGCCGAGCACCACGGGACCCTCGCTGCGGGAGCGGACCATCACCCAGCCGACGCCGGGGTGCTCGGCCAGGCCGGTGAGCAGGTCCGGGTGCCGCTCCTCGATCTCCTCGAGGGTCACCCGGCCGGACATCCGGGCCAGATAGATCAGGGCCAGGTTGCCGGAGGACGCGATGACGATCTCCGGGCGCTCGGGTGCCGCGGCGGCGGCCTCTGCCGGGTCCTTCTTCTCCTCTTTCGTACGGGTGAGCCCGGCCTTGAGCATCTCGGTCCGGCCGGCCTGCTCGTTCTCCTTCGTGGCCACCACACCACCGGCCGCGGTGAGCTTCTCGACCAGGTCCTCCAGGCGCAGCCCGTACCGCTGCTCGAAGGTCGCGCCCTGGCTCTGCCCGTGATCGGAGAGCACCACGAACTCGTAGGGCCGGGGTGCCGCCGCGGCCACCTCCTCGAGGGTGGCGAGCACCGAGTCGATGCCCTCCAGCGAGGCGAGCGACTCCGGCCGTGAGTGGCCCGCGTGGTGGGCGATCTCGTCGTAGTCGACGAAGTCGCAGTACACCGACGGCGCGCCGCGCATCATCTGCTCGGCGATCACGGCCAGGTTCAGGTGCCGCAGCAGGACGTTGGTGATGCCGCGCAGCAGCACGTACGACCAGTTCCGGTGCATCCGCGGCTCCACCCGGCGCATCCGCTGCCGGCGGGCCTGGTGCAGTTCCTTGACGATCTCGCCGACGGTCAGCACCAGCGAGCGGGTCAGCCCGAACGGGTCGATCAGGTACGCGCTCAGATACCGGGCCGGGCCGTTCTGCCGCTCCGGGATGGTGCTCATGGTCAGCAGCGAGGTCGCGGCGTCACCGGAGAACACGTTGCTGACGCTGACCCCGCCGTCGGCGAGCAGCCCGTGCCCGTCCGAACAGCGGGACTCGACGAGCGCGCTGTCACGCGGGTGGTTGGTCACGACGAGGCGGCCGGTCGTCTTCTCGTACCATCGAAATGCCGGAACCTCGGCGCTCGCACCGTGCAGGAGCCCCGCCTGGCTGGCCGGCGTCGTAGCCGGCAGTTGCGCGTGCCACTCGGTGAGCGTGTGGCTCCCGCCGCGCAACCACCGCCCCAGCGTGGGCAGGTTGCCGGCCTCGATCGCCCAGTGAGCCAGCGGCGCGGAGAGCCCGTCGATCTGGATCATGATGACGCCGGGCACGTCGGAGGGTGGCACGCTGCGCCGGAAGTGCCGGTTGACCCGCAGCAGGTGATGGGTGACCGCGCCGGGCTGACCCGCGGTGACCACCCAGAGACCCGCGCTGACCAGGATCGCGCCGAGCCAGGACGCCCAGAAGGCGGTCCAGAAGTCGGTCACGTGGATGCCGGGGGCGAGCCAGAGCGCGAGGTAGACGAGCAGGGCCTGCGTGACGATCCAGCCGAGCACCACACCCGGCCAGCCGATCGCGGTCAGGACGGTGACCAGCAGCGGGCGCAGCACCGCGCCCAGCACGCCGAGCAGCACCGCCGCACCCAGGACCGCCCAGCCGTTCTCCGCCGTGATGCCCGGCACCACCCACACCGTGAACGCCACGGCGGCGCTGCCGAGCAGCACCGTGACCAGAGTGGACAGCACCGGCCTGGGTCGCATGTCGGTCTTCGGCATGCCGTCAGTGTCGGTACGCGCGGCCCGCGGTACGCCATCCGCGCCGGATGATGCTGGCCCGGCACCCGCACCCGACGATGACGGGGTGACCGAGCCCGAGCGGACCTTCAACCCCGGCAGGATCCTGGCCGCCGTGCCGCAACGGCTGCGCCCGCGTGCCGCGCTGCTCCTCGGGCACCGCGCCGGGAAGACGCTGCTGAACGCGGTGACCGAGCTGGTCCGCGTACAGATCTTCGACCGCTCGATGACCCTCGCGGCGCAGGCGTTCACCTCGATCTTCCCGCTGCTGATCATGTTCGGCGCGTTCCTCGGCACGCAGGCCCGCGAGCGGGTGAACGACCTGGTCCGGCTGCCGGACAGCAGCGTCCGCCTGATCGACCAGGCACTCAGCGGCAGCCGGAGCAACGCGTTCGGGCTGTTCGGCGCGCTGATCGTCATCTTCTCCGCCACCGGCCTGGCCCGCGCGCTGAACCGCTCCTACCGGGCGATCTGGTCGGTGCCGGGGCGGCGCGGCGCGACCTCCACCGTCTGGCAGATCGGCACAGTCCTGCTGCTCGTCCTGTTCCTGGTCGCCGCCCGGACGCTGGGCTGGATCAGCGGGATGCTGCCGGCGCCCCGGGTCACCGGCGTCGTGATGGTGCTGCTCTCCGACTTCGCGCTCGCCTATCTGCTGCCGCGGATCCTGCTCGGCCCCGGCGTGCCGCAGCGCCTGCTGCTGTTCACCGGCGCCCTCTTCGCCGTCGTCATGGTCGCGGTCCGGGCCGCCGGCAGCATCTATCTGCCGCGGGCCCTGGAGTCCAGCGCCGAGAAGTACGGGACGATCGGCCTCGCCTTCACCTACATCGGCTGGTTCTACGTGATCTCGTTCTGCCTGCTGATCACCGCGGTGCTCGGCGGCCTGCTCGCACCGTCACGGGAGCACCTAACTGAGTCCTAGCTGGCGGGCCAGCACCACGGCCTCACGCCGCCGTCCCGCGCCCAGCTTCCGGTAGATCGACCGCATGTGCGCCTTCACGGTGTTCACCGAGATGCCGAGGTTCTGCGCGATCTCCCCGGCGGTCAGCACGGTCGGCAGATACTGCAGCACCTCCAGCTCCCGCTCGCTGAGCGGTCCGGCGAGGTGCGCCGCCGCACCGACCACCGGCAGCTCGCCGGTGATCTCCGCGAGCACGCTCTCGCCGAGCGTGCCGCCGCGCAGTTCGGTGAGCCACTGGCGGCGTTCGGCCAGCGCCATCACCCGCTTGGCGTCGAAGACGCGGAACGGCCGGCGGATCAGCTCGGGCTCCGCCTCGGCGAGCGCGCGGTTCAGCGCCTCGCCGGCCCGCGCGCCCCGGCCCTGCGCGTCGGCGGCCAGCGCGGTCAGGATCCAGCCGGAGACCGCGGCGATCCGGTCCGGGCTCTCCCGCACGCGGGAGATCAGGCGATCGGCCAGCGACTGGCGGCCCAGCATCAGATAGGCGCGTGCCAGGCACACCTGTTCGGCGGGGAGCAGCGCGGGCACCGGGGGCCGGCAGGAGTACCGGGCCACCACCGCGGCCGCGTCGCCCAGCGCCAGCTCGGCCTCCGCGTCGCCGAGGGCCAGCAGCCGGTCCAGCAGCGGCGCGTTCAGCTCCGGACCGGCCTCGTCCCGGGCGCGCTGCAGGGCGGCCCGCGCGGCGAGCGGCTCGCCCCGGTCCAGCAGCAGGCGGGCGCGCACCAGCTGCGCCAGCGCCGCCAGAGTGCTCTCCGGGTTCTCACCGAGGGCGTGCAGGCCACGCCGCAGCGCGTCCTCGGACTCCAGCTCGCGGCCGCGCTCCGACTCGATCAGCGCCTCGGTCAGGTAGGCGGCCGCGACCGCCGGCCGGTTCCGGGCGTCGATCCGGCGCGCGACGTCCAGCGCTGCCGTCACGTGCTCGGAGGCGCCGTTCGGCGAGCCCTGCAGGAAGATCAGCAGGGCCAGGTGGGAGAGCGCGCTGGTCTCGACGAGCGGCACACCGGCGGCGCGGGCGCCGGACGAGGCGGCCCACAGGTAGCGCTCGGCGTGGTCGAGCCCGCCGCGCCAGAGCAGCGCGGCACCCTTGTTGTTGAGGGTCATCGAGCGGTACTGCAGGCGGGCGGGCACCTGGTCCCAGCGCAACGCGGCCAGGTTCTCCAGGACGTCGGCGCTGACCGCGGCCAGGCGCGGCATGTCGCCGTGCCGGCGGATCACCGCGCCGGACTCCAGAACGGTCAGGGCCAGATCGATGACCGCCCGGTAACCGGGGCCACGGCCGGTGAGCAGTGCCCTGGCGCGGGCCAGCCGCTGCGGCAGCGCCGCCACGTCGCCCTGGGCGTACGTGAGTATCGCGTTGCAGAGCGCCAGCTCGGGGGTGTCACCGAGCCGCTCGACCGGGATCCGGCGCAGCACCTCGACCAGCTCGACCCGGTCCGCGGAGGAGAACAGCTGCAGTCCCCGGTCGACGACCAGCCGGGCGACGAAGTCCCAGTCCGCGGCGACCGCCGCGTGGGTGACGGCGGTCAGGCCGTTGCCCTTTCCCGCGTACCACTGCGCGGCCAGCAGGTTCAGCCGCGGCACCGCCTCCGGCTGGGTGAGCGCGAGCTGGTGGCGCAGCGCCGAGCGGAACATCTGGTGGTAGCGGAACCAGCGCCCGGGCCCGATCCGCTCGACGAAGACGTTGGCCCGTTCCAGCTGTTCCAGGGTCCGGTCGCCGTAGCGCTGGCCGGTCAGCGCGTCGGCCAGCTCACCGCAGATCCGGTCCGGAACACTGGTCCGCAGCAGGAAGTCGCGCAGGTGCTTCGGCTGCTCGGCCAGCACCTCACGCACGAGGTAGTCCTCCACCGCGTCCGTGGCGCCGAGGCGCAGCCCCGCACCCCACCCCTCGGTCCGCCGGACCAGCGCGACGAGCTCGGCCGACGGTGGGCGCCGGCCCTGCGCGGTCAGCAGTTCGGCGGCCTCCTCGACCTGGAACGCCAGGTCACCCGCGCGAATCTCGGCGAGGTGCCCGGCCGCGCGGAGCCGGTGCAGCGGCACCGCGGGCTCGGTCCGCGAGAGAAGCACGAACCGCAGCCGCTCGGGCAGGTCCTGCAGCAGGCCGGCGAGCCCGCCCAGCACCCGGGCGTCGGTCACCCGGTGCACGTCGTCGAGCACCACCACGGTCACGGCCGGGAGCACGGCCATCGCGGCGGCGAACCGGCGCCGGAAGCCGGCCTCGTCCAGGACGGACGAGGGGCCGAGCTCGGGCAGGGAGTCGTCATGCGGTGCGGCGCCGGCCGTGCGCAGCGCCAGAATCACGTCGGACCAGAAAGCCAGCGGGTCGTTGTGCTGCTCCTCCAGGGTGAGCCAGGCGATCGGGCCGCTGACCGAGCGGGCGGCGGCCCACGAGGAGACCAGAGCGGTCTTGCCCCAGCCCGGTCCGGCGCAGAGGACAGTCACCGCCCGGCGGACACCGGCGTCGAGCGCCTCGGCCAGCCGTGGCCGCCAGAGCACGCCCTGCGGCACACGTGGCCGGGCCACCCGGCCGGCGGTTGCCGGCGCCGGTGCACCGTCGATCCTGACTTCCCGCATACGGCGCTACCCCCAACCGGCACTGCGCCGTGCGCCCCCCGATTTCGCGGTTCGGGGAGCACATCGCGGTGCCCTGGTGCGTCCCGGCCCGTTTTCTCGACCCGGGTAATACGCCGTACATCAATATGCACGACCGCACGCTGCGTGACCGTCGACTACGTTTCGTCGCCATGAAGGCGGCGATCTAGCGCTGCGTGACTACAGAGGGTGCGCCCTCCACTGAGGTCTCACCGCCACCGAAGCACAATCGGTAGGCATGCGGCAACCCCCCGTATTCACAGGAACCGAATATTCCGTGCTCCATGTGCAAGTTGCACGTTTCGCTGGAGCGCCCGTTCTGAATCTTCCTGATAACTGGTACAAGTCGGGCAACTGGCGCCACTTCATCCGGCCGGTATGAGGCGGGTCACCCCTCACCCGCAGTCTCCTGATTGCAGTGACGAAAGGGGATCCACAATGCAGAGCAGTTACGCCGCCGAGCGGCCCGCGGACGCCGGGACCGCGCCGCCGATGACCTCCTGGGTCGGGGTGCTGTCGTTCGCCGCGATCATGATGCTGGTCCTCGGCGGCTTCCAGATCCTCGAGGGCGTCACGACCCTCGCCCACCAGGAGGCCTTCCTGAGCCTGGCGAACGGCGTGGTCGAACTCGACTACCAGACCTGGGGCTGGTCTCATGTCATCCTCGGCACGGTCACGGTTGCCACCGGAATCGGCGTGTTCCTGGGGCAGACGTGGGCCAGGGTGGTCGGCGTGATCATCACCGCCGGTGCCGCGCTGACCCACTTCTCCTTCCTCGCTGTCGCACCGCTGTGGTGCAGCATCCTGATCTGTGTCGAGGTCGTGGTCATCTATGCCCTCGCCGTCCACGGCCGGGACGTCCGCTCCAAGCCCTGAATCTCAGATGAGATTCAGGGCGCGCGCCCGGCGCACCGCTTCGTTGCGCCGGGACGCGGACAGTTTCCGGAGGATGCTGCGCACATGGGTCTTCACCGTGTTGACCGAGACGTAGAGCGAGGCGGCGATCTCCTCGGTGGGCAGCATCGCCGCCATACCCTTGAGAACGTCGAGCTCGCGCTTGCTCAGGGCCTCCACGACGACCGGCTCGCCGACTGCCGCCACGCCCGGTGCGGCCGGGCCGGCGCCCAGCGCGCCGTACTGCACGGCCAGCCGGTCGTCGTCGCGCAGCAGCCGCCGCAGCTGGCTCCAGACCTGGTGGACCGGCCGCCGGTACTGCTCGCCCGAGGCCACCCGCAGTGCCCGGCGCAACGCCTCCCGGGCTCCCGCGGTGTCCTCCTTGTTGGCCGCGAGCATCGCCAGCAGCAGCCACGCGTCCAGGGCCACCGGCACCGGCACACCGGCGGCGTCGGCCACGGTCCGGGCCACGTCGTGCGCCTGACCGGACTCCCCGCGAGCCATCGCCAGGGCGGCACGCACCACGGCGGTGTCCGGCGGGCTCGGCTCGGCGCACGAGTCCAGCAGCTCCGCGGCCTGGTCCAGATGGCCCGCGGCGATCAGCATCCGGGCCTGGCCCAGGACGACCTCGCGGGCCAGCCACGACGGTGCGCCCGCCGGGTCCACCGTCCGCAGGGCGTTCATGGCGCCCCGTAGCTCGCCACGGGTCTGCAGCCGACGGGAGCGGACCACCGCGTACGCGACGGCCGACAGCCCGTCGGCGCCCGTGCCGCAGAGCGGCTGAGCCGCGCGCAGGTGCCGGTCCGCGGTCTCGATGTCGTACCGCTCCAGGGCGACCCAGGCCAGGGTGACCTCGGCGGCGCCCGGCCGGAGTTCCCGGCTGTACTCGAGCTCGGTGGCCAGGTCGAGGGCCTGCCGTGCGGCCGCCTCCGCCCGTCCCAGCCGTCCCCGGTACGCCTCGACCAGCGCCAGCCGCCGCAGGCAGTCGATACGAAGTGCCTCGCAGCCGGGCAGCGCGGCGGCCGCGGCGGCGTCGGCGAGCACGTCGGCGGCCTCGTCGACCGCGCCGGAGTTGCAGAGCGCCACGCCCTCGGCGACCCGGATCAGGACGCGCAGCTCGGGGTGGCGGGCCAGTTTCTCGGTCGGCGCCACGGCGAGGAACGCGCCGGCGACGGCCACCAGTTCGCTGGCGCGCTCCGGCTCCGGTCCGTCGGCCTGCAGCAGGATCTGCACCAGGAAACCGGTCAGCGTGAGGCCGTCACCGCAGGTACTCCCGCGCTGGGTGAGCAGCTTCCCGGCGTGCGTCAACCGTTCTTCGGCCTGCTCCCGGCGCCCGTCGCCGTACGCCAGCGCCGCCCGGATCATGACCGCCTCCGGCAGCTCCAGCTGTTCCGGCATCCGCGCGAAGAGCGCGCCCAGCCGGCCGCCGCTGCCCTCGACGACCAGCCGCCCGACCGCGTAGTCCTCGACCACCATGGCGGCAGCCGAAGCCCAGTCGCCGGCCTGCACCGCGTGCCCGACCGCCTCCAGCAGCCGGCCCTGCTCGGCCAGCCAGGTCGCCGCCCGGCCGTGCAGCACCGAGACCTCCTCCGGCTCCGCCCAGGCCAGCTGCGCCCGCAGCAGCTCGGCGAAGAGCCGGTGGTAGCGGTACATGTCCGAGCCCTCGCCGACCGGCTGGATGAAAGCGTTCTCACGGGTGAGAGTCGTGAGCAGCCGGTACGCGTCGGGCCGGGAGGTGACCACGGCGGCCAGCTCGGGGGTGAACGTGTCCAGCACGCTCGTCTCCAGCAGGAACCGGCGTACCTCGGGCGGTTGCAGCCGCAGCACCTCGCCGATGAAGTACTCGGCGATCGTCGACTCGTCACCGGAGATGGTCCGTACCACGCGCCGGGCGTCCGTACTCCCCTGCATGGCGCACGCGCAGAGCCGGATGCCGGCCGCCCAGCCCTCGGTGTGCTCCAGCAGGGTGGCCAGCTCGGCCTCGTCCAGCCGGACCCCGTGCAGCTCCATGAGCCGGGCCGCCTCGTCGTGGGTGAACGCCAGGTCGGCGGTGCGCAGCTCGTGCAGCTGGCCGGCGAGCCGGTAGCGGTAGAGCGGCAGCGGCGGATCCCAGCGGCCGGTGAGCACCACCCGCAGCTTGGTCACGTGGCTGAGAAGGAACTCCAGTCCCACCGCCCAGTCGCCGGGCAGCTGGGACGCGCCGTCCAGAACCAGGACGAGCGGGCCGGGCTGCTCCTCGATGGAGAGTGCGAGGCGGGCCAGGACGGCCCTGCTGACATTGCCCCCCGGCACCGGAGGCACTGCCACGCCCGCCCGGCGCAGCCCCTCCATCACGTACGTCCAGAAGGTCATCGTCTGCTCGTCGCCCTGCTCCAGAGTGATCCACGCGACCGGCCAGTCCACCGCCCGGCTGCTCACCCAGGAGGCCAGCAGCTGCGTCTTGCCGCTGCCGGCCACCCCGGTGACCAGGGTGACCGGGCCCTGTATGCCCTCGGTCACCCGGTTGAGAAGCGCGGGACGGGCCACCATGAACGGCGGCGCCGCCGGAACCACGAACTTTGAAGCAAGCAACGAACTGTCCGGGTCGTAGCCGGATGCACCGGGCGATTCCGCGATCAGTTCGATTGACACGTCTCTTTACCTCCGAGAGCCGACCCCGATCGATCTCGTGTTTCAGACTCGCCTCGGCGACTCATCCGCGCATCGTCCGGATCGGATAATCGTGACCCTCGGTGGGTTGATCACTACTCCACGGCGAGAACGTGAGTTCCCCAGGGCGGAAGGTCGACGAAGAGACCGTTTCCGACCATGTCGTCGCCGTCCCGCTCGAAGACCCGCCCGTCGAGCAGATCGGTGAGCCGCCACGCCCGATGTGCCAGCTCCGGCCAGGGCAGCGCGACACGTCCCTGCGCGGCCCGCGCGCTGAAGTTGACCACGACCACGTGGCGCGGCGTGTCCCCTTCGTGCCAGGCCCAGGCGAGCAGCTCGTGGTGCGAGGGGTTGTCCGGCCAGCCGTGACAGTCGAGCAGCCGCCACTCACCCCGGCGCAGCGGCCCGGCCACCTCGATCAGCCGGTGGTAGAAGTCGCGCAGGTTGAGGTCCGGCCGCTCGTCCGGATAGCGCGCCAGGAAGACCGGCAGGTGCGTGCGGCGTCCCTCGAACTGCCCGTCGTGCCAGAGCGCCGCGCCGGGCAGCGTGGCGATCGCGGTCGCGGCGGCCCGGCCACGATCATCCGGAACGGTGGTGGCGGCGCGCGGCTCGTCGTGGTTCTCCAGGAAGCGGATCAGCCGGTCCTGGTAGTCCCGTCCCGCGCCGAGGTGCTTGCGGACCGCGCCGGAGTCCTCGTGCGCCAGCCGGTCGTAGAGGCGCTTGTCGTAACAGAAGTCGAAGCCCTGCTGCTGCAGCGGCCACTCCATGTCCCAGTACGCCTCGGCGATCATCACGAGTCCCGGGTGCGCGGCACGGACCCGCTCGAACACCCAGGGCCAGAACTCCTCGGCCGGCGCCGGGCCCGCCCACCGTCCCCACGTACGCCCGAAGATCTCGTTGGTGACCAGCATCGCCATGTCGCAGCGCACCCCGTCGCACTGCTCCCCGATGCCGGTCAGCGCGGTCACCGCCGCCTCGCGCAGCCCCGGGTCGAACGCGTTGAGCTGGGCGACGTCCGGCCAGGGCGGGAAGTACGGGTCGCGGCCGTGGGCGATGACCAGGCCCTCGGTGGTGAACCAGCCCGCCGGGTCGTTCGCCTGGTCCTCGGCCGACCCCTGGATGAACCAGTTCGGGTGCTCGAACGTCGCCGGGTGGTCCGGCGCAACATGGTTCGGCACGTAGTCGAGGACCAGCCGCAGCCCGCGGCTCGCCAGTTCGGTGCGCGCCTTGGCCAGCCCGTCCGGGCCGCCCAGCCGGTCGTCGGCCCGGTAGCGCCGCACGCAGTACGGCGAGCCGACCACGTCGTCGGCCACCAGATCCGGCAGGGCGTGGCGGAACGCGCGCTGCAGCGACTCGTTGCGCCGCGCGATCTCCAGCCCGGCCGGGCTGCGCTCCCAGACGCCCATCAGCCAGACCGCGTCCAGGCCGGGCACGGCCACCTCGTCCCAGATCTCGCCGGGCACCTCGCCCAGCGTCACCGGACGGCCGAGCCGGCGGCTCACCCCGGTCAGCCACGGCCAGGTGTCGATCTCATAGATCACCGGTGCGGACGGCCATCCGCTCATCTCGGGTCCTCCTGTCCGGGCATCTTGTGGAACACACCGGCCATGCCGTGATCCAGCAGATCCTGACCGGACAGCCCGGCGAAGAGGTTGGGGAAGACCGCGACCAGACCGGTCCAGCCGGTCTGGTGCATGGCGCCCAGGCCCGCACCGTTGTCGCCGTGGAAGTACTCCGGGAACAGGATCAGGTCACGCCAGTGCTCGGAGGCGAACTTCTGCTGGCCACCGTAACAGGGACGATTGCCGTCGGCGCCGGGCAGGAAGATCCGGGTGAGCCGCTCGGAGATCTCGTTCGCCACCTCGAGCAGGTTCATCTTCACCCCGGAACCGGTCGGGCACTCGACGGTGAAGTCGTCGCCGTACCCGACGTAGAGGTTGAGCAGCGAACGGATGATCAGCGCGTTGACCGGGAACCAGATCGGGCCGCGCCAGTTGGAGTTGCCGCCGAACATCCCGCTGTCGGACTCGGCGGGCTGGTACGTCACGCCGTACACGCGGTCGCCGACCCGGAACTCGAACGGGTGCTCGGCGTGGTGGCGCGACAGCGACCGGATCCCGTACGCGCTGAGGAACTCCTCCTCGTCCAGCAGCCGCCCGAGGATCCGCCGCAACCGCTGCTCGTCGAAGAGCGCCAGCAGGTGCTCGCCGCGACCGCCCAGCGCCCGGCCGCGGGTCAGCACCGAGCTGACACTCGGGTGGCGGCTGACGAAGTCCTGCGCGTTCTCGATCAGCTGCGGGAACCGGGCGGTCACCGCCGGTTCGTAGACGGTCGCCGCGGCCAGCGGCAGCAGCCCGACCATCGAGCGCACCCGCAGCCGGGTGGCGCTGCCGTCCGGGAACCGCAGCAGGTCGTAGAAGAAACCGTCCTCCTCGTCCCACATGGCGGCGCTGCCGTGCGCCCGGTTCACCGCCACCGCGATCCAGGCGAAGTGCTCGAAGTACGCCTGCGCCTGCTCCAGGTAGACCGGGTCGTGCAGGGACAGCTCCAGGGCGATCTGCAGCATGCTCTGGCAGTACAGCGCCATCCACGCGGTGCCGTCGGCCTGGTCCAGCGAGCCGCCGGTGGGCAGCGGCGCGCTGCGGTCGAAGACGCCGATGTTGTCCAGGCCGAGGAAGCCGCCCTGGAACACGTTGTTGCCGTCGGCGTCCTTGCGGTTGACCCACCAGGTGAAGTTCCTGGCCAGCTTGTGGAAGACCGCCTCCAGCCAGCCGTGGTCGCCGCGGCCGTTGCGCGCCTTGTCCAGCTCGTAGACCAGGTGGGTGGCCCAGGCGTGCACCGGCGGGTTCACGTCGCCGAAGTTCCACTCGTACGCCGGGATCTGCCCGTTGGGGTGCAGGTAGCGGCGGCTCAGCAGCAGGTCGATCTGTCCCTTGGCCAGGTGCAGGTCGACCAGGCTCAGCGCGACCGCCTGGAAACCCAGGTCCCAGGCGGCGAACCAGGGGTACTCCCACTTGTCCGGCATGGAGATCACGTCGTGGCAGATCATGTGGTACCACTCGCCGTTGCGGACGCCACGGGACTCCAGGGGGTCGCGGCCGTGCTCGGAGTGCCAGCGCTCCACGTCGTACCCGAAATATTGTTTGCTCCAGAGCATCCCGGCGAGAGCCTGCCGTACCACCTTGCGTTCCTCGTCGCCGAGCCGGTCGGCTAGCAGGTCCTGATAGAACTCGTCGGCCTCCGCACGTCGTTGGTCGACCCGCTGGTCGAAATCTCCTGTGTCCGATTTGTCGGTAAATAGGATCCTCGCTACCGCCGACCCGCCCGCCGGGATCTCCAGCGTGACGTCCGCAGCAGCCTTGGTGCCGACTCCAGCCGGATTTACCGCATTTTTCTCGCCATGAACGACAAATCGGTCGAAAGCGTCCTTGACGAAGGGCCCCGAACCCCGTGACTCGTTCTCGGTGAACAGCAGGGTGTGCTCGTTGAGACACGACCACCGCCGGCTGCCGATCCGCGGATGCGAGACCTCGACAGCTCCCGCCACCGACCGCAGCACCGGGCGCGCCTCCGACCCGCCCCAGGACCACGTGTTGCGGAACCAGATCGTCGGCAGCAGCCTCAGCGTCGCGGTCTCCGGCCCGCGGTTGTGCACGGTGACCCGGGTCAGGATCTCCTCCGGGCCGCCCTTGGCGTACTCGACCACCACGTCGAAGTACCGGTCGTCGTCGAAGATCCCGGTATCGATCAGCTCGTACTCGAAGTCGCCTCGCCCCCGGGACCGGTTCGTCGCGACCAGGTCGTCGTACGGATACGCCCGCTGCGGATACTTGTAGACCATCCGCTGGTAGGAGTGCGTCGGCGTGGCGTCGACGTAGAACCAGTACTCCTTGGCGTCCTCGCCGTGGTTGCCCTCGGAGTTGGTCAGCCCGAAGTACCGCTCCTTGAGGATCGGGTCGTTGCCGTTCCACATCGCCAGGCCGAGGCAGACCGACTGCTCGTCGTCGCAGAAGCCGGCGATGCCGTCCTCGCCCCAGCGGTACGCCCGGTACCGCGCCTGATCGTGACTGAAGTGGTCCCAGGCGTTCTCGTCCTGGCTGTAGTCCTCGCGGACCGTACCCCACTGCCGCTCGCTGAGGTACGGCCCCCACCGCCGCCAATTCACGGTGCCGGTGTCCGCGTCACGCAGGCGCCGCTGCTCGGCGCCTTCTTCCTCGATGGCCATGAGGCCAGGCTCGGCCCGCGCCGCCGCGACAGCGTCGCCCGGCGGGGATGAAATCAGGTCGCGCGGATCCGGTACGCCTCGACGGCCTCCTCCACGGTCGGGAAGAAGTGCTCCGGGTTGATCGTCCTGGTCAGCTTGTACCGGTCGATCTTCTCCCGGACCGGGTCCTTCATCTCCGCGAAGACCAGTGAGATGCCCTTGGAGTTGAGCTCCTCGTCGAGGTCCTCGAGCATGTCCGCGGCCGTGGTGTCGATGTCGGTGAGCGGCTCCGCCGCGATGACGATCCACTTCGGCGGCGGCTCCGCGTGCGAGAGATGCAGAACCTCCTCCCGGAACGTCCGCGCGTTCGCGAAGATCAGCGGCGCGTCGAAGCGGAACAGCACCAGTCCGGGGATCTGCTCGGCGTCCGGGTAGGACTTCAGGTCGTGGTAGCCGGAGACACCCTCCGCCCGGCCCAGCACCGCCCGGTACGGCCACCACAGGCGGCGGAACACGTTCAGCACCGAGAGTGCCACGGCGACCGCGATGCCGGGCAGCACGCCGAGCAGCGCGACGCCCAGGAACGCGGCCAGGGCCAGCGAGAACTCCACCCGCCGCTGGCGCCACAGCCGGCGCATGCTGCCGAGGTCGGCCAGCGACAGCGAGGCGGCGATCACGACGGCGGCCAGGATCGGCTGCGGCAGGTTCTTCAGCAGGCCGGGCGCGAGCACGAGCAGCAGGGTGATGGCGGCGGCACCCACCACACCGGTCAGCTGGCTGCGGGCTCCGGCCTGGACGGCCACTGCCGTCCGCGATCCGCTCGTGCTGACCGGGAAGCCCTGGAAGAACCCGGCGGCGATGTTGGCCGCGCCGATGCCCGCCATCTCCTGGTTGCCGCGCACCTCCGACCCGGTCCGCTCGGCGAAGGCCGACGCGGTCGAGATGGTGTCGGTGACCGAGACCAGCGTGATGCCCAGGGCGCCGGCGGCCAGCAGGCCCAGGTCGCCCCAGGAGATCTCCGGGATGGTGAACGGCGGGAAGCCCTGCGGCAGCGGGCCCACCACCTCGACGCCGCGATCGATCAGGCCCAGCGCGGTGACCGCGAGGATCGCGCCGACCACCGCGATCAGGATGCCCGGCACCTTCGGCAACCAACGCTGCAGCGCCAGGATCACCAGCAGCCCGGCGGCACCGAGGGCGAGCGAGGCCGGGACCGTCTCACCGGACGCGACGCCGCTCACGAACGCGGCCGCCTCGCCGAGCAGCCCGTCGGCGTCGGTCGAGAAGCCGAACAGCTTCGGCAGCTGGCCGATCAGGATGGTCAGGGCGAGGCCGTTGATGTACCCCAGCTGGGTGGGGCGCGAGAGCAGGTCGGCGACGAAGCCGAGCCGGAACAGCGCGGCGGCGGTCATGAACACGCCGACCAGCAGGGCCAGGACGGAGGCGAGCGCGACGGCTTTCGCCGGATCGCCGTCCGAGGCGGCGATCGGGATGATCACCGCGGCGATCATGGGCCCGAGCGAAGAGTCCGGGCCGAGGACCAAGACCTTCGAAGGACCGAAGACAGCGTACGCGAGCAAGCACAGAATCGACGTGTACAGCCCGGTGATCGCGGGCAGGCCGGCCAGCTCGGCGTAGGCCATGCCCTGCGGGACCAGCAGTGTGGTCAGCACGATCCCGGCGGTCACGTCCTTCGGCAGCCAGGCCGGTTTGTAGGTCGCGGCCGCCCTGATGCCGGGGATCCAGTCCGTGCTCGCCATGTCCGTCCCTTCACGACGGACGCCGCCCGTTCCCACGGGCGGCGTCCGTGACGTGTTTCCGAAACCTTACTTGTCCTCGCCGTGCAGGGCAGCCTGCAGCTCTGCCTCGGTCTCCTTCGGCAGGGAGGACTTGAGCACCGTGCCGCCGAACTTGCTCAGCGCCTCGACGGCCTTGTCCGGGGTGACCGACTCGACGATGAGGAACAGCGCCGAGGTGCCCGGCTGCAGCTCCTCGCGGATCCGCTCCTGGAACTCCTTGTTGATGGCGCCCTTGGTCAGCTTGCCGGTCAGCGCGCCGAGTCCGGCACCGATCGCCATGCCCAGGATCGGGATGAAGAACAGCATGCCGAACAGCAGGCCCCAGAACATTCCCCAGGTGGTCCCGCCGGCCACCGCGTGGTGGTTGGTCGTGACGTGGTACTTGCCCTCACGGTCCCGGATGATCACCGCGATGGCGTCCGGCTGGATGATCAGGTCCTTCGCCAGCCGGTCGGCTTCCAGGGAAGCCGCCGTAGCCGTGGTCTCGTCGGGGTACCCGATGGCGACCAGAGTTGCCATGTTCTTCTCCTTTGCGAACCTGTGGTCCGACCAAGTGAGCCACGACTGCCCATCGGCGCTCTTCATTCCTCAGGGGTGAACTCGGGACTCCGAGCGTGTTCACCCCGTACGGGGGAGGTCACTTTCGGTGATCAACGGCAAGGTCTGAACTCCACACCGCTCAGCGAAGGAGTCAGGTCATGTATGAGCGCTACGAGTTCCGGGTCCGGGGCTTCCTCGGGCCACTGCTGAGGATGGCGCTCAAGGACCTGCGGTGCCGGGTGTTGCCGTACCAGAGCACGATCCGCGGCCGGCTCTCCGACGCCGACCTGGAGCGATTGCTGACCCGGCTGGACGACTCCGGTGTGGAAGTGGTCTGTCTCAGCCGGGTCGGCGCCGCGTCCGGCTCCCATTCATTCGCCACGGATGGCGTGCCCGCCACCGCGCCCGGCTCACGATCGGGAAGCCACACCCCCTCTGACTAGGGAGACTGGACAATGAGCGACACCGAAACCCGGCGGGCCTACGACGAACCGCCGTACACGCCGCCGGGCCGGCGCGAACCGACCGGATGGGTGGGCATGGTCGTCTTCGCCGGC
Organism: Actinoplanes sp. NPDC051861; assembly: GCF_040681145.1. Classification (NCBI taxonomy): domain Bacteria; kingdom Bacillati; phylum Actinomycetota; class Actinomycetes; order Micromonosporales; family Micromonosporaceae; genus Actinoplanes; species Actinoplanes sp. NPDC051861. The sequence continues at coordinate 74,222 of NZ_JBFAYE010000004.1, forward strand.
GTCATGCTGCTGATGCTGGGGTCGTTCCAGGCCATCGAAGGACTGGTCGCCCTCTTCCGCGACGACTTCTACGTCACCACCAACAACGGTCTGGTCATCCCGATGGACTTCAGTTCGTGGGGCTGGACCCACCTGATCATCGGCGTGATCACCGCACTCGCCGGCTTCGGCGTCCTGGCCGGGCAGATGTGGGCCCGCGTGGTCGGCATCGTGATCGCCGTGATCAGCGCGCTGGCGAACCTCGCGTTCCTCCCGGCGTACCCGATCTGGTCCACGATCGTCATCGCCATCGACGTTCTCGTCATCTACGCCCTGACCGCGCACGGCCGTGAGGTCCGGTACTGACGCCCGCCCGGCCGGGACCGTTCGAGGAGGCGGTCCCGGCCGGGACGGGTCCCGGTCGTGAACCGCCTGACGGCCCGGCCGGCCCGGCATCCGGTCCGGCCGGGCGGCGTGCCCCTGCCAGGGCTGCCACGGGGAGTCATCGTGCTGCTCGGCACGGCGAGCGCCGTGGTGGTCGTGGCCGGGATGCGCGGTGTCGCCCACATCCTCGGGCCCGTCTTCCTCGCGCTGATGCTCACCGTCACGGTCAGCCCGATCACGAGCTGGCTGCGACGGCACGGCGCGCCGGTCTGGGTGGCGATGCTCTCGACCATCCTGGTGGCCAACCTGATCCTGATCGGTCTCGGTGCGGCGCTGGCCTACTCGGTGGCGCAGCTCATCGACACACTGCCGCAGTACCAGGAGCAGTTCGCCGGCATCCGTGCGGACGTCGTCGCCTCACTGACCGGCATGGGTATCAGTGAGGAGACGCTGCGCAACGCGGTCGCCGGTGTCGACCCGGGTGCGGTGCTCGGCCTGGTCGAGTCGCTGTTCGGCGGTATCGCCGGCATCCTGTCCAACTCGCTGTTCCTGTTGGCCACGCTGCTGTTCATGTGCGTCGACGCGGTGCACTTCCCGGCCCGTCTGCGCTCGGTCACCGCCCAGCGGCCGCAGGTCGTGGGCGCGTTCCGCTCCTTCGCACAGGGCACCCGCCGCTATCTGCTGGTCAGCACGGTGTTCGGCCTGATCGTGGCGGTCATCGACACGGTCGCGCTGTGGGCGCTGGGCGTGCCGTTGCCGCTCCTCTGGGGGCTGCTCTCCTTCATCACCAACTACATCCCGAACATCGGCTTCATCGTCGGTCTGGTGCCACCGGCTCTGCTGGCCCTGCTCCAGGGCGGTCCCGAGCTGATGCTCACGGTGATCGTGCTCTACTGCGCGATCAACTTCGTGATCCAGTCGATCATCCAGCCGAAGATCGTCGGGGACGCGGTCGGCGTCTCGGCCACCGTCTCCTTCCTGTCCCTGATCATCTGGGCCTGGATCCTGGGGCCGCTCGGCGCGCTGCTGGCGATCCCGCTGACGCTGCTCACCAAGGGCCTGCTGATCGACATCGACCCGTCAACGCGCTGGATGAACAGCCTCATCTCCGGTGAGTCCCCCGCCCCGGGGGCGGCCACCCCATCGAGCAACGGACAAGGAGGGCGGCAATGACCACCTTCACGGTATGGAAGTTCGACGACCCGAACCGCGCGGAACAGATGGCGAAGATCGTCAAGTACGCCGCCGACGACGGCCTGATCCACGTCGTCGACCACGCGGTCGTCACCTGGCCGCAGGGCGCCGAGAAGCCCGAGACCCATCACGAGCACGAGGCGACCCGGCACTCGACCGGATGGGGCGCCTTCTGGGGCATCGTGATCGGCGGCCTCTTCCTGGTCCCGGTCGTGGGCGGCGCGGTCGGCGCCGGCATCGGGGCGCTGGTCCGGGCCACCTCGGGCACCGGCATCGACCGGGAGACCCTGGAACGGATCCGCACCGAGATCACCGAGGGCACCTCGGCGCTCTTCCTGGTCACCGACAAGGGCGACCTGGACCGGCTCGGCGAGCGCTTCCACGGCCTGCACAGCAAGCTGATCGCCACCAACCTCACGCAGGAGGAGCAGGGCATCCTGCTGGAGACCTTCAGCGACACGACCACACCATGACCGCCCCTGCCACCGACCCACCCGGCGCGACCGGCACCGCCCTTACCGGACAAATCAGGCGCGACCCCGCAGCGCGAGCTGCGGCGGGGCGCGCCGCCCGGAAGCGGGTGCCGCTCGACGAGCACGCCGCGTTCGCGCCGGCCGCCGACCGGCCCGACCCGGTCGACGTGATCCTCGCGCAGGAGACCGACCGGCTGCCCGAACTGCTGCCGATCCGCCACGGCCGGATGCTCGCCTCACCGCTCGCGTTCCTCCGGGCGACCGCCGCCGTGATGGCCGCCGACCTGGCGGGCACCCCGTCGTCCGGCATCACGGCGCAACTCTGCGGCGACGCGCACCTGTTCAACTTCGGCGTCTACGCCTCACCCGAGCGCCGCCTGGTCTTCGACCTCAACGACTTCGACGAGACCCACCCCGGCCCCTGGGAGTGGGACGTGAAACGCCTCGTCGCCAGCCTCGCGCTGGCCGGCCGCGCGAACGGTCTCAAACGCCGCGAACGCGCCGCCGTGGTGCTCGCCGCGGGCCGCCGCTACCGGGAGGCGATGACCGAGTTCGCTCAGATGCCCGAGCTCGAGGTCTGGTACGCCCGCGCCGACGTGGACGACCTGCGCGAACGGCTCGCGGGGCGGCTCGGCAAGGAGCGCAGCCGGAAACTGGCGAAGGCCGGCGCCAAGGCTCGGACGCGTACCAGCCTGCAGGCGTACCGCAAGCTCACCGAACTCGTCGACGGCCACCGCCGGATCGTCGCCGACCCGCCGCTGCTGGTCCCGGTCGCCGACCTGGTGCCCGACGTGGCCCGCAAACACCTGGAGAGCCAGATCCGCGACCTGCTCGCCGGCTACCGGGAGAGCCTCGCCGACGACCGCCGCCGCCTCTTCGACGCGTTCGAGTTCGTCGACCTGGCCCGCAAGGTGGTCGGCGTCGGATCCGTCGGCACCCGCTGCTGGATCCTCCTGATGACCGGCCGCGACGACGAGGACCCGCTGCTTCTCCAGGTGAAGGAGGCCGGCCCGTCGGTGCTCGCCGCCCACCTGCCCGGCAGCCCGTCCGAACACGACTCCCAGGGCCGCCGCGTCGTCGCCGGCCAACGTGTCATGCAGGCCACCAGCGACATCTTCCTCGGCTGGCACGCCGTACCCGGCTTCGACGGCAAGACCCGCGACTTCTACGTGCGCCAGCTGCGCGACTGGAAGGGCGGCGCCGCCGTGGAGGAGATGGACGCGGCGGGCCTTCAGGCGTACGCCGTCCTCTGCGGCTGGACGCTGGCCCGCGCACACGCCCGCGGCGGCGACCGCATTGCCGTCGCCGCCTACCTCGGCACCTCCACCCGCTTCGAGGAGGCCCTCACCGAGTTCGCCGAGTCCTACGCCACCCAGACCGAACGGGACCACGCCACCTTCACCGAGGCCGTAGCCGCCGGCCGCCTGACCGCCCAACCCAACATCTGACCCACCCCACAGCCTGGACGGGCCCCACCCCCACGGGGCCCGTCCAGCTTCGCGCCCAAACCTCCCCACTCTCACGGCTCCAACCCTCCCGCCCCGCCACCGCGCAACGCCGCCTGCCCCGTGCTGCCCGCGCCGCCCCGCCCGGCGCCGCGCCACGCGGCGCAGCGCGAGAAGCGGAGGCGGGAAGCGGAAGCGGAGCGCAGCGAGCGGGTGGGGCGACGAGTGGGTGGGGCGTGCGTGGTCAGGAAGGGGTGGGGACGGCGGGAGGTGGGGTGGGTTCGTGGTGGTTGCGGGCGATCAGCGTCACCGCCACCTCGTAGGCCGCCAGCAGCACGACGATCACCAGCAGGGACGTCCACGACGAGAGGATCAGGGCGAGCGCGCCCGCCACCACCAGGCCGCCGATCCGGAACGCGTCCAGGTTGGCGTTGATCAGGCCGGGGCCGTGTGCGGACGCGGTGCTCCAGCCGGTGCGGGTCCAGCGCCAGCCGGCGGTCAGGCCGCGGCGGATCTGGGCGCGTAGCCAGACCGGGAAGCGGCCGGGTCCGACCAGGTACGCCGCCGCGGCCAGGATCGCGCCGATCCAGATCAGTTGGGTTCCGCGTTCGCGCAGCAGGCTGAAGACGGTGGTCATGGCCGCGTCCACGCCGTTGCGGTAGACGCCCTCGGGGACCTCCGCCACGATCTGGCGCCGTACCGCCCGCAGGATCACTGTAATCGTGACGGCCGCTACGACCAGCCAGATGCCCAGTTGGACCGCGGTGCGCCGGCGCCCGGGTGACACCGCGAACGCCGCGAGCAGCAGCACGATCGTGGCGCCGACGAAGATGGCCAGGTCACGCTTGGCGGTGGCGACGGCCTGCTGGGCCGCCCACAGCTGCCCCGAGTCGTACACGGTGAACTGCGCGAAGTTCTCCGGCAGCGTCACGCCGAGCTGTTCCTCGACCCGCAGGCGCAGGTTCGCCGGTATCTCACCGCTGCTCAGGTCCGGCAGCGTGATCGTCTTGCCGAACAGTGTGGGCAGCTGGGCGCTGAGCTCCCGCAGCACCTGGTTGATCAGCGGCAGCAGGTCGATCTGGATGCGGTCCTCCTGCGCCGTGATCACCGTGCTGGTCCCCTCCAGGACGGCCAGGATCCGCTGGTGCAGCTGACGGTTCACCTCGACCCAGATGACCTGGAAGCGCTCGCTGCTGAGCACGTTCTCGACGGTCTTGTACACCTGTTCGCGCAGCTGTCCGGTGATCGGGCCGGCCACGAACGCCGCCTGCGGGGGCAGCACCTCGCGCAGCCGCGTCTCCACGTCGACGACCTCGAAGACCTGGGTGGTCGCGTACTGCGCCACGGCAGCGTTGACCTGGGGGTCCTGGGGCAGCGGCGCTACGGTGGCCACCCAGCGGTCGGTGTTCAGCGTGGTCCGCGCCGCCCACAGGCCCACCACACTGGTGACCAGGGCGAAGGCTGCCAGCACCACGAGCACGGCGGCCAGGGCACCCCGGATCGCGTGACCGCCGGGCCGCCTGCGGCGACCGGTTTCCAGTTGGGCACGCAACGCCGCCACTTCCGCACGGAGCCGCTCCAGCTCAACATCATCGGGTACGTCAGACGCGCCGCCACCAACCGCCGCGCTCCCAGGAGCGGCACTCCCAGGAGACGCGGAAGCCGGAGAGGCGGAAGCCGGAGCGGGAGGCGTGGTCCCCGGGGGTGCGCTCGGTGAAGCCGCGCCGTCGGGTGTTGCCGCTGGGGACGTTTCGGATGGAATCGTCATGGTCCTGCACCTCGCAGCGGAAGCGGAACAGCTCTCGCCGACGCTTCCGGACCGCCCGGCCCGCCGCCTCACCCGTCGCGGATGAACACCCGGGCGGCGGCACCGGAGGGGCACGGTTCACCCCCGGCGGGTGAGGCCGGAGGCTCGCGTAGCGAGCAGTCTGAGCCCCATGGCATTCGGGCCGCTGGAACTGATGGTGCTGTCCTTCCCCGCAGAACATCTGAGCGACGGTGTCCGGGCGACCCTCTTCCGTCTCGGTGAGGTGGAGGAGATGAGGGTCGTGGACGCCTTGGTGGTCCGAACCGACTCGGCCGGTGGTGCGTTCGGCGTCGAGCTGAGCGAACTGCCCGGTCTGCGCGGCGAGCGGGCGGACTACGCCCGGCTGGCCAGCGGGCTGATCACCGAGTCGGACATCGACGAGGTGGCGGCCATGGTGGACGACGAGACCGACGCCCTGGCGGTGCTGCTGGAGCACCGCTGGGTGAACGACCTCGCCGGCCCGGTCGCCGAGTCCAGCGGCAGCATCGTGGCGCTGACCCACATCCCGGGTGCTCCCGGGCACGCCCGAGTGCTGACGACGACGAGGTAAGGGAGAGCGATGAGCAGGAGACAGAGTCACGCCGGCGGAAAGAGGGATGCGTGATGCGCGAGCTCGAAGAGATGGGCCCGATCGACTACCTGTGTGTGGAGTTCCCGGACGGCAGCCTGAACGGGAAGGCGTTCCCGCTCCTGGTGGACCTGGTCGACCGGGGGATCATCCGCGTGCTGGACATCCTGTTCATCCGCAAGGGACACGACGGCACGGTGACGGCCATCCAGGGTCAGGACCTGGAGCTGGCCGGCCTCGGCGTCTTCCACGGGGCGGCGTCGGGCGTGCTCGGCGGCGACGACCTGCGGGAGGCGGGATCGGTGCTGACCGCCGGTTCGGCAGCGGTGGTCCTGGTGTACGAGAACACCTGGGCCGCGCCCCTCGCCGTCCAGCTCAGGCTCAACGGCGCACAGCTCGTGGCGGGCGGGCGGATCCCCGTACAGTCGCTGATCGCGGCCCTGGACGAGTCTGAGCCGGAGGCGGCGCAGGCGGCCTCCCAGGGAGGGTGGTGATCGGCGATGCCTTTGCTCAGAGGAATGGCCCGCACCGCCGTGGTCGCCGGCACGGCGACCGCAGTCTCCAACCGTGTCTCCCGGCGCCAGGCCGGCCGCTGGCAACGGCAGGCCGACGAACAGGCGATGTACAGCGAACAGGCGCAACCGCCGCAGTACGCACCGCAGCAGCCCCCGCCCCCGCCGGTGGAGGATCCGATGGCGGCGAAGCTGGAGCAGCTCAAGCAGCTCGGTGAGCTCAAGCAGCAGGGCGTGCTGACCGACGCCGAGTTCGAGGCGCAGAAGGCGCGCATCCTGGGCTCCTGAACGACAGGCCGTGAGACCCGCGCCGGTCACCGTTGTGCATGCCCGCCACGGTGACCGGTGCGCCCACGCCGTCAGGACACCAGCGACACCGGAGCGGTCGCCTCGGCGAGAGCGCGGACGAATCCGCTCGTCGGCCCGTACCTCTGGAAGAGCCGGCGCTGACGATCGGCGCCGGTGCCCTCGCGCCGCAGGCGCTCCATGCCCGCGTAGATGTCACCGGTGTCCCCCGCCGCGTCCAGGTACGGGGTGATCTTGCGCAGCAGCCGCGAGGTCTCGTGCGCACGGCCCCGCGCGACCGCCAGCAACTGGTCGCTGACGAGCGCGCCGGCGATCGGCACCACCTTGGCCCGCTCCCGCACGTCCTCGATGAGGGCGGACACCAGCGCGCGCACCACGCCGGCCAGCAGAACAGTGTCGTCGACGCTCAGGCAGGTGTCCGCGACCCGCACCTCGATGGTCGGATAGCGGGCCGAGAGCCGGGCGAGGAAATAGATGCCGGACTCGTCCACGGCGGTGCCGGCCGCGACGAGCGAGCGCACCTCCCGGTCGTAGCTGTCGGCGCTGGCCCAGACTCCCGGCGGCCGGAACGTCGGCCAGCGCAGCTGGGCCTGATAGCGGTAGCTCGCCCACCCGGTGTCGTTCGCGGCGGCGAACGGCGAGTTCACGGTGAGCGAGAGCAGTGCGGGCAGCCACGGGCGCAGCCGGGTGAGCACGGCCGCGGCCAGTTCCCGGTCCGGTACGCCGATGTGGACGTGGCATCCGCAGGTGCCGCCGGCCTCGGTCGCCTCCGGGAACCGCCGGGCCAGCCGCTGGTAGCGGTCGTCGGAGGTGAGCGCGCCGAGCGGCCCGGCCGCCAGCGGCGCGGCACCGCTGGCGACCAGGTAAACCCCGGATTTCTCGGCCGCCTCCGCGGCGACCAGCCGCAGCCGGGTCAGCTCCCGGCGCAGCTCGTCCAGGCCCGTGCAGACCGCGGTGGCGGTCTCCAGCTGGTAGGCCATGTACTCGGGCTTGATCTGATCCTCGGTGCGTACGTTACGGACCACCGCCGACGCCTTCGGCGCGACCGCGCCGTCCGGCTCCAGCAGCAGAAATTCCTCTTCGACGCCCATGGTGAGCACGCTGTGATCCCCCTTTTGCCCCCGTATCAGGGCCTGTCCTGCCGTTCACCCGAGTGCGAGGCGAGGTCCAGGTGGTGGCTGGCGTCGGCCGGGCGAAGGTCGCATACCGGGTTTGTATGTGGCCTTTGACCGGACGCCGCCAGGCGCCGCCTGGGCCACGCCGCAGCCCCGGGTGAACGGCAGGACAGGCCCTGCCATCAGCGTGCGACTCGGGCCGCCACGGTCACCTCATCCTCGCCGGATGAGACGCGGACGACGGCGGTGCGCGCCACCTTGTCGTGCAGGGCCTGGTGACGGCGGTCGACGAGCAGCCACAGGGCGCCGATCGGGAAGTACGCGACCAGCAGCGCGCGGACCAGCGAGGCGAACCAGCGCACCGGCCGGCCGGTGACCGCGACCACGCGCAGCCCCAGCACGGCCATGCCCGGGGTGCGACCCGCCAGCATCCAGAACACCGCGCAGTAGATCGCCATGATCGACGGAAGGAAGATCAGGTACGACGAGAGCACGATGCGGGCCAGCTCCCGGGCCTCCGCGCCGACCACCGAGGCCACCAGGCCCAGTGCCGTCGCGGAGGCCCCGGTCAGCAGGGCCACGATGAGGGCGTCCAGAAAGTACGCCATGGCCCTGCTGACCAGCCCGGCGTAACCGTTCACGTCGGCTCGGCGGCACCGCCCCGGCGGGACATCCGCAGGGTGAGCCGATCCACCGCCGCGTCACCGGCCGCTGCTCCGGTGCGGACCCGGCCGACGACCTCGCCGACCATCGAGTCGCGCTGGCCGCGCACCAGCACCCGGATCCGCTCCGGCTCCTGCTCCAGCAGCGACAGGACCCGGTCCACCTGGATCGCCACGATGCGGTTGACCAGCGGGGAGGTGGCGATCGCGGTCATCGCGGCGTCGAGCGCCTCGGCGGCGCGGGCGCGGCCCCTGTTCCGTTCGACGGCGCCCCGCTCGGCGAGCTCCTTCCACCGGGGTGAGCCGGTGGTGCGCTCACCCGCCTCGCGGAGCCGCTTCCACGCCTCGGTCGCACTCTCGCCGGCCCGGATCGCCACGCCGATCGCGACGTCGCCCAGGTCGATCAGTCCTGGCCTGCTCATCGTGCTCTCCCTCGGAACACTGCCTTACGGATCTCCGTGGGCAGGATGATGATGCCGCCGGCAACCAGGCAGATCAGCCACTGGCCGAGGTCCAGGCTGACGGTGTTGAGGATCTTCTGGAACAGGCCGAACTCGGTGGCCAGCACGATCGCCGCGGCCGACATCGCGGTCGTGATCACGAAGCGCCGGTCGTCGAAGGTCTCCAGGCTGAACACCGAGCGGATCTCGCTGCGTACGGTGAGCGAGAAGGCCAGGTTCGCGATGGAGAACGCGGTCAGGCCCATGGTGCGGGCGGTGCCGATGTCGTACTCGTTCTCCGCCCACCAGATGACGGCAAGGGTGATCACGCCCATCACCAGGCCGATGAAGCCGAGCCAGCCGAGCGAGGCGCGGCTCAGCAGCGGCTCGTCGGACTTGCGCGGCTTGTGCTGCATGATGTCCGCCTCGGCCTTGCCGTAACCGAGGCCGACCGCCTGGAACACCTGCGTGGTGAAGTTGAGCCACAGGGTCTGCAGCGGCACGAACGGCACGCCGGAGGCGATGTTGCCGATGCTCGCCGCGAGGAACGTGACGATCATGCCGATCAGCACGCCGATCTGGAAGAAGATGTACTTCTTCAGGTTCGCGTAGAGCGCCCGGCCCAGCTCGACGGCCTTCACGATGGTGGCGAAGTCGTCGTCGGTGAGGATCATCGCGGCGGCTTCCTTGCTCACCTCGGTGCCGGTGATCCCCATCGCGATGCCGATGTCGGCCTTCTTCAGCGCCGGGGCGTCGTTCACCCCGTCGCCGGTCATCGCGACGATGTGCCCCTTGCGCTTGAGCACCTCGACCAGGCGCACCTTGTGCTCCGGCGTGACCCGGGCGATCACCCCGATGCCGTCGATCTCCCGGTCCACCTCCTCGTCGCTCATCGCGCCGAACTCGGCGCCGGTGATCGCGCGGCCGCGGATGCCGAGCTTGCCGGCGATGGCCGCGGCGGTCACCGCGTGGTCGCCGGTGATCATGCGGACCTCGATGCCGGCCGAGTGCGCCTCGGCGATCGCCTTCTGTGCCTGCGGGCGGGGCGGGTCGACGATGCCGACCAGGGTCAGCACGGTCATCCCGTCGAGCAGCGGCAGCAGGTCGGCGGACGGGTCGAAGGTGTCCGGGTCGAAGTCCTTGCGCCCGGTCGCCATCACGCGCAGGCCCTGCTCGGCCAGCCGGGTGTTCTCGGCGAGGTAGCGCTCGCGGAAGTCGTCGTCGACCGGGAGCAGGCTCAGGTCGTTCGCGTCGGGCCGTCGCCCGGCACGGGCGAGCAGTTGGTCCGGCGCGCCTTTGACGAAGCAGCGGATCACCTCACGGCCGTCCACCGTCATCCGGTGGAAGGTCGCCATCATTTTGTACGCGGCATCGAACGGCAACTCCGCCACCCGCGGGTACGCCTGCCGTGTCGCCGTCGCGTCCAGCCCGCCCTTCTCGGCGAGCACCACGAGGGCGCCCTCGGTCGGATCGCCGATCATCTGCCCGTCGTTCACCACCGCGTCCGACGCCAGGATCATCGGCAGCAGGAACTCCTCCAGGGGCACGTCCGGCTGCCCGGCCACCCGCTTGATCACACCGTCGGTGGAGTATCCGCTGCCGGAGACCGTGTACCGCCGGCCCGGGATGGTCATCTCGACGGCGGTCATCTGGTTGAGCGTCAGCGTCCCGGTCTTGTCCGAGTTGATCGCCGACGTGGAGCCCAGCGTCTCGGTCGAGCGCAGCCTCTTCACGATCGCGTTCGCCTTGGCGAGCATCTGGGTGCCGAGCGACAGGATCGTGGTGACCACGGCCGGCAGGCCGGTCGGGATCGCCGAGACGGCGAACGCGACGGCGGCCGTGAAGACCACGTTGAACTCGTTGCCCCGGGCCAGGTTGATGATCACCGAGGCCAGCAGCGCGATGCCCGCGATCACCAGGATCTGGTTGGTCAGCTTGGCGAGCTGCCGGGTGAGCGGCGTCTCCGCGTCCTTCTCGGTCTGCAGCATGCCGGAGATCCGGCCCACCTCGGTCGTCATGCCGGTCGCGGTGACCAGCAGCTCGCCCGAGCCCCGGGTGACGTTGGTGTTCATGTACGCCATGTCCGAGCGGTCACCCAGGTCGGTGTCCTCGGCGGTCAGCGCGTCGACGTCCTTGGAGACCGGCAGGCTCTCGCCGGTCAGCGCCGACTCGTCGATCTCCAGGGTGGCGGCCCGCAGCAGCCGCCCGTCGGCCGGTACGACGTCACCGGCCTCGAGCAGCACGACGTCGCCGGGCACCAGTTCCTCGGCGGGCAACTCGGTGAGGGCGCCGTCACGCCGTACCCTCGCCTTGATGATCATCATCTTTTGCAGCGCGTCGATCGCTGCGGCGGCCTTGCCCTCCTGCTGCAGACCGAGCGCCGCGTTCAGCAGGGTGAGCAGGATCAGCATGATGCCGGTGCCCCACTGCTTGAGCGGGTAGAGACTGCCGATACCCGCGACGAGCAGGACGATCTGCATCGGATCGGCGTACTGGCGCACGAACGCCCGCCACCACGGCTCCTTCTTGGCCTCGGCGAAGCGGTTCGGCCCGTACTGCTCCCGGCGCCGTGCCGCCTCGGCGGCGCTCAGCCCCTGCTGCTGATCGACGTGCTCGGCCTCGAGTGCCTCCGGCACCGTCAGGACATGGAAGGTGGTCAATGTGTCCTCCTCAGTACCGACGCGCCGTCGGAATCAGAATCGTCGCCGTCCGGGCGACTCCCGCGACCAGCGAGCCGATGGCGACGCCGAGCACGAAGTTGAGACCCGCCGTGTACATCCGCGCGCCGAGGCTGGCGTCGGTGACGAACGGCGCCAGCATCGCCACGACCGTGCTGAGGCCGACCACCCAGCCGAAGAAGCGCATCGGGCGCGGTGTGGTGAGGATCAGCACGTGCGCCAGCCCGGTGGCGGCCAGCGCGGCACCGCCGGCGCCGAGGGCGTACCAGCCGGTCGAGGCGTCACCCCAGGTGCCGTGCCCCTTGGGTGCCAGCACGTCGATGTCGAAGAGGCCGCGCCCGAACAGGATGCCGGCGATCGCGATGAGCGCCGCGACCACCGCTGTCGCGGCGCCGCCGGCCCAGAGTTTGCCGGCGTTGACAGCCGGGCGCGGGGTGGGGTCCATACCGGTCATGCCGTCCTCCGGGAGTCGGAAAGCTACCGGCCGTAGCGTCGCCGGACGGCGTGGCGGCTCGCCTCATCCGGTGTGGATGAAAGCCTGGTCATGGATTGTCGACGATTTCGTTCACGGTCAAGCTGAACGAATCGGGGCCCGGTTCCGTACCTCGGTGCGGCAATGTCACCGAGGGGTTCGGGAGGACACCGTGGCACGCACCGGAATCGACACGTCGATCTTGCACAAGGGCTCGCACAGCGCGTCCTACTTCGACTTGGCGCGTGCGGCCGGTGACGGGGCGGAGATCGTCGACTTCTGCATCCCGTGCAACCCGTACTTCCCGACGCCCGAGATGTTCGACGAACTCACCGCGGACCTCAAGACGATCCTGAAGTACTACCCGAGCGACTCGGCCACGATCACCAAGAAGCTGGCCAGCGTCCTGGGCCTGCACCCGCAGACGGTGGCGATGGCGAACGGCTCCACCGAGTTGATCACCTGGATCGACCACCTGCTGGTCAAGGAGAGCCTGGCCATCCCGATCCCGACCTTCGGCCGGTGGACCGACCAGCCGCTGGAGACCGGCAAGCGGGTGGACATGTTCCCGCTGCAGGAGCGCGACGGCTTCCGCCTGGACCTGGAGGAGTACGTCGAGTTCATCCGGGACCGCAAGTCGCGGGTCGCGGTGGTCTGCAACGTGAACAACCCGGACGGCAACTACCTGCCGCGGCGCGACGTCATCCGCTTCATGGACGCGCTCAGCGACATCGACCTGGTCGTGGTCGACGAGTCGTTCATCGACTTCTCGGACGCCGAGCGCTACCCCTCGGTCGGCCCGGACGCGGTGATCCGCCCGAACGCGGTGGTGCTGAAGAGCCTCGGCAAGAACTTCGGCCTGCACGGCATCCGGTTCGGCTACATGCTGGCCAACCCGGCGATCGCCGGCAAGATCGCCAAGATGCTCCCGAAGTGGAACCTCAACTCCCTCGCGGAGAAGGTGGTCCACATGATCCAGGAGCACGAGATGGAGTACGAGGAGAGCCTGCGCCTGCTCAGCCGCGACCGCCGTGCGATGGCCCGTGAGCTGAGCCGCATCCCGGGCCTGACCGTCTTCCCCTCGCAGGGCAACTTCTTCCTGGTCAAGCTCCCCACCGAGTGGTCCGGCGTGGCGCTGCGCGACTTCCTCGTCGCCAACCACGGGATCATGACCCGGGAGTGCGGCAACAAGCTCGGCATGACCAGCCAGTTCATGCGGCTCGTGGTGCGGCCCACCGGGGATGTGGACCGCCTGGTCGACGGGATGATGGACTACGGCCAGCGCTTCCACGGCCGATCGGTCTACGACGCCGACCCGCTGGAGTCGGCCGGCCGCCGCTGGGCCGAGTCGTACGAGGAGCAGGCGGACAACCTGATCCCGTACCCGAGCCACCGCAACGGCGGTGGTGAGTACACCGCGCGCCGCGCCGCGGTGGGCTGACCTGGGACTTCTTCTCAGCTTGGATGGCAGCGGGCCGAAAGACAGGCGTGGGGGCGAAGCGGGAAGCTGAGGAGGCGAGGCTCGCCGCGCTGCGTTCGTACCATGTCCTGGACCGGCCGCGGACGCCGGTCCTCGACGACCTCACCCGCCTCGCCGCGAGCATGTTCGACACGCCCATGGCGGCGATCTCGCTGATCGACCGGGACCGGCAGTTCTTCGCCGGCAGCCTCGGCCTGGCCGACGACGAGACGCCCCTGGACGTGTCGTTCTGCGTCCACGTCATCCCGATCCGCAAGCCGCTGATCGTCCCGGACGCCACCCGCGACGCACGGTTCGCGGCGTACCCGAACGTGGCCGGCGCGCCGAACATCCGGTTCTACGCCGGTGCGCCGATCATCGACGAGCAGGGTCACGCGCTCGGCGCCATGTGTGTCGTCGACGACCGCCCGCGCGAGATCAGCGACCGCCAGATCGACAACCTGATCACCTTCGCCGGGCAGGCCGCCACCCACCTCGCCGCGATACGCACGCGGCTGCGGGTGGCCGACCTCGGCGACGAACTCGCCCAGGCCGGACAGCGCGAGGACGACCTGGTTGCCAACATCACGCATGAGTTGCGTACGCCGGTCGCGACCATCCAGGGTTATCTGGAGCTGCTCGGCGACCAGGACGACCTGTCGCCGTACCGGAAGCTGATCGAGCCGATCCACCGCAACGGCCAGCGCCTCGTCGAGATGGTGGACCACATCCTGGCCGGCACCCGGCCGCCGGAGGCACCGCTGCCGGCACCGGTCGGCACCGTGGACCTGGCCACCGTGGTCGCGGCCGCGATCACCGGCTGCCGCCCGCTGATCGCGCTGCGCTCGGAGCCCATCACCGTGGCGGCCGGCGAACCGACACCGGTCCGCGCCGACCTGACCCGGCTGGCACACGCGATCGAGCAGGTGCTGCGCAACGCGCTGCTGTTCACCCCGCGGGACCGGCCGGTGGCGGTCCGGGTGACCGGTGATCCGCATCCGGCCGTCGAGATCACCGACGCCGGCATCGGCATACCCGACGACGAGTTGCCGAACGTCTTCGAACGCTTCCACCGCGGCCGGTACGCCCGGGAGCAGGCGGTGCCCGGTGTCGGCCTGGGGCTCACCATCGCCCGCAACATCGTCGGCGCCCATCACGGCAGGCTGACCCTGACGAGCGGGCCCGGCGGCACCACCGCGCGAATCACCCTGCCCGGCACCGTCTGAGGAGCGCGCGTGCACCGTTACGGTGGGCAGATGGACCGTCCCGGCGTGATGCGTGTCGACGACGTCGTCGCCGTGATCCTCGCGCGGCTCACCGAGCAGCACCGGGTGGTCCCGGAGTACATCGTGCGGGACGCCGTCGAGGCGGCACTGCGCCGCCGTTTCCCCGCCGAACCGCTCGCCACCCTCGTCGTGCCGGAGGGTGTCGCCGGCGAGCTGATCTCCGGTTTCTGCGCCGGCGCGGCCGAGACCGAGGACGACTCGGCGACCATGCCGGCCGTCCTCAGCGGCGACGAGACCGGCCGCCTGCTCACCGCGCTCGGCCTGGCCGTCCACGTGGCCGCCTTCAACCTGGACCGCGACCGCCTGCACGTCGCCCAGATCCTCAACGGCTCGGCGGCCGCCCTGGTGGCCCTCGGCTCGGCGTCCCGGGCCGCGCACGACGACGGCACCTCCGCGGTGCTGCTCTCCCCCGCGACCCTCCGTACGGTCCGCACCGTGATGGTCGGCGTCCTGCAGGGTCTGCAGGACCGCGGCTGGCAGGCACAGCACCTGGACCCGGCCACCACGACCACGTTGTTCACCGGCGTCCTCACGATGCTGGGCGCCGTGCCCTGACGACTGTGTGTGGATTTCGGCCCCGCTCCGCACCCCAACTCCACACACAGGGTTGTTGCCTGACCGTGTGGAGTTCGGCCCCGCTCAGCACCCCAACTCCACACACGGGGTTGTTGCCTGACCGTGTGTGGACTTCGGCCCCGCTCCGCACCCCAACTCCACACACGGGGTTGTTGACTGTCAGTGGATCGGCAGTTCCAGGCTCACCGTGGTGCCGGCGCCCGGAGCGCCGTCGATGCTGATCCGGCCCCGGTGCCCGTCGACGATCGCCTTGACGATCGACAGCCCGAGGCCGATCCCCTGCACCTCGGCCCGCTCGGCCGCGGCGGACCGGCGGAACGGCGCCAGCACGCGTTCCCGGTCCGCCGGGCTGATGCCGCTGCCGGTGTCAGTGATCCGGATCAGCGCGTGCTCGCCCTCGCGGCGGGTGCTGATGGTGAGGCCGCCGTGGTCGGTGAACTTGACGGCGTTGAGGATCAGGCGGTCGACGGCCTGGCCGAGCCGGCACGAGTCGACGTCGGCGATCAGGCCGGGCTCGGTGTGCACCTCGACGGTCAGGCCGCGCGCCTCGATCAGCGGGCGGTTCTGCTCAGCGGCGGTGCTGACCAGCACGGCGAGGTCGGTGGAACGCCGTTCGAAGCTCCGGCTCTCGGCGCTGACCTGCGCGGCGATCAGCATGTCGTCGACCAGGGTGAGCAGGCGGTCGGAGTTGCGCCGGATCCGGTGCAGGAAACCCGCGCGGGTCTCTTCGGGCAGTTCCGGGTCGCCGAGGACCTCCAGGTATCCGTGTATCGAGCTGAGCGGGGTGCGCAGCTCGTGGGTGACCCGGGAGATGAACTCGTCCTTGACGCTCTCGGCGTCGCGCAGCCGCTCGTTGAGGTCGCGGATGTCGCGGGCATAGCGGCGCAGCTCCAGCTGGGAGACGACGTGCCTGGCCAGGGCGCGCAGGCCGTGCTGCTGTGCCGGGCTGAGCATGCCGGGCTCCGGGTCGGCCACGCAGAGCGTGCCGAGCGGCTCGCCGTGCGGCGAGATCAGCGGGGCGCCGGCGTAGAAGCGGATGTACGGCTCACCGGTGACCATCGGGCTGGTGGCGTAGTGCTGGTCGAGACGGGCGTCCGGGATCTGCGTGACGTCGTCGCCGTACATGGCCCGGCCGCAGAACGAGGAGGCCCGGTCGCTCTCAGAGGCGTCCAGGCCGACCCGCGCCTTGAACCACTGGCGGTGCTCGTCGATCAGGCTGATCGAGGAGATCGGCGTGCCGCAGAGCTGGGCCGCCAGGGCGACGATGTCGTCGAAGTCGGTCTCGGCCGGGGTGTCCAGGATGTGGTAGCCGCGCAGCACCGAGAGGCGTCGTCGTTCGTACACCCCGTCGTCGGCCGCCCGCGTCTCTGCCCGCACACAGCTATCGTCGGTCGTACCGACCCGGTATTGAGCCGTTAGCGGCTCGGAGCTCGCTGCGCCCATTGCGACTCCAACGTCCGGGCGTACGCAGAACGCCCCGATGGCAGCGTGAACGACATCCGGGTGCCACTGCCGTACGGGTTAGCCATGGCCTCGATCGTGCCGCCGTGCCGTTCCACGATCCGCTTGCAGACCGCCAGCTCCAGGCCGCTGCCCCGCCGATGCTCGTCCCCGCGGTGGAAGCTGGTGAAGACCTCGTGCAGCTTGCCCGGCGGCAGGCCGATCCCGTTGTCCAGGATGTCGATGCGCAGCATCCCGTTCGGGCCGGCCTGGCAGGAGACGCCGATCTGCGGCGTCGCGCCGGCCGGCATCAGGTCCAGGGCGTTGTCGATGAGGTTCTCCAGCAGCTGCCGGACGAGCACCGGGTCGGCCTCGACGGCACCGTCCAGCCCGCCGGTTTCGAAGAGCGGCGTGACCTTGCCGGTGTATTCCGCCTGGTCCAGCCGGCTGTTGACGATGTCCTGCATGAGCAGCGGCAGGTTGACCGTGGTGGGCATCAGCTTGCCGTCCCGGGCCGCGGTGTACGCGAGCAACCCGTTGAGGAACGTGCGCATCCGTGCGGCGGCCCGCTGGATGCGGGTGACCCGCTCCGCCGGGCGGTACCCGGCCAGCTCGGCCTCCAGCACCTCGGCCCAGCCCTCGATCGTGGTCAGCGGGTTGAGCAGGTCGTGCGCCACGAGTCCGGCGAACGACATCAGCTCGTCGCGGTGCCGGCGGTCGGCCGTGACGTCGTGGAAGACGACCACCACCTGGATCGGGCCGCCGGGCTGCACGCTCAGCCGGGCGACGTTGAACCGTACGATCCGGCCCTCCGGAACGGCAGCGTTGCGGATCAGGATGTCCATCGGCGGCACGTCCTGCCCGGCGAGGGCGTGTACCCAGGGCATGTCAGCCTCGGCGACCGGCGTGCCGTCCGGGTGGAAGAACCCGTAGTCGCTGCCGAGAAGCACGCCTCCGGAGACGCTGCTGGTGTTGCCGAGCAGCCGGCCGGCGGCCGGGTTGCGCAGCACGAACCGGCCCTGCTGGTCGAGGATGGCCAGCCCTTCGGTCATCGAGTTGACGACCGTCGTCATCATGTCGGCCTTCTCGGTGGCCTCCTGCTCGGAGACGCGCAGCCGCTGGATCAGCGCGTCGCGCTCGTCGCGGCTGAGCGCCAGCGCCAGGCCGACCACGGCGAGCACGCCGAGGTAGAGCTCGATCAGCAGGGCGCGCAGCGGCGCGTCGGTGACGTCGCCGAACTGGCCGGACCCGCCGAGTGAGAGGAGCGCCGCGGCGGTGCTGAACACCAGGCTGTGCGCGATCAGCAGCGGCGTGGGCATCCGCAGCGCCGCCCACACGGTGAGCGGGAGCAGCGCGAAACCGATCGGGACGCTGGTGTTCACACCGAAGGCGAGCCAGTAGGCGCCGGCCGAGACCAGGAAGATCGCGGCGCACTCGAGCGCCCGTGGCCCGGACGGCGGCTTCCAGTGCCCGCGCAGGACGAATCCGGCCCGCCGGGTGGCCACCCCGAAGATCAGCACGCCGACGACGTCGCGGACCAGGCGCATGAGGGCCGTGATCGCCGACGGCTCACCGCCGAGCAGGCGCTCGCCCACCGTCTCGATGACCGAACCGGCAAGCGCGGCGATCACCGCGATCAGGATGATCCGCCAGAGCTCGACCAGGTGCGAGAGTGGCCGGCCGCCCTGTTCGGCCCGGCTGTTCCAGAGCCCCGGCAGCCAGCGGCCGGCGGCGGTCGAGAAGACCGTCGCGGCGGCGACCGCGGCGACACCGTCCACGGCGGCCCGGTCCGGGCTCATCCCGGTGAGGATCAGCCCGCCGGCCGTGAGGGCGCCGAGAGCGGTGACGTCCACCCAGCGCCAGGGTGACTCACGTCGCATCACCAGCCACACCGCGGCCACACCGGCGGCCGGCGAGATCACCGCCTCGCCGTCGAGCTCGGTCATCGCACTCAGGCGGCCCAGGAGGAGAACCAGCAGGTAGAGCACCGCGAAGCCGACGATGCGAAGACTCATATCACCCGTATCGGCACGGAGGGCGATTCGCTGAACATCGGTCACGAGCGTGCCGCGATATAGCTATTTCGATATATACATGCGAGCCGGATTCACACCTACGCTTCCCCCAAGACTGAGCGACGATCTTCGATCTGTTGCCAGGCGCGAGAGAGGAAGAAGATGGCGATTCGACGACACGGCCGCATCCTGGCCGCCGGTCTGTTCGCACTGGCCACCGCGGTGGTCGCGACGGGAACCCCGGCCGCGGCAGCCCCGGCAACGGGCGAGATCCGGCTCGCCGGCTCCGCCGACGCGATCCCGGGCAGCTACATCGTGGTCCTCAAGTCCGGCGCGCAGCAGACCAAACTCAGCAAGGCGTACGGGGCGTCGGTGAAGCGCAGCTTCGGCAAGGCGCTCAACGGCTTCGAGGCCACGATGTCCGAGACGCAGGCCAAGCGGCTCGCGGCGAACTCGGAGGTCGCGTACGTCGAGCAGAACCAGGAGGTCACGCTCGCCGCCACCCAGTCCAACGCCACCTGGGGCCTGGACCGGATCGACCAGCGCAACCGGCCGCTCAGCACGACCTACACGTACCCGGTGACCGCCTCCAACGTCACCGCCTACATCATCGACACCGGCATCCTCTACAGCCACAGCCAGTTCGGCGGGCGGGCCACGGCCGGCTACGACGCCGTCGGCAGCGGCGCGGTCGACTGCAACGGTCACGGCACGCACGTCGCGGGCACGGTCGGTGGCAGCACGTACGGCGTGGCCAAGGCCGTCAGGCTCGTCGGTGTCCGGGTGCTCAGCTGCAGCGGCAGCGGCACCACGGCCGGTGTCATCGCGGGCGTCAACTGGGTGACCCAGAACGCGGTCAAGCCCGCGGTCGCCAACATGAGCCTCGGCGGCGGCGCCAGCACCGCGCTGGACAACGCGGTGGCCAACTCGATCGCGTCCGGCGTGACGTACGCGGTCGCCGCCGGCAACTCCAACACCAACGCCAGCTCCTCCTCGCCGGCCCGCCTGGCCGCCGCGATCACGGTCGGCTCGACCACCAGCACCGACGCCCGGTCGAGCTTCTCGAACTACGGCAGCATCCTGGACATCTTCGCGCCCGGCTCGTCGATCACCTCGGCCTGGTACACCAGCTCGTCGGCCACCAACACGATCAGCGGCACCTCGATGGCCTCGCCGCACGTCGCCGGTGCCGCCGCTCTGGTGCTGTCCCGCAACCCGTCCTACACCCCGGCCCAGGTCCGCGACAGCCTGGTCAACAACGCCACCACCGGCGTGGTGACCAGCCCGGGCAGCGGTTCCCCGAACCGCCTGCTCTTCGTGGTCCAGTAAGCACCGTCTCCATCACGAGGGGGCCCGCTTTCCGGCGGGCCCCCTCGTCATGTCGCAACCGTCCGGCAACGCGCATTTGACTGGCGCGCCGGAACCGAGGGCCGATTGCACCGGGCGACCCTCGACGATCGGAGCAGCACATGACCGCCATGCTCGACCTCCTCCCGCCGGCGCTCGCGGTGCCGGGCCAGCCCACCGTTCTCGTGGTCGACGACGACGAGAACGTGCGCGACCTGGTCAGCTTCAAACTCCAGATGGCCGGTTTCGGCACCGAGACCGCGGGCGACGGGTGCACCGCACTCGACCTGATCTCCCGGCAGCGCCCCGACCTTGTGGTGCTCGACATCGCGATGCCAGGCCTGGACGGCCTGAGCGTCTGCTACCGGATGCACGCCGACCCGGCGACCGCCGAGATCCCGGTGATCATGCTGAGCGGCTGCGCCAGCGAGACCGACGTCGACCTGGCCTTCGTCTCCGGGGCCGAGGAGTACCTCGCGAAGCCGGTGAACCCGGCCGACCTGGTCCGCCGGGTGCGCTGGCTGCTGCCACACCGGGGATGATTCCCGCTCAGGCGGGCGCGGACGGCTTCCGATAGGGCAAGGGTGAACCGGAAGCGAGCGGGTAGCGGGCCGGGCCGTGCCACCGCGCTGAGTGCGATGGTGGCCGCGGTCGGCTGCACTATCACGCTGGGCATCAGCATTCTGCTGCTCCAGCGCGAGGACGCCTCCGCCGAGGTGCAGATGGACCGCCGGACGGCGGTCGCCGCCGACGCGGTGCGCTCGGAGACCCGGCGCTACCTCGACGCCCTACGGATCACCGCCGCCGCGGCCGGGGCACAGCAGACGCTGACCGCCACCGAGTTCGGCGCCATCACCGAGCCGCTGCGGGGCATGCAGCTGGCCGGCACCTCGTCGATCGCCCTCGTCGTGCCGTCCACCGACGCCGGTGTGCCCGGCACCCAGCAGCTCTGGCGCGAACGCGGCGCCACCGGGCTGACCCTGGCGCCGCACGGCGACGGCGACCACGCGTTCTCGGTCTTTGCCACGTCGCTGGACGGCGGGAAGGTGCCGCTCGGCCTCGACATGATGCAGGCACCGGCGCCGGCCGGAGCCCTCGCGGAGTCGCGCCGCAGCCGGGACGTGAGCGTCTCGGACACCTATCACCTGCTCGCCGACCGGTCGCTCCCGGCGCACCAGCAGCAGAACTCGTTCGTGCTGGCCGCACCGATCTACCGCGCGCAGGGCTTCCTGGGCTGGATCCAGCTCGCGGTGCGCGGCCAGTCGTTCCTGGGCAGCGCGTTCACCCAGGCCGGCCAGGGGCTGCTCGATCTCTCGCTGCGGGCCGCCGACGCGGAGGGGCGCCAGGTCACCGTCGCGGCGATGTCACCGGCCACGGTGGGCGAGCGCGATCTTCAGCGTACGGTCGCCGTACCCGTTGCTGATGGAACCTGGACCCTGCACCTGGCCGCCGCCGGGGAACGGCTTCCCGGCGCGCACAGCGTCCTCCCCCTCGCTGTGGCCGGCGGTGGCCTCAGCCTCACCGCGCTGCTGACCGCGCTGGTGTGGCTGCTGGCCAGCGGACGGGAACGAGCCCGCGCCCGCGTGCGTGCGGCAACCGGCGAGCTGGCCGCGCGCGGCACCGAGGGCCGGCGCCAGGCCGCGCTGCTGCAGGCGGTGCTCGACGGCATCAGCGACGGTGTCGGCGTGGTCGGGCCGGACGGCCGGTTCCTGCTGCACAACCCGGCGGCCCGCCGGATCCTCGGCGCGAACGAGACCGGCTCGGACGTCGACACCTGGCAGCAGCACTTCGGCCTCTACCGGCTCGACGGCGTGACGCCGTTCCCCACCGGCGACCTGCCGCTGGTCCGGGCGCTCGGCGGGGAGAGCAGCGAGCAGGTCGAGATGACCGTCCGCAACCCGGCGCACCCCGAGGGCCGCGTGATCAGCGTGTCGGCGCGGCCGATCGAGACCGCGACCGGTGAGCGCGGCGCGGTGGCCGTCTTCCACGACATCACCGATCGCAAGCACGTCGAGACCGAGCTGCGCGGCTTCGCCGGCGTGGTCGCCCACGACCTCAAGTCGCCGCTCACCGCCGTCCGCGGGTATGCCGAGCTGATCACCGAGTCGCTCGACGCCATCTCCGCGGGCGGCGGCCCGAAGGCCATGCACCACGCCCGCAACAGCACCGCCAAGGTGATCAGCGGCGCGGCCCGGATGGAACAGCTGATCACGGAGCTGCTGGACTACACCGCCGCGCGGGACGCCACGCTGCGGGTCGGCGAGGTGAGCCTGCGCGGCATCGTCGACGACGTGATCACCACCCGGACGGACGCGCCCGCCGACGCCGACTGCCGCCCGGACGTCTTCGTCGGCACGCTGCCGCCGGTCCACGCGGATCCGGTGCTGCTGCGGCAGGTGATCGACAACCTGGTCGGCAACGCCATCAAGTACACCCCTCCGGGGCAGGCCCCGCGGATCGACATCACCGCCCGCGCCGAGGGCGGTGATGTCGTCCGGGTACAGATCGCCGACCGCGGCATCGGCATCCCGGACGGCGAGCACGCCGCGGTCTTCGACAGCTTCCACCGCGCCAGCAACGGCGCGGCGCACCCGGGCACCGGTCTCGGGCTGGCCATCTGCCGCCGGATCGTGGAGCGGCACGGCGGCTGGATCGAGGCCGCCACGAACCCCGGTGGCGGCACCGTCTTCACGTTCACGATCCCAAGTGCGGCGAAAGACACCTCGGAGGCGCCTCTGGTAGGGGTTGCCTGAGTTCCCGCGGCGGCATTTTGTGACGGGCATCACGGCGGGCGCGATAGAGGGATGACCGCGGGGCATCGGGGTAGCGTTCGAAGACATGCCCGCCGACCCCGGCACCGTCATGGTCTTCGCCCCGGTGCCCCAGCTGACAGTGACCATCGAGCATCAGTCCGACGCTGCCGAACTGCACGTCCATCCCGGCGGGCAGGGCATCTGGCAGGCCAGGATGTGCGCCGGCCTGGGCGGTTCGGTCACCCTCTGCGCGGCGGTCGGCGGCGAGATCGGCGAGGTCGTCGCCAGCCTGCTGGGTGACGAGAACATCGGGGTACGCACGGTGCGCCGATCGAGCGGCACCGGCTGGTACGTCCACGACCGCCGCGACGGATCCCGTTCCGCCGTCGCGGAGCACGCCGGTGACCCGCTGGGCCGGCACGACCTCGACGAGCTTTACAGCACCGCCCTTGCGTCCGGACTGCGCGCCCGCGTCAGCATCCTCAGCGGCCCGGCCGCACCGGACGTGGTGGCCGCCGACGTCTACCGCAGGCTCGCCACCGACATCGGCTCGCTCGGCGGCACCGTGGTCGCCGACCTCTCCGGCGACCACCTGACCGCGGTCCTGGAGGGCGGCGTCACGTTCCTCAAGGTCAGCCACGAGGAACTGCTGGACGCCGGTCGCGCCCGCGACAACAGCGTGGAGGCCCTCGTCGACGCCGCCCGCGACCTGCGCAAGGGCGCCACCTCGGTGCTGATCAGCCGAGCCGGCGACCCGGCCGTGGCCCTCCTCGACGACGAGCCGCTGCTGGTCGAACTACCCGCCCTCCAGGTGGTCGACCACCGCGGCGCCGGCGACTCGATGACCGCCGGCGTGGCCACCGTCCTGGCCCGGGACGGCACGCTGCGCGACGCTGTGCGCACCGGCGCGGCCGCCGGCGCCCTGAACGTCACCCGCCACGGCCTGGGCACCGGCCGCTGGGAAGCCATCGACGAACTGACCCGCCGCGTCCACCTCACCCCGCTGTGAGGCGGATCAGGTCTCGGGGGCGGCGACCCAGCTCGCGATCTGGGTACGCGAGTGGAAGCCCAGCTTGTTCAGGATGTTGCGCACGTGGCTCTCGACGGTGCGTTCCGAGATGAACAGCCGCGCCCCGATGTCCCGGTTGCTCAGGCCTTCGGCGATCAGCCCGGCGACGTCCCTCTCCCGCTGTCCCAACGGACCGTCCGGGCTCGGGGCGGCCACCTCGCGCAGCGCCAGCCGCAGCGCCTCGGCACGGCTCACCCGCCGTCCGTCGCGCAGCGACGCCTCGAAGCGCGCCGGGCCGAGTGCCGCCCGCACCGATGCGGTCGCCGATGACAGCGCGGGCGCCATTCCACTGTTGAGGGTCACACCCACCTCGGCACACAGCCCGTCCATGGCCCCGAGCAGCTGGGCCGCGCGCTGTGGGTCGCGAACCGACGCGGCGCACGCACCGAGGCCGCCGAGCAGGTAACACTGCGCGACCCGGTCGTCGATCCGGCGGGCGATCGGCAGCGCCTCGGCGAACCGGCGCTCCGCCTCGCCGGGGTCACCGGAGCGCAGGGCGGCGAAGCCCTGGTTCACCAGCATCATCGTGAGGCTGTAGAGATCGCCCGACCGGCGGCTCAGCCGCGCGCCGTCGGCAGCCGCGGAACGAGCGGTCTCGAGATCACCGTCGCCGAGTGCGATGAGGGTCCGCGCCTGGTGCACCATCAGCGTGGCACCGACGTCGTCCCGGCCGGCGGACAGGGCCGCCGCCTCGTCGAGCAGCCGTTCGGCGGAGGGGCGGTCGCCCGCCATGTGCGCGGCGATCGCCGCCATCGCGAGCAGCTGGCACAGGACGTCCGGCTGCCCGGCCCCGCGAGCGGCGAGCACGCCACGCTGCAACACCGGCACGGCGACGACCGGGTCGCTCTGCAGCACGGCCAGGAAGCCACGGGCGAAACAGGTCCACGGCGCCGCCGCCGCGGGAGCCAGGTCGTCGAGCCATCGGACGCCCTCGGTCGTGGCGCGGGTGATCCAGTACCAGATCAGGCTGGTGGCCAGACCGGCGCCGCGCACGTCGTCGGACAACGCCCGCAGCAGAGCCCGGATGTTGTCGATCTCCGGCTCGATCCACGTCAGCCACTCCACCAGCCGATACCGGCCCTCGGCGCCGAATCGTGCGCATCGTCGCAGGTAGTGGTCCGCCCAGCGCTGTTCGATGCCGTCCGGGGACCGGGTCGAGCCGGCGTACGCACGCATGGTCTCGTGCAGGCGGTATACGGCCGTGCCCGTGGCCGGCTCTCGCTGCAGCAGCGACTTGTCGACCAGCGAGGACACCAGTTCGACGCTCTGCGCCGCCGGCACGTCCCCGTAGCAGCACACCGCCTCGACGTCGTCGAGCGTGAACCGGCCGGCGAACACCGAGAGCCGGGACAACAGCGTCTGTTCGGCCGGCGTCAGCTGGTCGTAGCTCCACTCGAGGGTGGTGCGCAGCGTCTCGTGGCGCGGCAGAGCCGTCCTGGTGCCGCGGGCGAGCAGCGCGAACCGGTCGTGCAGCCGGTCGAGGATCTGTGCGGGGGCGAGCGCCCGGGTCCGGACCGCCGCCAGCTCGATCGCCAGCGGCAGCCCGTCGAGGCGCCGGCACAGGTCCACCACGGCAGCCCGGTTCGCGTCGGTGAGCTCGAAGTCGCCCGACGCCGCCGCCGCGCGCTCGACGAAGAGCCGCACCGCTTCGTTCTCGCGCAGACGTTCCAGCGGATCGTCCGCCGGGAGCGACAGCGGCGGCACCCGCAGCACGTGCTCCCCGGCAGCCCGGAGCGGCGCCTGACTGGTGGCGATCACCCGAACCGCCGGCGCCGTCCGGAGCACCTCGCCGATCAGCTCGGCCGCGGCGTCGAGCAGGTGTTCGCAGTTGTCGACGACGAGCAGCAGCTCGGCGTCGCGGAGGTGCCGGAGCAGCAGTTCACGCGGTTCGGAGGCGGCCTGGTCGCGCAGGTCGAGGGCCGCCATCGCGGTGTGCGGCACCAGCGCCGGATCGCGCAGCTTGCCGAGTTCGACAAGCCACGCGCCGTCCCGGAACCCGCGGGCGAGATCGGTGGCGAGACGGACCGCGAGGCGTGTCTTGCCCACGCCACCGGGCCCGATCAGGCTCACCAGACGCCCGTCGGCCAGCTTCTTTCTCGCGTCGGCCAGCTCACGGCGGCGGCCGACGAAGCTGGTGGCCTCGGCGGGGAGGTTGCCCGGTCGTCGGCTGCGGGTGGCCACAGCACGACGGTAACTCAGTGCCGCCTCCGTACTTCCACTGATGAGCGTCGACCGCGTTCTTCCTAACGTTGAATCATGACCGCGAATACACTGGTGAAAGACACCGGCCTGTCATTGTCACGCCTGTACGCGCTCCGCTTCGGATACGCCGTGCTCGCAATCGGCCTCGCGATCGAAACCTGGCCCGTCGTCCTGCGGCACGACCTCTCCTGGCGAGGGACGGAAAGCCTCGTCTACTGCATTCTGTCGGCGATATCGCTCCTGTCGTTCGTCGGCCTGCGCCACCCCGTCAGGATGCTCCCGCTGCTCGTGTTCGAGTCGGCCTGGAAGGTGATCTGGCTGAGCGCGGTGGCCCTGCCCATCTGGCTCTCCGGCCAGATGGACGACGAGACGTGGGGCTACACGGCCTCGTGCCTTCTCGTCGTCATCTTCCTGGCGGTGGTGCCGTGGCCGTACGTCTACCGGCACTACGTCCTCGCCCCTGGCGACCGGTGGCGCTGAGTGTTCACCGGCCGGCGTCAGCCGGGGTGGACCGTGTAGCGGAGGTGGGTGACGAGCGAGGTCTGCCGGGCCTCGATCTGGGTCAGCCGGGTCCTGCCGACGCCGTCGAACAGCCTCTCACCCTCGCCGAGCAGCACCGGCGCCACGTGCAGGCGCAGCTCGTCGACCAGCCCCGCGGTCAGGAACTGGTTGACGGTCGCGGCGCCGCCGGCGACGGAGACATTGCGGTCGCCCGCCGCCTCCCGGGCCAGCCGGAGCGCCTCGGTGATCCCACCGGTCACGAAGTGGAACGTGGTACCGCCGGCCATCTCCAACGGGGAACGCTCGTAGTGGGTCAGCACGAAGACCGGGGCGTGGTACGGCGGCTCCTCGCCCCACCAGCCCCGCCACGTGAGATCCCACTCGCCGCGACCGGGACTGAACATGTTGCGCCCCATGACGAACGCACCGGCGTCGGTGATGGCCGCGAGCTCGGATGCGTTCTCCTGCTCCGCCTCGAACATCCACCGGTGCAGAACCGTTTCCGCACCCACACCCAGCGGGGCGTCGGCGCTCTGGTTCGGACCGGCGACGAACCCGTCCAGTGATGCGGCGATGTCAACGACGACCTTGCTCATCTCGGGCCTCCTCGAATCGGGCCGCCCTGGCCCTCTCACCCGTCAGTCGGAGCCAGCCCGCCGTTCTTGACACGCTCGCGATGTCGACGACAGTCGGTATTCTCGGCACGAACAGGCACGTTCACCTCACGTGGGGAGATCATTGTGCGTCTGCGAACTGTGGTCCTGACCATCACGACATTCCTGCTCGCCGCCGTCGCGGCGGTCCTCGCCAGCCCGAGCGCGGCGATGGCCGGTTACACCTGGTCCAACTGAGACAGAAGGCAGCCCACCGCGGTGGGCTGCCTTCTTCTTTACCCGGGTCTGCCGGTCAGCGAGCGGTGCAGGTGGCGCTGGTGGGGCCGGTGCCCGTGCCCTGGAAGCCGAACTGGGTGGTGCGGCCGGCCGCGACGGAGCCGTTGTAGCTCACGTTCGTGAAGTTCACCGCCCCGGTCGTGCCGCTACCGGTCGCGCTCCACGAGTTGGTGACGGCCGAGCCGGACGGCAGGGTGGTGCCGACGGTCCAGCCGTTGATCGCCGACGCGCCGGCGGTGACCGTGACGGTGGCGACGAATCCGCCGGTCCACGAGTTCAGCGAGATCGAGGCGGTGCAGCCGCCCGGAACCGGCGGTGACGAGGACGGGGGCGAGGACGGCGACGGCGACGGCGAGGTGGACGGCGACGAGGACGAGGACGGCGACGGTGAGACCGTGGCCCCGTCCAGGCCGAAGAAGCTGATCGCCATCCTGGCCTGGCCGGACATGGGGAGCGAGTGGCCGACACCCGCGATGCTGATGGCCTGGACCGGCGGTTGCGCCGACGTGTTGCCGTACCAGGTGCGGGTCCAGCCGGACTGCGGCGTGTCGGTCTTGACCGGTGTCTGGCTGACGCCGAGCACGTTGGTCCACTGCTTGATCTCTTCGCCGAAATTGTTGTAGTGCAGGGTGGTGTCCGTGACGCCGTGCCACAACTGCATGCGCGGACGGGGCCCGGAGTAGCCGGGGTACGAGTTGCGCACCGCGTCACCCCACTGGGCCGCGGTCTTGCTGACCTGGCCGCTCGCGCACGCGCTGTTCCATCCGGCCTGCTGGCTGGGGTCGGCGGGGTTGCCCGCGGTCGCCTGGAAACAGGTGTCCGGCACGCCCATGAACGCGGCGCCACCGGCGAACACGTCCGGGTAATTGGCGAGCAGCACGTTGGTCATCATCGCGCCGGACGAGGCGCCGGTGACGAAGGTACGTGCGGTGTCGGTGCTGTACCGCTGCTGCACGTACTTCACCATCGAGGTGATGCCGACCGGGTCACTGTTGCCGTTGTGGGTCAGCGCACCCGACGAGGAGACGTCCCAGCAGTTCCCGGTACGCACGGTCGACGGGTAGATGACGATGAAACCGTACTGGTCGGCCAGCGACTTGAACTCGGTGCCGGAGTAGAACGCCGGGCCGGAGCCGGTGCAGTAGTGCACGGCCACCAGTACCGCCGGCTTGGTGGGCAGCCGGTCGGGGACGTAGAGGTACATCCGGATGCCGGTTGGGTTGGTGCCGAACCCGGTGACCTCGGTCAACGCCGCCGCGGAGGCCGGTGACGCCGGGAGGAGCGTGGTGGTGGCCAGCAGGCCGGTGAGGACGGCGGCGACCGAGGCCAGCACTGCGCGCCAGTGTCTTCTCATGGTCGGTTCCTTTCGGGGATGCGGCGCGGGGACGACCGCGGTCGCTGCCGGAAACCGGGCATCGCCGGGAGCGGGCGTGGGGATACGCCTTACCGTTCCGCAGGACGGGGAGTTCGGGGACGGCCAGGGGTGACCGAGGAAAGGATCGACCGAAACATTACAAGCGGGTAGCGACATTTACAATGGTAGATATTCGCTGTTGGTGACACTCGCTTCAAGGATCACCCCGCCCACCTGGGCATTTCGACCGCAGGCCCGACCGGCCGACTCCCGGAACTTTCGGAGATGAGACCCGGCAGCTTGCCGAGATCTTGGAGGGTTCGGGTGCGTATACGGGCCGAACCCTCCAAGATCTCGGGGAATGCCCGCCGGCGATCAGACGGTGTCGTCGAATTCGAAGACGGCGGCCAGTGCCTCCACGCCGCCGCCGAGCGCGGCGGCGGCGACGGCTGCCACGACGGTCACCGCCCGCAGAGCGTGGAACATGCCGCGGCCGGTGCCGGCGTCGGCCAGGTTGCGGGCGACCGCGCGGGGCAGCGTACGCCGCAGGTAGTCCTTCTCCGAACCGAGCTCCTGGTCCTTCGGCAGCAGGCCGGCCATCTGCACCTTGCCCCGGCCCTCGGCGTAGCAGCGGCGCATCAGGAACCCGAACGTCGACCGCTCGGCCGGCACCTCGTGGTCGATGGTGGCGCTCGGCACGTACATCCAGGAGCCGCCGGCCGCGCTCATCCGCAGGCACAGCTCGGTGTCCTCGGGCCGGTTCTGGTCGCCGAGCTTGCCGAAGCCGGTCCGGAAGCCGCCGACCGCGAGGAACGCGTCCCGCCGCACGATCATGTTCGCCGACCAGACGTTGCGGATCGGCGCGGTGCGCGTGGGCATCCCGCTGTAGGAGACGCCGACCGCCCAGAGCAGCTCGTCGGGCATCCAGGACGGCCGGCGTCGCGACCAGGCGGGGAGGATGCCCCCGCCGGTGCCCACGACCCGCGGGTCGGCGAACGGGGCGAGTTGGCGCTCGAGCCAGTCGGCGCTGGCCACCGTGTCGTCGTCGAGAAAGGCGATGAAGGGGGTACGGGTGTGGAAGGCGCCGGTGTTGCGGTTGCCGGAGGCGCCCCGGGCGTACGCGTTCTCCAGCACGGTGACGCCGGGGAACTCCTGCCGGACGCGGGTGGCCATGGCCGGGTTGTGGTCCACGACGACGACCACCTCGGCGGCCGGCAGTGTCTGCTCCCGCGCGGACCGGATCGTCCGGGTCAGTGACGCCCACCGTCGCTCGCTGTGCGTCGGGACGACGATGCTGACGGTTCGGCCGGTGGGTTCCACGGGGCCTCCTGGACGGTCACGAAACAGGTGCGGGCCTGCACCTTCGCCCGGAGACCTGTGGTCACCCTGTGTATTCGGTAACGACGGGCGCCGTCCGGCTCCTCGGCGGAGCGGCGGCGGCCCGAATCGCTAGTTTGTCCTGGTGGAACCGACAGACCGGCCGGCCGATCGCGTCGTCGCGTGGGCCCGCGGCCTGCCCGTGCCGCCCGGACGGCGGCGGGTGATCGCAATCGAGGGCCGGTCCGGCTCCGGCAAGACGACGCTCGCGGTGGCCGTCGCGGAGCGGCTCGGCGCGGCGCTGATCTCGATGGACGACCTGTACGCGGGGTGGGACGGCCTGGCCGAGGGGGTCGCCGCGCTGCGCGATCGGGTGCTGGTGCCGCTCGCCGAGGGCCGGCCGGCGGTGTGGCAGCGGTGGGACTGGGAGGCGGGGGCGTACGCGGAGGAGCACCGGGTGCCGGACGGCGAGTGGCTGGTCGTGGAGGGTGTGGGGTCCGGTGGGCGGGTGCTTTCCGCGTACATCTGTGGTTTTGTCCTCCTGGAGTGCCCCGTCGCGGTGCGCAAGCGGCGCGCTCTGGCCCGCGATGGTGACCTTTATGCCCCGCATTGGGAGAGATGGGCGGCGCACGAGGACGCGTTCTACGCGGCCGAGGCGATCCGCGAGCGCGCGGGCCTGATCATCAACCAGGGGTGGACGCCACCGTGATCACGACCGCACCCAGGCGCTGTTCGGTCTCGACCCGGCGATGGGCGTCGGCCACCTCGGACATCGGGTAGACCCGGTCGACAATCGACCTGATCTCTCCCGCCTCGGCCATCCGGGCAAGCGTTGCGAGGTCCTCCCTCGTTTCCGGGGCGAAGGCCACGACGACGGTCTTGTCGGTGAACCGGGTTGTCGGCACCGAGCGGAGCAGCACCGACAGCCGGGGATTGCCGTGGAGATAGCGGCCGCCCGGTTGGAGCATGCCGATGAGACGGCGGTAGGGACTCCCGGCGACCATGTCGAAGATGACGTCGAACTTCCGGTTCGTGGTCGTCACATCGCCGGTGGTGTAGTCCACGAAGTCGTCGGCCCCGAGGCGCCGGACGAGCTCCTCCTTGATCCCGTGGTCGACCGCGGTGACCCGCGCGCCCATCGAGCGGGCGATCTGAACGGCATGGGCGCCGATGCTGCCGCCGGCCCCGTTGATCAGTACCTGCTCCCCCGGCTTGACGCCCGCACGCCGCATGAAGTGCAGCGCGTTGAGTCCGCCCAGCGGGACGGCGGCTGCCTCGGCGAACGTCATGTTGCGCGGCTTGGGCCCGATCGCGGCGCTTTCCGGGAGGACCATGTACTCGCCGTAGGCACCCAGACGCAGGCCGGTGCAGCCGAAGACCTGGTCGCCCGGGGCGAAGCGGGTGACACGTCCGCCCACCGACACCACCTCACCGGCGAAATACATGCCCAGGATCGGACGCCTCGGGCGGATGACTCCGACCGCGATGCGCAGCGGAAGCCAGAACCAGTTCACCGAGTACCGGAAGCTCCGGAACTCGCAGTCGGACTTGGTCGTCTCGGCCGCCCGCACCCTGATCAGGACCTCCTGATCGCCCGGGGCCGGCGTGGGCACGTCTGCCACGCGCAGAACGTCCGGATCTCCGTAACGGGTGTAGGTGACGGCCTTCACGCGGTCATCGGATCGGGTCGCGGGCCGGCTGTCAACCCTGGGTCAACCCGGTTGGAAGGCCAGACCGGCCGCGTCCAGCGCTGCCCGCAGGCGGTCGACGGCGTAGGGCCCGACTCCGTGCAGTGCTCGGACCTCGCTCTCGGTGAGGCCGGCGACCTGCTCGAGGCGGACCACGCCGTGCGCGGTGAGCGCGCGGGTCGCGGCGGCGCCGAGGTGCGGCAGCGGGACACCCGGCTCGGGCTCCGGCCGGCCCAGCGACGACCGGGTATGTCCCTCGTGGTCCAGGACGGCGGCACCACGCGCCGAGAGCCGGTAGCCGATGTCCAGCGACTCGGTCAGGCCGCGTTCCTTCAGCTTGCGCACGTTCTGTTTGAACGCCGGGGTGTCACGCCCCAGCCGCTGAGCGAGGTCGGGAGCCCGGATCGCCGGCAGCTCGTCGATCAGCAGGAGGGTCTCCCGGGTCCACGGCCCGGTCGGGGAGGCCCGGTCGAGCCGGTCGAGCCACGCGATGATCGTGTCGATCTCCGCGGCGTCCGGCACCGCCTCGCGCAGAGCGTGCCGCGGGTCGGCGCCCGCGTACCGTAGCCCGATCCGGTAGACCGGCCGGTCGGCGTGCAGGCGGTCCAGTCCCTGCCGGAGCGCGGCCAGCGACGCCGCGCCGGCCCGGCGAGCGTCCGCGGCGGACAGCGAACTCACCGGCACGCGGTCGACGGACGTGATCTCCACGAGCCCGACCGCGGTGCGCATCCGGGTGCCGACCCGGACACGAGGCCGCTCCCACCGGCGGAACGCCACATCGACATCACCAGCACGAATCGCCGCCAACTCCATGGGACGCATCTGCATACCCCAGTTTCTCACGCAGATCTTGGAGAGTTCGGGTCCGAATACGGGCCGAACCCTCCAAGATCTCGCAAAGAGCTACGGCGAGGAGGGGGAGGGGATCAGTTGGATCACTACCCACTTCGAGGTCGGGGTGCCGCTCTCCTCGGCCTGGGAGTCGAGTGGCACGAGCGGGTTGGTCTCCGGGTAGTAGGCGGCCACGCAGCCCTTCGGGGTGTCGTACTCGACGAGGCGGAAGCGGTCGGCTCGCCGGGTCACGCCGTCCTCCCACTCGGAGATCAGGTCGACCATGTCGCCGTCGGTGTGGCCGAGTTCGGCCAGGTCGGCGGCGCTGATGAAGACCACCCGGCGGCCGGCTCTGATGCCGCGGTAGCGGTCGTCGAGGCCGTAGACCGTGGTGTTGAACTGGTCGTGGCTGCGCAGCGTCTGCAGGATCAGCCGGCCCGGCGGCACGGTCATCACCTCCAGCGGGGAGACCGTGAAGACTGCCCGGCCCTCCGGTGTCGGGAAGGTACGCGAGTCCCGCGGCGGATGCGGCATGGTGAACCCGCCGGCGGCGATCTTCTCCGCGTACCCGTCGCAGCCCGGCACGACCCGCCCGATCCGCTCCCGGATCGCCTCGTAGTCGGTGGCGAAGTCCGCCCACGGAATGCCGTGCCTCTCGCCCAGCGTGGCCCGCGCGATCCCGCAGAGGATGTCCACCTCGGACCGCAGCAGCGCACCGATCGGCTCGGACCGGCCCCGGGAGGCGTGCACCGCCGACATCGAGTCCTCGACCGTGACCCGCTGCACCTGGCCGCCGGTCCGGTCCTGTTCGGAGCGGCCGAGCGTGGGCAGGATCAGCGCGGTGTGCCCGGCCTCGGCGTGGCTGCGGTTGAGCTTCGTGGAGATCTGTACGGTCAGCGCCGCCCCGCGCATCGCCGCGGCGGTCACCTCGGTGTCCGGCATGGCCGCGACGAAGTTGCCGCCCAGCGCCACAAACACCTTCGCCGTGCCGTCGCGGAACGCCTTGACCGTGTCCACCGCGTCGTGGCCGTGCTCACGCGGCGGCTCGAAGCCGAACTCGTCGCGGAGCCGGTCCAGGAACAGCGCCGTCGGCTTCTCCCAGATGCCCATGCTCCGGTCGCCCTGCACGTTGGAGTGGCCACGTACCGGGCACAGGCCCGCGCCGGGCTTGCCGATCATGCCCTGGAGCAGCGCGACGTTGACGAACTCCTTGATCGTGGCGACGGCGTTGCGGTGCTGGGTGATGCCCATCGCCCAGCAGTGCACGATCCGCTTCGCCGACGCGAGCATCTCCGCGGCGGCCTCGATCTCGTCCCAGGTCAGCCCGGTCGCGGCGAGCACCGCGTCCCGGTCCACCTCGGCGACGTGCGCGGCCCACGCGTCGAATCCGACCGTCGACGACTCGATGAACGCGCGGTCGGCGACACCCCTGCGCAGCAGCAGGTGGCCGATTGCCTGCCAGAGCGCGAGGTCGCCGTTGGACCGGATGCGCAGCAGGCGGTCGGCGAGCGCGGTGCCGTTGCCGGCGATTCCGCGTACATTTTGGGGGTTCTGGAATTTGAGCAGGCCCGCCTCGGGCAGTGGGTTGATCGCCAAGATCTTGGCCCCGTCCCGCTTGGCGATCTCCAACGCGGTGAGCATGCGCGGATGGTTGGTACCCGGATTCTGCCCGGAGACCACGATCAGATCGGCCTCGTGCAGGTCGTCCAGGGTGACCGAGCCCTTGCCGACACCGATTGTGCGCGTCAGCGCGGTGCCGGTCGACTCGTGGCACAGGTTCGAGCAGTCCGGCAGGTTGTTGGTGCCGAGGGCGCGGGCGAACAGCTGATAGACGAAAGCGGCCTCGTTGCTGGCCCGCCCGGAGGTGTAGAAAGCCGCCTGATCCGGGCTGTCCAGCGCGTTCAGATGCTCGCCGATCAGCGCGAACGCCTCGTCCCAGGAGATCGGCTCGTAGCGGGTGCCACCGTCACGGCGAACCATCGGGTGGGTGAGGCGGCCCTGCTTCTCCAGCCAGTGCCCGGTGCGCCCGGCCAGGTCGGCGATCGGGTGCGCGGCGAAGAACTCCGGGCCGACGGTCTGCCGGGTGCCCTCCCAGGAGACCGCCTTCGCACCGTTCTCGCAGAACTCGGCGGTGTGCCGGCGGCCCTGCGGATCGGGCCAGGCACAGCTCATGCAGTCGACGCCGTCGTGCTGGTTCAGCGTGCGCAGGTTGCGCACGGTCTTGCGCACACCCATCTGCCGCACGGCGTTGCTCAGGCTCAGCCGCACCGCCTCGAGCCCCGCCGCGTGATCAGCGGGCGGCCCGACGCGCAGTCCGGCGTCCTCGTCGTCAAGCGTGAAAGCGTCGTCCGGCACGTGATCAATCTTGACGAGCCCGCCCCTTCCGGGCAACTCCCGCCACCCCTCACCGACCGAGACCTGAGTATTCCGCGATCGCATTGATCATGCCTGGAGGCCGGCCATGCCCAACATCCTCTCGCGCGTCATCCGCGACCTGAGCCGGAAGGCCGCCACCCTCCGCGCCCGGCTCGGTCAGTCGATCTCGTAGGTGCGGAGCGTGTCGAGGACGATCGGGGGTGGCCAGTCGTCGACCCGGTACCGCGCGGGCGCCAGGATCGGTTCCGGCCGCAGCCCGGCGTGCTCCTCGACGATGTGCCAGGGCACTCGGAACTCGACGCCGGCACCGACGCGGGCGAAGGCGACCGAGTCGGCTCGGGGCAGCAGCGTGCTGGCGCCCTCGACCCAGGTGGCGATGGTCTCGGCCGGGCCGCCGTCCGGCGGTTCGACCGCGATGAGCCGGCCGACGTGCACGTCGACGCCGGCCTTCGCGTACTGCTCGGCCAGCCAGTCGGTCTGGTTGGAGTACTCGGTGAGGGCCAGCACGGCGTCGGCGCGGCGGGCGGCGTGGTGGTGCGGGTGGCCGGGCGGCGGCGAATACGGCACGGCGGGACCGGCCGGGCCGGCGACGTAGCCGACCGGCGACAGGTAGCGCACCGCCTCCTGGAAGCTCTTCTCGACCAGCGCGTAGAGCGGGCCGGGCTCGTCGTCCGGCAGCGGCGCGAGCAGCAGGGTGTTGTTGTCCGGCGCGAACGCCAGCACCGGCGCGCCCATCCGCTCGCCGACCTCGGCCAGCCAGCCGGGCGTCAGCAGCAGCGACGTGAAGTAGCCGTCGCCGTCGTCGATCATCCGGATCACGCTCGGGTCGCCGGGCCACGGCTGCTCCAGCGAGTGGCGGGCGATATCGGCGAGGTTGTCCCGGGCGGCGGCGAAGACCTCGTCGGCCGCCACGCCCCACTCGTCGAGGCGGTCGGGGATAACGTACGCCATCGCCTCCGGGGTGTCGATCACGACCAGCTCGCGCAGGAAGGGCATCGCCGGGCGGGACAGGGGTGGCCGCAGCCCGACCGGCCCGGCCACGCCGAACGTCACCGGGCGGACGACCGGGCGGAGCTTTCCGCGTACGGTTTCCCAGGTGTCGTCCGGCGGCGGCGCCGCCATCAGCCGGACCAGCTTGACCAGCCGCTCCCGCCGCTCCGCCGGGGTGGCACCCGCGGTCTCCCGGTAGACGTTGGAGAGGTAGAGATGGGCGGGCCCGGCCCCACCGGTGCGATGGATCGCGATGGCGAACTCGTCCGGCTGGTACTCGGCGCGTTCCACCCCCGGGGTGCCGCGCGCCACCCGGAGGGCCAGATGGGCGAACCGGCGCTGCGGTGAGCCGACGAACCTGTCCAGCAATCCCATTGGTGGACAGTAGCCCAGCGGGCCTCAAGATCAAGAGAGTCGCTGTTCGTCGACCAGCCGGGTGGCGATGTTGCCGAGTGCCTGATCAAGCAGGGCCCGATCCCGCGGATCGGCCATCGTGATGTCGTCCAGATGGGCGTCCAGCCAGTCGCGCCAGGCGTCGCGGACCCGCTCGAACTGCTCCTCCCCGGCGGCGGTGAGCACGATCGTGTCACCCTCCAGGCGGGCGTATCCGGCCTGGCAGAGGTCGGTGAAGGCGGGCCGCAGCACCTCGGCCGGCATCCGGTGCCGTCCGGCGATCTCGGGCAGTTCGGCCCGGCCCCGCGCGGTCGTGTGCAGATGCGCCTGGCCCATGGCCCAGGCCTGTGCCGGGTTCAGCGCGGCGCCGGATCCGGCGAGCACCTGGTCCAGCTCCGGGCCGCCGCGGCGCATGGTGTCGCTGATCTGCCTCTCCAGCTGGCTGACCCGGTCGTCCGAGGCGGGCGGCGAGAAGCCCTCGCCGACGTCGGTGGCGTGCGCCCGGGAGCTGTCCCGCAGTGGCAGCTCCTTGAGGAACCAGGCGACCACGAAGCCGAGCAGGGCCACCGGGACGACCCAGCGGAATACGTAGTTGATGGCGCCGGCGTACGCGGCGATGATCGGTGCGGCCCGCGCCGGGTCGAGCGCGCCGAGCAGACCCGGCTCCTGCGCGGTGAGCGGCGGCACCCCGGTGGCGGCGAGCGCACCGGCCATCTCCGGCTCCAGGCGGCTGCTGTAGAGACTGCCGAAGACCGCGGTGCCGAAGGAGCTGCCGAGCGTACGGAAGAACGTCACCCCCGAGGTCGCGGTGCCCAGGTCGCCGTACGGCACGGTGTTCTGCACGACGATCGTCAGCACCTGCATCGACAGGCCGATCCCGGCGCCGAGCACGAACATGTAGAGCGACTCCAGCCACGTGCTGGTCGTCGCGCTCATGGTCGACATCAGGTAGAGCCCGAGGGTCATCACCGCGCCGCCGGCGATCGGGAACACCCGGTACCGGCCGGTGCGGCTGACCAGGTTGCCGGAGAGGATCGAGGTGACGAACAGGCCGGCCACCATCGGCAGCGTGCGCACCCCGGACGCGGTGGCCGAGACGCCGTCGACGTACTGGAGATAGGTGGGCAGGAACGTCATCGCGCCGAGCATGGCGAAGCCGACGATGAAGCTGAGCGTCGAGCAGACCGTGAAGACCGAGTTGCCGAACAGGCGCATCGGGAGCATCGGCTCGGCCGCGCGCAGCTCGACCAGCACGAAGCCGGTGAAGAGCGCGACCGAGCCGGCGAAGAGCCCGATGATGATCGGTGAGCTCCAGGCGTACTCCTTGCCGCCCCACTCGAGGGCCAGGATCATGCTGGTCGCGCCGGCCGCGACGAGCCCGATGCCGGCGTAGTCGATGATCGGCCGGCTCGCGCTGCGGATCGACGGGAGGGCACGGGCCGCCATCGCGATCACCACGGCCGCCACCGGCAGGTTGACGTAGAACGCCCAGCGCCAGGTCAGGTGGTCGGTGAAGAGCCCGCCGAGGGTCGGCCCGACCACCGTGGTGATGCCGAATACCGCGCCGAGCGCACCCTGGTAACGGCCCCGGTCCCGCAGCGGGATGACGTCCGCGATCAGCGCCATCGCGGTGACCATGAGACCGCCGCCGCCCACGCCCTGAATCGCGCGGGCGGCGACCAGCATGAGCATGTCCTGTGCGACGCCGCAGAGCGCCGACCCGGCCACGAAGACGAGCGCGCTGATCTGGAAGACCAGCTTGCGGCCGAACAGGTCGCCGAACTTCCCGGCGAGCACCGTGGCCACCGTCTCGGCCAACAGGTACGCCGTGACGACCCACGACATGTGCCCGGCCCCGCCGAGGTCGGCGACGATCGTCGGCAGCGCGGTCGACACGATCGTCTGATCCAGTGCGGCGAGCAGCAGGCCGAGCAGGATCGCCGTGAACACGACGTTGGTCTGGCGCCGGCTCAGCGCGGCGGTCCCCATGATCCCGAGTCTCCCGGCCGAACGGCCCTGCTCGGGCCGCTATCGCCGAAGTAAACTAAGTTCACTTCGGCGATAGCGAAAGCCGGAACGAAGGCCGCAACGATGGAAGGATCACGACATGGCTCTGACCGCCGCCAGCACCGTCGGCGAATGGCTCGACCACCCCGACGGCGGGCCCGCGCTGCGCGAACTCCTCGGGCGTGGCGGCTTCGACGAGTCCGTCCTGGCGCCGGTACGCCAGCTGCCGCTGCAGCAGATGGTCGCGCTCAGCCAGGGCCGGATCCCGCAGGAGGTCGTCGACGGCCTCGTCCTGCGGGTCAACGACGGTGTCGTGCCGGAGCCCGAGGAGACGGCGGAGGAGCCGGTCGCGGCGCAGCGCTTCGCCGGCCGGACCGTGATCGTCACCGGGGCGGCCTCCGGCATCGGCCGGGCCACCGCGGCCCGGATCGCGCGTGAGGGCGGCCGGGTGATCGCCGTCGACATCAGCGAGGAGAAGCTCAAGGAGTTCGCCGCCGAGTCCGGCGTCATCGCGGTCCCCGCCGACATCACCGACGACGAGGACGTCGCGCGGATCGTCGCCACCGCCGGCGAGCGGATCGACGGCCTGGCCAACGTGGCCGGCGTGGTCGACGACTTCACCCCGATCCACGAGGCGTCCGACGCGATCTGGGAACGGGTCTTCGCGGTGAACGTGAACGGCGTCTTCAAGCTGACCCGGGCGGTCGTCCCGGCGATGCTCAGGGCCAACCGCGGCGCGATCGTGAACGTCGCCTCCGAGGCGGCGCTGCGGGGCAACGCCGCCGGTGTCGCCTACACCGCCTCCAAGCACGCGGTCATCGGCATCACCCGCAACACCGCGTTCATGTACGGCCCGCGGGGCATCCGCACCAACGCGGTCGCACCGGGCGGCGTCGCCACCGGCATGGCCCAGCCGCCGAACGCGTCCGCCTTCGGTCAGGAGCGCACCGGGCCCTTCCTGCGGCTCATCCCGCCGGTCGCGCTCCCCGAGCACCTCGCCGCGTCGATCACGTTCCTGCTCAGCGACGACGGCGTGAACCTCAACGGCGTCGTGCTGCCCTCCGACGGCGGCTGGTCAGTCCAGTAGGACACTCCGCAGCAGGGCGCCGTATCGCGTGACCAGCTCAGCGTGGTCGGTGGCGACGAGCTGTTCGTCACCGACCACCCAGAGCGCGTAGAGCAGGCCGCCCACCACGGCCGCCGCGAGCCGGGCCCGCAGATCCGCGTCCGGCCCGGTCAGCCGGGACCGCAGCGGCAGCACGAACGTGGTCTCGTGGATGTTCTGCAGCCGGGCCTTGATCTGCGCCTCGTTGCTGCCCCGCACCAGCGCCAGATAGACGCCGCGGATGTCGTCGTCGGCCAGCAGGCGCTCGACGAACCGCTCACCGAACTGCTCCAGCGGCACGTCCAGCAGCGGCTCGTCGTCGATCGTGAGGTGCATCGTCTCCAGGAACAGCAGTTCCTTTGTCCCGAAGTGCCGGATCACCAGCGCCGGGTTGCTGCGGGCCAGCGCCGCGATGTCGCGGACGGAGGTGCGCGCGAAGCCGCGCTCCCGGAAAAGACGCATGGCCGCGGAGCGGATCTCCTGCCGCGTCGCTTCCCCACTGCGCCTGGTCATTCTTTTTTCAGCGTACGCGCAAACGACCGCTCGCCTCAGTAGGGCCGGGTGTGGCGGTAACCGCGCATACGTCTATCCCGTCGGGGCCCGTTTCTCCCGAACGCGGAAGGTGCCGGCACGTCTCGTGCTCAGCTAGCCGGGTCAGTCGACCAGCACGAGAAAGGTATGACATGCGCAAGGCCACACGGGGTCTGACCATCGCCGGCGCCGGGCTGCTCGCGGCTGCCCTCAGCGCGAGCCCCGCTCAGGCAGCACCGGCCGATCCACCACCGAACAGCGGGAACAGCATCCTCCTGGTCATCTACGCCGAGTTCGACGGCGGGAAGCTGACCGGGCACATGGGCGGATTCCCGTCCTGGCCAGGCATGCCGAGTGGTCCCGGTATGCCGAGTGTTCCTGGTATGCCGGGTGGCCCCGGTATGCCGGGTGGCCCCACGGGTCCCGGCACCGCGCCCACCAGCCCGGAACCCGCTGACACCGGCGCACCCGCGCCTGCCGACACCAGCGCACCCGCACCTGCCGACACCAGCGTCCCGGCACCCGCCGACACCAGCGTCCCGGCCCCGGCGGAGACCGCACCGGCACCCGCCGAGACCGCACCGGCCCCGGCAGAAACCGCACCGGCACCCGCCGAGACCGCACCGGCCCCGGCAGAGACCGCACCGGCACCCGCCGAGACCGCACCGGCTCCGGCGGAGACCGAACCCGCACCGGCCGAGACCGCGCCGGCCGAGCTCTTCCCGACGGAGATCCCATCGCCCTGACCCGCACCCGGAGCGGCGGCCGGGCTCACCCGGCCGCCGTCATCCTCCGGCCATCGCGCCGACGATCAGGAACGGCTCCTCGCCCTTGGCCACCCGGTCCGGCAGCGGCGCGTCCGGCGCCTCGTTCGACAGGTCCTCCTCGCAGGCGAAGAACCGCACCAGCGGCCGCCGCTTCCCGGTCTGCCGGTCGCGCATCGTGCCGCGCAGCATCGGGAACCGCTCCTCGATCGCGTCGAGCACCAGCCGCTGTGTCACCTCGCCGCCGACCTCGACCTCGACCTCCCCGCTCACCCTGGCCAGCGTCCGCAGGTGCGGCGGCAGCACCACCCGGATCACGGGAGCACCTGGACTTCCACCGACAGCACCGGCGGCAGGTCGCTGACCGCCACCGTCCAGGTGTCACCGCTGTCCGCCGAGGCGTAGACCTGCCCCGCGCTGGTGCCGAAGTAGATCCCGCACTCGTCGAGCGTGTCCACGGCCATCGCGTCGCGCAGCACGTTGACGTAGCAGTGCTCCTGCGGCAGTCCCGCGGTCAGCGCCTCCCACTGCTCGCCGCCGGTCCGGCTGCGGTAGACCCGCAATCTGCCGTCCATCACGTAGTGCAGCGAGTCGCTGGTGATCGGTACGACGTACAGCGTCTCCGGCTCGTGCGCGTGCACCGCGATCGGGAAGCCGAAGTCGGTCGGCAGGTCGCCGCTGATCTCCCGCCAGTTCTCGCCCGCGTCGTCCGTACGCATGACGTCCCAGTGCTTCTGCATGAACAGCGTGTCCGGGCGCGACGGGTGCATCGTCAGCCGGTGCACGCAGTGCCCCACCTCGGCGTCCTGGTCCGGGATCCCCTCCGACCGCAGGCCCCGGTTGATCGGCTGCCAGGTGACGCCGCCGTCGTCGGTGCGGAACGCGCCGGCCGCCGAGATCGCCACGTAGATCCGGTCCGAGTGCACCGGGTCGAGCAGGATCGTGTGCAGGCACATGCCACCGGCGCCGGGCTGCCACTTCGGGGCCGAGGCGTGCTGGCGCAGGCCGGTCAGCTCCACCCACTTCTGGCCGCCGTCGGTGGACCGGTAGAGCGCCGCGTCCTCGACACCGGCGTAGACCGTGTCCGGGTCGGTCCGGGACGGCTCCAGGTGCCAGACGCGCTTGAACTCCCAGGGGCGCGGTGTCCCGTCGTACCAGAGGTGGTCACCGACCTCACCTTCGTAGGTGAAGTCGTTGCTGACCGCCTCCCAGTTCTTCCCGCCGTCGTCCGAGCGCTGGATGAGCTGGCCGAACCAGCCGCCGGACTGCGATGCCCAGAGACGGTCCGGGTCGGCCGGTGAACCGTTCAGGTGGTAGATCTCCCAGCCGCCGAAGTGTGGTCCCTCGACGGTCCAGTCCTGACGCCTGCCGTCCGAGGTGAGGATGAAGGCGCCCTTGCGGGTGCCGACCAGCAATCGAACACCACTCATGTCAACTCCCTCCGTGCCGTGTCAGAACGCATCATCGTCCTTCGCGGCGGGCGGTGGGGAGAACCAGGCGAAGAGTTCAGCCCTGCAGGGCCCGCGCCATCTCGGCCTGCTCGGCCAGCACGTCGTTCATCCGGGCCTGCACGCTGTCCATCTTGCCGATCGTCTCGCTGGTGGTGTGGATGCCGCTGGCCACCGTCTCGGCGCTGGCCTGGATGCCGGCGATCTGCTCGGCGACCTTCTTGGTGGCCTCGGCGGTCTCCCGGGCGAGTTCCTTCACCTCGCCGGCGACCACCGCGAAACCCTTGCCGCTCTCACCGGCGCGGGCCGCCTCGATGGTGGCGTTGAGCGCGAGCAGGTTGGTCTGCTCGGCGATCGACTCAATGATCTTGATGACGTCGCCGATCGCGGACGAGGCCTGGCCCAGGGCGGCCACCTCGGCGGTCATCGCGGAGGCCCGGTCGACCGCCTGCTCGGCGACAGCGGTGGCGTCGCCGCTCGCGTTGCGCAACCGCTCGACGGTGTCCAGCAGCGCCCGCGCGTTGGCCGAGGCCCGCTCGGAGCCGCGCATGACGGCGAGGCGCTGGGAGACCAGCTGCTGCACGTTGCGCAGCGCGGCGGCCCGCGACTCGGAGAGGTCGATGTACTCGGTGGTGAAGAAGTCCATGGTGCCGACGATCCGGTCCTCGTTCATGATCGGGAAGCAGACCCCGGACCGGACGCC
This sequence comes from Actinoplanes sp. NPDC051861, assembly GCF_040681145.1. Taxonomy (NCBI): domain Bacteria; kingdom Bacillati; phylum Actinomycetota; class Actinomycetes; order Micromonosporales; family Micromonosporaceae; genus Actinoplanes; species Actinoplanes sp. NPDC051861. Next base: position 117,302 of record NZ_JBFAYE010000004.1, read on the forward strand.
GGCCCGCTGCGCCGCGGGTGCGCGTACGCAGTCGGTCACCTCGGCCAGGTCCTTGACGAAGACCAGGTCCTTCGCCCGCCAGGCCCGGCCGGAGAGGCCGACACCCTCGGCGAACGTGGCGGCGAGGGTGACCCGGCGGAACTCGTCACCGGCCGAGCCCGACTCCAGCTCGAACTTCAGCACGTTCTCGTCGCCGTCGATCTCCCAGTACGACCCGTAGGCCCAGCCGAACGCGCTGCGCACGCTGTCCAGGGCCATCTTGATCGCGGTGACGCTGTCCGCGGCCGACCCGAGCTTGGTGACCACCTCGGTGACCGCCGACCGGTCGTCGGCCACCTGGCGCAGCTCGGCCGCCGCGACCGCGCTCTCGCGGGCCCGCTCGGCGATCCGCGCGATGGCGGTGAACTTCTCCCGCCGCGGCCCGTCCAGGTAGAGCGTCTGGCCGGAGTAGTACTCCAGCACCGCGTGGACCTCGTTGCCCCTGGTCACCGGCACCACGATCGTGGCGGCCATGCCCGCCTTGTACGCGGCCTGGCAGCGCCGGCAGTCGCCGCAGTCGGCGGGCTGCTCGGTGTAGATCGGCTGGCGGGTCCGGAAAGCCTTGCCGACGTGTCCGGTGTCCGGCGACAGCACGGGCGCGTTGACGCCCCTGAGCTGTGACGTGATCGGCCCGGTCTCGTGGGACAGGCGCAGCTGGTTGCCCTCCGGGATCCAGATGGCGCCGTATCCGAACCCGTACGACTCGACGGTGCTGGACACGGTGATGCGCCAGGCGCTGGCCTCGTCGACTGCCGAGTCGAGGGCCAGCACCAGCTCTTCGAGGGCCTCGACGTCGCGCGGTACGGGACGGGCGGCCTCCGGGCTCGCCGGACGGGATCCGAACAACCGCACCGTGTTTCTCCCTTACCACCGATCAGCAGTTATCAGACTGATCGGCGGCGATGAGCGAGTATTAAGGACGGAAGCGGTATCCCATACCCGGTTCCGTCAGAAGATGGCGCGGACGGGCCGGATCTTCCTCGAGTTTCCGGCGCAGACGCGCCATGTACTGCCTGAGGTAGTTCGTCTCGGTGCGGTACTGCGGGCCCCACACCTCCTGCAACAGCTCCCGCTGGGTGATCAGCTTGCCCGGGTGCCGCAGCAGGTGCTCGAGGAGCTGCCACTCGGTCGGCGTGAGCCGGACGTCGCCCGAGATCGACCGCTCCGCCAGGTCGACGGTGTGCGTGCCGATCGTGACGACCGGGCGGGCCTCGTCGGACGGCCGGCCGCGGCGGGTCACCGCGCGGATCCGGGCGAGCAGCTCGTCGACGCCGAACGGCTTGGTCACGTAGTCGTCGGCGCCCGCGTCGAGCGCGGCCACCTTGTCCGTGCTGTCCGCCCGGCCGGAGAGCACGATGATCGGCACGTCCGTCCAGCCGCGCAGGCCGCCGATCACCTCGGTGCCCTCCATGTCCGGCAGGCCCAGGTCGAGCACGACCAGGTCCGGGTGGTGGTGCGCGGCCAGGTGCAGGGCCGCCGCGCCGTTCTGCGCGGTGTCCACGTCATAGCCGCGGGCCTTCAGGTTGATACGCAGCGCGCGGACGATCTGCGGCTCGTCGTCGACCACGAGAATCCGGGTCATGACGTGCTCGCCGGCAGGGTCAGGACCATGGTGAGGCCGCCTCCGGGGGTCTCTTCGGGGGTGAGGGTGCCGCCCATCGCCTCGGTGAGCCCTCGCGACAGCGCGAGCCCGAGGCCGACACCGGTGTCGTTGTCGCGGTCGCCGAGCCGCTGGAAGGGCAGGAAGACGTCGTCCCAGCGGTCCGCCGGTATGCCGGGGCCGTGGTCGACGACGCGCAGTTCGACCACGTCGCCGTGCCCGCTTCCGGTGATCATCGGGGGCCGGCCGGCCGGGCTGTGACGCAGCGCGTTGGCGACCAGGTTGACCAGGACACGTTCGAGAAGGCCGGGATCGGCGTGCAGCAGGGGCAGGTCGTCGGGCACCCGCACGGCGACATGACGGCCCTGGTGGCCGAGATCCTCGAGAGCACGGGGTACGACGTCCTCGGCGCCCACCTCGACAGCGGTCATGCCGAGCACGCCGGCCTGGAGGCGGCTCATGTCGAGAAGGTTCGACACCAGGCGGGCCAGGCGGTCCAGCGACTCGTCAGCGGTCGCGAGCAGCTCGGCACGGTCGTCGTCGCCGAACTCCACGTCGGCGCTGCGCAGGCTGGCCACCGACGCTTTCGCGGACGCGAGTGGCGTACGCAAGTCATGGCTCACCGCAGCGAGCAACGCCGTGCGTAACCGGTCCGCCTCGGCCAGGGGTTTCGCGGATGCGGCCTCGGCCGCGAGCCGCTCCTGCCGCAGCGCGACCGCCGCCTGGGCCGCGAACGCCTCCACGATCCGCCGGTCCGACGCCTCCAGCGTGTGCCCCCGCAGCCGCATGACCAGATCATCGTCGATGGTGACCTGGTCGCCGGCGGCCGAGCCGGGCGTGCCCACCTCGGCGACCACCGTGCCCCTCTCCAGCAGGAGCACCGCGTCCAGCGCGAACGTCTCGCGGAGCCGGTCCAGCAACGCGAGCAGGGGCCGCTGACCGCGCAGCACGCCGCCGGCCACCGTTGCCAGGGTCTGCGCCTCGGCGGACGCCCGCGCGGCCTGCCGGGTCCGCCGCGCGGCGATGTCCACCACCCAGCTGACCGCCACCGCGACCACCACGAAGATCGCAAGCGCGAGCAGGTTCTGCCCCTCGGCGATGGTCAGCCGGCCGTAGGGCGGGATGAAGAACCAGTTGAGCAGCAGGAACCCGGCGACCGCGGCGAGCAGGGCGGGCCAGAGGCCACCGGCCAGCGCGACACCGACGACTGCGGCGAGCATCAGCAGGATGTCGTTGACCAGCGGCGGCTCCACGGCGGCGAGGACCGCGGTGAGCAGCGGAAGGCCGGCCAGCGCGGCGGCGAAACCGGCGGCCCGGCGGCCCCGGGACAGCGCCGGTGGCAGCCGGGCCTCGCGCCGCCCGGCCCCGGGCCCGGCGCTGACCAGGTGTACGTCGATCGTGCTCTCGGCGCTGATCAGCTCGGCGAGCCGGACCCAGCGGGAGGCGCCGCCGAGCACGATCTGGGTCGCGTTCACACCCTGGGCGAACTCCAGCAGCGCCCGCCGTACGTCCGTGCCGGAGACCTGGTGGAAGCTGCCGCCCAGGCTCTCGGTGAGCACCCGCTGGCGGGCCAGGTCGGCCGGGTTCGCCCCGGCCGGGCCGTCGTTTCGGGTGATGTGGACGGCCATCAGCGCGGCGCCCCTGGACCGCGCCGCGATCCGGGCCGCCCGGCGGATCAGGGTGTCGCCCTCCGGCCCGCCGTTGAGCGCCACCACGACACGCTCCCGGGTCTCCCAGCCGGCGTCGATCCCGTGGTCGGCCCGGTACCGGTCGAGCTGGGCGTCGACCCGGCCGGCCATCCAGAGCAGCGCGAGCTCCCGCAGCGCCGTGAGGTTGCCGGCCCGGAACCAGTTGCCCAGCGCCGCGTCGACCTGCTCCGGGCCGTAGACGTTGCCGTGCGCCAGCCGCCGCCGCAGCGCCTCCGGGGTCATGTCGACCAGTTCCACCTGCTCGGCGGCGCGTACCACCTCGTCCGGCACGGTCTCCCGCTGCGGCACGCCGGTGATCCGCGCGACCACGTCGTTCAGCGACTCGAGGTGCTGCACGTTCACCGTGGTCAGCACGCTGATCCCGGCGTCCAGCAGCGAGCCGATGTCCTGCCAGCGCTTCTCGTTGCGGCTCCCCGGCAGGTTGGTGTGCGCCAGCTCGTCGACGACGGCCACCTCGGGGCGCCGGGCCAGCAGCGCGTCCAGGTCCATCTCGGCGGAGCGGCGGGGCACCACCTCCAGGTCACCGATCATCGCGGCGGTGTGCGCCCGGCCGTGCGTCTCGACCAGGCCGATCACCACGTCGGTGCCGCGGCCGGCCCGCCGCTGTGCCTCCTCGAGCATGGCGTACGTCTTGCCGACCCCCGGCGCCGCACCGAGGTAGATCCGCAGTTCGCCGCGTGCCATGGGAGGAGGCTAGGCGGCCGGCGCGCTGAAGTAGCGCAGCGTCATCTCGGTCTTGGTCCGCTGGCGGCGCGACGGGACCACGCCGTGGGCGTGCAGCACCGCGGACATCCGCGCGGCGACCTCCGGCGCCCGGTCGGCGGCGCAGCGCGTGGAGAGCTCGACGAGCGTGGAGCCGTCCGGATAGGTCCAGCGCTCGGCGGTCATCGGGCGGCCCAGGCCGCGCGGGCGGACCCGGTGACGGCGCACCTCCACCGGGCCGAACGCGAGCAGGTCGTCCAGGTCGAGGCCGTCCGGACCGTACACCTCGATCATCCGCCGCTGGCGGGCGGAGAGCAGGCCGGTGAGCCGGTGGCCGGACCCGATGGCGCGGGAGACGGCTCGCCGGCCCAGGCTCACCTTCAGCGCGGCCGAGCAGACGCGGTGGCCGGGCAGCGCGTCGATCTCGACGTCCAGGTCGGCGCGGCGCAGCCAGCCGGGGACCGAGCGCTCCCCCATCGGCCGCAGCTTCACCACGGCGTCGTCGGAGCGGGACGCGGTGCTCCGGATCCGCACGACCAGTCCGTGCCGGGAGAGCGCCAGGTCGGCGGTCTCCAGGAAGTAGACCTGGCGGACCCGCACGTCACCGGAGCCGGCGCGCAGGAAACGGCTGGCCCGGTCGGGCACCATGACCTTGAGCTCCACCCGCTCGGCCTCGCCGGCCGGGTCGAAGGGGTGCCAGAGCCCCCACGTGCTGGATGAAGCCCTCATCATCTCCCCGGCAGTATCGACGCCCCGAAACGTTACCCGACGTCGTGCCGTGGACGGATCATCCGTTGAAGTAGACCCCCGCCTCCAGGTCGTCGAGAAGGCTCGGGTGGGTGGGCTTCCATCCGAGCGACTCCCGCGTGACCAGACTCGAAGTGGGCAGGTCGGCCGCGAAGAACCGGCCGATCCAGCCGAAGTGACCCATGGCCTGCTCGCCCGTGACGGACGCCACCGGGAGATCAAGGCCACGGCCGATCGCCTCGGCGATCGCGCGGGCGGGCACGCCCTCGTCGGCCACGGCGTGCAGGGACGACCCGGCCGGAGCGCCCTCGACCGCGAGCCGGACCAGCGCCGCGGCGTCGTCGCGGTGCACGGCCGGCCAGCGGTTGGCGCCGTCGCCGACATAGGCGGAGACACCCCGCTCCCGGGCGATCGCGACGAGCGTCGCGATGAAGCCGTGGTCGCCGGCACCGTGCACGGTCGGCGCGAACCGGACCACCAGCGGCCGGACGCCCTTCTCCGCGAGCGCCAGCGCCGCCACCGCGTTGGCGGACCGCGGATGGATGCCGACGTCGAAGTTGTCCCGCTCGGTGGCGGCCCGGCCGACGGCCAGGCCCACCACGCCCGAGGCGATCAGCAGGGACCGGCCGGTGCCCGCCAGGGCCGCACCGAACGTCTCGATAGCGGCCAGGTCCAGGCGGGCGGCCTCCTCCATCTGGGAGAAATCGTGGTGGTAACCGAGGTGGACCACCGCGTCGGCGCTGCCGGCCGCGTCCCGCAGGACGTCGAGATCGCGCAGGTCGCCGCGGCGGACGGCGGCGCCGAGGGCGGCGACGGTGGCGGCCGACCGATCCGACCGGGCCAGGCCGGTGACCTGGTGCCCGGCGGCGAGGAGTTCGGTGACGGTGGCCGAGCCGATCCAGCCGCTGGCACCGGTGACGAAGACGTGCATGGCGAACCTCCTGATGTCACTTGATGACATCACGATAGCCCAACTGATGTCACCGAGTGACATGACTAGAATCACCGGCGTGGCACGCTGGGAACCGGACGCGGCAGGCCGTCTCCGGGAGGCGGCCATGGATCTGTACGTGGAACGCGGCTTCGAACAGACGACCGTCGCCGAGATAGCGCAGCGGGCCGGCGTCACCGCTCGCACGTTCTTCCGGCACTACGCCGACAAGCGCGAGGTCCTCTTCGCCGGATCGGCCGACCTGCGGAACGCCCTGACCCAGGCGATCGCCGGCGCACCGGCGACCGCCTCGCCGATGCGGGCCGTCGCCCTCGCGCTCGACGCCGCAGCCGCGGTCCTCGGCCGGCGCCACGCGTTCTCCCGCCGCCGCCAGGGCATCATCGACGCCAACCCGGAACTTCGCGAACGCGAGCTCATCAAGATGGACACCCTCGCCGCGGCCATGGCCGGCGCCCTCCGCGACCGGGACGTCCCCGGCCCCGCCGCCACCCTGGCCGCCGAGGCCGGCATCGTCGTGCTCCGCGTCGCCTTCGAACGCTGGGTCAGCACACCACACCCCACCGACCTGACCCCCCTGATGCGCGAGACCCTGACCGACCTGACCGCGATCCTCGACCGGTAGGATTTTGGTCGCCACAGGGCCTGGTCCTGCACACCGACGACTGGACGCCGAGGTGGAAACCCTGGTCGGCAGGGGGTGTCGCCGTGCTGGACGGCGGGCGCTCACCGACCAGCGACGCCTCGCGACGTGGCTGATGCCCACCGACGCGTTCCAGCGGCAGGCTCCGCGCATCATGGGCGGCGGCTGGCGCTCCCACGTCATGCGCGCCCTGGAGGCCGACCTGGCAACGTCGTGACCCGTGCTCGTCAGCGGCCGGTGGAGCCGTCGATCTGCTCGCGGAGGATGTCGGCGTGGCCCGTGTGCCGGCCGGTCTCCTCGATCATGTGCACCAGGACCCAGCGGCGGGACGGCGCGAGACCGCGGCCCGGTGGGCGGGGCGCGGGCTCCGACAGATCGGTCCAGGCGCCGATGACCCGGTTCGCCCGCGCGACGGTCGCGCGGTACTCGGCGATCAGGCCGTCGGCGGTCTCGCCGCGGGCGGGGCGGAAGGTACGGCGCATCCCGGTGATCGGCTCCGCGAGGAAGTAGAACCGTTCGACCGCGGTCAGGTGCTTGATCAGTCCGAGAAGAGAGGTGCCCGAGGCCACGCCCGGGGTGCGGACCTGGGGTTCCGGCACGCCGTCCACCTTCTCCGCGATCGCGTCACGCAGATAGTCGAGGAATCCGGCGAGCGTGGACTTCTCGTCGGGGGCGGTCCAGGCGGGCCCGGTGTCCGCCCGCTTGCCGGCTCGTGGCATCACTGTCTCCCAACGTGGTGATCGGACGAGCATGACCAGCGCCGTTGCCGAGTTGCCAGAAAAATTGCGGATCCGCAACATGGGCGCATGAGCACCACCGAGCAGGACGTCCTCGCCGGTGTCGGGCCGCGCCTTCGCGCGCTACGGCAGGCGCGGAGCATGTCGCTGGCCGCGCTGGCCGCCGAGACCGGCCTGACCACCAGCACACTGTCGCGCCTGGAGAACGGAAAGCTGCGGCCGACTCTGGAACAGCTGCTGCCGCTGGCGCGGGCGCACGGCGTGCCGCTCGACGAACTCGTCGCGGCGCCACCCACCGGCGACCCGCGCATCCACCTGCGTCCCGTGCGGCGGGGCGGTTTCACGGTCGTGCCGCTGACCCGGCGGCCCGGCGGCATCCAGGCGTACAAGGTTGTCTACCCGGCCCGCCCGGCACCGGGAACGGCACTGCGGGCCCACGACGGGTACGAGTGGTTCTACGTGCTCAGCGGGCGGGTCAGCCTCGTTCTCGGCGAGCAGCGGTACGAGTTCGGTCCCGGTGAGGCCGCGGAGTTCGACACCCGCACACCGCACCGGATCGCCGCGGCCGGTGGGCGGGCCGCGGAGTTGCTCACCCTCTTCAGCGCGCAGGGCGAGCGGGCGCACCTGTCAGCCGAGCGCGGCGGCCTTGCGGAGCAGGACTGAGCGTTCACGCTGGTTGGTGCAGAGGCGGGCGGCCAGCTCCAGTTCGGCGCGGGCCTCGGGATGCCGTCCGAGCCGGGTGAGCAGCTCCGCTCGTACCGTTGGAAGTAAATGGGAACCGGGAAGCCGGTCCGTCGCGATCAGCTCGTCCACGACGGCCAGCGCTTGCGCGGGCCCGGTGGCCATGGCCACCGCGACCGCGCGATTCAGCTCGACCACCGGTGAGGGTGCGATGCGGCCGAGCGCCTCGTAAAGCACCACGATCCGATCCCAGTCGGTCTCCTCGACCGAGGCCGCCGAGGCGTGGGTGGCGGCGATCGCGGCCTGCAGACCGTAGGGGCCGAGACCGCGCGCCGACGCCCTGGCCAGCGACGCGAGCCCGCGGTGGATCGCCGAGAAGTCCCACCGCCGCCGGTCCTGATCCTCGAGCAGGACCGGCGAACCGTCCGGATCGGTACGCGCCGGGAACCGTGCGGCCGTCAGCTCGAAGAGCGCGAGCAGCCCGTGCACCTCCGGCTCGCCCGGCAGCAGCGCGGCCAGCGTGCGCGCCAGCCGGATCGCCTCGTACGCGACATCGGGGCGCAGCAACCGGTCGCCCGTCGTGGCCGTCGAACCCTCCGTGAAGATCACGTAGAGGACGCTGAGCACCCCGCCCAGCCGCTCCCGGCGCTCGCCGGGAGCGGGCAGCTCGAACGGCACCCCGGCCGCCGCGATCGTCTTCTTGGCCCGGGTGATGCGGGCCTGCACGGTCGGCACGGGCACCAGGAACGCGCGGGCGATCTCCTCGCTGGACAGGCCGCCGACCACGCGCAGGGTCAGCGCGACCCGGGCCTCGGGAGACAGCACCGGGTGACAGCTGATGAACATCAGCGCCAGGATGTCGTCGATCTCGTCCGTCTCTTCGGGCTCTTCCGATAACTCAGCTGCTATCAGGGCATATCGATCCTGAAGGGCGGCCCGGCGGCGGATGGCGTCGATCGCCCGCCGCCGAGCCGTGGCCATCAGCCAGCCCGCCGGGTTCGCCGGAGCGCCGAGCGGCCACGACACCAGCGCCTCGGCCACCGCCTCCTGCGCCGCGTCCTCGGCCAGGGCGAAGTCACCGGTGAACCGGGTCAGCGCGGCGACGATCCGCGCCGACTCGATCCGCCAGACAGCCTCGACGTCGGCACCGGCCATCAGGCCGGAACCTCGTCCTCCGCGGGAACCCGCCGCACCTCGATCTTGGAGCCGGGGGCGGCCGGGACCCGCTTGGCCCACTCGACCGCCTCCTCCTTCGAGGCGACGTCGATCAGGAAGAAGCCGCCGAACAGTTCCTTGGTCTCCCCGTACGGCCCGTCGGTGACCACCGGGGCCGGTCCGCTGAAGTCGACCACGGCGCCCTTGCCGGGGTCGTCGAGCCCCTCGGCCGCGACGTAGACACCGGCCTTGAACAGGTCCTCGATGAACTGGCGGGTCGTCTCCATCATCTCGTCGATGTTCGCCATCATGGCCGCGTGCGACTCGTCGGTGCCTCGCATGATCAGCATGTACTTCGACATCGCGTTCTCCTCGTCCGGCGGGCCGCCTTCCGGCTCGCGCACATTTACGTCGAACGAGCGACTCCAGGATCGACACGGCCCCCGGAAAACAACGTTATCGTTGGTGTTTCCGTTGCGAGAAAGCTGACTGCCATGGCTCTGACCGCGGTCGCTGTCACCATGATCCTTCCCGTCGCCCGGCCCGACGAGGCGCGGACCTTCTACAGCGACGTCCTGGGCCTGCCGTTCCGCGGCACGGCCGACGACGGCAAACTCCTGTTCGACATCGGCTCCGGCGCCACGCTGGCCCTGATGGAGAAACCGGCCGGCGCTCAGGCCGAACACACGGCGATGAGCTTCGAGGTGGCCGACATCGGCGCCTCGATCAAGGACTTGACCAGCCGGGGCGCCGTGTTCGCCGACTACGACCTGCCCGGCCTCAAGACCGTGGACCACGTCTGCGTGCTGGGCGCCGAGAAGGCCGCCTGGTTCTCCGACCCGGACGGCAACATCCTCTGCCTGCACGAGGTGATCCCCGGCTGAACAGCTCCCTGATCGCCTCGCTCGCCGCCGACCCGACCCCGCTCACCCGGCTGGTGACCGTGTCCGGGACCCCGCTCGCCGTCCGGGCGCTGCGTGACGACGACGGCGTGGCGCTGACCTCGTTCCTGTCCGGCCTCTCCCCCACCAGCACCCGCTTCTGGCACGGCGCGACCAGCGCCGCCGACGCCGCCGCGGACTGGATCGAGGCCATCGGCCGCTACGACAAGCTGCGCCTGGTCGCCCACCACCCGGACCGGCCTGCCGAGTTCGCCGGCGTGGTCGACCTGAGCTTCTCCCTGCCGGTGGAGGCCGAACTCTCCCGGTACGCCGGCTACGGCATCACCCTGGACGAGAACCGAACCGTCCGCTTCGGCCCGTGCGTCGCGGACGCCTGGCAGGGCCGCGGCCTCGCGGCCCACCTGCTGCCGCCCGCCTGGGACGCGGCACGCCTCTTCGGCCGCGACTGCGTCGTCCTCTTCGGAGGCGTGCATGCGGACAACCACCGGGCGCGCCGCTTCTATCAGCGGCACGGCTTCACCGAGGTGGGAGCGTTCAGCAACACCGACGGCGACTGCATCGACATGATGCGCCATCTCGTCCGCTGAGTGATCCGGCGCGGCACACCCCGTTGGCAACCGCGCGTCACGGCAATGTCGTAGGTAGCAGGAGAGACCGAGGGGCGCCGGCACAACAGCTAGGCCGGACCGGGCATCAGCCGCAAGCCGATCCAGAGGGCTGTCACTGCGGCGACCAGACCCAGGGGGACGGTTGCGGCTCCCAGGAGCACAAATTCGGGGGTACGCGGGGCAAGCTCGCGAGCGTGCAGGATGCGCCGCCACAGGAGTGTCGCGAGGGAGCCCACGTACGTCAGGTTCGGCCCGATGTTGACGCCTATCAGGACGGCCAGCAGCAGACCCGGTGAGGAGGAGACGGCCGGGAGCAGGACGAGTGTGGCGGGCAGGTTGTTCAGCAGATTGGCCAGGATCGCGGCCAGCACCGCGGCGCCGAGCAGTCCCAGCAGGTCGGCGTGCCGGGGCACGAGGCCGTCGACCCAGTCGCCGAGCCCGGCGTCGCGGACGGCCAGCACCACCACGCCGAGGGCCAGGACGAACGCGCAGAACGCCGGGTTCGCCTCGGTCAGCAACTCGGCGGGGCGCATCTCGCGGCGGCGCAGCAGCGGGACGGCGAGCAGGGCCGCGCCGGCCGCCGCCACCCAGGCGGGTTCGACGCCGAGCGGCTGGAGTGCGGCGAACCCGGCGAGGGTGAGGGCCAGGACGGTGAGCGCGTACCGGGGCGGTGGGCCGGGATCGGCGGGTGCCGGGTCGGCGGGTTGTGACAGGTCGGCGGCGAAGAAGAGCTGGAAGATCAGGTACTCGACGACGATCACGGCCAGCCAGGGTGCGGCCATCAGCGCGGCGAACCCGGCGAAGGTGAGGCCGCTGGCGGCGTACGCGAGCAGGTTGGTCAGGTTGGAGACCGGCAGCAGCAGGGACGCCGAGTTGGCCAGGTGGTTGCAGGCGTACGCGTGTGGCCGCGCCCGCACCCCCGCACGCGCCGCCACCGCGAAGACGACCGGCGTGAGCAGGACGACAGTGGCGTCCAGGCTGAGCACGGCGGTCGTGATCGCGGCCGCGCCGAAGACCGCTCCGAGCAGGCGGCGCGGCCGGCCCCGCCCGGTACGCGCCACGAGCGCACCGGCGTAGCCGAACACCCCGTGGCGCTCGGCGGTGTACGCGAGCACGAGCACCGCCGCCAGGAACGCGATTGTCGGCGCGAGTGCGCGTACCTCTGAAAGAGCCGCCGCCGGACTGACCAGCCCGACCGACACCGCCAGCAACGCCGCGGGCACCGCGGCCGCGGCCTCGGGCAACCCCCGGGGCCGCGCCACCGCGAACGCGAGCACCGCACCGAGAAGGCCGAGCGCGATGATCACCGGACGCTGATGCCCGCCGCGGCGCCCGGCCAACCCGGTCAGTGCCGGGAAACACAGATCAGGCGGGGACGTCCTCAGCCTCGCGCTCGGCCAGCGGGCGCAGCCGCAGGCGCGTGATGGCCCGGCCGGTGATCTCCACGACCTCGGCCGAGTGCCCGTCGATCCGCACGATCTCGCCCGGCGTGGTCGGGATGTGACCGAGCCGGGCGAGAACCAGCCCGGCCACCGTCGTGTAGTCCCCGGCGTCGGTCTCCTCGATGTCCACCCCGATGTCCGGCAGGTCGTGGATCGGGAAGGTGCCCGGCAGCAGCATCGCGCCGTCCTCCTCCCGGATCACCGACTGCACGTCGCGGTCGGTCTCGTCGTAGATCTCACCGACGACCTCCTCGACCAGGTCCTCCATCGTGACGATGCCGTCGATCGCACCGCGCTCGTCGACCACCATGGCGAACTGCTGGCGCTGGACCCGCAGCTGGCGCATCGCGTCCGACACCTTCAGCGTCTCGGGCAGGAACAGCGGCGTGAACATGTAGTCCTGCACCGGGCCCTGCGCACCGATCAGGTCGCGCAGGTGCACCACACCGAGCACGTCGTCGAGGCCCATCGGGCCGGTCACCGGAGCGCGCGAGTGGCCGTCCTTGACGAGCCGGTCCAGCGCCTCCGGCGCGGGTGTGCCGGCCGGGAGGACCAGCACGTCGCGGCGCGGGACCAGGATCTCGCGCAGGATCCGGTCGGCGATCTCGAACGCGCCGGAGATGATCGTGCGCTGCTCGGCGGTGATGTCCTGCTGCTGCGCGACCATGTCGCGGATCTCCTCGGTGCTGACCTCCTCGCGGCCCGCGTCCGGGTCGCCGCCGGCGAGCCGGACCACCAGGTCGGTGGACTTGCCGAGCAGCCAGATCACCGGGCGCGACAGCGTGGAGAGCACGTCGAGCGGGCGGGCCATCAGCATGGCCCAGCCCTCGGCGCGCTGCATGGCGATCCGCTTCGGTGCCAGCTCACCCACGACCAGCGTGAAGAACGTCAGGACGATGGTGATCAGGACGATCGCGACCGGCTCGGCGGCCGTGCCGACAACGCCGCTGAGCGGCTCGATCAGCGGCTGGGCCAGCGTGGTCGCCGCGGCGGCCGAGGCCAGGAACCCGGCGAGCGTGATGCCGATCTGAATGGTTGCCAGGAACCTGTTCGGGTCCCGGGCCAGTCTGGCGAGTGTCCGGCCGGTGCGGGACTGCCGCTCCAGCCGCTGCAGCTGGCTCTCCCGGAGCGAGATGAGAGCCATCTCGCTGCCGGAGAAAGCCGCGTTGAGCAGCACAAGCACTACGACGAGGACAACTTGCCACCCGTATCCGCCCACGGCGGAAATCAACTCCTTCGCTGATGTGATGCGAAGTTCCTACATTACCCAGCGAAGCTGAGAGCCACTCTCAGGAAGATCGGCTCGCGGCGTCCCGGCCGGCCCGGTAGCCGAAGACGACGGCGGGCCCGATCGTCGAACCGGGTCCGGGATAGGTGCGGCCCATCACCGAGGCGGTGGTGTTGCCGGCCGCGTACAGGCCGGGCACCCCGATGACGGCACCGTTCTCGTCGGTGAGCAGGCCGCCCTTGGTGCCGAGGTCGCCGGGGACCAGCTGGACCGCGGTGAACGGGCCCTTCTCCAGCGGGCCGAGGTTCGGGTTCGGCTTGACTCCGGGGTCGCCGTAGTAGTTGTCGTAGACCGTGCGGCCCCGCCCGAAGTCCTCGTCGACGCCGGTGCGGGCGAACCCGTTGAACCGGTCCACGGTGGCGCGCAGCCGGGCCGGTTCCATGTCGAGCGCGACCGCGAGCTCCTCGATCGTGTCCGCCGACCGGACGATGCCCGCCTCCCGCAGCTTCTTCGTGCCTTGCAGGAAAGCGTTGAACAGGTAGCGGCGGCGGTGCCGGACGTCGACGATCAGCCAGCTCGGGATGGCCTTGCGTTCCAGGATGGCGTGCCCGAAGTCGATGTAGCTGGCCGACTCGTTGGTGAACCGCTCACCGGTCTCGTCGACCACGATGCTGAACGGCATCGACCGCTCGGAGAGGATGAACTGGTGGTGCTCCCCGCCGGGAAGCGGCACCGACGCGCCCCACCAGGCGTCGTCCATCAGATCCGTTGTCGCGCCCACCTCGGTCGCGATGCGGATCGGCTCGCCCAGGTCGCCCTCGGCGGCCGAGCTGTAGCCCTGGACGCCGTGGTGCTTCTCGCGCCACTCGGTGTTGTGCGCGAAGCCGCCGCCGCCGAGGATGACGCCTTTCGCGGCTTTAATTCGGACATTCTGCCCTATGATTGCGCCCACTACTTTTCCGTCCGATTTGACCAGATCTGTCAGCGGTGAGTTCAGGAGGACCTCGACACCCTGCTCACGCAGGATCGTGAAGAGGCTCGCGGTCAGCGCGGAGCCGAGACCGAAGAGCCGCTTGCCGCGGACAAGACCCCATATCGTACGGAAGACGAAGCGCGCGCCCCGGACGAAGCCGCTCGGCGTGGACCATGCGCGGGAGAGCAGCCAGACGTCGTCGGTCTTCAGCGGTGCGGGCAGGCTGTCCCGGCCGCGGAACGTCTCGTACCACTCGCCGAGCTTCTTCGTGTCGAACGGCTCGACCTCGATGCCACGCCCGACCATCCCGCCCGGCCGGTCCGGGTAGTAGTCGGGATAGTCCTTGGAGGCGGTCCATCGGACGCCCAGGCGCTCGAGGAACGCGTACACCTCAGGGACGGTCTCCACGAACGCCCGCCGGCGCCCGGGCGAGCTGGCCGGGCCCGCCTCGCCGATCGCCGCCTCCATGTAGGTGAGCGCCTTCTCCACCGAGTCACCCCGGACCAGCGGGTTGGTGGGCATCCACAGGCCGCCGCCGCTGAGCGCCGTGGTGCCGCCCCATTTGCCGGTACTTTCCACGATCAACACGCTCGCACCGGCGTCGGCGGCGGCGATCGCGGCGGTCATGCCCGCCGCTCCCGTGCCCACCACCAGCACATCTACTTCACGATCCCAGGACTCACTCACGACGCCTCCTAGCCGCTCGGCTATGCGGGAAGGTAGCCGATCGGCTAGGCGGCGACAAGATCTCGCTACGATCTGGCGGTGAACGCACGGGACCGGGTACTCGCCGCGGCACTGGAGCTCTTCGCCGACCACGGCGTCAGCGGCACGTCGCTGCAGATGATCGCGGACCTTCTCGGTGTCACCAAGGCGGCCGTGTACCACCAGTTCCCCACCAAGGAGGAGATCGTCCTCGCGGTGATCGACCCGGCCCTGGCCCGCCTCGAACCCATCGCCGAGGCCGCCGAGCGCCGCCGCGGTCCGGCCGCCCGCCGCCGCGTGGTCCTCGAGGGGGTCGTCGACCTGGTCGTCGAGTACCGCCGCCTGTCCCGGGTGCTCAGCTTCGACCCGGTGGTCGCCCGGCTGGTCCGCAAACACCCGGCCATGGCCACCGTCCAGCGCGTCGTCACCCTGCTGACCGGGCCCGACCCGGACGGCGCCACCCGGGTCGACGTGGCGATGGTCGCCGGCGGCCTCGTCCTGGCCGGCACCGAGGACGCGCTCGTCGACCTCGACGACGAGACCCTGCGCCGGCACCTGCTCGAGACGGCCGCGCGAACCTTACGGGTGAGGCTGTCGGGCGGCTGACGGACAGCCGCCGCCGGTCGGCGTTGACTGTGCGGTATGCCGCTGAAGAGATACGGCGTGCTCCGCGCCGCCGTGATCGACCGCCGGATCGAGACCACCGACACCCCGCACTACCAGATCCACCTACGGGCGTCCGGTGTGGACTACCGAGCGGCCGTCAATGTGCGATCCCAGCAGTCCCCACCGGACCTGCTGTACCTCGGGGTGGACCGGTTCCAGCACCCCGTCACCGACAAGCTCCGCGACCTGGCCGACGGTTTCACCGAGTTGGAGAGCCGGGCCGGCGGCGCCGCCCTCGACTTCATCCGGGGCAACCTGTTCCAGCGCGACCAGATGCGCCCGGTCCCGACCACCGCGCCCGGCCCCGAGAACGACCTCGGCGACTTCCTCGACCACTACGTACGCCGCGCGCTGGGCGACGACACGGCCCGCGCCTACGTCTTCGGCGAGGCCTGGGGACCCGAACCCACCACCCCGGACAAGATTTTCCGCTTCCAGCCGGGCAACGGCGTCCACGACATCCACATGAACCAGGGCAACGCGGGGCGCTTCGCCGGCGACAACGGCGTCCATCAGGACGGCGCGCTCCTGCTGCACTTCCCCGCGGCCGACGAGTGGGTGGCGATCTTCCTGGCCTTCCAGTCCCAGGTCTGGCACACCGACGACATCACCGGCCACCCGCTGACCGAGATCCCGAACCCGGGACCCGCGCCGGTACCCGGACCGGGCGAACCCGACCACCTGGTGCGGATCCTGGCCGCGCTGGTCAACCCGACCGGCCCGGCACCCGAACCGGAGACGGTCACTCTCCTCAACACCACCCCGCTGGAGATCGATCTGACGGGCTGGTCGCTGCACACGGCTCTGGGGCGGCAGCCGCTCGAAGGGTCACTCGCGGCGGGGGCGGTCCGGCAGATCCGGGTCACCGCGCCGGCCGCGCTGAGCAATCGGGGTGGGGCGATCACGCTGCTCAACAAGCAGGGGCTGAAGGTTCACGGTGTCGCCTACACCTCCGACCAGTCTCGGCGAGAGGGATGGACGATCGTCTTTTAAGCGCATTTAATACAGAATCTCGTGAATGGTCGTGCGGCTAGCCGGTCCGAGGCGATCGGCAGGCCGCACCGCTCGCAGACGCCGTAGGTGTCGTCGTCCACCCGCCGGAGCGCTTCGTCGACCTCGGCGATGCGCTCCCTGGCGGCGGCCAGCAGCGCGGTCAGCTGGGCCCGCTCGAAGCCGATCGTGGCGCCCTCGGGGTCGTGCTCGTCGTCCGCGTTCGAGTCCCGCGAGGCCGCGAACAGCGCCTCTAGACTCGCGGCGAGTGTGGCGGCTTCGGCTTCGGTGCTCGCCCGGAGCCGGAGCAACTCGTCCCTCATCTCAGCGGTGCTCGGCGGCGTGCCACCAGCACACACAGGACTCCGAGGCTGAGCACTGCCGCGCCGGTCAGTCCCGGCCCGGGGCCGGTGATCGGAAGGCTCTCCCGGCCGTCGATCACGCGGACCTCACTGACGCCGCTGATCGGTGCGATGCCGTCGGCGGAGAACGTGACGGCCACCGTCCCGGTGTCGCCGACCTCGGCGGTCCGGTTGGCCTTCACCACCACGGGCAGATACGCCTCGATGGTCTCGCCCTCGAACGAGAGCACCCGCGGATCGGTGCAGACCACCCGTACCGTTGAAGGGTTTTCGCACTCCCCGCCGCCCTGCTCGCTCGGCGTGATCCGCACGCCGGCCGCCCCGCTCAGCTCATAGGTGACCTTCGCACCGGTCAGCTTGACCTCTCCGGCCGTGGACCACAGGTTCGGCCCCAGCGGATCGATTGCGGTGCCGCCCACCGGCACCTCGACGTCCGGGAAGGCGGCCGAGATCGGATCAGCGTCGTGGCGCATCGCCGGTGCCTCCGGTTCGGTCACTGGGTTCAGGTCTGCGCAGCGTAACCAGATTTCCCGGCCATTGACCTCAAGACAACTTGAAGTTGCACCCTGGCACCCGTGCGAGTTCGAGGAATCTCCTGGGTCGGCGTGAAGACCGACTCCTACCAGCAGATGAGAGCCTTCTTCACCGGCGTGGTCGGCGTACCGGTGGCCTACGAGAGGCCCGACTTCGCGGTTTTCCAGTTCCCCAGCGGCGACAAGCTGGAGATCTTCGGCCCCGGCGCCACGGATCCACCCGAGCAGTTCGCTGTGGAGAAGGTGGTGGCGAGCCTGTTGGTGGACGACATCGACGCCGCGATCGAGGAACTGCGCCAGGCCGGTGCCGAACTGATCGGCCACAAGTCGTCCGGTGGCGACGGCTACTTCTGGCAGCACTTCCGCGCGCCGGACGGCAAGGTCTTCGAACTCGTCTGCGACCCGCACCACCCGTGACCGGGGGACGTTGACGCTCAGCTCGGCTCAGGGGCGTCCGCGGGTGACGGCTCGGTGCGGGTTTCGACGGGGGTGCCGAGTTCGATCGTTCGCGAGACGGTGCACAGCCGGTCGTGGGACATTTTCGCCGCGCGTGGCAGCATCGCGCGGGCCGCGTCGCCGCCGGCGCCCTCCGGGAACGTGACGCGCAGTTCCACCGCCAGGTTGACCATCCGGTTGCCGCCGGTCTCGTCCCGTACCTTGTCGGCGGTGACGTGGACGGAGAAGCTCTCCGGTTCCGCCCGCTTGCTGACGATGTGGTCCACGTCCGCACCGGTGCAGCCGCCGAGCGCCACGAGCAGCAGCTCCACCGGGGTGAAGTCGGTGCCCTCCCCGACACCGATGGTCATCGTGCCGCCGCGGGCGTTGCGAACCTCGTAGCGGCCGAGGTCCGTACGCTGCAGGGACACGGAACGCAGGGTGTCGTCACTCATACCGCCGAACCTATCGTCACGGCTGGAAGTACTCCGACATCAGGTCGCTGACCCAGTCCGGCTGTTCGACGTTCGTGGGGAGGAACTCCCGCATCGCCGGCTTCAGGTCGATCACCGGGGTGCCGGAGACGGCGTCCAGGCCCACAACCGTCAGCTCACGACCGCGGACCGACTCGATGGCGCAGCTCGTCACGCCGATGCGGTTCGGTCTGCGGGGGCCGCGGCCCGCGAAGATGCCCACCGGTGGGAGGTCCGCGCGGCCCCGGTAGGGACGGGGTTCGCGGAAGTCGCCGTCCGCCGGGAACTGGTCGAAGACGAAGAGGACCTCCACGTGGGAGAAGCCCTCCAGCCCTTGCAGGCACGCGTCCCCGAAGCGCTCGTCGACGGTGATGGTGCTGCGGACCGCGCCCCAGTTGTCGGTGTGCTGAACATCGGTGCGGTCGTTCTTCACCGTACCGATGGGAGTGATCTTGAAACTGAGCATGAAGGACTCCTCGGGTCAGGAGATGAGCAGGACCACGCTGATCACCAGCATGACCGCGGCCGTGGCTCCGTGGACGCCGTAAGCGATCGCCCGGGGGCCGTTGCTCCGCAGGACGATCAGCGCGTCGCCGACGGGGATGCCGGTGGCCGCCAGCATGAACCAGCCCAGCAGGTGGGGTGTCGCCCCGGCCAGCAGGATGAAGAGGAACACACCGGCGGCGATGTCGCGTACGCCCTTGACCTTCAGCCAGGCCTGGAAGGTGGGGTCCCCGGTCGGCGTGCCGGGTATGCCGAAGCCGGTTGCGCCCCGCGGCGCCCAGAAGACGCGCGCTCCCATCAGGACACAGCCCGCGCCGATCAGTCCGGTGAGCACGTTGGCGATGGTCGTGAGCATGAGGTCCCCCGAGATTCCTAGCGCCGCTAGATGTATTAGCGACGATAGATTGCCCACGACAGAATGTCTAGCGTTGCTAGCATGAGGGCATGTCCGCCATCAGCGAGCGCCGCGAACGCGAGCGCGCCCACCGCCATCAGCTGATCATCACGGCCGCGCGCGAGCTCGCCGAGACGGAGGGCTGGGAGGCGGTCACGACCAGGCGGCTGGCGGAGCGGGTCGAGTACAGCCAGCCGGTGCTCTACAGCCACTTCAACGGCAAGGACGCGATCGTCAGCGCCGTCGCGCTGGACGGCTTCGGTGAGCTCGCCACTCAACTGCGCCGGGCCCGGCAGGCCGCCCCGGAGCAGGCGCTGCGGGCGGTCGCCGGCGCCTATCTCGCGTTCGCGACCGAGCGGCCCGCGCTGTATCAGGCCATGTTCGTCCTGCCAACCGACCTGAAGTTCGCGAGCACCGAGACACCGGCGCCGCTGCGGTCCTGCTTCGACGAGTTCGTCAGCTGCTTCCGGCCGGACAACGAGCGACGAGGGCTCTTCGCCGAGGTGGTCTGGAGCACGCTGCACGGCATCGCCGTCCTGTCGGACAGCGGGCGCATCCCCTCGGAGTGGCGGGAGGAACGACTCGACTTCCTGGTCGCTCAGTTCTCCGACGATCCCCGGAACCCTTCAGCGCGCTGACGCCTTTCGGGTGTGGACGGTCAGCGCCACCGGCGCGGGCAGCGGCCCGACTGGCGCAGGCGCTCCAGGATGCCCTCCGCCGCGTACACGCCGAGAATCCCGGCGAGGCCGGCGACGACAGTGGGCGCGAAGTCTGCGATCAGCGTCTGCATACCGGTCCTGTCGGCGGGGGCGGTTGCCGTGGGCGGTGCCGAAGGGTTGCGGTCAGGGTGTCGGGCGAGCTGGCTCGGTCTCCAGCACGAAGATCGAGCCGCCGGCGGGGTGGGGCTCGTGGCGGACCTCGCCGTGGTTGGCGCGGGCGAGGCTGCGGACGATGTACAGGCCCAGGCCGGTTCCGCGGACGGTGCCGGCGTCGCGTTCTGCTCGCGTGAGGCGGTCGAAGAGGCGGGGGCGGAACTCGTCGGGGACGCCGGGGCCGTTGTCCTCGATGTGCACCGCGACGCCCGCCGGGGTGGGCTCGATGCGGACCGACGTGGCGCCTCCGGCGTACTTCGCCGCGTTGGAGAGGAGGTTGACCAGGATCTGCTGCAGGTGGCCGGGGTGGAAGAGGATCCGGGCGTCGCCGCCGATCACCGGTACGTGGCCGTGGCCGGTGGACTCGAGGGCCTGTCGGATCTCGGCGCGCAGGGCCACCTCTTGGCGGACCGCGTTGATGTTGCCGGCGTCGATGCTGACCATGGCCAGGACCTCGCGGACGATGCCGTCGAGGCGCTGGGCCTGACGGCCGATCACCGCGACCGCGCGGCCGTTCGGTGTCTCCTCCGGCATCTCCTCGGCGAGGAGGTCGCTGTATCCGAGGATCGCCGCCAGCGGGTTGCTGATCTCGTGGCCGAGCATGCCGATGACGTCGAGTTTCAGCTGGTTGGCGGCTTCCAGTTCGGCGTTGCGCTCGGACAGGGCATCGGCGTTCAGGTCACGGGCGCGTTCGGCCGCGCGGCGTGCGGAGATGTCGGTGATCACGATGATCAGGTTCTTGGGGCTGTTGTCGGCGTCGCGGACCAGCGAGACCGTGGCCTCCATGTCGACCCAGTGGCCGTCGACGTGGCGGACCTGGCACTCCTGGATGTACTTGTCGGCCTCGCCGGCGAAGAGCTTGGCGACCAGGTTGTGGGCGTACGCGAGATCGTCCGGGTGGAACAGCTCGTTGACGTTGCGGCCGACGATCTCGTCGGTGCGGCGCCCGGCCATCGACGCGAACGCCCGGTTCACCGCGATCATGGTGCCGTCGAGCGCGCCGATGATCTGGCCCGCCGCCGAGTGGGTGAACTGGGCCCGGAACCGCTGCTCCTTGAGAGCCAGGGCCTGTTCGGCCGCGCGTGCCGCCGTGACGTCCGTGTTCACTTCCAGGACCTGGATCTCGCCGGGACCGTCGCCGCCGGGCTCGGGTTGGTAGACGACCTGCCGGCAGAGCACGGTGACCTTGCGGCCGGTGGCGGTGAGCCGCTGGAGCTGGCCCTCCCAGTGGCCGTCCACCTCGAGGGCACGGTTCTGCTCGGCGAGCGAGCCGGAGTCGACGAACGCGGTGCCGAGCAGCCGGTGCGTCACCATGCCGCGGGCCGCCTCCAGCGACCAGCCGTACAACGCCTGGGCGCCGGCGTTCCACCAGCGGATGCGGCCGTCGAGCGTACGGATGATGACCGCCGCCGGGATCAGCTCGAGGAGTTTCGCCTGCTGGTGCATGCGGAAGTTGGTCGCGCGCTGCGCGGTGACGTCCTCCACCTGGACCACGACGTACGCGGGAGCGCCCTCGGCGTCGCGCACCACCGCGACCCGGACCGCGACCCAGATGACGTGGCCGTCCTTGTGCATGTACCGCTTCTCCGCGCGGATCGAGTCCTGGCCCTCCGCGAGCATCCGGTTCAGGGTGTCGGCCGTGACCGCCGCGTCGTCCGGGTGCTGCAGGTCGGCGAAGCTCATCCGGGTCAGTTCCTCGGTGCTGTACCCGGTGATTGCCGACATCGCGGAGTTGACCTGCAGGTACTTGCCGAACGACGCGGGGTGGACGCTGGCCAGCACGAGCCCGAGCGGTGAGTTCTCGAAGGTCAGCCGGAACCGGTTGTCGCTGACCTCGCGCTGCGCGAGCAGGGCCGCGTTGCGCGCGTAGTCCTCGGCGTGCCGCAGCGCCGACGTGAGGCTCGCCGAGAGCAGCTCGAGCTGGTGCGCGTCGGCCGCGTCGAACGCGTCCGGGCTGTCGCTGGACACCTTGAGCACGCCGATCGGCTCGTCGGCCTGGTACAGCGGCGCGATGCACATGGACCGGATCCCGGCCTCGCGGCAGGCGTCCCGGTTCACCCGCGGGTCGGTCTCGGTGTCGGCGGAGCGGACGACGGTGCGGCCGGCGATGGCGACGCCGCTGAGCGAACCGCTGACGACCAGGCGCAGCCCCTTCTGCCGGGCGAGCGTGCCGGCCACGGCCGTGTAGACGAGGTCATCGCCGTCGAGGAGTTCGACCACCGCGCCGGACGCCGCCGGAAATCCGGAGATCGCCTGTTCGGCGACGACGCGCAGGGCCAGCTCCCGGTCGTACGCCACCGCCGTGACCGCCCGCTGCGCCTCGATCGTCGACAGCAGCGCACTGGTCTGCCGCGCCGTACGCTCAGCCGCCGCCCGCTGCGCGGAGGTGTCCCGCAGGAACGCGTAGAACTGCCGCTCCCCCTGCACCCAGGACGGCCAGATGGTCAGCTCCACCTCGACCCGGTGGCCGTCACGGTGCAGCGCCGGCAGCACCACCGGCCGGCCCACCACGACCGGTTCGCCGGTGGCCAGGTACCGGGCCATCCCGGCGGCGTGCGCGGCGCGCATCTCCTCGGGGATCAGGGTCTCGGCGATGGGCCGGCCGGCCACCTCGGCCGCGGTCCAGCCGAGCAGTCCGGTGGCCGCGTCGTTCCATGCGGTGATCGCGCCGGCCTCGTCGATCGAGATGAAGCCGCTCGGTGCGGTGGACACCGCTTGGCGGAGCCGCTCGAGCTCCGCGCGTTCCTGCGCGTTGATCGCGCAGATATCCGAACCGTGCACCGTCACCGCCGCTGTTCAGAGCCTGAGAGCCACTGAAATGGGGAATCGGCAGCGCGGAGATCGATCTGAGTGCCATCAGCCCCCGAACACGTCAGCCGCGGAACACGCCGTCCAGCATCAGGTCGACGGCCCGGTCGGCGGCGGCCCGTGCCGCACCGACGTCGTCGGTGCCCTCCGCGACGCCCTGCACCATCGCGAAGAGCAGCGCCAGGTCGTCGGGGACCAGGTCGGCACGGACGAAGCCCTGCTCGCGGGCGACCTTCATCGGCGCGGCGACGGCGGCGACGGCGCGCTGCCGGTAGCGGTCCTGGGTGACCTGGTCGAGGCGGCGTACGAGGCTCACCAGACCGCGCATGGCGATCTGGGTGTGCAGCACCTCGCAGAGCAACCGGCGGAACTCGGCCGGCTGGCCGGCGTGCTCCGCGATGAGCGCGTCGAGCCGGTCCAGCTGGTAGGTGATCACAGCGCCGACGAGGGCGTGCCGATCCGCGAAGTGACGGTAGAGCGTGGCCTGGCCGACCCCGGCGCGGCGGGCGATCTCGGGCATGAGCGCGACGGCCTCGCCCGCGGTGAGCACCTCGCTGGCGGCCTCCAGGATCGCCGCACGGTTGCGCTGGGCGTCCCGGCGTCGTGCGGTCGGGGTCCCGTACAGCACCTGCCACCCCCTTTGCTACCGACGAGTCACGTTACTAGCCGGTAACGAGAATGTCACCATCTTCAAATTCTCGGAACCGGTTCCTACGCTGCCGCTACGACGCGTCGCCATACCCGTGAAAATCCCCGTCCTGAGGAGTGCGCATGGCGCCTCGTCGTTGGTTCCCCCTGCTCGCGACCCTGTTGATCACGGCCGCAACGCTCGTCGGCGTGACCGGCCCCGCGCACGCGGCGGCCACCACCGGATTCAAGGCCGTCGACATAACCGGCGACGGCGGCGTGATATTGAAGGCCAATGTGATCGCCCCGGCCGCCGCCGGGCGATATCCGGCGGTCGTGCTGCCGTCCAGCTGGGGCCTCAACGACCTGGAGTACCTCGCGCAGGCCAAGGTCCTCGCCGGGCGCGGCTACGTGGTCGTCTCGTACACGCCGCGCGGCTGGTGGCTCTCCGGCGGCGAGATCGACACGGCCGGTCCCAGGGACATGGCCGATCTGACCCGGGTCGTGGACTGGACGATCGCGAACACCGCTGCGGACCCGGCCCGGATCGGGGCGGCCGGCATCTCGTACGGCGCCGGGATCAGCCTGCTCGGCGCCGCGTTCGACCCGCGGATCCGCGTCGTCGGCGTGCTCAGCGGCTGGACCGACCTGGTCTACTCGCTGTACTCCGACAGCACCCGTCACCGCCAGTCGGCCGGCCTGCTCGAACTGGCCGCGCAGATCGTCGGCAAGCCGAGCGCCGAGCTGACCGCGAAGATGGCCGACTTCAACGCCAACCGCAACGTCGCCGACGTGATGGCCTGGGCGAAGGTACGCTCCGCCGCCACCTACCTCGACCGGATCAACGCCAACCAGCCGGCCGTCCTGATCGCCAACGGCTGGGGCGACACGTTCTTCCCGCCGAACCAGCTCGTCGACTTCTACGGCCGGCTGACCGGCCCCAAGCGCCTCGAGCTGCGGCCCGGCGACCACGCCATCGCGGAGCTGACCGGCGTACTCGGCCTGCCCAACGACGTCTGGACCAGCCTGTACTCCTGGCTCGACCAGCACCTGGCCGGCACCGGCACCACGTCCGCGAACCCGGTCTACGTCAAGCCGCTGAACGCCTCCGGCGAGGCCTACCCGCAGTGGTCGGAGATCAACAACCAGACCAGGAGGTACGGCCTCGGCCGGATCCGCGTCCTCGACGGCACCGGCCTGCTCGGCGGCGACCCGTCCTCGGGCTGGACCAAGACCATCCCCACCGACCGGGACACCGTCGCGAACGGCGGCATCGTCCTGATCACCAACGGCGCCGCCGCGATCACCGGCGAGCAGCCGAAGATCTGGCTCCCGTTCGTCGACCGCGGGCGGGCCGGCGTCTGGGCTGCCGAGCGCCCGTCCACCACCCAGAAGATCCGCGGTTCCGCCAGGGTGCACCTGGAACTGTCCGGCGAGGCGTCCGGAACCGTTGTCGCCTACCTCTACGACCTGGACGCCCTCGGCAACGCCAAGCTGATCAGCCACGCGCCGGCCTCCTGGTCCGGCGGCTCCCGTGACGTCGACGTGACGCTGCCGGCGACGGCGTACGACCTGCCGGCGGGCAACTCGCTGACCCTCGTCGTGGACACCGTCGACCCGCTCTACTACGACGAGAACACTTCGGGAGATTCGGTCACCATCGGTGGCGGATCCTACGTGGACGTTCCTTTGCGGTAAAAGCCGGTAAATGGGCCGCCGAAATGTCGGCGGCCCATTGTCGAAACACAGTGGACTCGCCGGTGTCACTGCGCTTTGCACGTCCGGCCCCGGCCCGGAAATAACGCTCTCCTAGGTTCGAATCCCGGGGGGCGTCATGAAATCAAGATTGATCATGCTCATCGTCGCTGCGCTGATCCTCGCGGCGGCGCCACCGGCATATGCGGCACCACCAGCGGATTTCCAGACATCACTGGTCGTCGGCGGCGATCTGGACGAGCCCAGCGGGTTCGAGATCGCCCCGGACGGCCGGATCTTCATCCTCGAGCGCGCCGGCACCATCAAGGTCTTCAAAGACGGACATCTGCTGGCCACGCCATTCGCCGTGCTGCCCTCCGAGCCGACCGGCGACCGCGGTTTGATCGGCATCGCGTTCGACCCGGAATTCGGCGTCGCGAACCATTACGTGTACTTCTATTACACCGGTCTCGACCTGCACAACCGCCTGGTCCGCTTCGACGCTTCGGGCGACGTCGGCACCGACGGCCCGTACACCATCTTCCGCACCGAATCGCTCTCCCAGCACCTGCACGTGGGCGGGAGCATCCGATTCGGCCCGGACGGCAAGCTGTACTTCGCGGTCGGCGACAACGGTTACTCCAGCAACGCGCAGATCCTCTCCAACCCGCACGGCAAGATCCTGCGGATCAACAAGGACGGCTCGATCCCCGCCGACAACCCCTTCGCCGGGCAGGCGGGCAGGGAGCAGGCGATCTGGGCGTACGGATTCCGCAATCCGTGGCGCTTCCAGTTCGACAGCCTCACCGGGAAGCTCTACGGCGGCGACGTGGGCGATTACACCTGGGAGGAGGTCAACCACATCGTCAGGGGCGGCAACTACGGGTGGCCGCTCAAGGAGGGCATGTGCACGGCCAACTGCGCCGGATTCATCAACCCCATTCATGTGTACGCGCACGACGGCGAGAGCGCCGCCGCCACCGGAGGACCGGTCTACCGAGGTGAGACGTTCCCGCCCGAGTACCAGGGGAACCTGTTCTTCGCCGACTACGCCAAGGGTTTCATCCGGCGCGCGATCCTCGACGAGGACGGCAACGCGACGGCCGTCGAGGACTTCGACGCGACCGCCGGCGCGGTGGTCGATCTGAAGGTCGGGCCGGACGGCGACCTCTACTACCTGACCTACATCCCCGGGCGGCTCTACCGGGTCAGCTACAGCCTGGGCAACCACTCCCCCACCGCCAACGCGACGTCCGACGTCGACAAGGGTCTCGACCCGCTGACCGTGCACTTCTCCAGCGCCGGCAGCTCCGACCCGGACGGCGATCCGCTCACGTACGCCTGGGACTTCGGCGACGGGACGACCAGCGCCGACGCGAACCCGGTCCACGTCTACCCGGACGTGGGCGTCTACACCGCCACGCTCACGGTGACCGACAGCGAGGGCAACGACGGCACCTCGATCCCGCTGATCATCCAGGTCGGCATCGCGCCTACGGTGACCGTCGCGGTGCCCGCCGACGAGTCGTCGTACCGCGCCGGGGACGTGATCACGTACAACGCGTTCGCTCAGGACGCCGCCGGGTTCGACCTGGACGACAGCGGCATCCGGACCACCGTGATCCTGCACCACCACACCCACATCCACCCGTTCGCCGGCCCGCTGACCGGCCGCGCCGGGCAGTTCACGATCCCGGACACCGGCGAGTCCTCGGCTGACACCTGGTACGAGATCAGGGTGACGGCCACCGACGCCAACGGCCTGAGCACCTCGAAGTCGATCGAGATCCGGCCGGTCACCACGACGTTCACGGTCGCCACCAGCCCGCCCGGCCTCACCGCGTACCTCGACGGGGTCCCGGTGGAGCCACCGCACGAGGTGCTCGGCGTCGAGGGCTTCCAGCGCGAGCTGTACGCGCCGCCGACAGCCGTCGCCGAGGACGGCACCGTTTACCAGTTCCAGGGATGGTCGGACGGGAAGGGAATCCGGCACACGATCAAAACGCCGGAGGACGACAGCACGTACACCGCGACGTACGTGCCGTCGCCGCCGTTCGCCGCCACCTTCTACGCCGGGAAGAACCTGTCCGGCACACCGGTGCTGACCCGTACCGACCCGGCGGTTGACTTCGTCTGGGGCGAGGCCGCACCGGACCCGGCCGTGCCGGCGAACGACTTCTCGGCGCGCTGGACCAAGAAGCAGCACTTCCCGGCCGGGCGGTACCGGTTCACCACGGTCTCCGACGACGGGGTGCGCCTCTACATCGACCGCCGGCTGGTCCTGGACAGGTGGCAGGGCCAGTCCGGTACGGCGTACGACTGGATCGGCGATCTGGGCGCCGGCACGCACACGATCACCCTCGAGTACTTCGACGAGGGCGGCGACGCGATGGCGAAGCTGGACTGGGCCGCCGCGATCGACCAGCCGGCCGACACGTGGACCGCGCAGTACTGGAACACTCCCGGCGCCGGGTCCGCGCCCACCCTCCCGGCCGGCACGCCCACGCTGACCCGCGAGGAGCCGGCCGTGGACCACGACTGGGCGCTCGGCTCCCCGGACCCGGCGATCACTGCCGACCACTTCGCGGCCCGGTACTCCCGGACGCTCGCGCTCGCGCCCGGCGAGTACGAGTTCACCGCCACCGCCGACGACGGCGTGCGGGTGACCGTCGACGGCCTGCGGATCATCGACGCCTGGGCGGACTCCGGTGCCACCGCGCACACCGCGAGCACCCTGCTCGGCGGCGGCCCGCACACCGTGATCATGGAGTACTACGAGAACGGCGGGGACGCTGTCGCGAAGCTGGCATACCGGCAGACCGGCGAGGCACCCGATCCTCCGGACTGGACGGCCGAGTACTTCGACAACCCCGGGTTGAGCGGCCAACCGGTCCTCGAAGCCGACAATTCGACCATTTCCTTCGACTGGGGTGGCGGCTCACCCGACCCGGCGCTGCCGGCCGACGGGTTCTCCGCCCGGTGGACCCGCACCGACGTGCTGCCCGCCGGCGTCTACCGGTTCAGCGGCGCCAGCGACGACGGCATCCGCGTCTATCTGGACGGCGCTCCGATCGTCGACAAGTGGGTCAACCAGAACGACACGTTCAGCACCGACCGGCTGCTGCTGTCCGGACCGCACCAGATCCGGGTGGAGTACTTCGAGAACGGCGGCGGCGCCCTCGCCCGGTTCGGCTACGAGCGGATCGGCGACGTCGGACCGGTCGACACCTGGACCGCCGAGTACTTCCCGAACCGCACGCTCACCGGCGAGCCCGCGGTGACCAGGCAGGACGACGCCGTGGCCTTCGACTGGGGCGACGGCTCACCCGATCCCGCGATACCGGCCGACGGCTTCTCGGCCCGCTGGACCCGCACCGCGACCTATCCGGCCGGCACCTACCGCTTCGCCGCGACCGGCGACGACGGGATCCGGGTGCTGCTCGACGGGGTCACGGTCGTGGACGGCTGGTCGGACCACGGCCCCACCACGTTCTCCGCCGACGTCGAGGTCGGCGCGGGCGAGCACACCGTCGTCGTCGAGTACTACGAGGCAGGCGGCGGAGCCGTCGCCCGATTCACCCAGGGGGAGACGTCGTGACGCTTCGGCTGAAAGCACCACCAGCCGTCACCGTGGTGGTTCCCACCCGCAACGAGGCGGACAATGTGGAACCGCTGGTGGAACGGCTGCGGGGCGCGCTCGGCGCGACACCCGGCGAGATCGTGTTCGTGGACGACAGCGACGACGACACACCGCGGGTCATCGCCGCGTGCGCCGATCGCGACCCGGACGGCGTACGGCTGGTGCACCGCCCGGCCGGCCTGCGCGAAGGCGGGCTCGGCGGCGCGGTCACGGCCGGGCTGGAGACGGCGCGGGCGCCGTGGATCGTGGTGATGGACGGCGACCTGCAGCACCCGCCGGAGACGGTGCCGGAGCTGCTCGCCGCCGCGCAGGTCGACCAGGCCGACGCGGTGGTGGCCAGCCGGTACCGCGTCGCCGGGCGGGTGGACGGGCTGAGCGGCCGGTTCCGCCGGATCGTCTCGCGCGCCTCCGGCACGCTCGCGAAGGTCTTCTTCCCGGTCCGGCTGCGAACGGTCACCGACCCGATGAGCGGCTTCTTCGCGGTACGCCGAACCGCCGTCGACATCGCCGATCTGCGCCCCAAGGGTTACAAGATCCTGCTGGAGGTGCTGGTCCGCTCCCGGATCCGGCAGGTCACCGAGGTCCCGTACACGTTCCAGCCCCGCGCCGCCGGCGAGAGCAAGGCCTCCTTCCGCGAGGGCCTGCGCTACCTGCGGCACCTGACGCTGCTGCGGCTGGCCACGATGCGCCATCCCCGGTCGGCACCCGGCCGGATGACCGGTTTCGCGGTCGCCGGCGCGCTCGGCACCGCGGTCAACTCGGCGGCCCTCTGGCTCCTCGGCGAGGTCGCCGGACTGCCCTACCTCCTGGCCGCCCTGCTCGCCGTGCAGGTCGCGATCGTGTGGAACTTCGCGGTCGTCGACAACCTGGTGATGCCACCCGGCGACCACGCCCGCGGGCGGCGGTTCGGGCGGTTCCTGCTGCTCAACAACACCCTCACGCCGGTGCACCTGGGCCTGCTGTTCGCCCTGGTCCAGTACGCCGGCATGCACTACCTGCCGGCCAACGTGCTCGCCATCGTGGCCGTCTTCCTGATCCGGTACGCGGTCACCACCCGCTGGGTCTACGGCGCGCCGCTCGGGCTGGAGCGCCTGCGCCGGGCGGCACGCGTACGTCTGGGGCTGGCGGCCCTGCTGACCGCGGCGGCCTTCCCCGCGCTCGCCACGATGGCCTGGGACAGCGTCACCACGCGCGGCCCCGCGGTGCCGCTGATCATCCCGGTGGCCGCCGGCGCGGCTCTGGTGGCCGGCCGCGTCCGCCCGCCGCGCGGTGAGCCGGACGTGCACGACCGGCAGGTCGACGGGCTGCTCGCGGTGGCCTTCCTGGCGACCGCCGGCACCCTGCTGGTGCTGATGCCGGGCCGGACCGCCTGGCTCGTGCCGGCCGCCCTGGCGTTCCTGGCCGGTGCCGCGATCCTGCTGGTCGGCACGCGGGCCGTGGCGCGGATGCGGTGGGCGCTGCTGCTGCCGCTGGTGACGATCGGCGGCGTCGGCGAGGTCCGGGAGACGGTCGACGCCGGGCTGCGGCGGGCCGTGGAGCTGCTCGGACGACCGGGCGGGCCGACCGCGACCGACGGCGGGCTGGAGACCGCCGGCCTGCTGCTGCCCACCTCGCAACTTCCCGGTCTGGCGCTGGCCGGCGGTGTGGTCTGCCTGGTCGTCAGCGCCGTCGTGATCTTCGGTCCGAGCCTGCGCGCGCTGCGCAAGGCGGCCGTCGCCTCCGCCGTCCTGGCCGCCGCGACCGTCGGCCTCGTGCTGGCCGTGCTGCTGACCGGCCGGTTGTTCGGGCCGGAGGCGTTCCGGGTCGCGCAGCTGCCGATCCTCACGGACGCGGCCCTCGCCGCCGTCGCCGTGTTCTTCATCCGCGGCTGGGCTCCCCGGCCCAGCACGTCGCCGGCCCAGTACCTGCCCCGTGCCCGGTACGCCCTGGTCGCCCTGCTGGCGGCGGCCGTTGCGACGGGACTCGCCCGATGAGGCACTCCGCACACGTGGTCCTCTCCCGGGCACAGCGCACCGGCCTGATCGTGGCGCTCGTCCTGCTCACCGTGATCGCCGTCCTGCGCCCGATGACCGTCCTGCAGACGATCGTCGCGCTGGTGACCCTCGCCTACACCGCCGCGATCGTCTTCCGGGTCGTGCTCGTGTACGCCGCCGGGCGCGGGCACCACCGGGTGAGCGTCAGCGACGAGGAGGCCCGGGCGGTGCCGGACGCCGACCTGCCCGTCTACACCGTGCTGGTGCCGGCGTACCGGGAGCCGAGCGTGATCGGCCTGCTCATGACGCACCTCGGCGCCCTGGAGTACCCGCGCGACCGGCTCGAGGTGATCCTGCTCCTCGAAGAGGACGACCGGGAGACCATCGCGGCCGCCGAAGCGGCCGTCTCCGGCGAGCACGTACGGATCCTGGTGGTGCCGGAGTCGCAGCCCAAGACGAAACCGAAGGCCTGCAACGTCGGGCTGGAGGTGGCCACCGGCGAGTTCGTCACGATCTACGACGCCGAGGACGTCCCGGACCCGCTGCAGCTGCGCCGGGCGGTGGTGGCGCTGCGCCGGCTCGGCTCGTCGTACGTGTGCCTGCAGGCCGAACTCGGCTACTTCAACGTGGACCAGAACCGGATCACGCGATGGTTCGCGCTGGAGTACGCGACCTGGTTCCGGTCACTGCTGCCGGGACTGGTGGCGCTGCGGATGCCGATCCCGCTGGGCGGCACCAGCAACCACTTCCGGGCCCGTGAACTGCGGGAACTGGGGGCGTGGGACCCGTACAACGTGACCGAGGACGCGGATCTGGGCATCCGCCTGGCCCGCGCCGGATACCGCGTGGGCGTGCTGCACTCGGTGACGCTGGAGGAGGCGAACTCCGACTTCATCAACTGGATCAAGCAGCGCAGTCGCTGGTACAAGGGCTACCTGATGACGTGGCTGGTGCACCTGCGCGCACCCCGGGCCACGGTCCGTCAGCTCGGCTGGCGGGGCCTGCTCTGCCTCAACCTCTTCGTCGGCGGCACACCCCTGGCCGCGCTGCTCAACGCGGTGCTCTGGGCCACCACGATCCTCTGGTTCCTGGGCCGGCCACCGATCCTGGAGGAGATCTTCATTCCGCCGTACTACTACCTCGGCGTGCTCTGCCTGGTCTTCGGCAACGCCACGGTGATCTATCTGAACGTGCTCTCGGCACGCACCATGGACCGCCCGGACCTGCTCGGCACGGCGCTGCTCTCCCCGGTCTACTGGGCGATGATGAGCCTGGCCGGCGCGAAGGCGGCCTGGCAGCTGATCTTCAAGCCGTCGTACTGGGAGAAGACCACGCACGGGCTGCACCTGCCGAAGGCGGCCGCGAATGCCGACTGAATCGCGGAAGATCACGCTGGCCGCGGTCGCCACGCTCTACCTGCTCGCCGCGCTCTGGTTCTGGAGCAACGACCTGGTGCCCGGTGACTCGGCCAGCCGGATCGCCAACGCGTACTACACGATCTTCAGCCGCGACCCGCACCTGGCCGCCATCGGCTTCGTCTGGAACCCGCTGCCGTCGCTGATCCTGCTGCCGTTCCTGCCGCTGAGCCTGCTGTTCCCCGCACTCACCCAGCAGGGCCTGCTGGTGGTGCTGGTCTCCGCGGCGCTGATGACGGCAGTGGTCGCCGTCGGGCACGACATCCTCCGGCGCTCCGGCGTGGAAAGGACGCCCCGGCTGCTCCTGACCGCGGCGCTCGCCCTCCACCCGATGATCGTCATCTACGCCGGCAACGGCATGAGCGAGGCGTGCTTCCTGCTCTGCCTCATGCTGGCCGTCCGAGCCCTGACCATCTGGCTCGCCGAGGGCCGTCCCGAGTCACTCGTGCCGCTGGGGCTCGCGCTCGGTCTCGCGTACGGCGCGCGCTACGAGGCGCTCGCCCCGGTCGCGGCGGTACCCGTGCTGGTCTTCCTGGTGTCCTGGTGGCGCACCCGGGACCGGGCCACCGCCCGCACCGACGCGGTCATCGCGGCGCTGCCCGGTGTGCTGGCGGTCGTGCTCTGGGCCCTGGCCAGCAAGCTCATCGTCGGCCAGTGGTTCGCCACGTTCTCCTCCCAGTACGGCAACTCCGCCCAGGTCTCCGCGAACGCCGGCGGGATCGCCTCGGTGACCGGCGCCGACCTGAGCGCGCGGCTGGCGTACGGATTCCAGCAGATGTTCGGCCTCGCACCGTTCCTGCTGCTCCTGCTCGTCGCGGCACTGGTGGTGGCCCGGCGCCGCCGCGACCCGATGGTGCTCGCCCCGGTCGCGGTCTTCGGCTCGGTGCTCGCCTTCGACGTTCTGGCGTTCCTCTCCGGCACCTCGTTCGGCTGGCTGCGGTTCCACATCGCCGTCGTCCCGCTGGCGGTCCTGCTCGCCGGTCACCTGCTGGCCGGAGCCCGCCCGCGCACCCCGGTGCTGGTCGCCGTGCTGGCGGCCGTCCTGGTCGCGGTGCCGAGCAGCCTCGTCACGCTGAGCCGCCCGCAACTCGCCCGCGAGGAGTCGGAGTGGTTCACCACCGCCGGCGCCGCGCGGACGCGCGGCCTGGCCCAGGTCAACCGCCGCGTCGCCGCCGACCTGGACCGCCTCGGGCTCGGCGAGGGAGCCGTACTCACCGACGCCGCGTACGCCTTCGGCGTCGTCCTGGCCAGCGACAATCCCGACCAGTTCGTGATCACACCGGACCGAGACTTCCCGGCCGCCCTCGCCGACCCGGCCGGGCACGGCGTCCGCTACCTGCTGCTCTCCGCCCGCGGCTCAGCCGACGCGGTCCGCAAGCGCTTCGGCCCGGGAACCGGCGAACGCGCCTGGCACGACACAGCCGGCAACCTCCAATGGACCCTCGTCCCGATTCGATAGGGCTGCCGACGTGGATCCGTTGACCCATGGCGGCCGGTGCCAGGCGCCGCGCACACTGCGGACATGGCTTCGAAGACGAAGCAGTCCGCGGAACAGGCACCGGCCGTCGCCGAGACGAGGCCGAGCGACACCGCGCCGGCCGTCTCGGTGCGGGACTCCTCCGCCGAGCCGGGCGGGAACGCTCGCGCGAACGCCGACCTGAGAGCCTCGGCCGGCCGGGACCAGGACGTGACCGGCGGGCTCCGCTGGTACCTCCAGCTGGACCCGGGCGGCGTCGTCCTGGCCGGGACCGTGCTGACCATCCGCCTGCGCAACGACGTCGGTCGCCGTGGCGCGTTTCTCCGCTCGCCGGTAGCCCGCGTCACCAGCCGTTCGGAGGTCGTCGAGCTGCGGCTGCAGGGGCCGCCCGCCGACAATCCGCTTCTGAGCGACAACGGATGGGTCGGGTTCCTCAAGCTCCGCGAGTCCGGAACCGTGGACATCGTCGTCGAGGGGCTGCCCGGCTCCGGCGGTGGGCTGCGGTATCCGGAACCGCCGCTGCGGCTGAGCACCCAGATCGGCGTGGTCGGAGCGCCCACCGCCGAGGCCATGGCGTCCGACCGGGCTACCGAGGCGCGCGAACGCGACCGCCTGGCGGATCCCGAGGCGTCTCCGCAGGCGACCGGCGAGGCGTTCCGCCGGCTCGCGGTGCGAAGCGCGATCAAGACCGTCAACACCAACCTGGCCGAGGCGGAGGCGCTGGAGGAACGGTTCACCGGCCGGCTGACCAGCGAGACGGCACAGGCCGAGTTCGAGGAGGCTGTCCTCGTCGATCAGCAGCTCGCACGGCGGGAGACGGCCGCGATCCTGGAGATGGCCACCGCCCGGCAGGAGGCGCGCCGCGCGGAGATCCTGATCCCCGAGCACGGCGTCGACCCGGAACGGGAGATCGCGGCCGATCTCGCGGCGGACCGGGCGGCGACGGCGGCGGCCGACGCCGAGGACCTCACCGAGGCCCGCGGCGCTCTGGTGGAGGCCGTACCCGCGCTCGGCCTGCACCGCCTGGAGGAGGGGCAGGGCGCCCGCACCGGGACACGAGACCAGCGCCGGGCGGGAGTCCTGAGCCGGTTGCGCCAGGTCCAGGCCGACTGCCGTGCCGCACGCGAGGCGCTGGCCTCCGGCCGCCTCGACCCGCTGGACTCGCCGTCGACGACCCAGCGGCTCCGCACCGAACTCGGCGTCGACCAGGATCCGCGCAAGCGTGCGGCCGTGGACGACATGCTGCGGCGACGCGGCGCGGATCAGCGGGAGGAGGCGGCCCTGCGGATGACCGCGGGACTCCTGCTCATGCTGGTCCCCGGCATCGGTGGCTACCTTTCGATCACGCTCAGCGGCGGCTCCGCTGTAGCAGCGTGGATGGACGTCGCCGAGGTCCGGGCGGCGGCGGGCGCCGGCTTGATGTCGGCCGAGGACGTGTCGGAGGAGACACTCGAGGCGGTGCTGGCGACCATCCTCGCCGCCGTCGATGTCGCCCTCTCGCTCAAGGCGCTGAAGGGGATCAAGATGCCGCGGACCCGGCGTACCGGCCGGATCACGGCGCCCCGCCGCCCCGCCCGGCCCCGGCGGCAGTTCCGGTCGCGCGGCGGGAACCCACGGGAGGGTGACGTCATCCGCTACGGCGATCCGGCACCGGGCCTCCAGCGGCACGAGGTTCTGTCGAACGCCTGGCTCCAGGTGCGCGGGCATGTCACCAAGCGACTGGCCGGCCGCATCTCACGAGACAACCCGGCTCTGGCGCTGTCGCATGACGTACACGTGATCGTCGGGCGTTACCAGCGCGCGCTCGGGCTCTACGAACACGCCAACCTGGCGCGCTGGGACTACGTCGAGGTGCTGGCGCGCAACGCCGAGGCGATGCACCACGCGGGGATCCCGCCGGAGATCATCGACGACGTGATCTTCCAGGCGCAGGAGCACGCGATCTTCGCGATCGGCCGCAACCTCCATCAGTAGATCGATAAACTCCGATATAGTGGCGAGCATGAGCAGGCTACGGATCCCGCTCGTGCTCGCCCTGCTGGCGGCGCTCCTGTCCGCCTGCGGAGACGACGCCGCCCCGGAGGACAAAGAGAAGACCACCATCAACGTGGCGATGCTGGCGCTCGTCGTCAACGCGCCGTACTACATCGCCGTACAGGAAAAGCTCTTCGAGGCCGAAGGCCTCACCGTGCGCACGCAGCCGGTCCAGCAGAGCACCCAGGCCTACCCCGCGCTCAAGGCCGGCGACGTCGACGTGGTCTTCGCCAACAACGCGTCGATGCTGCTCGGGCACGACAAGGGCGACCTGCGGATCAACCTGGTCGCCGAGGGCACCCGGCTCACGCCGAAGTTCATGGGCGTGCTGGTGATGCCGGACTCGCCGATCACCGACATCAAGGGCCTGGAGGGGCACAGCCTCTCCGTGCACGTGCTCAACAACATCCAGGCGATCACGTTCGACGCGATCGCCGGCGCCAACGGGGTCGATCCCACCACGTTCGACTACCGGCAGGTGGTCTTCCCGCAGATGGCCGCCACCATGCAGAAGGGCGACCTGGACGCGATACACAGCCAGGAGCCGTTCCTCACCGACGCCGTGCGCAAACTCGGTGCGCGGATGGTCGCGGACGGCGGCGCCGCGCCGGTCACCGACCTGCCCCTCGACGGGTACTTCTCGCTGGAGACGTGGACGAAGCAGTATCCGAGGACCGCCGCCGCCTTCCAGCGGGCCATCCAGAAGGCGTCCGAGATCGCCGCCGACCGCACGCGGGTCGAGGCGGTCCTGCCCACCTACGCGCGCGGCATCGACCCGGCCATCGCGAAGGAGATGACCATGCCGACGTTCGGCACGTCCACCAGCGCCGAGCGGATGCAGAAGCTGATCGACCTGATGGTGGAGCAGAAGCGGCTGACCAACCGGATCGACGCCGGCACGATCGTCTTCCAGCCGTCCTGATGCCCGGCCGTCCCGCTCGCCTGGCGCGCGGTGCGGCCGGGATCGCCCTGGTCGTCGCGGCGAGCGAGGTGCTGGGCCGGGCGGGCGTCGTGCACCGGGACTTCCTCCCGCCGGCCTCGGTGATTCTCACGCGAGCGGGGGCACTCGCGCTTGATCCGTTTTTTCTTGAAGACGTACGCGCGACGCTCACCGCCTGGGCGCTGGGTCTTCTGCTCGCGACCCTGGTGGCGGTGCCGCTCGGCCTCGTCCTCGGCACTGTCCCGCCGGTCGCCCGCGCGGTCACCACGATCGTCGAGTTCCTCCGGCCGATCCCGTCGGTCGCCCTCATCCCCCTGGTGGCGATGCTGCTCGGCACCGGCCTGGAGATGCGGCTCACCGTGATCGTGTACGCGTCGGTCTGGCCGATCCTGTTCAACACCGTCTACGGGCTGCGCGAGGTGGACCCGCTCGCCAAACAGACCCTGCGGGCGTTCGGGTTCGGCCGGTTCGCCGTACTCATGATGGTCTCCCTTCCCGCGACGGCGCCGTTCGTCGCCACCGGGATCCGGATCGCCGCCGCGGTCGCGCTGATCCTGGCCGTGACCGCGGAGATGTTCGGCGGCTTCGGCGCCGGGATCGGCATCTTCATCGCGCAGGCGTCGAACTATCCGGGCGGCGTCGACGACACCCTGGCGGCCACGTTCTGGGCGGGCATCCTCGGGCTCGCGATCAACGCGCTGCTGTGGCGTGGCGAGCGGCGGGTGTTCCACTGGGCGTACCGATGACGCGCCGCCTCCTGGAACGCTGGCTGATCCTGCTGGCCGCGGTGCTCGTCTGGCAGGTGGCGGCGGGCGCGGCGGACGACCCGTTCTTCCCGCCGCCGTCGGCGTTCCTGGGCCGGATGGACGCGTTCAGCGGGGACATCGTGCCGAGTCTCGTACGGCTGGCGGCCGGCTTCGTGTGCGGTGCGCTGGTGGGTGTGGTGCTCGGGGTGGCGATCGGGCGGTCGGCGTGGGCGTACGACTTCCTCGACCCGGTGCTCCAGTTCTTCCGGGCGGTGCCGCCGCCGACACTCGTGCCGGTGTTCCTGGTGCTGTTCTCGATCGGGCCGAGGATGCAGATCGCGTCGATCGTGTTCAGCGTCCTGTGGCCGGTGCTGCTGAACACGGCGGACGGTGCCCGTACCGTGGAGCCCCTGCAGATCGAGACCGCGCGCGTCTTCCGGCTCACCGCAGCCGAACGCCTCGGGTACGTGATCCTCCCCGCCACGCTGCCGAAACTCTTCGCCGGGCTGCGGCTCGCACTGTCCCTCGCACTGATCCTGATGGTCTTCTCCGAGCTGCAGCCGGGCGCCGCCGACGGCATCGGTTTCCGCCTGCAGGAGGCCACCACCCGCTTCGACTACGAGACCGTCTGGGCGGCGATCGTGCTGCTCGGGCTCCTCGGCTATCTGCTCAACGCGGCGCTGCTGGCGGTCGAACGGCGCGTCCTCGGATGGAAGGCTCCGACATGAGCACGGTCCGGGAGGCGTTCCTCGCGTTCTGCCGCGACGCCGGGATGACGCGCTGGTTCGGCAACCCCGGTTCCACGGAACTGCGGATGCTGCGGGACTGGCCGGACGACTTCTCCTACGTGCTCGCCCTGCAGGAGGCTTCGGCGGTCGGCATCGCGGCCGGCCAGGCGATCGCCACCGGCCGTCCCGCGCTGGTCACCCTGCACTCGGCGGGCGGGGTGGGGCACGCGCTCGGTGCGATCTTCAACGCGTACCGGGACCGGGTGCCGCTGGTCGTCGTGGCGGGACAGCAGACCCGGGCGATGCTCCCCACGCGCCCCTTCCTCTCCGCGGACGAGCCGGCTGTGTTTCCCCGCCCGTACGTCAGATGGAGTCACCAGCCGTCGCACGCGGCGGCCGTGCCCACCGCCCTGGCCGAGGCCTTCCGCGTCGCGCTCACACCACCGCGCGGCCCGGTCTTCCTCTCCGTCCCCGAGGACGACTGGGACACCCCTGCCGACCCGGTCCCGGCCCGCGCCGTCCGCACCGCCTTCGTCGCCGCGCCGGACGCCCTGCGCGAGGTGGCCTCGTCCCTGCGCACCGCCCGCGCCCCTGCGATCGTCGCCGGCCCCGGCATCGACGAGGACGGCGCCTGGGCAGAAGCCGTCACCCTCGCCGAGACCCTCGGCGCCGCGGTCTGGGCGCCCCCGATGCCGAGCCGCGCCGCGTTCCCGGAGGACCACCCGCTCTTCCAGGGCCACCTGCCGCCGGTACGGTCGTCGCTCGCCTCACTGCTCTCCGCCAACGACGTGGTCCTGGTCGTCGGGGCGCCGGTCTTCACCTACCACGTGCACACCGAGGGGCCGTTCCTGTCCTCGGGCACTGTCCTGTTCCACCTCGACTGTGATCCGGCCGCGGCGGCGTGGGCCGCCACCGGCACCTCGATCCTGACCACGGTCCGCGCCGGCCTCACCGAGTTGATCCGCCACCTGGAACCCTCTTCCCGCCCTGCGGCACCACCGCCGGTCCGGGCTCGGCCGCCCGCTCCCCCGGTCACCGATCCACTCACCGCCGCGGCCGTCCTCGGCGCGCTGGCCGCCGCACGCCCACCCGGCTCCGTGCTGGTGGAGGAGGCGCCGTCACACAAGGACACGCTGCACGAACAGATCCCGATCACCCGGCCGCTCGGCTATGTCACCACCGGCAGCGGCGCTCTCGGCTGGGGCCTGCCGGTAGCCGTGGGCCGCGCCCTCTGCGGCGAACAGGTGATCTGCGTGCTCGGCGACGGCTCCAGCCTCTATTCCATCCAGTCCCTGTGGACGGCGGCCCAGCACCGCGCCCCACTCACCGTGATCGTCCTGAACAACAGCCGCTACGAGGCGGTGTCCGCCCTCGGCCGCCGCCTGGGCATCCCGAAGATCCCCGGCACCGACCTCCCCGGCCTCGACCTGCCGTCGATCGCCCGAGGCTTCGGCTGCCCCGCCACCCGGGTGACCCACGCCGCCGAGCTGGTGCCGGCACTCACCCGAGCCCTCACCACCGACGGCCCGTTCCTGCTCGACGTCGCCGTCACTCCCGGCACCTCCCCCCTCTACCCGTAACCCTCCCTCCCAGCCCGCTCCTCGCGCGCCCACCTCTCGCGCCTCACCGCGAGGCGGCTTGGCGCCCCCCACCGCGGATGCGGAAACCCGCTGCGGCCAGGACGGCATCGGGTTTCCGCGCAGGCGTTTCGGGCAGTGGTCAACTGGCGTCACCGTCGTCTGGTGGCGCCTTCGCCGGGCGGCCCCGTCTCGTCACTGATCGCGCAGCGGCCCCGAGGGCTTTCGCCGCCGGTGCGGACTCGACGGGAGCAGTGGCATGTTCCAGCCTGGCCAGGGCTTCGATGATGGGCGGTCGTTCCTGGGGCGCGGCCTCTCTCAGCGTCTCTCTGATCAGCTCGACGCGATTCTGTGCGCGCAGTTTCTCGACCTTGTACTTGAAATAGAGCCCCAGCGCCGTCCCGGTCGCCGTGGTCGCAGCGCCAATCGTGATCCAGAATTGCGGATCGAACCCCATAGCCCCTGAGTCCTTATCACCTCTGCCGAGAGAGCTTGAGGCGCGCAGGACTCAGCTCAATCGGTCAACATGACCAATGAAGCTGAGGTCCTGCCGTCCGGCACCCGGACGGGATCTCAGTGACTTAAGTTGTCGGGGGTGGGCTGCCAACCCTTCGTGGCCTTTTCCAATCAACGTTGAGTTCGAGTGGCAACTCCCGGATCTGGAGATGCTATCCGGGATTGATCAACCACCTGACCGTTCGCATGCCGGGCGACTCAGCGCATTCTTGATCGCCCTCACGAATCGGCGGAGTCCACCGCCCACCCGCGCAAACGATCAAAAATGCCGGTGGCTAAGAGAAAGTGCCGCCAATATTACTCAACCCCAGAACCGTTCAACAAGGGAATCGCCCGGCCCACTCGGCGGTGGTGCCGCTTCTCCGAATCAGGCGGCCCACCTCGAAGCCGACGTCACGAACTCGCGCGTCGTGCTCTGGTCCGGTGGGGTGCGGCATGACTGGCAGGTCGGCGCTGCGGCTGGTGGTGAGGGCGGCGATCGCCGCCGCGAACCTGTCGTGATGCCGGCCGGCGGTGACAGGCCGGGTGCGCGGGCGGCCGTGTGGAGGGCGGCCCACAGCCGGGGCGGCCGTGTGGAGGGCGGCCCGGAACCCGGGGTGGCGCGGTCAGGGGGACGGGCGGGTGAAGGTGTTGAGGATGACGGAGAGTTGGGGGAGACCGGCCACCCAGCCGGCTCGGTCGACGCGCCACTCCAGGACGTAGGCACGGTCGCCCACGCCGATCACCCGGCGCAGGCCGCGCATGGCGACGTCGCCGGTGCCCTGGAAGGTGTATTCCCAGATCGCGCCCGGTGGGGTGGACAGCGCCTCGATGCGTACCCGGCGGTATTCCGAGAGCTCCACCTCCTGCTCCTCGGCCAGCAGCGCGGCGACCGAGTCGGCGGAGACGGACGCGGCTGACGGGACCGCGGCTCCCGAGTCCGGCGAGGCGCCCGCCCAGCGGCTCACCCGCAGGCTCGGCTCGCCGCGGGGGCCCTCGAACGCCACCACGTCGCTGGGGCCGAGCACCGGCCGCCAGTCGCGCGGCAGGGCCACGCGGAACCCGCTGGGGTCGTTCCACCAGGCGAAGTCGGCGGGCAGCGGAGCCGGGGCGGCGGATGCCGAGGTGAGAGGTGCGGCTGCGTCCGGCGTACGCGATGAGGAAGCGCTTGCACCGACCGCCGTGAGTGTGGTGAGAAGGGTGACCACCGCCGCAGCCGCAGTGAGCCGGCGGCGAAGCACCGGGCGCGCGCGGCGCGGAACCGGTCCGGAGGATCGGGCGATGCGCTGCAGATGGAGCCGCACCTGGGCGGCGGTGAGACGCTCTGCGGGATCGCGGCGCAGCAGGCCGGTCAGCACCGGGGTGAGCGGACCGGCGCGGCGCGGCGGATCGGGCGGGCTGTCGGCGAGGGCGCGCAGGATCGCCGAGGTGGACTCGCGCAGGTACGGCGGGCGCCCCTCCACCGCGTGATACAGCGTGGCACCGAGCGACCAGAGATCGGCCTGCTCGGCGGAGAGACGGTCGAAGAGGCGCTCCGGTGCGATGTACTTCGGCGAGCCCAGCACGACCCCCGCCCGGGTGAGCGCGTCGACGGCGGCCGGTGTCACCGCGGGACCGAAATCGGTCAGCACGACGCGGCCGTCGCCGGTGATCAGCACGTTGCCCGGCTTGACGTCGAGGTGCAGCAGGCCGGCCCGCCGCGCGGCACCGAGAGCGGCCAGGATCGCCAGGCCGATCGTGGCGACCTGGTGCGCCGGCAGGGCGCCGGACACCTCGACGATCTCCTGCAGCGACCGCGACGGGAGGAACTCCATCACGATCCACGGGCCGTCCTCGTCCGGCAGAACCTCCAGCGTGCGGATCAGATTGGGGTGGCGCACCCGGGCCGCGGCCTGCGCCTCCGGCAGCGCCCACTCCCGCACGAGGTCGCGCTGCGCGGACGCGAGTCCCTCGGGAACCGTGCACTGTTTGATCACGACGGGCGGCGCGCCGGGCACAGTGGAGGACTCGTCGGCGGCGAGCCAGATCCGGCTCATGCCGCCGGTGGCGAGCGGGCGGATGATCCGATAACGCCCGGAAATGATCTCGCCGGGTGGCGTCATGCCGTCACCTCGAATGTCCGGCCAGCAGCCCCACAGACATTACTGGAAGCAAGCAAACGGTAACTGTCGGCTTCCGGTCGCGCGCGGGGCTCCCACCCTTCGGACGGTCGGCGTAATCTCGTCGGGGACCGTTCGACCCTGATGGACG
Organism: Actinoplanes sp. NPDC051861; assembly: GCF_040681145.1. Lineage (NCBI taxonomy): Bacteria > Bacillati > Actinomycetota > Actinomycetes > Micromonosporales > Micromonosporaceae > Actinoplanes > Actinoplanes sp. NPDC051861. The sequence continues at coordinate 159,756 of NZ_JBFAYE010000004.1, forward strand.
CTGGGCGATGAGGCGATATGCGGGTCCTCTGTGCTCTTCTTGTGACGGGTGCTCTCCTCCTGACGGCGGTGGCCTTGCCACCACCGGTGGACGCGCGGCCCGTCGTGGTCACCCTCCGAGCGGCGGCTCCCTCTGATCCCGCTGATTTGGCGGTACGGCTACAAGCTCTGTTTGGGCAGCACTCCGTCCTGGCCGCCGACGTGATGCGCAGCCGCATCCGTGGTGACGACGACTTCGTGCAGGCCGCCGAGGCCGCTCTCGGCAAGAACACCGACGCCATGACCGAGCTCATGGTGCAGCTCTTCGGTGAGGACATGGTCAGCACGTTCAGCCCGATGTGGGCCGAGCACGTCGTCGAGCTGGTGGCGTACGCGAGTGCCCTCGCCGCCCGCGACGACGCCGCCCGGGAGCACGCGCACGAGGAGCTGATCGAGTACGAGGGTGAGCTCAGCGCCTTCCTCGCCGGCTCCTCGCACGGGCGGCTCGCGACCTCCGACGCCCATCACGCGCTCGCCATGCACGTCGAGCACCTCACCGAGCAGGCCGACGCGTTCGCGGCGCGGGACTACCTGGCCGCCGACCGGATCAACCGGGAGGCGTACCAGCACATGTACGACCTCGGACTGGTCCTCGCCGGTGCGTTCCTGTCGTCCGGCGACCGGGCCACGCTGCGCGAACCGGTCTGGCGGCTGCGCTCGCAACTGGGCAAGCTGCTCGCCGAGCACGTGGTGCTGGTCGGCGACGTGACCCGGGCCGCGGTCGCCAACACGCCCGACTTCGACGCCGCCGCCCGCATGATCAACGCGAACACCCGGGACCTGACGTCCGCGATGGACAGCATGTTCGGTACGACGATGGCGCGGCGCTTCCAGAAGCTGTGGGGCCACCATGTGGAGCTGCTGGTGGCGTACAGCGCGGCGACGGCCGCCGGTGACGACGCGAAGCGGCAGCGGACGCGGGCGGAGCTGAGGGACTACGAACAGGACATGGCGGCGTTCCTCAGCCGGGCCACCGGTGCGCGGATGACGGCCGCGGAGCTGACGGCGGCGTTCGCCGAGCACGACGACAACCTGTTGCGGCACGCGGACGCTTACGCGGCCCGCGACTACTCGACGGCGCACGACGTGGCGTACCAGACCTATGAGCACGAGTTCGACCTGGCACGGGAGCTCGCGGACGCGTTCGGCGAGACCGTGGCGGCGCGGCTTCCGCGAGGAGGGGCGCAGACGGGGTACGGCGGACTCGCGGCCGGCGGGTCCTGAGGTGCGTCTCGTGCGCTGGGTGTTCGCCGGTGCGCTGATCGCGCTCCTCGGGTTCTCCGCGCCGCCCGCTCCTCCTGGCTCGTTTTTTGAACCGTCGGCACCGCTTCTGGCCGACCGGTTCCGGTCGGAGAGCTCCTATGACGAGGTGGCCGTCCCGGTGCGGCTGCGGATACCTGATCTCAAGGTGTCGAGCCGCCTGGATCGGCTGGGACTCCAGTCCGACGGCGCGGTGGCAGTCCCGAAAAGTCCGGATACAGCGGGATGGTTCGCCGGCGGGCCACGCCCGGGGCAGGCCGGGCCCGCCGTGATCCTCGGGCACGTGGACTCGAAGTCGGGGCCGGGAGTGTTCGCCGGTCTCGCGGGAGCGCGGGCCGGGACGGCGGTGCACGTGGACCGCGCCGACGGCAGCACCGTGACGTTCCGGATCGAGCGGATCGCCCGGGTGCCGAAGGACGAGTTCCCGACGGACGTGGTGTACGCGCCGACACTCGACCCGGCGCTGCGGCTCGTGACGTGCGGCGGCGGATTCGACCGGAGCAGAGGGAGCTATCGCGACAATGTCATCGCGTATGCCGTACCGGTCTAGCGTTGTCGCCGCCTGCCTGCTGCTCGCCGTGCCGGCGCCGGTGCCGCTCCCGGTGGCGGCGGCGATGGTGGCCGGTGCCGAGACCACGCTGGTGGTCGATCTCGGGGACGGGCCGGCGGTCGGGCCGGCCGCGGTGACCGTGACCAGCGACGGTTCCCGCCGGGCCGCGCGCCTGGAGCCGGTTGTCGCCGACGGGCTCGCGGTCACCCTCGTCGTGGACGCCTCCGCCGCCGGTGGGGAGACACTGCCGGCCTGGCTCAGCGCGGCGGCCCGGTTCATCCTCAGCGTGCCGTCGGGGACCAGGTCCGTGGTGATCGCCGACCGGGCCCCGGCGGCGGCGGTCACCCCACCGCAGCGAGGGGCGTACGGCGTCGTCCGCGCCCTCAACACCGTCCGCGCCGGCGGTGAGCGGGACACGGCCACGGCCCTCGAGCTGGCATCGGGGCAGTTCCCGGAGGTGGCGGCGGGGCGGCGGGTCGTGCTGCTCTACACGACGGCGGCGGACGCGGGTGGACCCGGCGCGTCGCGTCTCGCCGCGGACTACCGGGCTCGCGGCACGCTGCTGGTCGTCGTGGGGTCCGCGGCGGCGGCGCGCTACTGGACGGCGGCGGCGGGCGGCACCGGAGGCTTCTTCGCGCCGGCCGGGGATCCGGTGGTGGTGCCCGCGCTCGATCAGGTGGAGACGACGTTGAGTGGGCGTCATCTCGTACGCTTCCCGACCCCGCCGGATCTGCCCGCGCCGGTCGAGGTCCGGGTGGAGACCGAGGAACTCGCGTTCACCGGGGAGGCGGTCGTCGAGTCGCCCACCGGCTCGCCCGGCCTCGCCTGGGGGTGGCTGATCACCATTGCCGGGGCGCTGATCCTGCTCCTCGGCGGGCTGGTGATCTTCGTGCGCGCTCGGCGGGCGTCGCGGCCGTCGCCGCCGTTGTCCGGGCCCCTCGGGTCGCCCGAGGCTCCGGTCTCGTCCGCCGTCGACGATGTGCCGCTGGGGCCTCCGCCCGCGGTGGGTGACTTCCGGGCCGGGCCGCGCTCGGCCAACCCGATGTCGCCGCCCGCCGTCGGCCGGGCACCGGTGCACCCCGCCGAATAGCGAATACGATCGATGGATGCTGGACGTCAAGGCGCTCTCGCACACCTACCCGGACGGATACTCCGCGGTCCGCGAGATCAGCCTGCACGTCGACGAGGGCGAGCTCGTGAGCATCGTCGGCCCGTCCGGCTGCGGCAAGTCCACGCTCCTGCGCTGCATAGCCGGCCTGCAGCACCCCTCCGAGGGCGAGATCCAGATCGACGGCCGCCCGATCGACGGCGTACCGGACGGACTGGCCGTGGTCTTCCAGGACTACAGCCGATCCCTCTACCCGTGGCTGACGATCCGTGACAACGTCGCCCTCCCGCTGCGCCGCCGCGGCCTGTCCCGCCCGTTGCGACGCGCCGCCGCTCTGGAGGCACTCGAGTCGGTCGGCCTGACGTCGTTCGCCCGCCGTCACCCGTGGCAGCTCTCCGGAGGCATGCAGCAGCGGGTGTCCATCGCGCGCGCTCTGGCGTACCGTCCCCGCCTCCTCCTCATGGACGAACCCTTCGGCTCGGTCGACGCGCAGACCCGCGAGGAGCTGGAGGACCTGCTCCTGGAGCTGCGCGGCGGCTACGGCATGACGATCCTGCTGGTCACCCACGACATCGACGAGAGCGTCTACGTGGGTGACCGTGTCGTCGTCCTCGGCGGCAGTCCGGGCGGGGTTCGCGCCGACCTGCCGGTGTCGCTGCCCTCCCCACGGGACCAGATCACGACCCGCGAGTCCCGGGAGTTCGTGACGCTGCGCTCCGAGGTGGGCCGCCTGGTCCGGGGCCGCCCGGCCGGGTGAGCCGGCAATTCGAAGCCGTCGTCAGCCGCCGCGCGCGGTGCGGCGCAGGCCCGCCGGATCCACGAGGCATCCTCCGGAGGCCACCTCCGCGACCTTGTGCAGCAGGTCGTGTGCGGTGAACGGCTTCTCGATGAACGCGATGTCGCCGTCCAGCACGTGCGTTGTGCCGAGCAGCCCGTTGCTGTAGCCGGACATGTACAGCACCGGCAGCTCCGGACGGCTCTCGTGGATCAGTTCGGCCAGTCGCCGCCCGGACATCTCCGGCATGATCACGTCGGTGAGCAGGGCGTCGCAGCCGTGCTGGCGGAACAGCGCCAGCGCCTCGGCGCCGCCGGTCGCGGTCAGCACGTGGTACCCGGCTCGGGCCAGGATCCGGGTCACCACCCGGGCCAGCGCGGGCTCGTCCTCGACCACCAGGATCGTGCGCCCGTCACCGGACGGGGGCTCCTGCCGCAGCGTGGCGCCCGAGCACCGGCCGGGCACGGCCACCATCGGCAGGTAGATCCGGAACGTGGTGCCGACGCCGAGTTCGGAGTACACGTTGAGGCTGCCGCAGGCCTCGGTGACGATGCCGTACACGGTGGAGAGCCCCAGTCCGGTCCCCTTGCCGCGCGGCTTGGTGGTGTAGAAGGGCTCGAAGATCCGCGACGCCACCTCGGCGGACATGCCCTCACCGGTGTCGCTGACCAGCAGCCTGGCGTACCGTCCGGCCGGCAGTGGCGGCTGCATGTCGAGCTCGTCGCCGTCCAGGGCCGCCGCGTTCGCCTCCAGCACCAGGGTTCCGCCGTCCGGCATCGCGTCCCGGGCGTTGATCGCCAGGTTGAGCAGCACCTGCTGGATCTGGCCGGGGTCGGCGTGCACCACGACCGGCTCCTTCGACGGCACCATCATCAGGTTGATGTGCTCGCCGATGGTCCGCCCGAGCATCGCGTGCACCTCGGCGATCGCCGCGTTCAGGTCGACGTCCTGCGGCTGGATGGTGTCGCCACGGGTGAACGTGAGCAGCTGCCTGGTCAGGTTGATGGCCCGGTCGGCGGCGCTGCGCACGTGCCTGAGGTCCGTCGCCAGCGCCTCGTTCGCGGACGCCTCCTCCAGGGCGAAGTCGGTGTAGTTCACGATGATCGCCAGGATGTTGTTGAAGTCGTGCGCCACGCCGCCGGCCAGTTTGCCCAGGCTCTCCAGTCGCAGTGCCTGGTTCGTACGCTCCTCGATGGCCCGCTGCCGCTCGGCCGCCTCCCGCGCCGCGGTGATGTCCCGCGCCGTGACCGACAGGCCGGTGACCTCACCCGAGCGGTCCCGGATCGGCGCGACCGAGAGTGCCGCCTCGATCGGGGTGCCGTCCTTGGCGTATCGGCGCGACTCGTAGTACACGCTGCGCTCACCGTCCCGGATGCGGGCGATCACGTCCTGCTGCTCGGCCTTGCCGGCCGGGTCGGCCAGGATCGCGACCGACTCCCCGATGATCTCGGCGGCGGGCCAGCCGAAGAGCCGCTCGGCGCCGCCGTTCCACGCGGTGATCCGGCCGTCCAGGGTGACGCCGACGATCGCGTCGTCGGTGTGCTCGACGACGGCCTCCAGGGTCGCGCGGGCCTCGTCGACCCGGGCGTCCGCCTCGGCGAACTTACGCTGGGCATGCGGATCCGTGTAGATCGCGCCGTCCACCGCCACCCGCCCGTTCCGGCGGCGCAGCGTCCAGTAGTAGATGCCGCTGAGGAAGCACGCGACGTTGCACCAGGCCAGCACCCAGACCCAGAACATCGGCACGGAGCGCTCGGCCTGGCCCAGATTCCGTACGGTCAGGAACGCGTGCACGCCGTGGACCGCCGCCGCGGTCAGGAAGATCAGGGCGGTGGCCACCGCGAGCTTGTTGCTGCGCAGCTGACCGGCGCGCGCGACCGGCACCGCGACGGCGACCGTGATCGCGCCGTACGTGACCATGGTGCCCAGGTTGCCGACCAGGAAGAGCTGTTCCGGCACGGTCGTCTAATCGGTCGCCGTCCCGCCGTTCTGAGCCAGGACGCCGCGCAGCACGCTGCTGACCGTCACGTCGAAGAGATCGCGACGTCCCGGCGCCCGCGCCGGTGGCGTGGTGAGGGCGGCGATCAGGTTGGGGAACGCGGTCATGTCGATGCCGTCGAAGCCGGCCGGCGGTCCGGCGGACTCGCTGCGCGCGAACAGCGACACCACACCGATCATCATGGCGATCGCCTCGAACTTGGCGGCGGTGGCGGCCGGCACCGGCCGCAGCACGCCCAGGCAGTGGTCGAACCAGCCCAGGCTCTGCGGGCCGAGCGCGGCCGGGCGGGCCAGGACGTCCACCAGCCACGGGTGCCTGCGGTACAGCTCCAGCTGACGGCGGGCGACCCGCAACATCCCGTCCAGCCAGTCGCCGGAGGCATCCGGGTACGGCCGGAGCTCCCCCGCCGCACGGTCGGCCATCAGATCGAGCAGGTCGTCGCGGGAGGACAGATAGCGGTAGAGCGATCCGGCCCCGGTCCCGAGCGCGGTGGCGACCGCGCGCATCGAGACCGCGCCGATGCCGCCGGCGTCCGCCATCGCGATCGCCGCGTCCACGATCTCGTCCCGGGAGTGCGAGGGCGCCGGGCCGCGTGCCCCCCGGGCCGGCCGGGACCAAGGAGTGGACGTCACCGCTACACTCTAAACTGCAAACGGCGTTCGCAGTTTTCGAGGTTGGGGGATGGCGTGGAACAGAACTGGACGATCCAACGGGTTCCGGCGGCCGACGGCGCCGAGATCGTGCTCCACTCCCTCGGCGCCGGGCCGGGGATTCTCGTCGTGCACGGCGGCGGCGTGACCATCGAGATGTACAGGCGGCTGGCCACCCGGCTGGCCGACCGGTTCACCGTGCATCTCTACAACCGCCGCGGCCGCGCCGACGCCGCCGCCCGCGCCGAGCCCTACGACGGCGAGCAGGACATCGACGACCTCGCCGCGCTGCTGGCACACACCGGCGCCCGCAACGTGATCGGGCACAGCGGCGGCGGCTTCATCGCCCTGCGCGCCGCCGCGCGCCGCCTGCCGATCGGCCGGCTCGCCCTCTACGACGCTGCTGTCCAGGTCAACGGCCTGACCCCGGCCGCCTGGCTGCCCGCCGCCAAGGAGGCGGCACATTCCGGCGACCTGCCCCGCGCCATGGCTCTCACCAGCGCCGGCATCAACACCCACTCGGGCGCGAGCCGCCTGCCACTCGGCCTGCAGATCGCCGTCTGCCGGCTGTTCCTCCGGACGCCGATCGGCCGCACCATGGGCGAGTTGCTGCCCACCACGCTCGACGAGACCACGCTGATCCACCACCACGACGGCCCGCCGGAGCAGTGGGCCGGCGTCGAGTGCGAGGTCCTGCTGGCCTGCGGCGCGGCCGGGCCGCCCTACTACCCGCCGACCGACGAGGCCCTGGCCGCGGTGATGCCGCACGCGCGCACGATGGTCGTCCCGCGCGCGGGTCACGACGCACTCAACCGCGCACCGCGGAACCTGGTCGACGCGCTCGCCGACTTCTTCACCGCGCCGGTGACCTCGGAGCTCTGAAACCCCGGCGGCGATCTCTCGGATCCGCCCTCCATCGGCCGATAGGCCGGTGCCTCTGCCGCTCCAGGGCAGGGGACAATGGATGGGCTTGATCATTTAGCCGGGAGGTTTGCGCAGCAGATGCGGGTCGGGATCACCGGAGTAGGCGCTCATCTTCCAGAACGCGAGGTGACCACGGCCGAGTTGCAGGACAGCGTCTCCCGCGGCGGCGCGGTACGCCTGCCGCGCGGCCTGCTGGCCCGGCTCACCGGCATCGAACGGCGCCGGATAGCCGCACCCGGCGAGTACGCGTCCACACTCGGCCTGCACGCGGCCCGCAACGCCCTCGACGACGCCGGCCTCGACCCGCTCGACGTCGACCTGCTGCTGTTCGCGTCGGCCAGCCGCGACATGGTGGAACCGGCCACCGCGCACATCCTGCAGGACGCCCTCGGCAGCCGGGCACACGCGCTGGACGTCACCAACGCCTGCAACAGCTTCGTCAACGGCATCGACCTGGCCCGCTCGATGATCCTGGCCGGGCGGGCACACCGGGCGCTGGTGGTCACCGGCGAGACCCCGTCGCGCGTGATGCGGCCCGGCGTCGCGGACCTGACCGAGGCGCGCCGCTCGTTCGCCGGGTACACGTTCGGCGACGCGGGCGCGGCGGTGGTGGTCGAGCCGGTCGAGCACGGCGGCATCCTCGACGTCGACACCGAGACGCACTCCGAGCACTGGACGGTCGGCGGCATCGCGGGCGGCGGTTCCCGGCATCCGCGCGGCGACGAGCACACCTACTTCGCCGGTGACGGCCACCGGCTGCGCGGCGTGTTCGAGAAGGTCGGCGCGGGCATCCTGGACCGGGTGCGGAGCCGGACCGGTCTCGAGTACGACGACTACGCCCGCATCCTGGTGCACCAGGTGACTCTGCCGTATCTCGACCGGTTCGTGGAGGTGACCGGGGTGCCCAAGGACCGGCTCGACGTGACCGTCACCGGGCACGGCAACATGGCGAGCGCGACCCTCGGTGTGCAGCTCGCGCGGATCCGGCCGGGCCTGACGACCGGGGACCGCGTGCTGTTCCTGGGACTCGGCGGCGGTGTCAGCATCATGACGCTGGTGTGGGAGTGCTCGTGAGGCTGTGGGTGGTGGTTCCGGCGTTCGACGAGGCGGACCGGATCGGTGCCACCCTCGGCGCGCTGGCGACGCAGACGGACACCGACTTCACGCTGCTCGTGGTCGACAACGGTTCGGCGGACGCCACGGTCGCGGTGGTGCGGGAGTTCGCCTCCCGGGCGCCGTTCCCGGTCGAGGTGCTCAGCGAGCCGGAGAAGGGTGTCGGGTGCGCGGTGGACACCGGGTTCCGGTACGCCATCGCTTCGGGGGCGCGGTTCATCGCGCGGACGGACGCGGACTGCCTGCCCCGGCCCGGATGGGTGGCGGCGGCGCGGGCGGCGCTCGACGGCGGCGCGGAGATGGTGTGCGGGCGGATCACCGCACGGCGTGACGAGCACGGGCCGGCCGGGCGGGCGTTCTTCGCGGGGCTCGTCGGGCTCGCGGCGCTGTTCGGGCGGTTGCGGCCGGCGCACCGGAGCGGGGACTTCCTCGCGCCCTACCGGATGCACGCGGGCAACAACATGGCGATCACGGCCGGGCTGTACGAGGCTTGCGGCGGGATGCCGCGACGGCCGTCCCCGACGGATCGGCTGTTCCTGAACCGGGTGCGGCGGACGACGGCGTCGATCGCGCGCAGCCGGGACATGGTGGTGGAGAACTCGACGCGGCGGATCCGGGCGTACGGGGTCGTCGGCACGGCCAGGTGGTACCTCGACAAGGGCAGCGGCGTGCTCAGCCCGGATCCGAGGTGAGCGTGCTGGTTCCCCTGCGCACCGGTGACCCGGCCGTCGCGCTGTTCCGCGGCCGGGCCCGGATCACCCGGGGCGAGCTGGCCGAGCTGCGCGACCGGTATTCGGCTGCGCTCCACGCGCGCGGGCTCCGGGCCGGGGACACGCTCGGGCTCGCGGTGCGGCCGGGGGCACGGGCTCTGGCGGTGGTGCTTTCCGCGTACAGGATCGGGGTTCGTGTCGCGGTCTTGGACCCCTCTGCCGGACCGGACGTCCTCACCGCGCGTCTCGCCCTGGCCCGTCCGAATCTGATCGTGGCCGACGCGGCCGCCCAGGCGGTCGCGGGATGGGCGGCACCGCTGGCCCGGCGGATCGGGCTGGCACTGCCCGCGCTGGCCTCCCTGGCACCGACCGTGACCGTCGGTCGCCGCCTGCCCGGTAACGCGCCGTCGCTGCCTCTCGCCGGCGGCAGCGCCCCGGAGTACGACGGCGACGGTGACGCTGTCATCATCTTCACGTCCGGGACCACCAGCAGCCCGCGCGCGGTGGTGCACACCCGATCGGGGCTCGCGGCCGGGCTCAAGTCTGTATCCGAACTGGTCAAGCCACGCCCCGATGTCCCGGTGCTGGGCGGGACGTTCTTTGTGATGCTGCCGTCGCTGGCCGCGGGAGCCCCGGTCGCCCTGCCCGCCCGCCGGTCCCGCGCCCTGGCTCGCCAGATCGTCTCGCTGCGACCGCAGGCGACCTACCTGACGCCGCCGCAGTTACGGAGCGCTCTCGACGACGGCGTACCGTTCACCGGCCGTGTCTACAGTGGCTCGGCACCGGTCTCCGCCCACCTGCTGAACCGGGTCCGCGCGGCCGGGGCGACCGAGGCCTGGGGTGTCTACGCACTCACCGAGGTCTTCCCCGCGGCGGCCGTCGAGTCCGTTCCGAAGTCCGCATTCGATGGTGACGGCGACCTCGTGGGAGAGCTGCTCCCCGGACTGCGCGCCCGCCTGGAACCGTCATCCGGCGAACTGCTGCTGGCGGGAACCGGGGTGTGCGACCGCTACCTCGGCGCCGCCCCGCACGAATGGGTCGCCACGGGTGACATCGCCCGCCTCGACGGTCGCCGGGTGGTCCTGGGCGGCCGGAGCAAGGACATGATCCTGCGGCGGGCCGAGAACATCTATCCCGGTTTGTACGAGCCTGCCCTGCATGTTCCCGGCGTCGCCCTCGCCGTCCTGGTGGGTGTTCCGGCCGGCGACGGCGACGAGGAGGTGGTCGCGGTGGTGCAGACGGCGCCGGGCGCGGACGAGGCGGCGGTGCGGGCCGCGTTGCGCGAGCCGCTCCGGCGGATGGGCGCGGCCAAGCCGGACCGCCTGCTCTTCGCGCCGGTCCCGCTGGCCGGCCGGTCCCGCAAACCCGATCGGGTTGCGGCCGCGTCGCTGGCTTCAAGGGTACGGAGATGAGCACACTCGCCGTGATCGTTCCCGCGCTGGACGAGGCCGCCTCCATCGGCGGGGCACTCGACGCGCTCGCCGCGCAGACCGACACCGGCTTCCGGCTGGTCGTGGTCGACAACGGCTCCACCGACGACACCGTCGCCGTGGTCCGCCGGTTCGCCGCCGGCGCGCCGTTCCCCGTGGAGGTCGTGACCGAACACGAACGCGGCGCCGGCACCGCCGCCGACACCGGTTTCCGCCACGCCATCGCCACCGGCGCGACGATGCTCGCCCGCACCGACGCCGACTGCCGTCCCGCACCCGACTGGATCGCGACGGCCCGCGCGTACCTCCGCGGCGGAGCCGCCCTGGTCTGCGGCCGCAGCCTCCCCCGCCGCGACGAACACCCCACCTGGCCCGAACGCCACGTCTTCCCCGCCGCGGTACGCCTGGCCGCCCTTTACGGCCGCTACCGCCGCGCGCACCGCGACCCCGCCTATCGCACCCGGTTCGTCCTGGTGCACGGCCACAACCTGGCGATGACCGCCGAGCTGTATCTGGCCTGCGGCGGCACCGCCCGCGAGCCCCTGGAGGCCGGCTCGGAGGACGTCACCCTGCTGAACCGCGCCCGCCGCCACACCGACCGCATCGTGCGAGCCGAGGACCTGATCGTCGAGACCAGCCTGCGCCGCCTGCGGGCGTGGGGCCCCCGGCGAACCCTCCTCTGGCACTGGGACCGCCGCTGGCGCCCCACCGCCCCCCACGAGGTCCACATTCGATGACCCCCGCCACCCCCAAGCCTTCCCACCCCGGCGAGCCCTCCAGCCCACCAGCCGGGACCGGCTCCCAGGAGCCCCGCTCCCAGCCGGCCGACTCCCAGGAGCCTGGCTCTCAGCTCGCCGGCGCGGTCCGCATTCCGCTGCCCGCCCAGCCGGAACGAACGCGCCCACGCCGAATGCGCGCGGCCCGCCGCCGAGACCGCCGGGTCTACCTGCTCAGTCACCCTCTGCTGTTCGCGCTGCTGGCCGCCACCCGGCACAGGCCATCCACGCGCCTGGGCCGAACCGTCCTGACCCACTCCCGCACCGCCTTCGTCGACGGCCTGACCCGCGTCCCCCTGAACCGCACAGCCGAAGGCACCACCGGCGGCGCCGCAGGCACCCTCACCGGCGGCAGCCTCCTCTTCGACCAGGAGGGCGACGCCCACCGCACCACCCGCCGCTCCCTGGCCGATCACCTGAGTGCCGACGGGGTCTCCCGCCTGCGCCCCATCTGGCTTGCCGTCCTGAACCAGCACCTGACCCCGCTGTCCACCGGCGGCACCGTGGACCTCGTATCCCTGTCCGCCGACCTGGCCGGAACCACCGCCGCCGCCCTCCTGAACCTCGACGTCCCCGGCCCCCTTCTGGCCACCGCCGCCCGAACCGCCGCCGCGGCCGCCGCCCGCGACCACCTACCGGGCCTCCGCCGCCCCGGCGCCCACAAAGCCGCCCACCGGGCAGCAGCCAACCTCACCACCCTGATCATCTCCACCCGCACCGAGCTGACAGCCGAACCCGGCGAGTCGGAGGGGGATGGGGCTGGCGAGGACGGGTTGGCGGCGATGCTCGCGGTGGCGGCGGTCAATACGACCGTGGCAGCGTTGCCCAGGGCTGTTGCGTGGTGTGCGGATGCGGGGCTCTGGTCCTACGCGGAGAGCCACCCGGAAGCCCTGACGGCCGAACTGTTGCGGGTCACCGCGCCGACGCCGTTGCTGCCTCGGGTGGCGGCGGCGGACGGGGAGGTGGCGGGCTGCCCGGTTCGGGTTGGGGACCGGCTGATCCTCGTGGCCCGCCACGCCGTCGACGCGCACCGCCGCGACCCGTCTCCGGAGGACCCGGCGCCGCCCCAGGTTGCGCAACTCGTCTTCGGCGCGGGAACCCACGCCTGCCCGGGCGCACGCCTCGCCCGACAGCAGATCCAGGACGTACTCGCAGCCCTGGCGAAGTTCCGCCCGGTCGTCGTATCCGCCCGCGTGGACCGGCACAGCGCCCTCCCCGGCTGGTCCTCGCTGATCGTGAAACCCGGCCAATGACCTCGGGTTCTGCGGAAGCTTGCTGCGGCCAGGCCAGCCATGAGTTTCCGCGTTGTGGGTTGCTGGGGCACTGCGGGAGTACCCGGATGAGCGGGCTCCGGGGGCTGCGAGTAGCGGTCACGGGAGCCAGCGGGTTCTGTGGGAGCGTCGTGGCGCGGGCGGCCGCGGCCGCCGGAGCCGAGGTGACCTGCTTGGGACGACGCCCCGGTCCCGTGGGTGGGTGGCGGGAGTGGGACGCCAGGCGTACGTCTCCCGATCTGACCGAAACCGACCTCGTGATCCACCTCGCCGCAGCCGTGGGTGACCCACCGCCTGGCCGCGCTGCTGAAGCGGCCTTTCGCGCGGTCAATGTGGATGGCACGGCCCGCCTGATCGACGCTGCCGCAGGACGGCCGATCGTGTGGGTGAGCAGCGCGAGCGTCTATGCGACGCCGTCGGGATCCGGAGCGATTCGGGAGGACCATCCGCTGGGTGGGCTGACCGCTTATGGTCGCACCAAGGCGGCTGGTGAACGGCTGGCGCTCGACGCGGGTGCGGTGGTGCTGCGGCCGCGGGCGGTCTACGGGCCGGGTGATCCGCATCTGCTTCCGCGGCTGCGGCGGGCTGTGCGGGCTGGTCGTGTCCTGCTGCCGGGGCCGGACATCCGGCTGAGTCTCACGGCTGTGGAAAACCTGGCGGACGCGTGTCTGGCTGCCCGTTCTTGGCCATCGGGTGCCTACAACATCGCTGATGGCGAGGTCTATCGGCGGGACGAGGTGGCGGGGCTGGCCTGCGGGGTTCCGGTGCGGCACGTGCCGCTGCGGCTGACGCACGCGGCCGCCGCGGTGGCCACGGCCGTGGGGCGGGTCAGGGGGACGGAGGCGGTGCTTTCACGGTACGCGGTAGAGCAGCTCACCGTTCCCCTCGTCCTCGACATCTCGCGAGCGCGGGAGCAGAACTGGTCACCGCGCCGGACGTTCTCGGATTTCGTGGCGGGGCCCGGCGGCAGCTCAGTCTGATCACGGTCAGGTTGCAGTCTTGTCGGGGATCTCGGGGTTTTGCCTGGTGGATGGCTTGATCCGCAGGGCCGGACGTAAGCCTCGTCACGCTGTCAACAGCGTTGACAGGGGGCGTCAACAGTGTTGACACTACGACGGTACCCATCGCTGTCCGAAAGCGTTCAGACATGCCGCGTCTTGCAGCAGTGCCTCGCCAGTTGGTCTGGTTCATGGTGGTGGGCGCGGTCAGCACGGTCGTGCAGACAGCCGTCTATGTCGGTGTGCGCGAGGCCGTCCCGGCGTCGTGGGCCAGCTGGATCGCTCTCCTGGCGGTGACGCCGCTCAACACCGAACTGCATCGCCGGGTGACGTTCAAGGTGAGGACCACCGCGGTCGGGCGGCTGCACTGGGAGGCGGGGTTGACGTCGGTGGCCGTCTATCTGGCCAATCTCGCTGTGGCACCGTGGTTCGCGGGTTTCGCCGGTCCGCATCCGCCGCCCCTGGTCGAGGCGCTCCTTCTGGCGCTCACCGGCAGTTTGATCGGCGGGGGGCGGTATCTGCTTCTGCGCGGCTGGGTCTTCGCTTCCCATCGCCATGAGTCGTCAGAAAAGGCGAAAGATCCATGGGCCGGAGACGACGATCGGGAGAAGAACGGGCTCAGGCGGGATCAGCGCTGTCTAGCAAGCGCTGGATCGCATCTCCGTAGAACGAGACGATCACCTGCCGGTCGGCGCTCCTCAGTACCGGATCAGCGACCAGCCAGTACGCGTTGATCAGGCCGGTGAACTGGGCGGCCACGAGGCGGGCGCGCAACTCGGGGCTGTGGCCGCCGATGCGGTTCGCCAACGGGCCGACGAAGACGTCGTGCATGGAGGAGCGCAGTCGTTCCCTGATCTCGGGGCGGTCGGAGGCGCTGAGCAGCGCGCGGTAGACACCGGCGACCGGTGACTCCGACGCGGCCAGGACGAAGCGCACGAGTTCCCGGCCGAGGGACTCGATCGGGCCGGCCAGCACCCGGGGCAGGTCCGCCGAGGCGGGGACGGTTTCCAGAAAGAGTGCTTCCTTCGAGCCGAAGTGCCGGATCACCAGCGCGGGGTCGCACCCGGCGGCGGCCGCGATGGCGCGCACTGTGGTGGCCGCGTAGCCGTCCCGGACGAACAGGTCGGTGGCGGCACAGCGAATGGCGTCCCGGGGCGGGAGGTTCGGCACCGGCCCATCTTAGGTCGGCGTGCCGGTCGGCCCGGAACACCAGGCCGACCGGTACGCAAGAGTCAGCGCGACCGCCGCCGCCGTCCCACGACCATCGCCACGAGACCGGCAATGATCAGTCCGGCGCCACCGAGTCCGGCCGCCGCGACATTCGAACCCGTCAGGGCGAGAGCACCGCCGGCAGGCGAGGGCGAGGGCGAGGCAGGCGAGGGCAACGACGGAGCGGGCGAGGAGGCCGCAGGCAGGACAGCAGCGGGCGGAGAAGGCACCGCGGGCAGCACAACACCGGGCGAACCAGCAACAGGCGGCGACAAGGCGGGCGGCGACGAGACCGGCGCAGGCGACGGCACCGGCGGCGACCCGGCACGACCGCGATCCGGCGCGCAGGCTTCCGCGTACAAATTCCCGAGCGCCACATCCAGCAGCCGGACCCGCCCCACTGACGCCTCCACCCGCAACGTCGCGGCCTCGGCCCGCACCCGCCTCCCCTCGATCCGCTGCCGCACCCTGCCCAGGCTCAGGCGCACAGCGATCGCCGCCGGCCTGTTCGCGTGCGTCCTTCCGAGCACGCTCAGCGACAGCTCAGCACCCGCGTCATCAAGCATGGAGACCTTCTTGCCGCCTGTGGTCACCTCCAGCACCGCGGGCCGGTAGTCCACCTTCGAATACGCCGGGTCGGGCGCCGCGGTGACCTCCAGCGCCGGCTGCGTGACCACCTTGATCGAGACCTCGTGCGGGGTCCCGGGCAGAAGGCTCAGGTCACCCAGCGCGACGCCGGCGCCCGACCGCACGCCGACGCGCCCGCCACGCACCCGCACCAGGTCGGTGGCGCTCTGCGCCGACCCGGTGGGGCCGACCTTCAGCAGGGACAGGATGGAGATCCCGCCGAGCATGCTCGCCGACCGGGTCAGCGGCCCGAGGCCGGCGCACGGAAAGGCGGACGCCGTGGCCCGGCCCGCCTTCACCGTCAGCAACCCGCCCGTGTCGAGGCTCGCCAGGTCCGTGGTGACCGGCCCGGGTCTGCGGCCCGGCGCCCGGTGGACGGCGGCGTCGTCGGTCATCGGCATACCGAGGATGCGGGCGCCGGCGTAGCGACCGGCGGCGACACTCTTGCGGTCACCGGCCTCACCGCTCGCGACGGCGAGCCGGACATCGGCGAGAGCGGGCTGGTCCGGAGCGATCGGCCCGGGCTCCAACACCGAGATCTTGGCCAGATCAGCCTGCGACCGAGCACTGAAACCCCCGGCAGAACACCGGCCGGACGCCTGGGCAGAGGAGGGCGAGGCCAGCAGAGGGGAAGCGGGAGCCACGGGAACGGCGAACGCGGCCACCATCGAGGCGACACCAAGGGTCGAGCGGGCGATCGGCATGTGCATCCCTTCCGGGTGGGGAAGTGTCCGACCTTTCATCGCCCCGCACGGTTTGCCGGGTACGGCACTACCGAACCCGATTCACAGTGAGCACATACCGCCAAAAAGGCATCTAACGATCCGAAGTGTCCTCCGGATAGCTCGCCCCGCCGGTCGATTCGGGAGTCAGCGGCCGAGCGCCACCCTCCGGCGGACCGGCGGCCGTCTGCCCCGCGGCCAGCTCCGGGAACTTCACGTCGAAGGCCGGCCGCTCCGAGCGGATCCGCGGCATCCGGTCGAAGTTGCGCAGCGGCGGCGGCGACGAGGTGGCCCACTCCAGCGAATTGCCATGTCCCCACGGGTCATCAAGTGTGGTGACTTCTCCGGCTTTATACGATTTCCACACGTTGTAGAGGAACGGCAGCGTGGCCACACCCAGCACGAACGCACCGATCGTGGAGACCATGTTCAGCGTCGTGAAGCCGTCACCCGGCAGATAGTCCGCATAGCGCCGGGGCATGCCCTCGTTACCGAGCCAGTGCTGCACCAGGAACGTCGTGTGGAACCCGACGAACGTCAGCCAGAAATGCAGCTTGCCCAGCCGCTCGTCGAGCATCCGGCCGAACATCTTCGGGAACCAGAAGTAGATGCCGGAGAAGACCGCGAACACGATCGTGCCGAACAGCACGTAGTGGAAGTGGGCCACCACGAAATAGCTGTCGTGCACGTGGAAGTCGACCGGCGGCGACGCGAGCAGCACCCCGGTCAGGCCGCCGAGCAGGAACGTCACCATGAACCCGATGGCCCACAGCATCGGCGTCTCCAGGGTGATCTGGCCGCGCCACATCGTGCCGATCCAGACGAAGAACTTCATCCCGGTCGGGATCGCGATCAGATAGCTGAGCAGGCTGAAGAACGGCAGCAGCACCTGGCCGGTGGCGAACATGTGGTGTGCCCACACGCTCATCGAGAGCATCGTGATCAGGATCGTCGCGGCGACCAGCGTCTTGTACCCGAAGACCGGCTTGCGGCTGAAGACCGGCACGACCTCGGTGATGATGCCGAAGAACGGCAGCGCGATGATGTAGACCTCGGGATGGCCGAAGAACCAGAACAGGTGCTGCCACAGCATCGGCCCGCCGGTCTCCACGTTGAAGACCTGCGCCTGCAGGATCCGGTCGGCGGCCAGGGCGAACAGCGCCGCCGCCAGGAACGGGAAGACCAGGATCACCAGCACGCTGGTGAGCAGGATGTTCCACGTCATGATGGGCATGCGGAACATGGTCATGCCGGGCGCGCGCAGGCAGATCACCGTCGTGATCATGTTGACCGCGCCGAGGATCGTGCCGACACCGGAGAGCGCCAGGCCGACGACCCACATGTTGCCGCCGAGGCCCGGCGAGTGTTCCCCGGTGCTCAGCGGCGTGTACGCCGTCCACCCGAAGTCGGCCGCGCCGCCCGGCACCAGGAAGCCGCCGAAGGCGATCAGGCCGCCGAAGAGGTACAGCCAGTAGGCGAACGCGTTCAGCCGGGGGAACGCCACGTCGGGCGCGCCGATCTGGATCGGCACCACGAAGTTGGCGAACGCGAACACGATCGGCGTCGCGAAGAACAGCAGCATGATCGTGCCGTGCATCGTGAACATCTGGTTGTACTGCTCGGGCGAGAGCAACTGCATGCCCGGCCGGCCCAACTCGGCCCGCATGAGCAGCGCCATCAGGCCGCCGAGGACGAACCAGACCAGGGCCGTCGCCCCGTACATGATCCCGATCTGCTTCGCGTCGGTGGTGCGGATGGTCTTGGCCAGCCAGGAGCCACGCACCTGACGCCGCACCGGATAGGGACGGGTCTGCACGGGTCGCGGGGCTACAGCGGTCATCGAACCTCCTCCGGACGGCAGGGATACCCCTCCCGGACTGTTCGTACCGCCCTTTCACCGCATCGATCAACACTGATCAAGTTTTGCGGACGTGCACCATCCGCACAGCCACGCATCCGGGTCAGCCCAGGGCGATCTCCAGAGCCCTCTCCTCGGGCACCTCGACGTCCGGCACCACGCCCGTACCCTCCCAGTTCCCACCCGTGACCGGATCCTGGACGACCGCGAAGGGGATCAGCGCCACGACGTGCCGCGTCACCCGAACGGGAACGCAGTGGTCGGCGGCACCGGGCGTCCGCTCACCGATCACCCGGACGCCACGGTTCCGCAGGACGTAGGCGAGCGCCTCCCCCGACGAGTAGGTCCGCCGGCTGGTCAGCACGACCGTCTCGCCACCCCATGCCGCTCCCACCGGGGTCCGGCACTCCTCCACGCCGGTCAGCGCGGTCACCGTGGCCAGCAACTCGCCTTCCCGGCCCAGGACGAATCCGGCGATGCGGGCCAGCGTGTCCATCGCGCCGCCGCCGTTGTGACGCAGATCGAGAACCAGCCTCCGCGCACCCTTGGCCGCCGCGAACGCCTCCTCCACGAACAGCCCGGCGAACTCCCACGACTCCAGGCTGTCCAGGCGCAACAACGCAGCGTCACCAACATGCTCCACCGGCGCCACGTTCGCGCGAGCTGCGCGGATCGCCAGGCCGTCCGGCGGCGGCCAGCCAGTCGGTTTTTCCTTGTCGGGTACGGGGAAAGCGCGCTCGAAATACTCCAACGTCAGATGTCTCGCGAACCGGTGACAGACCCGCTCGATACGCCGGCACCGCTCCGGGCTGTCCGCCTCGTCACCGGCGCCGAACTCGTCACGGAGCGCCGCCGCCAGCCGCG
Source organism: Actinoplanes sp. NPDC051861 (assembly GCF_040681145.1). Taxonomy (NCBI): domain Bacteria; kingdom Bacillati; phylum Actinomycetota; class Actinomycetes; order Micromonosporales; family Micromonosporaceae; genus Actinoplanes; species Actinoplanes sp. NPDC051861. Next base: position 178,638 of record NZ_JBFAYE010000004.1, read on the forward strand.
CGGCCCGTTCCCGATCGGGCAGGAGCCGCTCCACCCACTCGGCGATCGCAACAGCGGTGCTCACCACAACGCCCCCTCCGGCCGGTAGCGCTCCAGGCGCGGAAACGGATAGCCGAGAACACCGAAGTAGATTAGGCACGCCACGGCGAAGAACAGCACACTTGCTGCTCCCAGCAGAATGCCCGCTCGTGCCGGCCCCGGACGGCGACCACTGCTGCCGGTGGGCGTCAACAGGCCGAACGCGATGGCGATCAGCCCCGCCAGCGGCCCCGGGGCGGGCAGGAGGCCGAGCACGCCGGCGACCAGCGAACTCCAGGCGAGCGTTCCGGTTCTCTCCGTCGCATCGTTCATGCCGGCGACGCTATTCGCGCACCCCGCCGGGCCACATCGCCGCCGAGAGCGGTCCGTGTCTGGTCCTTTCTGACCAGGCCGCTCCCACAGCGGGACGACGTACCAGGAAAGGGACTTCGCAGAACGTTGCCAGCAGGTGGGCCGACAGCAGGCAGAGCGGGAGTGCCACCGCCACCATGAACCGAAGGCGGCCGGGCCTGAACCCGTGGTCATGGTGTGGGTCAGGGCGACGATCGGCATGTGGATCAGGTAGAGGCTGTAGGAGAAACCGCCGAGGAACGGTAGCGGCCCGTGGTTCAACAGGCGACCGGGGCGGCGCGTCGCGACGGCGGCCAGGAACATCGCGATGGCGGGGCCGGCGGCCAGGTCCAGCCAGAAGTAGTGGGACACTGCCCATGCCGGGCCACGGATCGCGATCAATGCCAGGATCGGGGCGGCGGCCAACACGGACAGTCCGTACCAGGGCAGGCCGCGGATCCGGTCGCCGGCGTGGACGACTCCGGCGGCCAGCAGGCCGAGGGTGAACAACGGGGCCAGTTCGACGGTGTACCGGCCGGCGGTGGGCGGGCCGAGAACCGTGACCGGCACGGTTACCACGGCGAGGGTTACCACCGCTCCGGCCTTCCGGCGCAGCACCAACAGGAGCGGGAACACCAGGTAGAGACCGGCTTCCACGGCGATCGACCAGAACGCGCCGTTGGGTGCGGGCGCGGCGACGAGGTCCTGCAGCATCAGGCCGTACACCAGAAGGGATCGTGGTGTCGGCGGCTCGCTGAGCGGCAGGGACGGCACGAGGACCGCGATCACGGCGCTGACGGCCAGGGCGGCCCAGTAGGCGGGCAGGATCCGCCGGGCACGGCGGCCGAGGTAGCGGCGCAGGCCGCCGAGTCGCCAGCCGTTCCGGGCCGGGGCCAGGCCCAGGGAGAATCCGGACAGGACGATGAACGCGACGACGGCGAGCCGACCGTGCAGCAGCCAGCCGAGCCAGGCCGGGCCGGTGTTGTGCGGGTAACCGGGGAAGGCCAGCAGCCAGCAGTGGTGGGTCACCACGTACAGGGCGAGCAGGCCACGGATCCCGGTCAGGCCGGGGACGGGTGCCATATCGGGACTCCTGAGGGCTGACGCGGGCGTGCAGGGTCGGCCCCTGGTGTTGGCAGGGACGGAACGGGGACCTGCTGGGGTTACGGGAGGCGGATCTGCTGCCAGGTCAGGCCGTTCTCCGAGCGGTACGCGGCGGTCTCCGTCACCACGACGTACGGCGCCGTCGTTCCGGGCTCGCTGATCCGCACCTGGTACAGGGGGTTCCTGGGGAAGCCGCGCATGGTCACCGGCGTGTACCGGCCGGTGCCCTGACCGGCGACGAAGTCGGTGCGCCGGGGAACGACGTGAGTACCGTCAGGGGTGACGAGCCCGGCCATGAGCAGGGCGCCCTGGATCGTGTCGCCGACCTGCCAGGTCAGCCCGCCGTCCGTGGTGTGGTGCACGTCGATCAGATCCTTCGAGCGGAAGGTCAGCACGTACGCCGCTCCACCTGAGCCGGCGGCCACTTCTGGCAAGAACCGGCTGGAAGGCATGACGTCGTCGCCGGGGCGGGGCTCGTCCGGTACCGCGTCGGTGAAGACGTGGGTGTGCCAGGTCCGGCCGCGGTCGGAGCTGCTCGCCATCGCCGGCCGTTCCGTGTCCGGGTCCATGCCGGGCACCCACAGTTGCCCGTCGAACGGCACCATGAGATCTACGTCCCCCGAGAACTCGGTGCTCAAGCCGGTGGGCTGGTTCCGCAGCGGCGCGAACCGGCCGTTGTCCGGGTCGACCACACCGACCGTGCAGGTGGTGACCCCCAGGAGGGCGCAGTCGACCGGCCGCACCCCGTCCGGGACCGTGTCCACCGGCTGGGTGCCGATCTCTGGCCGGGTCCAGCTCCGGCCGCCGTCCCGGGTGATCCAGAACCTGTCCCGCTCGGTGGCGCCCACGTTGTTCTCCCGCCACAGCACCAGACCGGTGGACAGCGCGGTGAACGTCCCCTCCCGGGACGGGTCGGCGTCCGCAGCCATGGGCGGCAGGTCCCGGGATGTCCAGGTGGCGCCGCCGTCCGGCGACACGTGCAGCTCGGCGGCACTGTCCGGGCGCGGCTCCTGAAGGGCGTACAGATCGTTTCCGGCGCTGGTCAGCCCGATCAGCCGTGGATAGCCGGGTTCCGGGTCGACGGTCGCCACCTGGACGGGAGCGGCCGGTCCACGGTTGACGGCGAAGCCGAAGCCGGCGGCCACGAGCACAGCGACAACCACTGCGGCGGTACGGCGGCGGCGTTTCCGGACGGCGGCCCGGTCGCGTACCGAATCGAAATCGGGCTGGCGCACCGCGTCGCCGACCTCGGCCCGCAGCCTGTCGAAGTGGGAATCAAGCATGGCGGACCTCCTCGGTCATCGGGAGCGGATCGTCGTCGGACAGGAATCGGGCGAGGGCCGCCCGCCCGCGGGCCAGCCGGGCCTTGACCGTGCCCACCGGGATGCCGAGGGTGGCGGCGACCTCCACCACCGGCAGGTCCGCGAGGTGGTGCAGGACGATCACCTCGCGGGTCGGCGGGGCCAATCGGCGCAGGGCGGTGAGTAGGGCCACCCGGTCGCCGGACACGCCGGGCACCGCGGACGGCGCGATCTCGACCCGACCGGACCGGACCAGCCGGTCGAACAGCCACCGCCGCCGGTAGCGGGTCCGGGCCACGTTGAGGGCAGCCACCCGCAGCCAGCGTTCGGCGTCGTCGGCGCGCAGGAACGAGGCGGGTGACCCGAGGACTCGGGCGAACGCCTCGTGCACCGCGTCCTCGGCCTCGGCCAGGTTCCCGACCAGTCCGGCCATCTGCGTCACGAGCCGCTGGTAGTAGGCCACGTACGCCTGCCGCACCGATTCCTCGGCACTCAAATCGCCCTCCCCGTGTCGACGTCTGTCAGAGGAAGGACCAACAGCTCCACCGCCAGGTTGCGTCGCCCGCCGACATTTTTCACCGCCGCAGCGTCAGCGACCAGGCCGCTCTAACCAGGCCGCCGGCCGGGCACGGCGGCGATGCCCTGCTCGAAGGCGTAGATCACGGCCTGCACCCGGTCCCGCAGCCCGAGCTTGGTCAGGATGCTGCCCACATGCGTCTTCACCGTGTGCTCGCTGACCACCAGATCAGCCGCGATCTCCGCGTTGCTGCGCCCCCGAGCCAGCGCGGCGAGCACCTCCTGCTCCCGTGCCGTCAGCGGCCCGGCGACCGGCGCGCGGGCGGCCGGCGGCGCCACCCGCACGAACTCGGCGAGCAGCCGCCGGGTAGCACTGGGCGTGAGCAGCGCGTCCCCCGAGGCGACCACCCGCACCGCGGCGACCAGCTCGGCCCGGGGCGTGTCCTTCACCAGGAACCCCGACGCACCCGCCCGCAGCGAGTCGATCACATGCTCGTCGAGGTCGAACGTGGTCAGAATGATCACCCGGCTCCCCGGCGCCTCCCGCGCGATCTCGGCAGTGGCCCGAACACCGTCCGTCCCCGGCATCCGAATGTCCATCAGCACCACATCGGCCCGGCTCTCCCGAGCCGCCTCCGCCGCTCCCCCACCGTCCCGGAGCTCCCCGACCACCTCGATGTCCGGCTGCGCCTCCAGAATCATCCGCAGCCCGACCCGAACCAACTCCTCATCATCGACAAGCAACACCCGAACCCGCTCCGCCACCCGCCCGTCCCCCTCTCCCGGCTCAGCCGATCCCGTCATCCGTCCGTCTCCCGGCTCAGCCACAGGGTCACCTGCCAGTCCTCCCCTTCGACGCCGTGCTCGATCTGGCCACCGACGCCCGCCGCCCGCTCGCGCATGTTGCGCAGGCCGTGGCCCCCGGCCGAGACCCGATATCCGTCCGGCAGCCGATTCCTGACCTCCACCAGCACCCCGCCGTCATCGTCACCAACCGCCACGACCACCTGCTCCCCCGGCGCATGCTTCATGGCGTTGGTGAGCGCCTCCTGCACAATCCGGTAGACCGCCAACCCCGTCGCCCCGGCGACCCGCCCCCGCAGACTGGACCTCAGTTCCACATCCAGGCCCGCCGCCTGCATGGCACCCACCAGCGCCGGAAGCTCATCCGTCCCGGGCAACGGCCGCCGCTGCCGCGCCCCGCCATCCCCGGCCCCGTCACCACCGGCCCGGTCGCCACCCCACTCCCGCCCGGCGAGACGCTCACGCACGTCGGCGTCCTGCTCACGGCCGGCAGAGGGGTCATCCGCCTCGGCGCTCTGCTCCCACCCGGCCGTCCGCTCCCACCCGGCTTTTCGGTCCCCGCCGGCTTTTCGGTCCCCGCCGACGCCCTGCTCCCGCCCGGCGAAGCGGTCGCGGCCGGCGAGCCGAGGGCGGCCGTCGGCGGTGGTGTCGCGGCCACGGGAAGCGGCATCACCCGTGGGACGGTCGCGGGAAGCGGCGTCGCCGGTGGGGCGGTCGTGGCTGGTGGCGTCGCCGGTGGGGCGGTCGTGGCTGGTGGCTGGTGGGCGGCGGAGGGAACCCAGTGCCGCCCGGAGGTCCACCATTGCCTCGCGGCCGGTTGCGGCGATGCGGTCGAGTACTTCCGGGTCGGCGTGGCCCATCTCGGCTCGGGCGGCGCCGCCCTCGGCCAGCACGACCATCACGCCCACCGAGTGGCCCAGCAGGTCGTGCATCTCGCGGGCGATCCGGTTGCGTTCCTCGGCGGCGGCGCGGTCGGCTTCGGCCAGGCGGCGGGCCTGTTCGGCAGCCATCCGTTCCTCGAACTGGCGCGTCTCGCGGCGCCGCGACTCGGTCAGCGCGCCGGCCAGCCAGGCGACCGCCACGGCGAGGGCGAGGTTGAGCCATTCGAAGGGGTCGTACTCCTGTGGGCGGAGGAAGAGTGCGGCCGGCGCTGCGATCAGGGCCAGCACCAGGAAGATGTAGGCGTGGCGGCGACGGCCGTAGGCGGCGATCGCGTGCAGCGCCACGAGCGGGCCGATCGGCACCAGGGGGCTGGGCCAGCCGGCGAACGCGAAGACCACCGCGCTGGGCCCGATGAGCATGTTGCACAGCAGCGGGTTCTGCCGGCGCACCGCCAGGGGCAGCGTGATCCCGGCCAGCACCGCGTAGGCCCACCACGGCACCCCTGCGCTCGCCAGCGGCAGCGCGCTGACCCCGAAGATCCCGAGGGCCAGCAGCGCGTCCACCACGATCTGCCGCCGCCGCATGGCGACGCTGGTGGCGAACTCGCGACTGACCAGCACCCGCAGCCGCTCCACCCAGGATGGCTGGGCCGCGCTCACCCCGGACACGACAGATCCTCCACATCCGAACCAGGCGAAAGCTCCGACGAGGCCAGATCGGCCGAATGGTCCGAAGAGGCCGAATTGTCGGCAAGCCCGGAAGGGGCCGGCCGAGCCGAAACGCCCGAAGAGGCGGGAACCGGCAAACGGTCCGAAGAGGCGGGAGCGGTGGAGGGCTCCGATGAGGACGGCATCTCCGTCCAGTCCGGGGGATCCGCTGGATGGAGTGCGGGATCGCCGACCGCGAACGTGCGCACCGGGCCCGGTGGGGTGTGTGGGCCCTCGAACCGGACCGTGACCCGCCCCAGACCGCTGCCCCACACCCAGCCCGCGCCGTGCTCGTCGTGCCGCACGTCCTGACCGGGACGCCAGACCGGCTCCGGCGGGGCGGCCGAGAGCTCCGGGGCGACGACAACCGTGGTCACCGGCCGCATGGCAGCCTCCGGCGGCGAGTCCCCGGACCGGCGGTCGTCGGTGAAGCCGGGGCGGCGGTCGTCGGTGAAGGTCGCAAGAAGCGAGTCCTCCGGTGCTGTCGAGAACAGGTCGTCCTGGGCGAAGTCGGCCAGGGTGGAAACGCCCACGCCGAGCAGCCGGATCCCCGACGACGTGTCGATCTCGGCCAGCAGCCGGCGCGCGATCTGCGCCACCAGTCGCGGGTCGTCGGTCGGCTGGTCCCTGGTGACGGCCCTGGTCACGGTCGTGAAGTCGTAGTAACGGACCTTGATGTTGACGGTGCGGCCGGTCAGCCCGTTGGAACGCAGGCGGCCGGCGACGCGGGCGGAGAGCAGGTCGAGCTCGCGGGTGAGCTGGGCCGGGTTGGTGAGGTCGACGTCGAACGTCTCCTCGGCCGAGATCGACTTGGCCTCGCGCTCGCCCACCACGGGGCGGTCGTCGTCGGCGCGGGCCAGCCGGAACAGGCCGTTGCCGTGCGCGGTGCCGAACCAGTCGACGAGGTCCTCGAGTGCCACACCGGCGAGGTCGCCGACCGTTCGTACCCCCGCTCGGTGAAGTCTCTGCTCGGTGGCCGGACCGACACCGCCCAGCGTGCCCACCGGCAGGGGGTGCAGCACCGTGAGCTCCGCGCCCGCCGGGACCACCGTCAGGCCGTCGGGTTTGCGCAGTTCCGAACCGATCTTGGCGAGGAGCTTGGACGAGGCGACGCCGACCGACCCGGTGATGCCGCCGGTGGCCGCGGCGATCTCGCGCTTCACGCGGAGGGCCAGGTCGGTGACGCCGCGCGGGGTGAGATCGTGACCGCCCGCGGCCAGGTCGAGATAGGCCTCATCGATGCTCACCTGCTCGACGAGCGGCGTGATCCCGTGCAGCAGCGCCATGACCACGGCGCTGGTCCGCTGGTAGGCCGCGAAGCGGGGCGACAGATAGGCCGTGCCGGCGGGCAGGCGCCGCCGGGCCTGGGCCATCGGCATCGCCGAGCGCACGCCCCACGCCCTCGCCTCGTAGGAGGCGGTGGACACGACGCCACGCCCGGCCACCCCGCCGACGACGACCGGTCTCCCGCGCAGCGACACCTTGTCGCGCTGCTCCACGGCGGCGAACATCGCATCCAGGTCGACGTGCAGGATGCTGGGCTCGGCCCTCACGATCGCAGCCTAGGCCCGGGGTACGACAGAACACCTACTGCTCCCAACGAACGAAGAACGGACGACGGCGGTCGAATCAGTAGTCGCGGAAACCCCTGGTGGATAACAGAAATCTCGTGGGAGCGTGCCCACATGCGCTTTACAGGCGAAAACGCCTGTGCCACGATACGGCGTCGTAGCAGGTGACGAGGCCTTGTCATAGATGGCGGTCGATGAAGGGCGGAACGGTGACAGACGCTCGGACCGCGGTCGTAGCCGATCTCACCGAGGTGGTCCGCGCCGCGCAGGGCGGCAGCGTCGGCGCCGTGGACGAGCTCGTCACCGGGCACCTGCCGCTGATCTACAACATCATCGGGCGGGCGCTGCACGGCCATCCGGACGTCGACGACCTGGTGCAGGACACCATGCTCCAGGCCATCCGGGGCCTCGGTTCCCTGCGCGAGCCGGACCGGTTCCGGTCCTGGCTGGTCGCGATCGCGTACCGGCGGGTGCAGATGCATCTGCGCAGCCGGAAGATGACGCTCGCCCGCCGCCACCCGGAGCCGGTCGACGTGCCCGACCCGGTCGGCGACTTCGCCGAGCGGACCACGGCCGAGCTGGTCGTCGCCGAGCAGCGCCGGGAGCTGGCCGAGGCCGGGCGCTGGCTGGAGGACACCGACCGCCGGCTGCTGGCGCTCTGGTGGCAGGAGGCGGCCGGCGACCTGACCCGCGCCGAGCTGGCCGCCGCGCTCGGCGTGAAGCCGAACCACGCCGCGGTCAAGGTGCAGCGGATGAAGGCGCAGCTCGACCTGAGCCGCGGCGTGGTCCGCGCGCTGCGCGCCAAGCCGATCTGCCCGGAGCTCTCGGAGCAGATCCGGTTCTGGGACGGCACCACCGACTCGGTCTGGCGCAAGCGCCTGGCCCGGCACGTCCGGGACTGCCCCAAGTGCCGCGTCCACCAGCGCGGGCTGGTCGCACCCGAGCGGCTGCTGCTGGGGATCATCGCACTGCCGGTGCCGGCCGTGCTGCTGGCCGGGATCCAGGCGAGCCTGCACGGCGGCGCCGCGGTGGCCCCGGTCGCGGTGACCGGCGGGACCTCGCTGGTCGCCCACGTCACCTCTCTCGTGCAGACCAAGACGCTGGCGGCGGCCACCGCGGCGACCGTGGCCGTGGGGGGCGGTTTCGCGTACGCGGTGCTCTACCTGCCCGCCGGCCCGGAGTCCCCGCAGGCCGTGGCCCCGCCGCCGGCCACCGCACCGGCCGGGCCGGCGGCGACCGCGACACCTCCGGCCGCAGCCACCCCGAGCCCCAGCGCCGCCGCGAGCAAGGCGCCCGCCCGCGCCGGAGGGCTGGGCGTGAGCAAGGCCGACATCTATGTCGCCCCCGGCGGCGACGACGGGGCCGACGGGAGCCTGAAACGCCCGTTCGCCACCGTGGGGAAGGCGATCGCGACCGTCCGGGCCGGGCAGACGATCGCTCTGCGCGGCGGCACCTACCGCCCCACCGAGCCGATCTCGATCACCACGAGCGGCACGGCGGCGAAGCGGATCACGCTCAGCGGTTACCAGGGCGAGCGGGCGGTCATCGACGCCTCCGCCATGCCCGCCGACAAGTGGGCGATCACGCAGGAGAGCTCGTACTGGATCGTGCGGGACCTGGCGGTCGAGAAGGCCCGGGACGCGAGCTGGACCTGCTTGGCGTGCACCGACAACGTCTTCCAGCGGATCTCGGTACGCGACGGCGCGGGCAGCGGCCTGATGCTGCGCAACGACGGTACGGCCGGCAACCAGGTGCTGGACAGCGACTTCTCCGGCAACGGCGGGTCGGGCCTGGCCGTCCAGTTCGGCAACGGCGACGGCAACCTGCTGCGCGGCAACCGCGCTTTCCGCAACACCGGCGACGGGATCAACCTCGGCGCGTTCAACAGCCCGGTGTCGGTGCAGTACAACTGGTCCTTCGGCAACCGGGCGAACGGTTTCGCGATCGGCGGCGGCGAGGCGGTCGCCGCGCACCGCCTGCGGCACAACGCCGCCTGGAGCAACGACGGGCACGGCTTCGTCGACGAGGGCAACACCGCGGCCGTCGAGCTCGGCAACAACACCGCATTCGGCAACACGAACCTCGGCTTCTCGCTCACCGGCCCCGCCGTGCTGCGCCTCAACGTCGCGATCGAAAACGGTCAAGGTGAGGTCGGCCTACCCGGCAGCGCCAAAGCCAGCAACAACAGCTGGCAGGAGAGCGGCTGGTCCCCGGCGACGTTCCGGTCCGTCGACCCGGCCGAGGCCGAGGGGCCGCGCCAGCCCGGCGGCGGTCTGCCCGGTACGGCCTTCCTGGCCACCGAGAACGGCAGAGGCGCGTCGATGTCCGGCTCGTAAAACCAGATGCTCACCGATCTCCGCACCCGGCACACTCACTGCCATGCACTCCGCCCTCACCGTGACCCCGGCGCGGCTGCCCGACCTGCTCCTGCATGTCGCGGTGGTCCGGCCGGTCTTCGTGTGGGGCGCGCCCGGCATCGGCAAGAGCTCCCTGGTCCGCGACTTCGCCGCCTCGCTCGGCCTGGACTGCGTCACCCTGGTCGGCACCCAGCTGGCCGCCGAGGACCTGATCGGGGTGCCCGAACTACGCGACGGCCGCAGCCGCTTCGCCCCACCCGAGTCGATCGCCCGCGACGAGCCGTACTGCCTGTTCCTCGACGAGCTGAACGCGTCGAGCCCGGACGTGCAGAAGGCGTTCTACTCGCTGATCCTCGACCGCCGCATCGGGGCGTACGAATTGCCGCCCGGTTCCATCGTGATCGGCGCCGGTAACCGGGCCAGCGACAACGCGCTCGCTCGCCCGATGGCCTCCGCCCTGGTCAACCGCCTCATCCACGTCCACCTGCGAGCCTCCTGGTCCGACTGGCTGAACTGGGCGCTCGCCACCGGCGTGCACCGCTGGGTCACCGGCTACCTGACCGAGCGCCCGGACCACCTCTGGTCGGCACCGCCCAAGGTGGAGGAGCCGTTCTCCACCCCGCGCAGCTGGCACATGCTCTCCGACGCACTCGGCTCGTACGGCGACGACGTCTCCGAGGAGATGCTGACGCTGCTGGCGGCCGGCACTCTCAGTCCCGCGCATGCCACCGCGTTCTGCGGCTACGTGAAGATCGTCCGCCACCGGTACGGGCTGGACGCGATCCTGCGCGGCGACGCCGGCTGGCCGTCCGCGCCCGGCGATCGTGACCTGCTCTACTTCCTGGCCGAGGCGTTCCGCGCCCGCCTGGTCAAGGACCTGCCGGCCGGCAAGAACCAGGCGCCCGCCGCCGTGCGCCACTTCGCCCACCGCGCCAAGGCGATGCTCGTCGAGCTGGCCGAGCTGTCCCTCGAGTGCGGCCGCCTGGTGATCGCCCCGGACTCCGACGGCAACCCGGTGCTGCCCGCCTGGTTCCTCGTCGAGGTGAGCCGTGACCTGCCGCGCCTGGTCGCGGCGCGGGCCTGAGATGGCACGCAAGCCGCCTCCGCCGGATCCCAACGAGCTGGCGTTCCGGCACGCCTGGCAGGAGCTGTCCCGGCACCCGCTGTTCGCGCCGATGACCCAGCCGGACTGGCCCCGGCCCGCCGCGGCGGCGCAGCTCGTGGAGGACCGGCCGCCGGGCTGGCTGCTCGTCTCGCCGGACGGGCGGATCCGGGCGAGCCGGGCCCGCCGGATGGACGGGGAGGAGTGGCGCTGGGTGCTCGCGCACGCCCTGCTGCACCTCGGGTTCGGGCACCTCGACCGTTCGTCGCCGCCGACGGCGGCGGTGACGGCCGCACCGGAGGTGGAGCACGACGGCGCGTACATGTCGGCGGCCTGCCTTGCCGTGGCGCGTTTCCAGCGTGCGGTGAAGCTGGGCCGCGAGCCGGATCCGCTGCCCGACTCGCTGCCCTCGGGCGAGGAGGCCGACCTCGCCGCGCGCTGGCGGCGCGAGGGTGTGCCGCGTGAGTTCGCCGTGCCGCCGGACCTGGACCCGGTGCCCGCCCGCTTCTCCGCGTCCACCGACCCGCGGTGGCCGGACCGTTTCGCGCTCGGGCTGTCCGCGGCGGCGATGGCCGGTGTCGAACTGGCCGGCGGCGCGCGGACCGACATCACCGGTTCCGGGCCGGCCCGGACGCCCTGGGAGCTGGCGATGAGCTGGTTCCTCGGGTCGTACCCGCTGCTCGGCGGCGTGGCGGCCGGGTTCACCCTGGTCGCCGACGGTCAGCTCGCCCGCGGCTGGGAGATCTCGATCGCGGCGGTGTCGGCGGAGGCGGGCGAGATCTACGTGAACCCGTGGCGGTCGCTGAGCGAACAGGAGTGGCGGTTCGTGCTGGCTCACGAGCTGCTGCATGTCGCGCTGCGGCACCACGACCGGGTCGGCGGGCGCGATCCGTACCTGTGGAACGTGGCCTGCGACTACGTGATCAACGGGTGGCTGGTGGAGATGGGCGTCGGTGTCCTGCCGGACGGGACGCTGCACGACCCGGAGCTGCGCGGGTTCTCGGCCGAGCAGGTCTACGACCGGCTGGCCGCGGATCTGCGGCGGGCGCGGAAACTGGCGACGCTGCGGGGCGGCTGGAAGTGCGGCGGCGACATGCTCGGCGAGCCGCTGCCGTGGGCCGGGCGGCGCGGCGGCGGCGTGGACCTGGACGAGTACTGCCGTCGGGCGCTGCTGACCGGATGGGCGTACCACCAGAGCACCGGCCGAGGGCTGCTGCCTGCGGGGCTGCGCGCGGAGATCCGCGTCCTCGAGCAGCCGCCGCTGCCGTGGGACGTCCGGCTGGCCCGGTGGTTCGACGAGCACGTGCCGGTGGCGGAGCGCGTGCGCACGTACGCTCGCCCTTCCCGCCGGCAATCGGCCGCGCCGGACATCCCTCGCCCGGGATGGCACCGCCCGGAGGAGACCGTGCGGCGCAGCACCTTCGGCGTGGTGGTGGACACCTCCGGCTCGATGAACCACCAGCTGATGGGCAAGGCGCTGGGCGCGATCGCCTCCTACGCCACGGCCCGCGACGTGCCGGCGGCGAGGGTGGTGTTCTGCGACGCCGCCGCCTACGACGCCGGCTATCTGCCGGTCGACGAGATCGCCGGAAGGGTACGGGTGCGCGGCCGCGGCGGAACCGTGCTGCAGCCCGCGATCGACCTGCTCGAACACGCCGCCGACTTCCCGCCGGCCGGCCCGATCCTGGTGATCACCGACGGGGAGTGCGACGTGCTGCGGATCCGGCGGGCGCACGCGTTCCTGGTCCCGCGCGGCAAGCGGCTGCCGTTCCCGCCCCGCGGCCCGGTCTTCAGCCTGCGCTGAGGCCACCTCCGAGGCCCGCGCTCGGGCCTCCGAGGCCCGCGCTGAGATTTGCCGGAATCCGATATTCCGGATACGGGTCATGCTCCGGGTCACCGGTGGGGCCGACACCCGAAGTGGCACGCAGCAGCAGCGAGGTGCCGTCGGCGCAGTCGATCCGCAGGCCGCGGGGCACCTTGCCGCGCTCGCTCGCCGGTCCCAGGTCCGGCAGCGCGACCACCCGCCACGACGCGAACGCCGCCGGCCGGGCGACGTCCAGCAACTGCGCGGCGAAGACCGCGATCCGGTCGGCGCGCCGCCGGGGCGGCGGCAGGGTCTGCGGGGTGGGAAGGTCACTCTCACCGGGCCAGATCGCGCCCCAGAGGTACGCCTCCGAGCCGTTCTCGTACCGCACCCGCACACCGGACGGCGATGGTCCGCCCGGCACGAGGTCGGCGCCGTACCGCTCGACGGCGGCGATCTCCGGGTGCCCGCTCGCGGCGAGCAACGACTCCAGCACGTCAAGGACCTGGGCTGCCTGCACGAGGGAAGTCAACGCTGGTCCGGGCGAGGTCGATCGCCCACATTGTGCGATTCAGTCCACTGGCGTCAGCGCGTCATGCTGAATGTGTGCTCATGTTTGATACCGGTCGATCGCCGGGAACACGGTGGGCGCATCAACCCTTGTCCGAGGAGCTGACATGGAGATCTCCGGAATCATCAGCGCAATCGTCATCGGCCTGATCATCGGCGCACTGGGGCGGCTGGTCCTGCCCGGCAAGCAGAACATCTCGATCTGGCTGACCCTGGGGATCGGCGTGATCGCCGCGCTTCTCGGCACCTTCCTCGCCGCGGCCATCGGCGTGGACGACACCCGTGGCGTCGACTGGATCGAGCTGGCCATCCAGATCGCTCTCGCGGCCGGCGGCGTGGCCCTGGTGGCCGGCGCCCGAGCCCGGCGCTGACACCTACGGCGGGCCCGGTCACCCGGCCGGGCCCGGCACGATAGGTTTCGGTCATGGCTCGCGTACGCGCCGCACTGTATCTCGACTTCGACAACGTGTTCAGCGGACTGATCAAGCAGGACCCGGACGTGGCGATCCAGTTCGCCAAGGATCCGGCCGCCTGGCTGTCCCGGCTGACCACGACGTTGACGGTCGACGGCCCGCGCCGCTGGCTGATCGTCCGCTGCTACATGAACCCGGGTGGCTGGGTGCCGCACCCGGACCCCGCCGCCGGCCAGCCCCGGCTCTACTACTCGCAGTTCCGGCCGTTCTTCGTCAACGCGGGCTTCGAGGTGATCGACTGCCCGCGGCTGACACACACCAAGAACGCGGCCGACATCCGGATGGTGGTCGACGCGGTCGACGCCCTCGCCGACCCGGTGGTCTACGAGGAGTTCGTGATCGCCTCCGGCGACTCCGACATGACCCCGCTGCTGGTGCGCCTGCGCCGCTCCGACCGCCGGACCACGATCGTCTCGCCGTCCGACGCCGCCGAGGCCTTCATCGCGGTCGCCGACCGGCTGATCACCAGCCAGGAGCTGCTCGAACTGGTGCAGGGCGAGCCGGTGGACAGCGACGACGAGCCGGCCGTGGTGGTGGACGAGGCCGAGGCTCCCGTCTCGTACGAGCAGTTCCGCGACCTGGTCCGCTGGCGCTACGCCGCCGCACCGGGCCCGCTGAACCTCGCCTCGCTCGCACACGACCTGCGCCGTCAGCTGGGCCCGAGCGTCGACCAGACCAACTGGTTCAGCTTCGGCGGGTTCGTCCGGGCCCTGGAGAGCCTGGACCTCTCGCACGCCAAGTTCTCCAACCACTTCGTCTGGGACGACAGCCGCCACGACCCGCCCGAGGCCTCCGGCGCGACCGGTCCCGCTCCCGAGCCGGTCGGCCGGCTGAGCGCCCTGCTGAGCCTCCCCCGGCTGCCCCGCGAGATGTGGCCGCTGGTCTACGAGTCGCTGGCCGACTACGCCGCCAGCCACCACTTCAACCTGACCGAGGCCACCCGCTGGGCCCGCGACCGCCTGGCCGCCCAGGGCGTCGACGTCAGCCGCGCGGCGATCGCCTTCGTCACCCGGGGCACGGCGTTCGGGGGCGCGCCCCTCTATCGCCAGCCGCCACCGGCCGCGGACGAGATCGCCACCGCGTTCGCCGACAACGTCCTCAACCGCGCCGAGGCCGCCACGATCGCCCTCACCGACGACGAGTGCGCCGAGGTCCGCTCCTGGCTGGGCGCCACCCCGGCCGAAAGCTGAACCCGGCGCCACCCGTCCGGCGGAAACCTAGGCACAACGCGGCGCGGCCCAGCGCAACGCGGCCCGGCCCGGCCCCGGCCCGGCCCCGGCGCGGCCCCGGCGCGGCCCAGCGCAACGCGGCGCGGCGCGGCCCGGCGCGGCACAGAGCGCGGCGCAGTGCCGCCCGCCCAGCACGGAGGAGACCCGCTGTCACCTCGTGGCGACGGTGGCGGCGATGCCGTTGAGGATGCACTCCAGGCCGAACTCGAAGCCGTCGCCGCCGCCGAAGCCGCCGTCGCCGGCCGCCGTGGCGAGCGCGGGATAGTCGCCGGCGTGCTCGCGTAGCGTCTCGGCCAGCGCGGCGGCGAGCTGCTCGCCGCCGTCGGCGGCGATGCCGGACTCGACCTGGGTCTGGTTGCGGACGTGGCCGGTGAGGAGCACCACCGCGTCCACCTGTTCCGCCGCGGTCAGGCCGGTGCCTGCGAGGGCCGCGACCGCGCGTTCGAGCCAGCTCAGTTCGAGTGGGCCGACCGGCCGGGACCGGGTGGTGGCCTCGCTCACCCAGGGATGACCGCGGAACACGTCGCGCAGCTGCCGGGCCCACTGGTGCAGTGCCGGCCGCCAGCCGTCCGAATTGTCCACGGGCGGCGCTGCTCCGAGCGCCGTGTCGATCATCAGGGCGATCAGTTCCGCGCGGCCGGGCACGTACCGGTACAGCGACATGGCGGTGAAGCCGAACCGGTCGGCGACCCGCTGCATCGTCACCGCGGCCAGACCCTCGGCGTCGGCGATCTCGACGGCGGCCTGCGCGATCTGCGTCACGGTGAGCACCGGCCGTGGCCCGCGGGCCCGTCGTGCGGTCCGGCCCCAGAGCAGATCCATGGCGCCCGCCTCGGCCTTCATCGGCTCCCCTTCACGTCCGCCGGCCGCCGTTGACCCGCGACCCGTAACTGTGTATAACATAAACCGTACTGCTTACGAGATAAACAGTTATGGGAGACAGAGATGACTTCACTCAGCGGTAGGACGGCGCTGGTCACCGGTGGATCGCGCGGCATCGGCCGGGGCATCTGTGAGCGCCTGGCGGCGGAGGGCGCCCTGGTCGCGGTGCACTACGGCAGCGACGACGGCGCCGCGGCGGACACCGTGGCCACGATCGAGGCGGCCGGCGGGCGGGCCTTCGCCGTGCGGGCCGAGCTGGGCGTCGCGGGCGACGCCGACGCGGTGATCGGCGCGGTGGGAGCCGGCCTGCGGGAGCGGACCGGGCACGCCCACCTGGACGTCCTGGTCAACAACGCGGCAGTCGGCGACTCCGACGGCGACATCGACTCGGAGACCCCTCAGGCGTTCGACCGGCTCTTCGCGGTCAACGTGCGCGCGCCGTTCTTCCTGATCCAGAAAGCGCTCCCGCTGATGGGCGCGGGCGGGCGCATCGTCAACATCGGCTCCGGGGTCACCCGCATCGCCCTGCCCGGCGAGCTGGCCTATGCGATGACCAAGGCAGCGATCGAGACCCTCACCCGCAACGTCGCCAACCAGGTCGGCTCACGGGGCATCACGGTCAACACCGTCGCGCCCGGCCCGACCCGCACCGACCGGACGGCGCACTTTCTCGATCCGCCGGAGGCGCAGGCCATGGTCGCGGCCAACCAGGCGCTCGAGCGCGTCGGCACTCCCGCCGACATCGCCGGCGTCGTCGCGTTCCTCGCGGGCGCCGACAGCGCGTGGCTCACCGCCAACGTCATCGACGCCACCGGCGGCAGTTACCTCGGGCCCAAGCGCCTGGGGTGAGCATCCACTATCGAAGGCCGTTGAACCTGGGCTGAGAGTCCGCTATCGAAGGCCGCTGAAGAGGCGCTCCGCGGCCGCCTCCCACGCGGAGACCAGGTCCACCGATCCCGGGTCCCGCAGCCACTGGATCTGCAGGCCGTCCATCATCGCCACCACCTGGCCGGCAAGGGCGGCCGGGTCGGCCACGCGGCCCGACGCCAGCGCGCCGAACATCTGCAGGGTGCGCTGCTGGCGGTCGCGGAAGTAGCGGTGGGCCGGGTGGTCGGGGGCCAGCGACTCGGCCTCCAGCACGGCGAAGAGGCGGACGATCTCCGGCTGGCCGGCGTTGCGGCGGACCAGGGCGGAGCAGATCTGGGGCAGGGTGATCTCGGCCGGGTCGTCCGACCAGATCTGCTCGGGCGACACGCCCACCTCGGCGGCCAGGGACCTGGCGTCCTCCTCGTCGCGGTGCTCCAGGACGGCCACGAGCAGGCTGTCCTTGGAGCCCACGTGATGCAGCAGGCCGGGGACGGTCACACCGCAGACGTCGGCCACGTCCTGCATCGAGAGTCCCCAAAAGCCGCGTTCGGCGATCTGGCGCGTGGTTACCTCAATGATCTGGCGGCGGCGCTCGGCGGCCGGGAGCCGGGAACGGCGAGGTGGGGCGGCTTTCACAGGGTCTTTCCTATCAGCAGCCCCTTGCCGGGGACGCCGGCGCGTCGCTATGTTACGAGGCAGTTACTACTTAGCAGGTACTAGGTAAGCCGGAGGACGAGCATGCTCACCACCGCGGAACAGGCGGCGATCACCAGTGGCCGAGACTTCTGGCACACGGCGCCGGTGGAGTCGGCGGGGCTGCCCGCCGTCACCGTGACCGACGGGCCGCACGGCGTCCGCATGCAGGCGAGCAGTGGTGACCTGCTGTCCGGCGTGCCCGCCACCTGCTTCCCACCGGCCGTGGCCAGCGCGTCGACCTGGGATCCCGGCCTGCTGCGCCGGATGGGTGAGGCGCTCGGCGACGAGTGCCGCGCCCAGGACGTGGCCGTGCTGCTCGGCCCGGGTGTGAACCTCAAGCGCAGCCCGCTCGGCGGCCGCAACTTCGAGTACTTCTCGGAGGACCCGATCCTCACCGGCGTGCTCGCCACCGAGTGGGTGCTCGGCCTGCAGAGCAGGGGTGTCGGCGCGTCGCTGAAGCACTTCGCGGTCAACAGCCAGGAGACCGACCGGATGCGGGTCAGCGCCGACGTCGACGAGCGGACGCTGCGGGAGATGTATCTGCGGGCGTTCCACCGGGTGGTGACGCGGGCCCAGCCGTGGACCGTGATGTGCGCGTACAACAAGGTCAACGGGGTGTACGCGAGCGAGCACCACTGGCTGCTCACCGAGGTGCTGCGCGGCGAATGGGGTTTCGAGGGCCTGGTCGTGTCGGACTGGGGTGCGGTGGTGGACCGGGTCAGGTCGATCGCGGCGGGGCTGGACCTGACGATGCCCGGTCCGGACGAGGACGGCGACCGGGCGCTGGTCACCGCCGTGGAGACGGGACAGCTCGACCCGCACCTGCTGGAGACGAGCGCGTCACGCGTACGAAAGATGGTGGAGAAGGCCGGGAAGCGACCGGCCGGAACCTATGACGCCGAAGCGCACCACGCACTTGCCCGGGAGATCGCCGGAAGGGCGATCGTGCTGCTGAAGAACGACGGCGGCCTGCTCCCGCTGAGCACCGATGGCCGCGTCGCCGTGCTGGGCGAGTTCGCGCGCACGCCGCGTTACCAGGGCGGAGGCAGCTCGCAGATCACCCCGACCCGGCTGGACGACGCGCTCACCGCGATCCGCGAGACCGGCGCGACGGTGACGTTCGCCGCCGGTTACTCCGTGGAGAGCGACGCACCGGACCAGGCCCTGCTCACCGAGGCGGAGACGGCCGCGCGGGAGAGCGACGTGGCGATCGTCTTCGCCGGCAGCGTCCGCGAGACCGAGGGCGCCGACCGGACCTCGATCGACCTGCCGCCCGCCCAGCTGGCGCTGATCGAGCGGGTCGTGGCGGCCAACCCGCGCGTGATCGTCGTGCTGTCCAACGGCGCGGTCCTCGCCACCAAGCCGTGGGACGAGAAGGTGCCCGCGCTGGTCGAGAGCTGGCTGCTCGGCCAGGCCGGCGGCAGCGCGATCGCCGACGTGCTGTTCGGCCGGGTCAACCCGTCCGGGCGGCTCGCCGAGACGATCCCGCTGAAGCTCGCCGACCACCCCTCTTACCTGGACTTCCCGGGCGAGAACAGCCATGTCCGGTACGGCGAGGGCCTGCACGTCGGATACCGCGGCTTCGACGCCCGGCAGCAGGAGGTGGCGTACCCGTTCGGGTTCGGGCTGTCCTACACGACCTTTACCTACGGGGCTGTCGAACAGGACGGGCTGCACATCCGCGTACCCGTCACCAACACCGGCGACCGGGACGGCCGCGAGGTGGTTCAGCTCTATGTCAGCCTGCCGGGCAGCGCGGTGCAGCGGGCGCCCCGCGAGCTGAAGGCGTTCGCGAGCGTGGAGATCGCGGCCGGCGCCACCGAGGAGGTCGTGCTCACCGTCGAGCGCGAGGACCTGGCCTACTGGGAGACCCGGCTGGGCCGCTGGGTGGTCGAGGGCGGCGACTACACCTTCGAGATCGGCTCCTCCTCGCGGGACATCCGCGCCACCGTCACGGTGACCGTCGAGGGCGACGCGGCCCGGGTCCCGCTGACCGCCGACTCGAGCGTCGGCGAGTGGTTCGCCGACCCGCGCGGCGCGGAACTGCTCACCGAGGCGTTCATGGCGGCGATGGCTTCGGGCGGGGACGGCGTCATGGGCTCGATGGTCGCCGACCCGGACATGCTGATGATGCTGGGCAGCCTGCCGCTGATCCGGATGGCGAAGTTCCCGGGCAGCCCGCTGAGCCCGGAGGCCGTGGAGAAGCTGGTAGCCGCCGCGAACCTCTAGGTCCGAGCGCGGGTGAGCAGTGCCTGGATGCGGGACACGAGTTCGCGCGGGCTGAACGGCTTCGTCACGTAGTCGTCCGCGCCCGCGCTGAACCCGCCCTCGACGTCCTGTTCCTGGACGCGGGCGGTGAGCATGATGATCAGCATGCCGGCGGTGGCCGGGTCCGCGCGCAGCGCCCGGCACACGTCGATGCCGGACAGGCCGGGCATCGAGACGTCCAGCACCGCCAGGTCCGGGCGGTTCGCCCGCGCGGACTCGACGGCGGCCTGGCCGTCCCCGACGGTGATGACCTCGAGCCCCGCCTGTTCCAGCTTGAACGCCACCAGGTCGCGGATGTCGGCGTCATCGTCGGCCACCAGGACCGTCGTCACGGCAATCCCCCCTCACCAGTTATCCGGACGATAGCCCTTCAACAGCCAGAAAGTGGGTAGCTCGGAGAAAGCGCCCGCAACCCAGCGGCAACCCAGCCGCGCCCTCGTTGCAGCCCGGAGACGGTGTGCTGGTTCCTGAGGCAACCGCGGCGCTACCGAAGGGCTGGAGGATCCGATGACCGCACTGATCGACGACGTTCGCTGTGAGGCTCTTTTCGTCTCCTGGTTGCAGCGCTCCCACGAGCCGACGGCGGAAAACATCCGCGAGGCCGTGCACGCGACCGTCGACCGGTTCGGTGAGGCGGGCTGCGCGGAACGGGTCGCTCAGGAGTTCGGCGAGCACCCGGACTGCGCCATCGGCCGGATGCGGTGGGCGCGGAACGCCGTGCACCTCGCTTTCGCGGTCTGATGCCGTATGCTGTCCGCCATGCGCGCGAATCTGAGCATGTGGTGGCCCGCCTGACCGGCGGCCCCATCCCCCGCGCGTAACCAACCACCGCGGCCGCCTCTCCGAGGCGGCCGTTCTGCATGGCCGGACTCGGTCGGCGCCGCCGAGTTCCGGAGGACGTCATGCCATTCGCCCTGCTCCACCGTGACGGCGCCGACCACGTCGAGGTTCTGACCGGCGACCTCGCGGTCGTTTCCGATTTATCCGACATTCCCATCGGGCCCACCCTTGCCCTGATCCCTTTCCGCCAGATCGCCGAGCGCGGATTCGACTGTGTCGACGACGGGGCGCCGCTGGAGTGCCTGCTCGTGCGGTCCCGCACGACGGAGCCGCTGTCGGCCTTTCCACCGGGACCGCTGACCCTCCGCGACGGCGGTTTCGACATCTCCGACGAGGACTACGGCGCGATCGTCGAGGAGGTGCTCCGGGACGAGATCGGCCGGGGCGAGGGCGCGAACTTCGTGATCCACCGGGTCTACCAGGCATCCGTGGAGGGTGATCCGGTCGAGGCGGCGCGCGCCGCGTTCGGCCGGTTGCTGCAGTCCGAGCAGGGCACCTACTGGACGTTCCTCGTGCACACCGGCACCCGGACCCTGGTCGGCGCCACCCCGGAACGGCACGTCAGCGTGGCCGACGGCATCACGATGATGAACCCGATCAGCGGCACGTTCCGCAACGGCTCCGGGTCGCTGGTCGACTTCCTCCGCGACCCGAAGGAGATCGAGGAGCTCTACATGGTCCTCGACGAGGAACTGAAGATGATGGCCAAGGTCGCCGAACACGGTGGTCAGGTCGCCGGGCCCTACCTGAAGGAGATGGCCCACCTGACGCACACCGAGTACCTTCTCGCCGGCCGCGGCTCCCTCGACGTGCGGGACGTGCTGCGCGAGACGATGTTCGCGCCGACGGTGACCGGCAGCCCGATCGAGAACGCGTGCCGGGTCATCGCACGGCACGAACGCCGCGGCCGCCGCTATTACGCGGGCGTGCTGGCGCTTCTCGACCACGACGCCGAGGGGCGGCAGACCCTGGACGCGCCCATCCTGATCCGCACCGCGGAGATCTCCCCTGACGGCACCCTGCGGGTACCGGTCGGTGCGACGCTGGTCCGGCATTCGACAGCGGCCGGCGAGGTGGCGGAGACCCACGTGAAAGCGGCGGGCGTCCTGGCCGCGCTGGGTGCGGTGCCGGCCCGGCCTTCTTCGGTACGCGAGGACGCCTCCTCCCCCGAGGTCCAGCAGCTGCTCGCCGCCCGCAACGACGACCTGGCCCGCTTCTGGCTCGACTCCCGCTCGCCCGGCGCCCTCGCCATGCCCTCCCTCACCGGCCGCTCGGTCGTGATCGTGGACGCCGAGGACACCTTCACCGCGATGCTCGCGCACCAGTTGAAGGCGCTCGGCCTCGCCGTCTCGGTGGTGCCCTGGAACGCCCCGTTGCCGCCGGCCGACCTGGTCGTGATCGGGCCCGGCCCAGGTGACCCCTCGGACGTCGCGCACCCGAAGATCGCGGCGCTGCGGGAACTGGCCACCTCGCTGCTGGCGGCCGGCCGCCCGGTGTTCGGCGTCTGCCTCGGCCACCAGATCCTGGCGTCCGTCCTGGGTTTCCCCCTCGTGCGGCGGGAGTCGCCCTACCAGGGACTGGCGAAGGACATCGACCTGTTCGGGACGGTGCGCCGGGTCGGGTTCTATTCGAGCTTCTCGGCCTCGTCCCCGCCGGAACCCTCGTCCCAGCCGAAACGCTCGTCCCCGCCGGAGCCGGGAGACATCGAGGTCGCGCGGGACGCCTCGGACGGTACGGTGCACGCGCTGCGCGGAGCGGGGTTCGCGGGCGTCCAGTTCCATCCGGAGTCGGTGCTCAGCCGGGACGGGATCGAGGTGCTGCGCACTCTTCTGCCGGCGTTGCTCCCCGAGGTGATTAGGCCGACCGTCAGCGGGTAGCGAAAGGGAAGTCGGTGGTCCAAGGCGATCGAGAGCCTCACCTTGGGCCACCGGCCCTATCTCATCGCGGCGCGCATCCCGGCCAGCGTCGAGCCGATCTCGCGCGGCCCGGCGCCGTCCAGCACCCTGCGCATCAGCGCCGAGCCGACCACGACGCCGTCCGCGTACTCGCACGCCGCGGCGGCCTGCTCGGCGCCGGAGATGCCGAAGCCCAGCAGCACCGGCAGGTCCGTGGCCTGTTTGAGGTCCGTCACCAGGTCACGGCTCGACTCGCGCAACGACGCCTGTTCACCTGTCGGGGCCATGACGCTCACCGCGTACACAAATCTTTTGCTCTTTCTTGCGATTTTGACCCGCCGCTCGGGAGGCGTCGAGGGCGAGGCGAGCAGCGTCAGATCCACCCCGTGCCGCTCGGTCTCCTCAGCGACCGGCTCCGCCTCGTCGAGCGGCAGGTCCGGCGCGATCAGCCCGCTCAACCCCGCTTCGCGCAAGGCCGCACAGAAGGCGCCGGCTCCGCGATGCACAACCAGATTTGTGTACGCGAACGCGACCAGCGGCACCCCGGCGTCCACCTTCGACACCTCCTCGAGGATCCCGTCGACCGTCACACCTCGGCAGAGGGCCTGGTAGGACGCCCGCTGCACCACCGGCCCGTCCATCGTCGGGTCGGAGAACGGCAGCCCCACCTCGATCGCGTCCGCCCCGGCGTCCACCGCCGCGCGCAGCAGATCCGTCCAGTCCGCCGTCACGCCGGCGGTCACGTAGGGCACGAGCATCTTCATGACAGCTCCATCAGGGTCGCCATGTCCTTGTCGCCGCGCCCGGACAGCGTCAGCGCGACCGTCGAGCCCTGCGGAATCGTCCCGTCCGCGGCCGCCCGCAACACCCACGCCACCGCGTGCGCCGACTCCAGGGCGCACAGGATCCCCTCCGCCCGCGCCAGCCGGTGCGTCGCCGCCACCACCTCGTCGTCGGTGGCCGTCACATAGGTCGCGCGACCGGTGTCGTTGAGCCACGCGTGCTCCGGCCCGACTCCTGGATAGTCCAGCCCGGCCGAGATCGAGTGAGCCTCGCTGATCTGCCCGTGCTCGTCCTGAAGCACCTTGGAGCGGAACCCGTGCAGCACCCCGTTCCGGCCGGCACTGATCGCCGCGCCCCCGGCCGCCTCCACCCCGACCAGTCTCGCCTCCGTGTCCAGGAATCCGGCGAACGTCCCGGCCGCATTCGATCCGCCGCCGACACACGCCACCACGAAGTCAGGAATTTTCGTGATTTGTGCGCGTGTTTCGTCACCGATCACTCGTTGGAACTCTCGGACCATCCACGGGTACGGGCGAGGCCCCAGCGCCGAACCCAGGCAGTAGTACGAGTCCTCGACCACCGTCACCCAGTGCCGGAACGCCTCACTGGTCGCGTCCTTGAGCGTGCGGCTGCCCGCACCGACCGGCACGACCTCGGCACCGAGCATCCTCATCCGGAACACGTTGAGCCGCTGGCGCTCGATGTCCCGTTCGCCCATGAACACCGTGACGTCCAAACCGAGCAGCGCACCCGCGGTGGCCGTGGCGACGCCGTGCTGCCCCGCGCCGGTCTCCGCGATCAGCCGCCGC
Organism: Actinoplanes sp. NPDC051861; assembly: GCF_040681145.1. NCBI lineage: Bacteria > Bacillati > Actinomycetota > Actinomycetes > Micromonosporales > Micromonosporaceae > Actinoplanes > Actinoplanes sp. NPDC051861. Next base: position 202,467 of record NZ_JBFAYE010000004.1, read on the forward strand.
TTGTTCATCCGCCGGGCGAGCAGCGCCTGCCCCAGCACATTGTTGATCTTGTGGGATCCGGTGTGGGTGAGGTCCTCGCGCTTCAGCAGCAGGGTGATCCCCAGTTCCCTGGACAGCCGGACCGCCGGGGTCAGCGGGGTGGGCCTGCCCACGTAGACCGAGAGCAGGTGGTCGAGCTCGGCATGGAACAGCGGGTCGCTCCACGCGGCGGCGAACGCGTCGGCGACCTCGTCACAGGCGGGTACCAGAGATTCGGGCACGAAACGACCGCCGTACTCGCCGAATCGCCCCTCGGTGCGCACCAACTGATCCACAGCGTCTCCCTAAGAGTTCTAGAACAGTGGTGTCTTTGTAGCACGGAGTTCTAGAACTGTGCTACTCGGGGGTGATCGTGGTTTACGGGACGCGGAGAGGCGGGTAATCCCGCGGCCGTTGGCGATCTTTTGGAGGGACACCTTGGCCGAGCCGCACGTCACCCTCGATCCGCAGTCGTTGACGCCGGTGGAGCGCAAGCTGCGCGGGCCGCTGGAGGATCAGCTCAGTTCGGCACTGCAGGCGGCAACAGTCAAGATCACAGAGAGGTACGCGGGCGAGAGCGTCGAACAGGTGACGGCCATGCTCCTGGACCAGGCGAAGGCGGGACTGCACCCGGACATCGCCGCGGGCTTCCACCCCGATCACGCCCAGTTGCGGCATGTGGCTGAGGAGATCGTGGCGCGCGCCCGCTGACGCTACGACCCGCCCAGGGGTGTGTTGTGCCAGCGCCGTGTCGAGAGGACCAGGCGATAACCGTCCGGATCGGCGACCGTTGTCCCCCACTGATCCCAATAGGGGCCCTGCGAGACCCGGCGGCCGCCCGCCTCGACCAGACGATCCAGCAGCTCCTCGGGAACCGGCCCGTCCAGGTAGAGGACCAGCAGATCCTGCTCCGACGGACTCGGCTCCGGCGCCGCCACCAGTTCCAGGTGCCACGCCGCGCCGGCGCGTCCCACCATCAGCAGATCGTGCTCACCGGGCCCGGAAGCCGTCGCCCGGTACAGCACCTCCAGGCCCAGCCCGAAAACGTAGAACCGCTCCGCCGCGGCCAGATCCCGGCTGGGACGCGCCAGCCGCACGTGTGTGGATGCCTCGACCCCCGTCATCGCCCCATTCGATCAGGTGATGAAGAAGCCGGCCGCGGCCGGGGTCAGCGCCACCGCCACAAGCCGGACGCACCGGCCGATCACGCAGGCGACGAGGAAGACCCAGGCGCGCATCTTCGTGGCGGCGGCGGCGAACGTCATCAGCAGCAGGGGCGGGATGCCGACCACCGAGCTGAGCAGGATCATCGGGAAGGCCATCCAGGGCTTCTCCATCGGCAGGAGCCGGCGAGCGTACGCCGTGAGCCGTTGTCCCCACCGGGTCCACCACCGCGGCGGCGAGGGATCGGCGGCGGCCTGCTCCTCCTTGCGCCGATCGATCCAGCGCCGCAGCACCGGCAGCCGCACCGCCCCCCGCGTCGCCAGGAATATGCCCATTTTCCCCGCGCTCTGCCCCACGCCGGCCACCACACCCATCACGACGGCGTTGTGGCTCGTCGTCGCCATGAGCGCGATCAGGTACGGCTCCACCGGCAGCCCCGGATAGAACGACGAGACGAACCCGACCGCCAGCGTCAACAGCAGCGCCGCAATCATCGAAGCGCCGGGCGGAGACGGGACACGACGACCAGTGACACCGCCTTGACGACCATCGCCGCCAGGCCGATCACCACGCCGACCCAGATCGGGATCGGGAGGAGCACCGCCACCGCGAGCGCCGTGGTGTTCACGACCTTCGCCGGCGGCCACCAGTTCCAGCGGTAGACGCCGGGGTGCACCACGTAGAAGTAGTTCGGGCTGACGATCGGCCAGCGCAGGAACGCCAGGCTGAGCTGACAGTCGAGCACCAGGAAGTGCAGCAGGAACACGGTGACCGGGATGGCCGCGTCGGGGCGGATCGTCATGAGCGCGGTGGCGCACACCGCGAAGCAGGCCCGGTCGGAGACGATGTCGAAGACCGCGCCGAAGCGGGTCTCCTCGCCGAGCAGGCGCGCGGACAGCCCGTCGAGGATGTCGCCGATCCAGTAGACGAGGTACGCGATCACCGCGAACTTGACGCTGACCTCGACGATCGCGGCGACACCGAACGAGACCGCGACGATGGTGCGCACCGCGGTGATCACGTTCGGGACGTTGAGACGGGCGCCGTCGGACCCGGACTCGAGGAGACCCGGGTCCAACGCTTGATCAGTTCGAGACATGCGCATCCCATCTCACGGAGAGCAAACCGCCGAGAAGTCGCATTAAACGGGAACCTGTCAACCGCGCGCGATCCCGTTATCCCCCGAGTACAGCTCGAAAATCAGGTCGAGAACCAGAGCCGTCCAGCCAGTCTGGTGCCATGCGCCCAGCCCAGCGCCGTTGTCACCGTTGAAGTACTCCGGGAAGGCGATCAGATCCTTCCAGTCCGGGTGGCTCTGGAACAGCTCCGTCGCGCCGTAGATCGGTCGCCGCCCGTCGTCGCCCGGCAGGAACAGGGCGATCAGCCGGCGGGACAGGTCGTCGGCGATCTCGGTGAGTCCGGCCTTGGTCTGCGAGCCGGTCGGATACTCGGCCTTGAGGTCGTCGCCGTAGAACCGGGCGAACTCCCGCAGCGCCTGGACGAGCAGATAGTTCACCGGCATCCAGACCGGGCCGCGCCAGTTGGAGTTGCCGCCGAACAGCCCGCTGGTGCTCTCCGCGGGCTCGTAGCCGACGGTGAACTCGGACCCACCGAGTGCAACCGTGAACGGTTTCTCCAGATGTGCCCGGGACAGCGTGCGTAGCCCGTACGGTGAAAGGAACTCCTCCGGATCGAGCAGCCGCGCGAGAATGCGCAGCAGCTGGTCCTGGCCCACCATGGAAAGGAGCCGCTGGCGGCGCCGATCGGCGCCGCCCAGGCGACGCGCGCTGATGACGTCGCCGAACTCGCCCTGGTGGTGGAGCATCCACCGGACCCGCGCGCTGATCTCCGGAAGCCGGTTGAGGGTCTCCGAGGTGAGCCGTGTCGTGGCCGCGAGCGGCAGCAGCCCGACGATCGAGCGTGCCTTGAGCGGCACCTTGTGGCCGTCCGGCATGCGCAGCACGTCGTAGAAGAAGCTGTCCTCCTCGTCCCAGAGCCCCTGCCGGTACGCCGCCTCCGCGATGTACGTGAAGTGCTCGAAGAACTTGGTGGCCATGTCCTCGTAGGTCCGGTCGTGCAGGGCCAAGATGATCGACATGTCGAGCAGGTTGAGCGCGTACATGGCCATCCAGCCGGTGCCGTCCGACTGTTCGAGCACACCGGCGACCGGCAGCGCGGCGGACCGGTCGAACGGGCCGACGTTGTCGAGTCCGAGGAAGCCGCCCTCGAAGACGTTGTTGCCGCCGACGTCCTTGCGGTTGACCCACCAGGTGAAGTTCAGCAGCAGCTTGTGCATGATCCGGGACAGGAAGTCGTAGTCGCGGCTGCCGTCGATCTCGAAGACGCGCAGCGCCGCCCAGGCGTGCACGGGCGGGTTCACGTCGCTGAACGACCACTCGTAGGCCGGTATCTGCCCGTTCGGGTGCATGTACCACTCGCGCAGCAGCAGGAGCAGCTGCGACTTGGCGAAGCCGGGGTCGACGCGGGCGATGCTGACACAGTGGAACGCCAGGTCCCAGGCGGCGTACCAGGGGTACTCCCACGGATCCGGCATGCTGATCACGTCGAAGCTGTTCATGTGCCGCCAGCCGTTGTTGCGGCCGTAGCGCCGGCCCGGCGGCGGCGGTGAGTTGCCCGGGTCGCCGACGAGCCACTGCTTCACGTCGAAGTGATAGAACTGCTTGGCCCACATGAGACCGGCGACCGCCTGCCGCGCCACCGAGATCTCCTCGGCGGAGGCGCCGGCCGGGAGCACGTCACCGAAGAACTCGTCGGCCTCCGCGGCCCGCTCCCGCATCACCGCGGACCAGCCATCGCCGAGGTCCGCGGCCTCCAGCGGCCGGTCACTCTGAGTGAGTCTTAATTTGATCGTACGAGACTCGCCCGGCCCCAGAGTAATGAGGTAGTGCAGGGCTCCCTTGGTACCGACACCGCCCGGGTTGACCGTCGGCATGTCGTGGATCAGATGGTCGTTGATCCCGTCCTTGGGATACGAGCTCCGCCCCGGCAGCCCCCACAGGCGCTGCGCGTTGGTCTCGTTGTCGCACATCAGCGCGGGCGCCTCGTCCTCGCCGAAGAGCGTGAGGTGACCGAGCGAGCGGTGCACACCGTGCAGCCGCCCGGGTGTGCCCTTCATCGCTGGAACCTGCCGGTTCGGCAGCCCCCAGGACCAGGTGTTGCGGAACCAGAGTGTCGGGAGCACGTGGAGGGTCGCCGTCTCGGGGCCCCGGTTGGACACGGTGACCGCGACGCACACGTCGGTCGGTGACGCCTTGGCGTAGTCCACGGTGACCGCCCAGAACCGGTCCTCGTCGAAGATGCCGGTGTCGACAAGCTCGTACTCGGCCTCGTTGCGCGAGCGCCGGCCGTTGACGGCGACGAGCTCGTCGTACGGGAACTCCGCCTGCGGATAGTGGTAGCGCCACCGCATCCACGAGTGGGTGGGTGTCGAGTCCTGGTACCACCAGTAGTCCTTGGCGTCCTCGCCGTGGTTGCCGCCGTCGCCGCCGAGGCCGAACATCCGCTCCTTGAGGATCGGATCTCTGCCGTTCCACAGTGCCAGCGCGAAGCTGAACGTCTGCCGGTCGTCGCAGAGGCCGGCCATGCCGTCCTCGTTCCACCGGTACGCCCGGGACCGCGCGTGATCGTGAGGGAAGTAGTCCCAGGCGGTGCCGTGCTCGCTGTAGTCCTCCCGGACGGTGCCCCAGGCGCGCTCGGCCAGGTACGGACCCCATGCACGCCACGGCTGCTCACCGGAATCGGCCTGGGCCAGGCGTACGCGCTCCGACACGTCCGTTCTCACCCCCACAACCCGATATCCCCCACAACCCGAATTTCAGCCCGGAGTCGATCACACTGAGACTGTCACGTGTTTGTGTCAAGTGTGTAAGGCCCTCTCCACCGGAGGTCAGCCCCGCCGTGGCCACGGTCCGCCCGATCGTTTTCGGGCCTCAGCTGAGCGCCCGCCTCACCGAGGGCGCCACTCGCGAATGGCTGGTACCCGACGGCACCGGTGGCTACGCCATGGGCACGGTCAGCGGTCTGCGCACCCGCCGCTACCACGGACTCCTCGTGGTGGCGGGCCGCACGCCGGCCGTACGCAATCTCGCCCTCGCCTCCCTCGACCCGGTCCTTACCCTGCCGTCCGGCGCAACCGTGCGCCTCGGCGTGCATCAGTGGGCCGACGGCGCGGTCGCCCCCGACGGCAACCGGCTGCTCACCTCGTTCGCGCTGATCGACGGGGTGCCGCGGTGGCGGTGGCGGATCGGCGACGTGGTGATCGAGCGGGAGGTGGCCGCGGCCGCCGGGCGCCCCTCGGTCGCGGTGGTGCACCGGCTGGTCGCCGGGGGCCCGATCGAAATCAGCCTGGAGGCCCTGTGCACCTGGCGGGACGCGCACGGTGAGCGCACAGCCGGCGGCCCGCCACCGCAGGTCACGCCCACGGCGGACGGGTGCGAGGTGGAGGGGGCATACCGGCTGAGCGGGCCGGGTTTCGCTCCGAGCGGGGAGTGGTTCCGCGGCGTGCGTTACCGCGCGGAGGCGGAGCGAGGCCTGCCACAAACCGAAGATCTCTGGTACGCGGGAAGCTTCCGTTCCGCACTCGCCAACCCCGGTGAGGCCGTCGAGGTGTCGGCCTGGGCCGGTGACCTGGACGATCCACCGCCGCCGGCCGCCAAGACGGTGTCCGCCGCCCGCATGCGCAACCGGGCCGTGGTCGCCGCCGCCGAGCCCGCCGACGAGACGCAGGCCGCGCTGGTGCTGGCCGCCGACGCGTTCGTCGTCCGCACCGGAACCGGGCCGGACGTGGTGGCCGGCTATCCCTGGTTCGGCTCCTGGTCCCGGGACACGATGATCGGTTACGAGGGCCTGTTCCTCTGCACCGGCCGCGCCGAGACGGGCCGGGAGCTGCTGCGCGCGTACGCCGGCACGCTGTCGCGGGGCATGCTGGCGAACACCGCCGACACCGGCAGCGTCGAGTACAACACCGCCGACGGCACCCTCTGGTTCCTGCACGCGATCGGCCGGCACGTGACCGAGACCGGCGACGACGACCTGGCCGCCGAACTGCTCCCCGCGCTGCGCGACGTCGTCAGCCACCACCTGGGCGGCACCCGGTACGGCATCCGCACCGACCCGGCCGACGGGCTGATCCGCCAGGGCTCGGCCGGTGAGGCGCTGACCTGGATGGACGCCCGGGTCGCCGGGGTGCCGGTGACCGCGCGCGCCGGGAAGCCGGTCGAGATCAACGCGCTGTGGGTGAACGCGCTGGCGACCGTCCTGGACCTGGCGGCGCGGACCGGCACACCACCCGGGGCGGCCGAGGCGGCGTACCCGGCGGCGCGGGAGGGTTTCAGCAGGCGCTTCCCGACACCCTCGGGGCTGCTGCACGACGTGGTGGACGGGCCGAACGGCGACGACGCCACGCTGCGGCCGAACCAGCTGCTGGCCTGGTCGCTGCCGCACGCGCCGCTGCGTCCCGATCGTGCGGCGCTGCGGCGGATCGGGGCGGAACTCGTGACGCCGCTCGGGCTGCGGAGTCTCGCGCCGGCCGAACCCGGGTACCGGGGTAAGCATCGCGGCGAGCCGGCGGAGCGGGACAGCGCGTACCACACCGGGACCGTCTGGCCGTGGCTCACCGGCCCGTACGTCACCGCCTGGCACCGGCTCGGCGTCCCCGTGGACGATGTGCTCGCCGACATCGACGGACATCTGGGCGAACACGGCCTGGGCTCGATCTCGGAGACCGCCGACGGCGACGCGCCGCACCAGGCCACCGGCTGCCCGTTCCAGGCCTGGTCGGTCGCCGAGCACCTGCGGGCCCGAAAGCTCTGACCTTGCCCGCCACCAGGCCGGGCACGCATTCGCTCCCGTTTGGCAACCGTACGCGCGGAGGCTACCGACTGTGAACCGTGTCTGGGTCTGGTGGCTGGGCGTCGTCGCGCTGTTCGCGGCCACCCGCACGGCGTTCGAGTACCTCGACTTGAACTACGTGCTGACCGTCATGCCGTACATGGCGGTCAGCCTCGGCGCGCCGCTCATGATCCTGGTCGGCACGCTGCGCAACCGGCCGCCGCAACGGACCGGCTGGCTGCTGCTCGCCACGGGCCAGTTCGCCTACTTCGTGGCCGACGCGCTCACTGTCGTCGACGAGTGGATGGGCGGTTTCGTCGAGCCCACTCCCGCCGACGTCATCTACTTCGCCAGCTACCTGATGACCGCCACCGCACTACTGGTCTTCATCCGGCGCCGCACCCCCGGCTGGGACGCGCCGAGCGCGGTGGACGCCCTGGTCGTGGCGATCGGCGCGAGCCTGCTCGCCTGGGTGTTCGTGCTGGAGCCGCTCGCCACCGACTCGAGCCTGCCGCTGGCCGCGAAGCTGACCCAGTCCGCGTACCCGGTCCTCGACCTGGCCCTGGTGCTGCTCACCGCGCGGCTGGTCCTCGGCTCCAGCGCGCGCTCCGTGGTCCTGTACCTGGTCCTCGGCTCACTGGTACTCATGCTCGCGGCGGACACCCTCTGGCTCGCCGTCGGCGTGGACGACGAGCTGCCCGTACCCGAGATCCTGATGGACGACCTCTGGATCGCGTCACTCGGCATGATCGCGGCCGCCGCGCTGCACCCCGGCATGCGGCGCTTCGACGAGCGCAGCCCGGTGGCCGCGCCGCACGCCACCCCGGCCCGGCTCGTCGTGCTCTCCGTGGCCGTTCTCATCGGTCCGGGCCTGCAGTACGTCCAGCACCTACGCGGCGAGGACCTGAGCGTGCCGCTGGCGAGCGCCACCTGCGCGGCGATGTTCCTCCTCGTCCTGTTCCGGATGGCCGGGCTGGTCGCCGCGCAGCACCGGGCCGCGGTCACCGACGGCCTCACCGGCCTGCACACCCGCCGCCACTTCACCGACGCACTCGCCGTCGAGTGCTCCCGCGCCGCCCGGACCGGTTACGGCGTGGGCCTACTCGTCATCGACGTCGACCACTTCAAGAGGGTCAACGACACGTACGGCCACCCGGCCGGCGACCGCGTCCTGCAAGAAGTTGCCCGCCGCCTGGCCACCGGCAGCCGAGCCGGAACCGTGGTGGCCCGCTACGGCGGCGAGGAGTTCGTGGTCCTCGCCCCGCACACCGACGCCGGCGAGTTGCTGGCCCTGGCCGAGCGCCTCCGCCTGCTGGTAGCCGGCCTACCCGTCGACGCCGGCGAGAACCTCCTGAGCGTCACCGTCTCCATAGGCGCCGCCTGCGCCTCCCACCCCGACCCCGAGTCCCTCATGCGCGACGCCGACGCCGCCCTCTACTCAGCGAAGGAGGCCGGCCGCAACCGCTCAGTGGCCGCCCCGGTAGCCGCCCACCGCTAGGGTCGCCTGGTGCCCGCTTCCGAATACGTCACCGCCCTGCGCGCCAAGGTCGGCCCCGGCCTGATCATGTTCCCCACCGTCACCGCCGTGATCTTCAACGACGCCAACGAGGTCCTCCTCCACCAGCGCAGCGACACCGGCCGCTGGACCCTGATAGCAGGCATGATGGACCCCGGCGAACAACCCGCCGACGCAGTCCTCCGCGAGGTGGAAGAGGAAACCTCCCTCCACGTAGAGATCGAACGCCTGGCCGGCGTAGCCCTGCACGAGGTCACCTACCCCAACGGCGACCACTGCCAAATGGTCAACACCTGGTTCCGCTGCCACCCCGTCCACGGCGAAGCCCGAGTCAACGACACCGAATCCCTGGCCGTCGCCTGGTTCCCCCTGACCGCCCTACCGGACCTCAACCCGTTCGCCCACCACCGCATCGAGACCTCCCTGGCCAAGGACGCCCCCACCTGGTTCGCCACCCCCGGCACCCCGATGCTCCCCGGCGCCTGACCCCCTCCCCCGCCACACCGGTACCCCCGGCCCGCCACTGCCGCCACCCGCCACTGCCACCACCCGCCACTGCCACCACCCGGCACCGTCGCCACCCGCCACCGTCGCCACCCGCCACCGTCGCCACCCGCCACTGCCGCCACCCGGCACCGTCGCCACCCGCCACCGTCGCCACCCGCCACTGGCTCCGGCCGGCGCTTTTGCCACCCGCCGCTGTCGCCACCCGGCACTGCCGCCACCCGCCGCTGTCGCCACCCGCCGCTGCCGCCACCCGGCGCTGTCTCCGCCCGGCGTCGCTTCGGTCAGGCGAGCCAGCCGGGGCGGATCAGGCCGGCCTCGTAGGCGAGCACGACCAGCTGGGCGCGGTCCCGTGCGCCCAGCTTGATCATCGTGCGGCTGACGTGTGTCTTCGCTGTGGCCGGGCTGATCACCAGGCGAGCGGCGATCTCGTCGTTGGACAACCCCTCGGCGACCAGCACCATCACCTCGCGCTCGCGATCGGTGAGCTGTTCCAACTCGCGTGACGGCACCGGCTCGCGCCCACGCCCCGCCCCACCCGCGAACTCACCGATCACCCGCCGCGTCACGCTCGGCGACAGCAGCGCCTCCCCCGCCGCCACCACACGCACCGCCCGCAGGAGTTCCACCGGCTCGGTGTCCTTCACCAAAAAGCCGGAGGCCCCGGTCCGCAACGCCTCGAACACGTACTCATCCAGCTCGAACGTCGTCAGAATCACCACCTTCGCCCCCGCCAGTGCCGGATCCGCCACGATCCGCCGGGTCGCCTCCAGCCCGTCCACCCCCGGCATGCGGATGTCCATGAGCACCACGTCAGGCAGCACCGCCCGCACCACCTCGACCGCACCCAGCCCGTCCGCCGCCTCCCCGGCCACCTCGATGTCCGGCTCCGCCCCGAGCAACGCCCGGAACCCCGCACGCACCAGCGCCTGATCGTCCGCCAGCACCACCCTGATCATCCGTCCCCCTCCCAGCACGCCTCAGCCCCCACCGAAGCCCCCGCCGACCGCGCGGGCACCGCCGGCAGAATCGCCGACACCAGAAACCCACCACCCGCCAACTGCCCAGCCTCCAACCGCCCCCCGAGCGCCTCAGCCCGAGCCCGCATGCCCGCGATGCCACTACCCCGCTCCCCCGCTGTAGCGGGAGAGCCGACCGCGGGCGAGGTAGGCGACGAGGACGAGCCAACCGCATGCGGCGCAACCGGCGAAGCGGAGCCGGCAGCACGCGATGAGGGCGCCCCGGCAGTGTTCGGCGCGGGCGACGAGGCAGAACCGTCCACCGGCGCTGGGGGTAAGCCGACCGCCGGCGCTGGGGGTGAGCCGACCGCCGGCGCTGGGGGTGAGCCGACGGCCGACGCTGGGGGTGAGCCGACGGCCGACGCTGGGGGTGAGCCGACGGCCGGCAGCGTGGGGGTGCCAGCCGCATTCGGCGATGGTGAGGCGGCCTTCGGCGCTCTGAGTGGGTCGGCCAGGGGCGGTGAGGGTGGGTCAACTGTGGGTGCCAGGGGTGAGGCGACTGGCGGCGACGTCGGTGAGGCGGGCGGCGACGTCCGTGAGGTGACCGGCGGACAAGGGGGCGCGGACGAGGAGGCCGGCGGAGAAGAGGGCGCGGAGGAAGCGGCCGGCGGGGAAGGGGGCGCGGAGGAGGAGGCCGGTGGGGTGGGGGTGGCGCCGTTGCGGATGGAGAGGTGGAGGGTGGTGGGGAGGTAGCCGATGGTTACCTCGGTGTGGGGGTCGGGGGCGGCGTGGCGGCGGACGTTGGTGAGGGCTTCCTGGACTATGCGGTAGGCGGCGCGGTCGACCTCGGCGGGTAGCTCGCGTGGGGTGCCGTTGACGATGGTGCGGACCGGGAAGCCGGCGTCGGCGGTCAGCTCGTCCAGGCGGTTGAGCCCGAGTGCGGGCTGGCGCGGTGCGGCCTCGCCCTCGGTGCGCAGGACGCCGAGGACGGCGCGGACCTCGCGCAGGGCCTCGGCGCTCGCGCTCTTGATCGCGGTCAGGGCCTCCCGGGCCTGTTCCGGCCGGTTGTCCATCAGGTGCAGCCCGACGCCGGCCTGCACGTTGATCAGCGACAGGTGATGCCCGAGCACGTCGTGCAGCTCCCGCGCGATCCGCAGGCGCTCCTCCGAGGCCTGGCGGCGCTCCTGCTCCTCCTTGGCGCGCGCCTGCTCGGCGCGGACCTTGCTGAGCTCGGCCAGCTGCTCGCTGCGCACCTTGGAGGCGGCGCCCAGGACGACGGCGCCGGCCACTCCGGCCGCGGCGAGCAGCGCCTGGCCGAGGCTCGGGCGAGTGGCTGCGGGGAGACCGAGCGGGTCGCCGAGGACCACGATCACGAGCAGGTAGGTGAGGTAGGCGAGGGCACCGGCGATCGCGGCCGCACGCGTCCGGCCGGAGCGGGACAGGGTGAACAGCGCGATGGCTGGTGCCGCCGCGTAGGAGAAGTGCGGTGCGGCGCCTGTCGCATAGAGCAGCGAGGCCGCCGCCGCGATGACGAACACCGGAACCGGGGCGCGCCTCCGCCAGAACAGTGCCACCGGCCCGACCATCAGGAGCACGTCGACCGGCCACGACAGCGTCCAGAAGACGCCGCCCTTCTCCGCCAGGTTGTGCGTCCCCACCAGGTGGAACAGGGCCGCGGCGATCACGGCGCCGGGCGGCCAGTCGGGATGCTTCCGCGGGCGGCGCGCCCGATGGCGGTCCCACCGCTCGGCTCGGGCCACGGCGAGCCGCATCCCGAGGTCGGCGGGCTTCGTCATGAGCCGAAACTACGGCACCGGCCGCCCGCCGGCATCGACGCACGGTTTGATTCCCGGATACCTCCGCGGGCGGACCCGGCGGCCCTCGGTACTCCCTGGGAAGTACGCGGGGGCCACCCCGAGATGCTCCGCCCGAGCGACGCGCCGGAGACGCGAAACGGCCACGCTTTGAGGCAGGAAGAACGCCGGAAGAGGAGAAGCCATGAATCCGCACGAAGCACCCGCCGCCCGGATCCGCACCTCCGACGCGGAACGCGAGCAGGTCGCCGAGATCCTGCGCGCCGCCATGAGCGAAGGGCGCCTGGACCTGACCGAGGGGGAAGAGCGGCTCGCGTCCGCGTACGCATCAAAATATCGCGACGAGCTCAAGCCGCTCACCCAAGATCTCCCCGACGGTGGCCGGCGGGCCCTTGCCCACACCCCGCAGGCACGCGCCGCGACACGCCGGTCCCTGCAGCGGCACGCGAGCTTCATCCTGGTGATCGCCGGGCTCCTGACCGGACTGTGGATGCTCTCCAACGCGACCTTCTTCTGGCCGGCCATCCCGCTGACTTTCCTGGTCATCGGCTTGATCAAGCACGCGCGGTACGGACGGTACCGCTTCGAGTACACGGTCGGCCGCCACGGTCATCTCTGACACACCGGTCCGACATGGACACGACGGTCGTTGATCTTCCCCGTTCGCTCTGCCAGAGTGGCCGAGTTTGTTCGGGGAGGGACAAGGCACATGATGGGTCCGTCGCACGCTCTCTCGGGAGCGGCCGCCTGGCTGGCCGGCAGTTGGGCGCTCGACCAGTTCGCCAACATCAGCCAGACGCCGCTCGAGGTGGCGGTCGGTACGGCGATATGCGCGGGTGGCGCGCTCCTGCCGGATCTGGACCTCTCCGGCAAGGTCACCCGCAACCAGGGCGGCGCGACGGTGGCCCGTACGTTCGGGGTCTTCTCGCTGTTCATCGCCGAGGTGGTGGAGAAGTTCTCGCTGGGCGTCTACACCGCGACCAAGCTCAAGCGGGATCCACGCCGTGACAACGGGCATCGTACGTTCACCCACACGCTGCCGTTCTGCGCGCTGATCGGGTGGGCGACCACCGCGCTGTGCGCCAACTTCGGGCAGTGGGCGGTCGTCGGGATCGTCTTCTTCATGGCGGGGCTGGCGCTGCGCGGCCTCTTCGACGAATGGGCCGAGCGCGCGGGCTGGGTCATCGTGACGCTGGCGTCCGGTGCGATCGCCTGGTTCACGGCGGCGAACCTGCCCAGTGGCCGCGGTTATCCGCTGCTGGGACTCGCGGTGGCGGTGGGCTGCTTCGTGCACATCCTCGGCGACATGATCACTAAGAACGGTGTCCCGATTCTGTGGCCGATTCCGATCAGGCGCCGCATGTGGATGATGATCGGGATCCCGAACAGCATGGCCGTGAGGGTTGGCGGGAAGGTCGAGGTCGTGATCCTTCGCACCGCCTTCACCCTGATCTCCCTGCTCTCGATCGCCGGCCTGTTCGTGCCCGGCGTCCTGGAGCGCTTCAACCTGGACGTGTGGGCGAGCAGGTAGCGCCCTGAACCTTGGGCGCAGGCCGCCCGTCACCGGCTCCCAAGCCCAAGATCGCTCGGCTCGGCTCGGCTCGGCCGCGAGGCGCGCAAGGCGGCGCGAGGCGCGCAAGGCGATGCGAAACGCGCAAGGCGGCGCGAAACGCGCAAGGCGCGGGAAGCGAGGCGCGGAACAGCGCGAGCCGCGAGGCGCGAGCCGCGGAGCGGGCGCGAGAGCGCGCGAGAGGGCGCGAGAGGGCGCCGGGGACGCCAGCAACGCCCCCGGCACACAGGTTCAGTCGATGGAATACGCGAGGTTGGGGCGCAACCACCGCTCCACCTCGGCCACCGCGAGCCCACGCCGCACGGCATAATCCTCGATCTGGTCGCGGCCGAGACGGCCGACAGTGAAGTAGCGCGACTCCGGATGCGCGAAGATCAGGCCGCTGACGGCAGCCGCCGGGGTCATCGCGAACGACTCGGTGAGGCCCACCCCGATCGCCGACGTGCCCAGCAACTCGAAGAGATCGCGCTTCTCGCTGTGGTCCGGGCAGGCCGGATATCCGAGGGCCGGCCGGATGCCCCGGAAACGTTCCGCGTGGAGGTCCTCGAGTGCCGGCGTCGCGTCGGGTTCGAACCATTCGCGGCGGGCCTTCAGGTGCAGGTACTCCGCGAACGCCTCGGCCAGGCGGTCGGCGAGGGCCTTGACCATGATGGCGCGGTAGTCGTCGTGCTCCGCCTCGTAGCGGCGGGCCAGCTCGTCCGCGCCGTGGATGGCGACCGCGAAACCGCCGATGTGGTCCCCGGCAGGGGCGACGTAGTCGGCGAGGCAGCGGTTCGCGCGGCCGGCCGGCTTGGCCGTCTGCTGCCGCAGCATCGGGAACGAGGCGCCGTTGGCGAGAAGGATGTCGTCACCCGAGGAATGCGCCGGCCAGAAGCCGTAGACCCCGCGGGCCTGGAAGGACCCGTCCGCGATGATCTGATCGAGGAGGACCTGGGCGTCGTCGAAGAGCTCGCGGGCGACGGGCTGTTCGAGGATCGCCGGGTACTTGCCCTTCAGTTCCCAGGCCAGGAACAGGAACTGCCAGTCGATCATGCGGCGGAGTTCGGCGATGGTGGGGGCGATCTCGCGGACGCCGGTGAAGGCCGGCACCGGCAGCTCGCCGAAGTCGACCGTCTCCCGGTTGGCCCGCGCCTGGGCGAGCGTGAGCAGGGGCTGGGTCTGGCGCTGCTCGTGCTGCACGCGCAACCGCTCCTGCTCGGCCCGGTTGGACTCGTCGAGCTTCTCCGCCCGGACCGGGTCGAGCAGGTCCGAGACGACACCGACGACGCGGGACGCGTCGAGGACGTGGACGGTGGGCGAGTCGTAGGCGGGGGCGATCCGCACCGCCGTGTGCTGGCGAGAGGTGGTCGCGCCGCCGATGAGCAGCGGCAGCTTCATGCCGCGCCGCTGCATCTCGGCCCCGACCGCCACCATCTCGTCGAGTGACGGCGTGATCAGCCCGGACAGCCCGATGACGTCCGCGCCCTCGGCCACCGCCGTGTCCAGGATCTTCGCCGTGGGCACCATCACGCCGAGGTCGATCACCTCGTAGTTGTTGCAGCCCAGCACCACGCCGACGATGTTCTTGCCGATGTCGTGCACGTCGCCCTTGACCGTCGCGAGGACGACCTTTCCCTGGCCGCGCGAGCCCTCCGCCTTCTCCTTCTCCATGTAGGGCAGGAGGTAGGCGACGGACCGCTTCATCACCCGGGCGCTCTTGACGACCTGGGGCAGGAACATCTTGCCGGAGCCGAACAGGTCGCCGACCACGCTCATGCCGTCCATCAGCGGGCCCTCGATGACGTCGAGCGGCCGGGGCAGCTTCTGCCGGGCCTCCTCGGTGTCCGCCTCGATGAAGTCGACGATGCCGTGTACCAGGGCGTGGCTGAGGCGTTCCTCGACCTCCGCCTCCCGCCAGGAGAGGTCGACCTCGCGCTTGGCGCCGGAGCCGGTCACCGTGGAGGCGAACGTGACGAGCCGGTCGGTGGCGTCCGGGTGCCGGTCGAAGATCACGTCCTCGACGAGTTCCAGCAGTTCGGCCGGGATGTCCTGGTAGACGGCGAGCTGGCCGGCGTTGACGATGCCCATGTCCAGGCCGGCCCTGACCGCGTGGAACAGGAACGCCGAGTGCATGGCCTCGCGCACCACGTCGTTGCCCCGGAAGGCGAACGACAGGTTGGAGATGCCGCCGCTGATCCGGGCTCCCGGGCAGCGCTCCTTGATCAGCGGGATGGCGTCGATGAAGGCCTTCGCGTACCCGTTGTGCTCGGCGATGCCGGTCGCGACCGCGAGCACGTTCGGATCGAAGATGATGTCATGAGGATCAAAACCATCAGAAACCAGCAAATTGTACGCGCGCGCGCAAATCTCCACTTTTCGCGTGACGGTATCGGCCTGACCCTGCTCGTCGAAGGCCATCACCACGACACCGGCGCCGAACTCGCGGATCTTGCGGGCATGGTCGAGGAACGAGGACTCGCCCTCCTTCAGGCTGATCGAGTTGACCACGCCCTTGCCCTGCACGCACTTGAGACCCGCCTCCAGGACCGACCACTTCGAGCTGTCGATCATGATCGGGATCCGGGCCACCTCGGGCTCGGTCGCGATCAGGTTGAGGAAGGTCGTCATGGCCCGCTCGCTGTCGAGCAGGTCGGCGTCCATGTTGACGTCGAGAAGGTTGGCGCCGCCGCGGACCTGCTCGAGGGCCACGTCGACGGCCGCCTGGTGGTCGTCGGCCTCGATGAGCCGGCGGAACTTGGCCGAGCCGGTGACGTTGGTCCGCTCGCCGATCATCACGAAGCCGGTGTCCGGCCCGATCTCGAACGGCTCCAGGCCGCTGAACCGGGTGGTCGGCGCGGGCGGGTCGATGACCCGGGGCGCGGCACCGGCGACCGCCTCGGCGACCGCGGCGATGTGCGCCGGGGTGGTGCCGCAGCAGCCGCCGACGATGTTGACCAGGCCGTCCGCGGCGAAGCCGGCCAGCAGCTCACCGGTCTCCGCCGGGGTCTGGTCGTAACCGCCGAAGGCGTTGGGAAGGCCGGCATTGGGGTGCGACGCGACAAATGTCCCGGAGAGCCGGGCCAGGTCGGCGACGTGCGGCCGCATCTCGGTGGCGCCGAGTGAGCAGTTGACGCCGACCGCGAACGGCTCGGCCCGCTCGATGGAGCGCCAGAACGCCTCCACGGTCTGCCCGGAGAGCGTGCGACCGGACAGGTCGACGATCGTCACCGAGATCCAGAGCGGAATCGACGGGGCGACGGAGCGCGCCGCCGCGATCGCCGCCTTGGCGTTCAGCGTGTCGAAGATCGTCTCGATCAGGAGCAGGTCGACGCCACCCTCGACGAGAGCTGAGATCTGCTCCTCATAGGTCGCCTTGACCTGGTCGAACGTCACCGCGCGGAAGGCCGGGTCCTCGACCTTGGGCGAGAGCGAGAGCGTCACGTTCAGCGGGCCGACCGAGCCGGCCACGAAGCGCGGCTTCCCGTCGCGGGCGGCCGCCTCGTCGGCCGCCTGCCGGGCCAGCTGGGCGCCCCGCACGTTCATGTCGCGGACCAGGTGCTCCAGGCCGTAGTCGGCCTGCGCGATGCTGGTGGCGGTGAACGTGTTGGTGGTGGTGATGTCGGCGCCGGCCGCCAGATATTGCCGGTGGACGTCGAGGATGACGTCGGGCCGGGTCAGGATCAGCAGGTCCGGGTCGCCGGTGACGTCCCGGGGGTGGTCCGCCGGGATCAGCTCGTTGCGGTAGTCGGCCGGGGTGAGCTTGGCGCCCTGCAGCATCGTGCCCCAGGCGCCGTCGAGCACGAGGATCCGCTCGGCGAGCAGCTCACGCAGAGTGGCAACTGTTTCAGGCAACGGGTACACCTCCGAGGATGTCGGAGGCGCCCTTGTTTCGGGTGGTTCACCGGTCGAGCGTGACGGGTGGGCCCGCTGCAGCGCCTCTCGGCCGGAGAACCAACGATACCCACTTCCTCACTTCGCGTCGGCGTAGGCACCAACCACTGAGACGTCCAGAGGAAAACGCACCGTCGTGGCGCCGAAGAGCAGCCGCCCGGCCGTTGCGGCACTCTCGTGGACCGCGGCCACGACCTGTTCGGCCTGCTCGGCGGGGCAGTGCACGACCACCTCGTCGTGCACGAACAGCACCAGCTCGGCCGCAGATCCCTCCAAAGCCACCCGCAGCGTGGCAAGCAGCACCAAAGCCCACTCGGCCGCCGTGGCCTGAATCACGAAATTCCGGGTGAATCGCCCTCGGGCCCGGCCCGGTGGCGGCGCGACCTCGTCGGGCGGATCGAGCCCGGCATCGCGCAAGGCGGAAGAAGAGGGCGGGCATGTGCGCCCCAGCCACGACCGGACGAGGCCGCCGGCCTCACCGGTGCGAGCGGCCGCCTCCACATAGTCGAAGGCGACCGGGTAGTGGCGGCGCAGGACGGCAAGGGCCGGGATGGCGTCGCCGCCGGTCTGCCCGTACATCGCGCCGAGCAGGGCGATTTTCGCCTTGGCCCGGTCGCCGTCGAACGAGTCGGTGGCCAGCGCGGCGTAGAGGTCGCCCTCGGCGGCGGCGCGGGCCAGGCGCGCGTCGCCGGAGACGGCGGCCAGGACCCGGGGCTCCAGCTGGCCGGCGTCGGCGACCACGAACCGCCAGCCCGGATCGGCCATGACGGCCCGGCGGACCACCTTGGGGACCTGCAGGGCACCGCCGCCACGGGTGGCCCAACGGCCGGAGACGACCCCGCCGGGAACGTACTCCGGGCGGAAGCGGCCGTCGCTCACCCAGGCGTCGCACCAGGTCCAGCCGTGCGCGGTCCAGATGCGGTAGAGCTCCTTGAACTCCAGCAGCGGCGCGACCGCGGGGTGCTCGACGTGGCGCAGCACCCACGCTCGGGTGTTCGGCACGTCGACGCCGGCGCGGGCAAAGGCGCGCACCACCTCGGCCGGTGAGTCGGGGTGCAGGCCGCGCACGCCGAACGCGTCGTTGATCTCGGCGGTCAGCTCGGCGAGGCGGCGGGGCGGCCCGACCGGCTGCGGTGGGCCGAGCAGCTCCCTCAGCAGCTGGTCGTGGACGTCGGCCCGCCACGGCAGGCCGGTGTGTCCCATCTCGGCGGCGATCAGCGCACCGGCGGACTCGGCCGCGACCAGCATCCGGAACCGGCCGGGATGCTCGGTCTTCTCGACGCGGCGCTGCTGTTCCCCGTACACCTCAATGAGCTCTCGCAGCCCCAGAGCCGGCGCCGGAACGCTCTCGAAAAGCGCGGCCTGGGCGAAGCCCGGCGGCTCGGCGCCGGGACGCAGCGGATCGGCCGGCACCGGAAGGCCGTGCGCCCTGGCCCACGCCGCGGCCGGCGCGCGAGGCTCGCCCCAGCGACCGGCGTGACCGAGCAGAAGGGCCTCGGTCAGCTCGAGATCGTGGCAGCGGGCCACCCGCACGCCGGCGCGCAGCAGCGCCGGATAGAGGTCAGCGGTGGCCGCCCAGATCCAGCGGGGACCGTCGGCGGCCTCACGGTCGGCGATGGCCCGCGCGAGGTCACCGACGTGCCGCGGCGCCGCATCGGCGGAGAGATCCGCCAGGTGGCCGCCGCGGCCGTCGGGATCGGGTGAGACGGCTACCAGCACCTGGCCATTCTCACCCGGGGGTATGACACTTAATGCGCGCTGGACCCGGCCCAGAGGTTGATGCCGGAGTCGGTCGCGTACTTGTCGATCTCGGCCAGCTCGTCATCGCTGAACGTGGTGTTCCGCAGAGCCGCGACGTTCGCCTCCAACTGGGCGACGCTGCTGGCGCCCAGGACCAGCGAGGTCATCCGCGGGTCGCGCAGCGCCCAGGCGATCGCCGTCTGCGCCAGGCTCTGTCCCCGGCGCTCCGCGATCGCGTTCAGCGCCCGGATCTTGTCGAGGTTCTCGTCGCTGAGCAGGTCGGTGCTGAGCGACTTGTCCTCGCTGGCCCGTGAGCCCTCCGGCACACCCTTGAGGTAGCGGTCGGTGAGCATGCCCTGCGCGAGCGGCGAGAACGCGATGCAACCCGCGCCCACGTCCTCCAGGGTGTCCAGCAGGCCGTCCTCGATCCAGCGGTTCAGCATCGAGTAGGACGGCTGGTGGATCAGCAGCGGCGTGCCCAGGCTCCGCAGGATCGCGGCGGCCTCGGCGGTCCTGCCCGGCGAGTACGACGAGATGCCCACGTAGAGCGCCTTGCCGGCCCGCACCGCGGCGTCCAGCGCGCCCATCGTCTCCTCGAGGGGCGTCTCCGGATCGAACCGGTGCGAGTAGAAGATGTCGACGTAGTCCACGCCCATCCGCTTGAGCGACTGGTCCAGCGACGCGGTCAGGTACTTGCGCGAGCCCCAGTCGCCGTACGGTCCGGGCCACATGTCGTAGCCCGCCTTCGTGGAGATCACCAGCTCGTCACGGTGCGACCGGAAGTCGGTGGCGAGGATCCGGCCGAAGTTGGACTCGGCGGAGCCGTACGGCGGGCCGTAGTTGTTGGCCAGGTCGAAGTGCGTGATGCCCAGCTCGAAGGCACGGCGCAGGACCGCGCGCTGGGTTTCGAGAGGCTTGTCGTCGCCGAAGTTGTGCCAGAGCCCGAGCGAGATCTCGGGCAGCTTCAGGCCACTGCGGCCGGTGCGGCGGTACTCCATCAGTTCAGCTCCGCGAGGTCGTCAGCGGTCAGAGTCAGGTCGGCGGCGGCCACGGAGTCGATGATCGTCTCGGGCCGGCTGCTCCCGGGGATCGGGATGACGATCGGGGACTTCGCGAGATGCCAGGCGAGGCACACCCGTTGCGGGCTCACTCCGTACCTCTCTGCGATCTTCTGGAAAGCCGCAGCCTGACCGCCCAGCGTGCCCGCCCGGCTGATGCCACCCAAGGGTGACCAGGGCAGGAAAGCGATGCCCAGCTCGGTGCAGAGGTCGAGCTCCGGCTCGGAGGAACGGAAGGCCGGGGAGAACTGGTTCTGCACGGAGACCAGGCGCCCGCCGAGGATCTCCTGAGCCTCGCGGATCTGCGCCGGGTTCGCGTTGGAGATGCCCGCCATCCGGATCTTGCCGGCGTCGAGAAGGTCGCGGATCGCGCCGATCGAGTCGGCGTAGGGCACCCTCGGGTCGGGCCGGTGATGCTGGTACAGGCCGATCGCGTCGACACCGAGCCGCTTGAGCGAGGCCTCGCACGCCTGCTTGAGGTACTCCGGCGAGCTGTTGAGGGTCCAGCTGCCGTCGCCGGGGCGCAGGTGGCCGCCCTTCGTGGCGACCAGCACACCGGACGTGTCACCGCCGTAACTCGCCAGCGCGCGGGCGATCAGCGTCTCGTTGTGACCGACCTCGTCCGCGTGGAGGTGATACGCGTCGGCGGTGTCGATCAGGGTCACACCGGCGTCGAGGGCCGCGTGGATGGTGCGGACCGACCGCTCCTCGTCCGGGCGTCCCTCGATCGACATCGGCATGCCACCGAGGCCGATCGCGCCTACTTCCAGGTTTCCGATACGACGAGTCTGCATGAGCACCACCCTTACCCTCACCGGACGGACCGTCCAACAGAAGAAACCGCTCGGATTCAGCAGCTACAGTGCTGAATCGTGGAACTGCGGCATCTCGAGTATTTCGTGGCGGTCGCCGAGGAGCGGCATTTCACGAGAGCGGCCGAGCGGATGCGGGTCGCCCAGTCCGGCCTCTCCGCCTCGATCCGGGCGCTGGAGCGGGAGCTGGACGCCGAATTGTTCGTGCGGCACACCCGGCGGGTCGAGCTGACCGACGCCGGGCAGGCGCTGCTGACCGAGGCGCACCGGACACTGGCCAGCGCGGCGGCGGCTCGCAACGCGGTGGCGGCGGTGCGCGGGCTGCTGCGCGGGAGCCTGGCGATCGGCTCCGAGCAGTGTCTCGGGATCATCGATCTTCCGCCGCTGGTCGCGGCGTTCCGCCGGGCCCATCCGGGCGTCGACGTCCGGCTGCGTTACGCCGGTTCCGGCCAGGTGGTCGAGCAGGTCCGGGTGGGGCGCCTGCACGCGGGTTTCGTCGCGCTCCCGGGTCCGGCTCCCGAGGGGGTACGCCTCCTGCCGCTCGGCACCGAGTCGATGATGCTGCTGTGCCACCCGGCACACGGGCTAGCCTTATCTGACAAATGCGAAATATCGCATTTGGCGGGGCTGGACTTCGTCGACTTCAGCGACGACTGGGGCGCCCGCCGAGTCAACGATCTCACCTTCGCCCGCGCCGGAGCCGACCGCCGCATCGTGGTCGAGGTCAACGACGTGCACACCCTGCTCGACTTCGTGCATCAGGGCCTGGGCGTCGCCCTGGTCCCGGCCCCGGTGACCCGCAAGCCCCAGGCCAAGGGCCTGCACGCGGCGGAGGTCACCGGCTCCGGCCCGGCCTGGCAGGTCTCGGTGGCGGTGACCTCGATCAGTCCAGCCACCGAGGCCCTGCTCAGCCTGGCGGGGGTGAGCCCCCGTGACGCACCCCCTACTTGACCGCTCCGGCGGTCAGGCCGGCCTGGATCTGCCGCTGGAAGATCGCGTAGACGATGATCATCGGGATGATCGTGAGCGTGAGCGCCGCGAACAGCACGTCCCACTCCGCGTGGTAACCGGCCTGCACGCTGATGCTCGCGATGCCCTGTGTCAGCACCCACTTCGAGTCCGCACCGGCGCCCTGCATGATCGCGACGGGTAGCAGGTACTGGTTCCACTGGCCGACGATGTTGAAGATCGTGATGCTGATCAGGCCGGACTTCGCCATCGGCATCATGATCTGGAAGAACTTCCGGGTGTGCGACGCGCCGTCCATGGTGGCCGCCTCGTCGATCTCGTGCGGCAGCGACTTGAAGAACGCCGCCAAGAAGAAGACGGTGAACGGCAGCGAGTACGCGATGTAGACCAGGATCAGGCCGGTGAACGTGTTCTTCAGCCCCATGTTGTTGAGGATGTAGAACAGCGGCGTGATCGCCATGAACGTCGGCAGGGCCAGGCCCGAGACGAACATGTAGTAGATGAACCGGTTGCCGCGGAACCGGTAGCGGGCCAGCACGTACGCCGCCATCGAGCCGAACAGCATGGTGCCGGCGGTGCTCAGCGAGACCACGAAGACGCTGTTCAGGAAGTAGCGCCCGATGTGCGCCTCCTGCCAGGCCGAGGCGTAGTTCTCGAACGAGAAGTGCTCGGGGAGGGCGAACGGCGTACCCAGATAGATCTCGGTGTTGCTCTTGAAGGACGCCAGTACGGCCCAGATCAGCGGGCCCACCGTGACGAGCGCCCAGAAGACCAGCGCGATGTGGGCGATGCCGTTCAGGACACCGACCTCGCGGTGCTTGGCGGGCTGTGCCGGGGTGGGCGCGGCGGCCGGGGCCGGCGCCGAGGTAACGGAAGTGGTCATCGTCGCCTCCGGCTCAGACGGCTTCACGCCGGGTGACCCGCAGGGTCAGTGCGGCGAACGTGAGGGTGAGGAAGAACAGCACGACACCGATCGCCGAGGCGTAACCGGCCTGCGAGTAGTCGAACGTGTTGCGGTAGATCATCATGGCCAGCACCGAGGTCGCGCCGTCCGGGCCGCCCCGGTCCACCGACATGATGTTGACCAGGGCGAACGCGTCGAACGCGGCGATGCCCAGGTAGACCCAGCCGACCTGGATGGTGTTCCAGAGCAGCGGCAGGGTGATCTTGAAGAACAGGGTGAACTTGGTCGCGCCGTCCAGCGCCGCGGCCTCGTAGATCTCGTGCTCGATCGCGCCCATGCCGGCCGAGAACAGCACCACGTAGAAGCCGACCGCCTGCCAGATGAGCACGACCACGATGCAGGTCATGGCCCACCGCTTGTCGGCCAGGAACAGCCAGGGCGCCCACGAGTCCGGCATCAGGCCGTTGAGCATGCCGCTCTTGTCCGAGGCGAACACCCGGCCGAAGATCACCGCCACGATGGCGAGTGCCAGCAGCTGCGGGAAGAAGAAGACCACCCGGTAGAAGCCGGAGCCGCGTACGCCGATCGTGGTGCCGCCCTTCATGCCCCCGCCGACGTTGAGCAGGAACGCGAAGAACAGCGCGATGGCGATCGTGACCAGCGGAAGCGCGATCAGCAGGTAACCGTGGTGCCAGATCGACTTCCAGAAGAGCTCGTCGTCCCAGATCTTGACGAAGTTGTCGAAGCCGACGTACTTCATCGGTCCCAGCCCGGACCACTGATGGACCGAGAGATAGAACGTCTGCAGGTACGCCGCGACGACGAAGGTGACGTAGAGCGCCACCGGCACGGCAAGAAAGCCGATGATGAAGGGGTACTTGCCGTGCCGCATGGCGCGTCTACTCCTTAGCTGCGAGTGAACTTGGTGACGGAGGAGTCGGCGGCGACCTTCTGCGCGGCGGTCTCCATCCGGTCGCAGAACTTCTGCGCGTTGTAGTCGGAGAACATCAGGTCGTTCGCGGCGATGCGGGACTCGTCGTCGAGCTTCTTGTACCAGGTGTCGAACAGGTAGCCCATGAAGATGTCCTTGCCGGCCTTGCCGACCGCCTCGTTGGCGCTGGTGAGGCCGGGCGAGATGGTCTGGCCGTCGGCAGCGCCGGCGACCACGGTGAGCGACTTGGTGAGCTTGGTGAACTCGAGCGCCGCTTCCTTCGACAGCATGCCGCGCAGGTACTCCATACCGCCACGGGGGTTCTTGCCCTTGCTGGCGACGAAGTAGATCTCGCCGGCCGCCGCGTTGAGGGCGGGAGCCGGGAGCTGGTCGGACGTGGTGACGCTCGGGTACGGGGCGATCGAGTACTCGAAGCCGGACGGGGTGTCCTTGGCCTGCTCGTTCTCCAGCCACGAACCACACGGGTAGAAGGCCAGCTTGTCCTGGTTCTGGCGGAGCTGGACCTCGGTGTGCTTGAGGCCGAGGAAGCTCTTGTCGATGTACTTCTTGCCGATCTCGGCCCACGCCTCGGCGGCCTTCAGCACGGCGTCGTTCTTCCACGCGCCGGGCTTCAGGTTGTCGATGTCCTTCAGCACCTGCTCGGTGCCGATCTTGCCGGCGCTGGTCATGATCGCGCGGACCATGTAGTACGACGCGTTCGCACCCGCGTAGCCGAACGGCACGATGCCGGCGGCCTTGATCTTGTCGCAGAGCGCGGTGAAGTCGGCCCAGGTGGTCGGCACGGTCCAGTTGTTCTTGGTGAACAGCGCCTTGTTGTACCAGAGACCGAACACCGTGTACGCGTAGTTCACCGCGTACGGCTTGCCGTTGTAGGTGCCCTGCTCGATGGCGCCCGGCACCAGCGTGTCGGCCACCGTCTTGCCGGCGATGTCCCAGGACGGCGCGGCGAACAGCTCGGTCAGGTCCTGCGCCTGGCCCGCGTTGACCACGGCGCCGAAGTCCATCAGCTTCGAGCCCGAGTTGTTGATCATGTCGGGCGCGTCGCCGGCGTTGAGCCGCGGCTGGACGACGGTGGAGACCTCCTGGGTGGCCGAGTAGGTCACCTTGGACTCCGGCCACTTCTTGTTGTACAGCGGGATGTCGACGTCGGTGGCGTACTTGGTGCCGAGTCCACCGTCGAAGATGATCACCTCGATGCCGGTCTTCGGGTCGATGCCGAGCGGGTTCTCCGCCGACTTCGTACCGGTCGCCTGCTCGGTCGTGTCCTCCTCGCCGCCGCCGACGCAGGCACTGAGCATGCCCACGGCCGGAACGGAGGCGAAACCGACCGCGGCAGCGCGGCGCAGCAGGGTCCGACGGTCGAGCTCGGAAGTCGTTATGTCAGACATCGATGTCCTTTCAGAGGGTTCCGGGATAGTACTCAGCCCTTGACGGCGCCGGCAGTCAACCCCGTTGCGATGTTGCGCTGAATCAGCAGGAAGAAGACCACCACCGGAATGGACGTGATGATCGCACCGGCCATGAGGGGGCCCCAGGCGGTACCGCGCTCGGTCTGGTTGTACAGCAGCCAGGCCATGAGGTTCTGTTTCTCCGGGCTGTTCAGGGTGTTGATGATGATGAACTCGTTCCACGCCTGAATGAACCCGTAGACGGAGGTGGCCACCAGGCCGGGGCCGGTGAGCGGCAGGATGATCCGCCAGAACACCTGCGCCCGGGAGCAGCCGTCGATCATCGCGGCCTCGTCCAGCTCCCGGGGGATGCCGGAGATGAAGCCGCGCAGCGTCCACACCGTGTACGGCAGGAGCAGCACCAGGTAGACCAGCGAGACGCCGACCAGACTGTTGGTGAGGTTCGCGCTCTGCAGCATGAGGAAGAGCGGGATGAGCAGGGCCAGGAACGGCACCAGCTGCACGGCCAGGACGACCAGGATGATCGACTTGCGGCCGTAGAACTGGAACCGCGCGATCGCCAGCGCCGCCAGGAAGCCGACGACCAGTGCCGCCGCCACCGCCATCGCCGTGATGATCAGGCCGTTCACCATCGCCGGCAGGAACAGCTCCTCACCCAGCGCGGACTTGAAGTTGTCCAGCGTCGGTGACTGCGGCAGGAACGTCGGCGTGAAGCTACGGACCTCACTGTCCGGCTTGAACGCCGTGTTCAGCACCCAGTACACCGGGAACAGCATGACCAGTCCGAAGATGATCCCGGTGCTGTTCGCGAAGAACGTACCGATACGGCTGCGTCCGACGGTGACGACGCCGTCGTCGTGGCGGGCCATCAGTCCACCTCTCCGATCTTGAACATCTGGCGGATGTAGAACGCCATCACGCCGAGCATCAGCAGCACGGTGATCACCGAGATCGCCGAGCCGTAGCTGTACCGGGACTGCCCGAACGCCTGCGTGTAGGAGAACGTGGCAAGGGTCTGGTACACCGGCTCGGGGTGACCGTCCCGCAGCGCCCAGTTCTGGGTGAACAGGCCGAAGTTCCAGATCACCGAGAGCGTGGTGACGATGGTGAGCAGCGGCTTCAGGATCGGCAGGGTGATGCTGCGCAGCGACTGCCAGGCCGAGGCGCCGTCCACGGTCGCCGCCTCCAGCAGCTCCTTGGGCACCTGGGTGAGGCCGGCGCTCAGCGAGATCGCCAGGAACGGGATACCGGCCCAGACCACCAGCGTGGTGATCACCGCCCAGCCCTCCCAGGGGTTCACGAACCAGCTGTGGTTCGCGAAGTCGACGCCGGGGAGCTTGTCGATCAGGTAGTTGAGGACGCCGAAGTCGGAGTCGGTCAGCCAGCGGAACGCCTGCGCGGCGACCAGCTGCGGCAGCGCCCACACGAACATCATCGCGATCATCATGAACAGCCGGACCCGGTTGTGCACCCGGCGCATCAGCAGCGCGATACCGAGGCCGAGCAGGACCGACAGCGTCACCGAGACGACGGTGAAGGCCGCGGTACGCAGCACGACACCCCAGAAGACGCCGTCGGTCAGCGCCTTCGAGTACTGCTCGAGGCCGACCCACGGCGGGTTGAGTCCGGTGATCAGCTCGCGGAGCCGCATGTTCTGGAAGGACAGCTCGATCATGCGGAACAGCGGGTAGCCCAGCATCGCCACCAGGATCAGCAGCGTGGGCAGCGAGAGCAGCCAGGGAACGCGGGCGTCGCTACTGCTCCGGCGGCGCTTCCGGTGCGCAGCGCGCGCCGGCGGTGTCTGCTGCGGCGGCGCCGGGGTCGGCGGGTAGTCGACGGCGGTCATCCTTGATCCTCCGGTGAGGTGTGGCGCCCGGCCGCGAGGGACCGGGCGCCACTGGCGGTCATCAGGCCTCGTTGAGCGTCTTGTTGATCTCTTCGTCGGCCCACTTGGCGCCGTCGGCCACCGTCTTCTTACCGGTCAGGATGTCGGTCAGCATGGTCTGCAGAACGCTGGCCTTCTCCACGTCGGCCCACTTCTCGGCGTTCGGCGGGAACCAGCTCAGCTTCGCGGCGAGCGCGGACGGAGCGATCTTCGGGTTGTCCGTCGCGGCCTTGTCCAGCAGCGCGGTCGAGTTCGGCAGCGCGCTGGCCTTGATCAGGCCCTCCATCGACTTGGCGTCGGTGAAGTGCTTGATCCACTGAGCGGCGAGCTCCTTGTTGCCGCTCTTCTGGGTCACACCGAGGTTCGAGCCACCGAGGAAGGAGGGGATCTCCGGCATCGGCGCGGCGGCGAGCTTGCCCTTCACCTTGGTCGGGACCAGCGGGGAGTTCGGGTCGTTCGGGTCCTTGCGGACCTCCTCAGCGACACCCTGCTCCCAGGCGTTGCCGTAGAACATGCCGCCCGAGCCCTGCGAGAAGATGCCGGCCTGCTCGTTCTCGTTCTTGGTGACGTCGGCCTTCGAGTACTTCTTGACCATGTCGACCCACTTCTGCAGGCCCTCCTGCGACTGCGGGGAGGACAGCTGGCCGACCCACTTGTCGCCGTCCTTCTTGGCGATCTCGCCACCGGAGGACTTGACCCACGACATCGCCGCGTACCAGTACTGGCCCGGCATGTACATCGCGCTGAACTTCTTGTCCGCGGCGTTGCCGGCCTGCAGCTTGTCGGCGGCGGCGGTGAAGTCCGCGTAGGTCTTCGGCGCCTCGGCGATGCCCGCCTTCTGGAACAGGTCGGTGCGGTAGATCAGCACGCGCGCACCGGCGTAGTAGGGCACGCAGTAGGTCTTGCCGTCGAGCTCACAGGCGCCGGAGAGGCCCGGCAGCCAGGTGTCGGAGTTCTCGAAGTCACCCTTGTTCAGCTCGGCGAAGCCGCCGTTGAAGACGTACTTGGAGAACTCGGTGTTGCCGAGCTCGACGACATCCGGCACGTCCGAGCCGGCCAGGGTCGCGTCCAGCTTGGTGAGGTGGTTGGCCCACTGCTGGTACTCGACGTTGACCTGGGCGCCGGTCGCGGCGGTGAACCGCGCAGTGGCGTCCTCGACGACGGGCTTCCAGGCGGTCTCGGCGTCGACCATGAGCCAGACCTTGAGGGTCTTGCCCTTGCCGTCGACAGTGCCGGTCGCCGAGGTGGCGCCCTCGTCCGAGCTGTTTCCGCCACACGCGGCGACGCCGACCAGCGTCGCAGCGAGCGCCGCGGCTACCGCGATCTTGCGCTTCACTTTTCCTCCCCAGGGAATTTCATAATTTTTCGAGAAAAGGGTTAGCTGTCTTTCGCGGCCTTGTGCCCGTGCACGGCCTGAGCGGTGCGCTGGAACGCGGCATGCGAACGTTCGTGGGTGCGTTGCGCGACGGCGACGTAGAGCAGGTCGAGGACGACCAGCTGCGGGTGTCGTGCGCTGAGGGCGTCCGGACGGAACGTGGTCGCCTGGGTTGCGGTGAGCAGGACGATGTCGGCGAGCTCGGCCAGCGGGGATCGGGGGAAGCTGGTCAGCGCGATCGTGGTGGCGCCCCGGCTGTTCGCCTCCGCGAGCAGCTCGATCGTCTCGCCGGTCTCGCCACTGTGCGAGATACCGAGCGCGACGTCGCCGGGCCTCGACAGCGCGGCGCTGGCCAGACCGTTGTGCACGTCGGTCCAGGCCCACACCGGGATGCCGATGCGGTGCAGACTGAACTGCATCTCCTCGCCGACCAGCGCGCTTCCGCTGGCGCCGAAGATGTTCACCCGCGCCGCGGCGGCGATCGCCACCGCGGCTCGCGCCACCTCACTCAGGTCGAGCAGCGAGGCGGTGTCGTGCATGGCCCGCGTGTCGGCCGCCATGATCTGGCCGAGGACCCGCTCGAGCGGATCGTTCGGCTGGATCTCGCGGCCGATGTCGACGGTCCAGCCGGCCGAGCGGGCCCGGCCGGTCTCCGCCGCGATGCCGAGGCGGAGGTCCGCGTATCCGTCGAAGCCGACCGCCCGGCAGAACCGGGTGACCGTCGCGGGCGAGGTGCCGCTGCGCTCGGCCAGCTCGACGATGGTGGCTCGCGAAGCGGCGGCGGGGTCCGTGAGGACCTGCTCCGCGACCCGCTGCAGCGCGCCGGTGAACTCGGGCAGAAGTGTGCGAACCCGCAGCAAGACCCCGTCCGCCAGGTGCGGGCTCCCGTTCAGGGAGGCCTTGTCGCGAACCAGCGAGGGGGCGACCGCGGCCATCGCGGTGCCGTCCATCTCCGGCTCAGCCATCGGACACCCTTTCAGGAAGGACTGTTTACTGTCGCGGTAAAAGTTCTTACTAACCGCCCCTTCATGTCAAGCGCCTGGGTGAAGTTTTCAAACCGTTACCTGACCTGCGGCAATGAACTGATGTTTCGCGCGCCCCGGATGACGGTCATCAATCCGGAAACATCCCTTACAGCGTGATCGCCATCACATGTCCAGTTTGTGACTGTTTTGTCCTAGCACCTTCAGCCCATGGCAGATCATCTTTTCGGTGACGCACGCTGGGCCGTTCGGACAATCTCCGTGACGCGGCGAAACCTCGTCGTTACGCAGGAAACAAGATCAAAAAATTTTCCGTACGCGACAGCCGCGCCGGCAGAAGCGACCACACCCGCACGCCGTCTCGGAGGGCCGCCAGTCGCCGCGCACGCCGATCATCCGGCCGCCGGCCGAGTCGCCACCCACGAGTGAAGTACGGCCCACCCACGCACCCCAACTCCACACACACACACACACAACCGCTCACACCACCCCGCGTGTGAAGTACGGCCCACCCACGCACCCCAACTCCACACACAACCGCTCACACCACCCCGCGTGTGAAGTACGGCCCGCAGGCGCACCCCAACTCCACACACAACCACTCACCCCACCCCGCGTGTGAAGTACGGCCCACAGGCGCACCCCAACTCCACACACAACCGCTCACACCACCCCGCGTGTGAAGTACGGCCCACGGGCGCGCCCGAAAACCACACGCGGGTTGGGCGAGGGCTACTTTGCGGTGTCGCGGACCGCTTGGGCGAAGGCCTCGGAGCGGTGCTCGAAGTTACGGAACCGGCCGTAGGAGGGTGCGGCCGGCGACAGCAGCACGACGCCACCGGCCGGGGTCACCTCGCGCGAGATACGCACCGCGTCGAAAAGATCCTCCGAGGGCAGCGTGCGGACGCCCGGCAAATCGGAAATGACCGACAGGATCCGGGGGCCGCTGTCCGGCAGGCCGATTACGGTGAGTTCGCGCGATGACAGAAATTCTCGCAACGGTGTGTAGTCAAGGCCACGATCGGTTCCGCCGACGAGCACGGTGAGTGGCCGCCCCTCGTACGCCTCGATCGCGTGGATCGCCGAGTAGGGGCTCGTGGAGAGCGTGTCGTCGACGAACGTGATCCCGGACCCGTCCTCGATCTCGGCGAGCCGGTGCGGCAGCCCTCGGAACGACCGGACCGCCTCCGCGATCGCCTCCCGCGAGCCCACCACGTCGACGCCCATGCCGTCCAGCACCGCGAGGGCCACGCACAGGTTCCGCTCGTTGTGCCTGCCCTTGAGCGCCAGCGCCGCGCGCGGGAACAGCTCGTCGTCACTGCAGAAGACGACGTCGTCCTCGACCCGGAACCGCGAGTCGTCCGCCGCCGCCGGCACCGGCGGGAAGCCGCTCGCGTCCGTCACGCCGCGGATCTCGTCGCGCAGCCGCTCGTCCGCGCCGTTCACCACGATCAGCTCCGGCCGGTACCGCAGCAGGTTCAGCTTGTCCCGGTAGTACTCCCGCTCGCCGCCGTGGGCGTCCAGGTGCTCCGGGAACAGCGAGGTCACCACGGCCACCCGCGGCGAGTCCGTCAGGTCGGCGCACTGGTAGCTGGAGAGCTCCAGCACGTACAGCTCGGCCGGCGGCAGGTCCAGCAGCGGGATGCCGATGTTCCCGCCGTACGCGTTCGGCCGCCCGACCGCCGCCAGCAGGTGGCTGATCAGGCTCGACGTCGTGCTCTTGCCCTTGCTGCCGGTCACACCGACGGTCCGGGCCGCGTTGTCCGCCATCCACAGCGCGCTGCCGCCGGTGACCGTGATCCCCCGCGCTCGCAGCTCGCGCAGGAACGGGTGGGTCTGCGGCACTCCCGGCGAGCGCACCACGACGTCCGCGCTGGCCAGCGACGCGAACGCGTGCTCACCACCGGCCAGCGGCGCGAGCGCGGAGAGCGCACCCTCCCACTCCACGTCCAGGTATCCCGGGCTGTCGTCGACCGCGATCAGCCGGGACGGCTCGTGCTCCGCGATCGCGGTGACCGCGGCGCGGCCCTCCTTGCCGGTTCCCCACACCGCCACCGAGCGGCCACGCAGATCTGCAAGTCGCACGTCGTCTCCCTCGAAGGCGGTGATGGCCGGACCGAACTAATATTGCCCGTCGGCCAGATGACAGGAGTTTCCGGGTGCAGTTCGACGCCATGCGCTTCCCCTCGTACGCGTTCGACCCCTCGACCGGGGTCGCGACGTTCGACTACGTGCTGGAGGGCGCGGAGCCGCTGCACTTCACCGAGACGATCACGTTCCCGCTGCCGCACGGCCGCGCGGTGCCCGACACGTTCCTGCGGGTGCTCGACCTGTTGCACGTCGTCGCCGGGGTCAGCTACTACAAGGTCGGTGCCCCGCCGCGGGTGATCGCCCCCAAGCCGGTCGCGCCCGCTGTCCAGGACTTCTTCACCGCCGTCTACACCCACGGCCTCGCGGAGTACGCGTATCGCAACCAACTCCCCCACGTCCTGGACCTGACCGTCGAGACGCCCGGCACGATCCCGGCCGCCGCCCCCGTGGAGACGCACGGCCGGCCCTTGAGCGCCGTCGGCGGCGGCAAGGACTCGATCGTCACCCTGGAGATCCTGCGCGCCGCCGGGCTCGACCCGGTGCCGTTCTCGGTCAACCCCAACCCGGTGATCGAGAACGTGAACGCCGCCTCCGGCCTGCCCGCCCTGGCCGCCCGCCGCAAACTCGACCCCCGCCTGTTCGAGCTCAACCGGGCCGGCGCGCTGAACGGCCACATCCCGGTCACCGCGATCAACTCGCTGATCGCCGTCGCGACCGCGGTCTGGCACGGCCTCGGGCCGGTGGTGATGTCGAACGAGCGGTCCGCCTCCGACCCCAACCTGGTCTGGAACGGTCATGAGGTGAACCATCAGTGGTCCAAGGGCGTCGTCGCCGAGGGTCTGCTGCGGGACGCCGTGAGCGCGCACACCGGGCTCACCGACCCGTATTTCTCGCTGCTGCGGACCCTGTCCGAGCTGCACATCGCCCAGCTCTTCGCCGGCTACACAGCGTATGATGACGTTGTCACCAGCTGTAACAAGGCGTTCAAACTTCACGACCCGACCGCCCGCTGGTGCGGTGACTGTCCGAAGTGCCGCTTCGTGTTCCTGGCGATGGCACCGCACATGACCCGCGAGCGGCTCGCGCACATCTTCGGCCGCGACCTGTTCGCCGACCCGGCACAGACCCCCGGCTTCCTCGAACTGCTCGGCGTCGACGCGCACAAGCCGTTCGAGTGCGTCGGCGAGGCCGAGGAGTGCCTGGTCGCCCTCTCGCTGCTGACCGACGACGCCCCGGTCCTGGTCGCCCTGCGCGCCGCCGTCCCGGACTCGGCCTGGGCCGACGCCTCCCACTCCGCCGTCTTCACCCCGGGCGGCCCGCACCACATCCCGGCCGCCTATCAGAAGCTGCTCACCACCTGACTCCCCGGTCACGGCGGCGACAACTGAGTACGGTTGTACTGTCCGGCTTGTTCCGCTGTCTCGGGGGTGTCAGTGTCGTCTGGTTCGGGGCCGGCGTCGGACCCGCATCTGCTCGCCCTGTTACGGGCCATCCGGCTGCGCCAGAACGCGCCGGACGCGGCATCGGCCGGCGAGGCGGACACCGCCGCGGCACTCTCCGAACTCAGCGGCGGCAAGAAGGACGACGAGAGGGACGACGAGAAGACGGAGAAGAAGCCCGCCTCGCCGTACTTTCCGGCGGCGGGTTCCGGCTCGGACCGGGGACCGGCCGCCCGCGACTCCGGGAAGCCGCCCACCGTGCAGCGCGGGAGTGCCGAGCTGCTCTGGCGGGGCGATCCCGGTGCCACAGTGGGGCGGGCCGGGCTGGAGGCGCGGAAGGAGCCGAGGGGAAAACGGCGCGATTCCACCGTACCCATCACGGGTGTGAATCCAGCCGGACCGGCCACTCCCGTGCCCGAAATCCCCAAGCTGGAGGGCATTCGCCCGATCGGTGCGCCCGGCACCGAATTCCCCGGCCCGCAGTATGTTCCGAGGCCGCCGGCGGCGAAGCCGTCGCGTCCGATGTCGCCCGCCGACGGCATGGACCCCGCCGACGACATCGCGCTGCGCGACACCCAGCGGCTGCTCGTCACCAGCCTGACGTTCGCCGGCGGCGCGGACGAGGTCGCCGACCGGCTCTGGCACGCGCTGCTGCAGGCCCAGCCCGACCTGCTCGCGTCGCTGCCCGGCACCCCGCAGACGCAGCGTGACCAGCTCGCCCGAGCGCTCACCTGGCTCGTCCACCACATGGAGAACCCGCCGGTCCTGGTCACCGGCTGCGCCCAGCTCGGCGCGGCGCTCGCCGAGTGCGGCATCCAGTGGCAGCAGCTGCAGCTGGTCGGCGCGGCCCTCGCCGAGGCGATGCGGGCCGGAACCGCGCCCGGCGCCTGGCGGCAGGACTTCGACCAGGCGTGGCGCTGGACGTGGCAGCACACATACGAATGGATCGTGCACGGCGGGACGCTCGTCGCCTACCAGCCGACCGCCTGGGACGCCGAGGTCGTCGGCCACGAGCTGCGCCGGCCCGACCTCGCCGTGCTGCGCCTGCGGCCGTTCCTGCCGATGCCGTTCCGCGCCGGGCAGTACGCGCGGATCGAGGTGCCCGGCGTCCCCGGCGTCTGGCGGCCCTACTCGCTGGCCGTCGGCCTCGACCCGGGCATCGTGGAGCTCCACGTCCGGGCCAAGACCGAGACCGGCGTGAGCGGCAACCTCGTGCACCACACCCGGACCGGCGAGCACGTCCGGATCGCCCGCGCCGAGGGCGCCATGATCCTGCCCGCCGAGCCGGGCCGGGGCGTCCTGATGATCGCCGGGGACACCGGGGTGGCGCCCATGAAGGCCATGCTCGCCGAGCTGGCCGCCACCGCGGACCCGCGCACCGCCGTCCTGTTCTGGGGCGTACGCGACCTGGACGAGCTCTACGACATCGACGAGCTGACCGAGCTGGCACACGCCGCACCCCGGGCCACGGTCGTACCGGTGGTGGCCGAGGGCGACCCCGGCCCGTACGCGTCGGGCCTGGTCACCGACGCGGTGGCCGCGTACGGCGAGTGGACCCGCCACGAGGTCTACCTGGCCGGCCCACCCCTCATGATCGCGGCGACGGGTGCGGCCCTCCGTCAGCTGGGCGTGGCGTCGGCGCGGATCCATCACGATCCGCAGGAGTGACGCGGTACCCGGGGACCGACGGCCACCGGACGGTGAGGACCACCGACTCCTCGGCGGCGTACCAGGAGTGGTCGACGCCCGGTGCCCACACGACGTAGTCGCCCTGCTTTGCGAGAACGACCGTTCTTTCTGGGAACTCCATGTGGAAACACCCGCTGATCAACACGAGCAGCGCGGTCCGGTGCTCGCCGCGCACCCACTTCGCCCGCCGATCACCCGGCGCGTGCCGGCCCCATTTGATCTCGACATCCGTGCTGTGCCGCGGGTCGCCCTCCGGCTTGAAATGCCCCAGCAACCAGCCCGAGTCGGCCAGCGCGTCCGGGTCGGCGTTGCCCACGTAGATCCCATCCGTCACGTGCCAACGCTACCGTTTCGCTGTTCTTGCACTCTTTCGAGTGCACGTTGAACAGGTCAAATACGGACAAATGTCATAGCCTGCTCTCGGTCCTGCTTGTGGACCCTCGAGCCAGGAGACATTTCATGAAATATACGACCGTGCGCGTTGCTGTTGCCGCCCTGACGGCCCTGGCGTCGCTCGGCGTCGGCAGCGCTGCCGTGGCATCGTTCGCTCCCCCGCTCCGCCTCAACGCCGTCGCCTTCTACGCCAAGGTCGACCTGCTCGGCCGTCAGATCTCCGGCTTCAAGGCCAAGTTCACCCAGGTGAACGGCCGGCCCGCACCCGGGCTGCCGATCCGGTTCGTCGTCAGCGGCGAGCAGTACCTGCTCTGCGAGGCCACCACCGACACCAACGGCTACGCCGAGTGCCGCGTCGGCCCGCTCCCGTCCGGTATCTCGGCCATCAAGCTGGTTCTCAGTGGTTACGACGCCACCTTCGACGGCGGCCGGTGGTACGCCCCGGCCAGCGCGCACAACACCGTCGGCCTCGCCTACTGACGCCCCGGCGCCGCGCACCCGGCCCGGGTGCGCGGCGCCGCCGGGTCGTGGCGCGGCCCGGCCGGTGCGCCGGGCCGCCGGGCCGGTCGGCACAATGCTGGACGTGCCAGCCGTCAGCATCACCGACCCCGACGACCCCCGCATCGGCGACTACCGGGCCCTCACCGACGTCGAGCTCCGCACCCGCTGGGAGCCACCCAACGGCCTGTTCATCGCCGAGGGCGAGCTGGTCATCGGCCGGGCCCTGCGCGCCGGCTACCGGATGCGCTCCGCCCTCGTCGACGAGAAACGCGCCGACCAGCTGACCGGCCTCCCCGACGACGCGCCCCTCTACGCCGCCACCCAGCCCGTCCTGGAGTCGATCACCGGCTTCCATGTGCACCGCGGCATCCTGGCCTCGTTCCACCGCCGCCCGCTGCCCACCCTGGACGACCTGCTCGCCGGCGCCCGCACCCTGGCCGTCCTGGAGGGCCTGAACACCCACACCAACCTGGGCGCCCTCTTCCGCAGCGCGGCCGCCCTCGGCATCGACGCCGTCGTCCTCTCCCCCACGTGCGCCGACCCGCTCTACCGCCGGGCCGTCCGGGTCAGCATGGGCGAGGTGTTCGCGATCCCCTACACCAAGGTCGATTCCTGGCCGGCGCCGCTCACCACCATCCGCGAGTCCGGCTTCACCCTGCTCGCGATGACCCCGGCCCCGGACGCGGTCGCACTCCTCGACCTGACCCCCGACCAGCGCAAGCGGCCGGCCCTGCTGCTGGGCGCCGAAGGACCGGGACTGACGGCCGAGGCGATGGCGCTGAGCGACGCCCGCGTTGTCATCCCGATGCACAACGACGTCGACTCGCTCAACGTCGCCACCGCCGCCGCCATCACGTTCTACGAACTGACCCGCGACACCCGTCAGCGGAGCTGATAGGTCAGGTGTGTCGCCTGCCCCGACACCCGCACATGCATCTGCCGCATCGAGAGCGCGAACCCCCGCGCGAACAGAGCCGTCCCTCCACCCAGCACCACCGGCGCCAGATGGATCCGCAACTCGTCCACCAGATCACCCGTCAGCGCGCCCTGAATCGTCGACGCGCCGCCCATCACGACCACATCCCGCTCCCCCCAGCGCCAGCCCTTGACGCACCGCGCTCTCCAGCCCGTCCACCACGAACGAGAACCTGGACTCCAGCCGGACCGACGACGGCGGCTTGCGGGTGACAACGAGAACCGGGCCATAGCCGACCGCGCCGGTGTTCGCCACCGCGTCGTCAAGGGCGGCGGCGTCGACCGTGTCCGGGTGCAGGGCCCAGGCCCGCAGGGCCTCACCGAGACCCGCAAAGGGGGACGGGCCGGTCACGTAGCAGTCCAGGGACATGGAGATGTCAGCGATCACCCGGGCCATGAGGGCGCTCTTACCCTAGGAACTCGGGAGCAACCGCCCGCCCGTCCAGGCCAGCCCCATGCCGGCCGCCAGCAGCAGGAGGGCGCCGACCGTGGGGATCGGCTGGGCCGCGTGGGTGCCGAAGCCCAGGGCGGCCGCGCCGAGCATCAGGAGCACGCCGTCGGCCGGGTTCACGAGTTTGGAGCGGAACAGCGCCCAGCCCAGCAGCATCACCCCGGTGCCGGCGACGGCCTCCGCGGTGGTGAGCAGGCCGGGGATGTGCCCGGCGACCAGCGGGGCGTTCTCCACCACGGCGTCCTCGGGCAGGGCCGCGAGCGGCAGCAGCATCGTCGCGCCGGCCAGGGTGACCAGCAGGCCGGCCAGGGCGCTGCGGCGGGTGCGGGAGCCGGCGAGCAGGCCGGCCAGGGCGATCAGCGAGATGGTGGCGAGCCAGCCGGCGAGCAGGCCGACGGCCAGCGGGCCGGGCGGGCTGTCGACGCCGAGGGTGAGCCAGCCGTACAGCACGGCGGCCGGCGGCAGGCCCCAGAGTGCCAGGCGCGCATATCTTCGGACCGACCAGATCCAGACGGCGTCCCGGACCGGAAGAAGAGTGCCGTCGGCATTCGGGGTCGGTGCGCCGACCCATGCGGGGGCGACCCGCAACGGACGACCACTCGCCGTCTGACGCTGGCTGATGCTCATGGCTCCGCCTCGCTCACAGGGGCAACAAGCCGAGCGGCCGGGGGCACCGGTCGGGAATCCTGCTGCGAAGCATGTCAAACATCGGCCGCCCATCCCCGGCAAACCCGGAAAAGTCGGCGCGAATCCTAGGGCCGGCCCCGCCACGGGACCGGCCCTATTCGGAAAGTCAGCTCTTCTCGGCCTGATTCACACCGTGGTAATCGGCGCTGCCCAGAGCGGCCGCCGGCGGGATCGAGGCGCGGCCGGACGCGGGCAGAGCGGGTGCGGCATCCGGTTTGCCCGACACGTCGGCTTCGGCTGCGCGTACCTCCGCATCCACCCGCCGGGCCTCCGCCGCCGCAGCCTCCGCGGCCGCCGCGGCCTCGCGCTCCACCGCCCCCGAGTCGACCGCCTCGGACGGCGCGTCGCCGGCCATGTTCGCCAGGCCGCCCAGCGCGCCTCCGAGACCTTCGAGAGCCTTGGTCAGCTCGGTCGGCACGATCCACACCTTGTTCGCCGAGCCGTTGGCGATCTGCGGCAATGCCTGCAGGTACTGGTACGCCAGGACCTTCTGCGACGGGTTGGCCGTGTGGATCGCGTCGAAGACCGTGCGGATCGCCTTGGCCTGACCCTCGGCCTGCAGGATGCGGGCCTGCCGGTCACCGTCGGCGCGCAGCACCGCGGCCTGCTTCTCACCCTCGGCCGTGAGGATCTGCGCCTGCTTGTGACCCTCGGCGTTGAGGATCGCGGCACGGCGGTCCCGCTCGGCGCGCATCTGCTTCTCCATCGAGTCGCGGATGCTCGGCGGCGGCTCGATCGCCTTGATCTCCACCCGGGTCACCTTGATGCCCCAGCGGCCGGTGGTCTCGTCGAGCACACCGGAGAGATGCCGGTTGATCTCCTCGCGGCTGGTCAGCGCGCGCTCCAGGTCGAGTGAACCGATCACGTTCCGCAGGGTGGTGACGGTGAGCTGCTCGATCGCCTGCAGGAAGTTGTTGATCTCGTAGGTGGCCCGCACCGGATCGACGACCTTGAAGTAGAGCACCGTGTCGATCGAGACGACCAGGTTGTCCGAGGTGATGACCGGCTGCGGCGGGAAGGAGACGACCTGTTCGCGCATGTCCACCTTGGTACGCACCGCGTCGATGAACGGCACCAGCAGGTTCAGACCCGGCGAGAGGGTGCGCTTGTACTTGCCGAGGCGCTCGACGACGTCCATCCGCTGCTGCGGGACGATGCGGACGGATCGGACCAGTGTGGTCACCGCGAAGACGGCGATGACTATGACGAGGACAGCGATGATGACTTCCATGACGCCTCTCCAGTGTGTGTTCTAGATATCCGGGACGTCGTCGTGCCACACCAGAACGGTGGCGCCACGAACCTTGACGACACGAACGTGGTCACCGGGTGAAAAAGTCTCATTCCCGTCGAACGAACGGGCCTGCCACAGTTCCCCGTCAATTTTGATCATGCCGCTGTGTGCGTCGACCTGGTCGACGACCGTACCGTGCGACCCCTCCATCGCCTCGATGCCGAACGGGGTGTCCCCGGACTCGAGAGCGGACCGGGCGTGTTTCACCACGATCGGCCGAACCGCCGCCACCGAGACGCCGGAGACGATGGCGAAGACGAGCACCTGCACCAGCAGCGGGGCACCGAAGGCCGCGGCGATCGCGGCGGCCCCGGCGCCGGCGGCGAAGAAGATGACCAGAATGGTCGCGGTGAAAGCCTCGCCGATCGCGAGCGCGATGGCGAGGACGATCCAGAGAACGGCTGCGGCTTCCACATCCACGATCGTGGCACGTCCGCGCACGTTCAGCGACGGTTGAGGCATCGAACAGTTAGACACAGAAGTTCGCATGACGAGAGGGACCAAGAGTGTCGCTGCTTCCGGAGACCGGCCGCCGGATCGATGAGATCGTCGCCCGGGCACAATCCGCCGGCCGGGTGCCGTCGCTCGCGCTGGCGGTCGTCCGCGACCGGGCGGTGCTGCACTTCGCCGGTGCCGGGGATCAGCCCCGGCCGGACCCGAAGACGCAGTACCGGCTCGGCTCGATCACCAAGACGATCACCGCGACGCTGGTGATGCAGCTGCGCGACGAGGGGTTCTTCGCCCTCGACGACCTGCTCTACCGGCATCTGCCCGGCACACCGATCGGCGGTGTGACACTGCGCCAGCTGCTCGGGCACGTCTCCGGCCTGCAGCGCGAGCCGGACGGGCCGTGGTGGGAGCGCAACCCGGGCGGCGACGTGGACCAGCTGCTGGCGTCGCTGACCTACGAGAAGGCGCACGGCGCTCCGTACCGGCGCTACCGCTACTCGAACCTGGCCTACGGGCTGCTCGGCGCGGTGGTCTCCCGGGTCACCGGGCAGAGCTGGGCCGAGCTGGTCGGCAAGCGCGTGCTCGACCCGCTGGGCATGAAACGCACGACCTACGCGCCGGTCGAACCGTTCGCCCGCGGCTACGTCGTCCACGACCTGGGCGGCGCCCTGCACGAGGAGCCCCGCCCGGACACCGGCGCGATGGCACCGGCCGGCCAGCTGTGGTCCACGGTCACCGACATGGCCAAGTGGGCCGGCTTCCTCGCCGACCCGGCACCGGCCGTCCTCGCCCGGGAGACCGTCGACGAGATGTGCGCCCCCGTCGTGCTCAAGGATCTGGAGTCCTGGACCGCCGGCCACGGCCTCGGCCCCCAGCTGTACCGCGTCGGCGAACGCGTCTACGCCGGCCACGGCGGCTCGATGCCCGGCTACGTCGCCCACCTCGCCGTTCACCGCCGCAGCCGCCTCGGTGTGATCGTCTTCGGCAACACCTACGGCCTGGCCGGCGCCGGCATCAAGGAGATCAGCCTGCGAGCACTGACCACGGCCCTGGACGGCGAGCCGGAGACGGTCCCGGCCTGGCGCCCGCCCACGCCCCCGCAGGGCGAGGCCGCCGAGATCTGCGGGCGCTGGTGGTGGATGGGTGGCGAATACGAGATCACCACCGACGCCGAGACCCTGGTCATGACCGGCCGCCACCACCACACACGCTTCGTCCGCGAGGCCCCGGACCGCTGGCGAGGGGTGGACGGCGACAACGAGGGCGAGGTACTGATCATCGCGCGGTCTCCGGAGGGCACCGTCGATCACCTCGACATCGCCACCTTCGTTTATCGCCGCAATCCAGAGCATTTGGCCTGATTCAAAACCTTTACGATACGTGTCGACCAACCAGCTCTCATGAGTCAGCGCGACCACCTGCCGCGACGGGCCGCCCGGCGACCTACGGCGACATGTGCCGGGTCAGGGGCACGGCCGCGCGTGGCAAGCGTGCCGGCCGGACCTCAGGCGCGCGGGGCCGGCGGCTGCCGGAGAGGCCCAGGGCGAGGCCGGCGGCGACGGTGGCGATGCCAAGCCAGACGAGGGGACGGGGGGACGGGCCACCCAGCGCCATGCCCATCAGGGCGGCGGCTATCGGGGCTACGCCGGTCAGGAGGCCCGCGCGGCCGGCGCCGAGGCGGGCTACGGCCGTGTACCACAGGAGGAACGCGACGGCGGTGAGCAGCACCGCGAGGTAGACGCCGGCCAGCACGTCGTCGGTGTGCAGGCGGGTGACCGCGGCCGGGCCCTCGGCGACCAGGCCGGCCGCGCCGAAGAGGACGGTGGCCATCGCGGTGGTGTGCACCGAGACGCCGAGCGGGCCGTGCCGGCCGAGCACCGGGATGGCGAGCAGGGTGAACGCGGCCTCGCAGGCGAACGTCACGGCGGCCCAGAACAGCCCGGTCGCGTCGGTGCGGCCGAGGCCCTGCACGAGGGCCGCGCCGGCGGTGACCACGACCGCGGCGGCCAGCACCCGGGGTGCCGGGCCGCGTCCCTCCAGGAGCGGGCCGCCGACCGCGAGCAGGATCGGCACGCAGGCGACGGCGACACCGAGGACGGCCGGCTCGGCGTGTGCCGCGCCGTGCACCAGGGCGACGTTGAAGAAGAGCAGGCCGGTGGTGGTGACGCCGAGCAGCCAGAGCCACTCGGTGCCGCGCGGCCGGCGCAGCGGGGCCCGCCGGAAGCGGGCGTACGCGAGCAGCAGCAGGCAGGCCACGGCGTACCGGAGACTCTGGACGGTCAGGTAGGGCGCGTCGGCGAGGTAGCCGGAGACGGCAGCGCTGCCTCCGACGAAGACCATGCCCAGGGCGCCGGCGGCGATCGGTAAGGCTTTCACGCCTTCGATGCTCACCCGGAGTATGGTCCGTTTCGAGGACCAATCAAGCCGCGATGGAGTGGACCAATTTCCGGATCGGACTTTCTGCAGCTGCGCCCCGAGGCGGCACCGGCCAAGGGGCTGACCGAGTGGCTGGCCGACGGGCTGCGCGACGCGATCGTCACCGGGCGGCTGGCCGAGGGCGACCGGCTCCCGGCCACCCGGCTGCTCGCCGGCGAACTCGGCGTCTCCCGCGGCGTGGTGGTGCAGGCCTACCAGCGGCTCGCCGACGAGGGCCTGACCGGCGCGCGGACCGGCTCGGGCACCGTGGTCACCGGGCACGGGACGGCTCTCGGGCACCGGGCGGCCGGCGACCGGCGGCGGACGCTCGCCGAGCTCCGGCTGCCGCTGTCCGTCTCGGACGGTATCGACCTGGACCTGTCACCGGGTGTGCCGGACCTGTCGGCGTTCCCGCGTACCGCCTGGTTGCGGGCCGAACGGGCGGTGCTGGACCGGGTGACCGGCGCCGACCTCGGGTACGGCGACCCGGGCGGCACCCCGCGGCTGCGCGCCGAACTGGTGGGCTGGCTGGCGCGCACCCGCGGGATCCGTGCCGAGGCGGACGACGTGGTGATCTGCGGCGGCGTCGCCCAGGGGCTCGCCCTGCTCGCGCACGTGCTGGGCAAAAACGACGTCGGCGTCGAGGATCCGGGGTCACGCGGGGCCTGGGACCAGATGTCCTACTGGGGGCTGCGGCCGGTCGGCGTGCCCGTGGACGACGACGGGATGCGGATCGACGAACTCGCCGCGACCGGCGTGGACACCGCCCTGCTGACACCGGCGCACCAGTTCCCGACCGGTGTCGTGCTCAGCCCGGAACGCCGCCGCGCGCTGCTGACCTGGGCGGCGGCACCGGGACGGCTGGTCGTCGAGGACGACTACGACGCCGAGCACCGGTACGACCGGGCGCCGGTGGCCGCGCTGCAGGGCTCGGCGCCGGACCGGGTGGCGTACCTGGGCAGCGTCTCCAAGTCGCTCGCCCCCGGCATGCGGGTGGGCTGGCTGATCGCGCCGCGCCGGATGCAGGCCGCGCTG
Source organism: Actinoplanes sp. NPDC051861 (assembly GCF_040681145.1). Classification (NCBI taxonomy): domain Bacteria; kingdom Bacillati; phylum Actinomycetota; class Actinomycetes; order Micromonosporales; family Micromonosporaceae; genus Actinoplanes; species Actinoplanes sp. NPDC051861. The sequence goes on from NZ_JBFAYE010000004.1 coordinate 245,239, forward strand.
CTCGCCGCCAAACACGCCAGCGACCTGGGCAACCCGGCGCTGCCACAGCTGGTGCTGGCCGAGCTGATCGCGTCCGGGGACTACGAGCGGCACCTGCGGGTCGTGCGGGCGCGGCAGCGACGACGGCGGGACGCGCTGCTCGCCGGGCTCCGCGAGCACCTTCCGCAGGCCCGGGTCACGGGGGTGGCGGCCGGGCTGCACCTGCTCGTCCTGCTGCCGGGCGAGGGCGAGGACGTGCTCCTCGCGGAGAAAGTGAGTGCTTTCGGCGTACAGTCGCATCCGCTCAGCTGGCATCGGCAGCGACCTGGACCTAACGGCCTGGTCCTGGGATATGCGGCGCACGCGCCGGACCGCCTCGCCGAGGCCGCCCGGCGCATAGGCCGCGCGCTCAATCCTCGAGAACGGTCACAAAATCGATCAGTCGCTCCATCGAGTTGATCAGCGGGGTCTCGACGTCCCTGTAGGTGCGCACCGACGCGAGGATCCGGCGCCACATGTCGGCCGGCTCGCGGACGCCGACCGCCTGGCAGACGCCCTCCTTCCAGGGACGGCCCGGCGGAATGACCGGCCACGCGCGCAGGCCCACCCGTTCGGGCTTCACCGCCTGCCAGATGTCCACGTAAGGGTGACCGGTGATCAACACGTTCGAATCGGTCACGGCGGCGACGATCCGGCTCTCCTTGGAGCCCGGCACGAGATGGTCCACGAGCACGCCGAGCCGCCGCCGCGGACCCGGCCGGAACTCCGCCACCGCCGCGGCCAGATCGTCGATGCCGTCGAGCGGCTCCACCACGACGCCCTCGATCCGCAGGTCGTCGCCCCAGATCCGCTCGACCAGCGCGGCGTCGTGGATGCCCTCCACCCAGATCCGGCTCGCCTTCGCGACCTGCGCCTTCACACCGTCCACCGCGATCGACCCGGACGCGGTGACCCGCCGCTGCGCCGGCGCCCGGCCCGGAGCGGGCCGGCGCAACGTCACCGGGCGGCCGTCGAGCAGGAAGGCCGCCGGCGCGAGCGGGAAGTTGCGCCGCTTGCCGTGCCGGTCCTCGAGCACGACCGCACCCAGTTCGAAGCCGACCACCGCGCCGCAGAAGCCCGAGTCGGCATCCTCGACCACCAGATCCGGCTCAGCGTCCACCTCCGGTATCACCTTGCGGCGGCGCCGGTCACCCGCGAGCACATCCTCCCCATACATGTCCCGCACGGTAACCCGCGATCACTGACACACCCCCGGTGACGCTCCGAGCCGAGACAAGCTTCCGTACCGGCACGTACCCTTGCTCGCATGTCACCCGCAGCTGAGGCGGCCACCCGGACCGCCCGCCGGTCCACCCGGTTCGTGGCCTGGGTGCGCGCCTGGCGCGCCGGGCTGGTCCCGTTCGACGAGCTGGCCGACGAGATCGCCGCCGACGAGGAGCACCTCGTCGCGGACGCACCCGGCACCTGGACCGACGTCCCGCTCGGCCAGGGCCTGCCGATCTTCGCGAAGCTGCACCCCGACGAGATCCGGCTCGTCCTGCCGGTCCCCGGCGACCCACGCGGCCTGCCCGGACCGGGCGAGCTGACCAGCGCGGCCCTGCTGGCCGGCGAGGCGGTGATGACGGCCGAGTTCGGCGTCGTCCCCGAGGTCCGCCGGCACACGTCCGGGTCCGGGGTGGAGTTCGAGACCGTGCTGTGGCGGGTCCGGCCCGCGCCCGAGCACCGGCCGGTGTTCCAGATGGGCGCCGCCGAGGCCGAGGCCGAGCTGACCGCCGCGCTCACCGAGGCCACCACGCAGCTCACCAAACTGGACGTCGCCCAGTGGAAACCCGAGCTGGCCGGCGCCCTGCAGGCGCTGCGCCGCCCGGAGAGCACGGCCACCCTGCCACCCGGCTTCGACCCGCGCTCGCGGCGGCTGTTCGCCCGGGCCAGCGTCCTGGACCAGGTGCTGGCACTCGCCGGGACCAACGCGCCGGGCGGTGCCGTGAACGGTTACGAGGCACAGGCCCGCGACGAGGCGCTGCGCCCGCTCACCGCCGCCTGCCGGCAGGCCCTGGTCGCAGCCTGCAACGCGCCGCTGCACGCATGATGCAGGACCGCCACGCGCACTGCACGTACTGCGGTGCCCGCTTCACCACCGGTCAGCCCTGGCCAAGTCTCTGCGCCGCCTGCGGCGAGACCAGCTACCTCAACCCGAGCCCGGTCGCCGTGGCAGTCCAGCCCGTCGGCTCCGGCCTGCTGGCGGTCCGCCGCGGCATCCCACCGGCCCGAGGGCGGCTCGCCCTCCCCGGCGGCTTCATCGACGTGGGCGAGACCTGGCAGGCCGCCGCGGTCCGCGAACTCTTCGAGGAGACCGGCGTGGTCGCGGACCCGTCGACCGTGCGCCACTACGACACGGTCAGCGCCCCGGACGGAACCCTGCTCGTCTTCGGCTTGCTGCCCCCTCTGCCGAGCGCGGCCGCGCTGCCACCGCTGCCACCGAACGAGGAGGCGCAGGGGCGCGAGCTGCTCTACGGCCCCACGGAGCTCGGCTTCAGCATCCACACGGCCATCGCCACGCGCTGGTTCACCGAGGCGTTCGCCGTGTAACCGTAGTTATAGTAACTGTAGTTATAGTAACTGTAGTTACACATGGAGCGGCCCATGGACAAGCCTTCGAAGATCTTCGATCGGGACTTCGAGTGGGCCGAGCTCGTCAGGTATGCCACCCTTCCAACGCCCCTCGCCACGCTCGGTGTGGTCTCCGGCCGGCGGCGTCAGGGCAAGACATTCCTCCTCGACGCCCTCGTCCGGGCGGCGGGAGGCTTCATGTTCACCGCGACGGAGTCGTCGAAGGCGGACGCGCTGCGTCTGTACGGCACCGCGATGGGCCAGTTCCTGGGACTACGCACCCCGCTGACGTTCAACCACTGGGACGAGGCGATCACGGAGACCATGGCACTGGCGCCGGACCGCCCGATCCCCGTCGTGATCGACGAGTTCCCGTTCCTGGCCCGGACCGACCGGTCTCTTCCGTCTCTCATCCAGCGTGCCCTCGATCCGGCAGCCCAGCGCGGCAACACTCAGGTTCGCCTGTTGCTGTGCGGCTCCGCGATGTCCTTCATGGGCGGACTCCTCTCAGGAAGTGCACCGTTGCGCGGCCGCGCCAGTCTGGACATGGTCGTGCGAACCCTCGACTATCTGAACGCGGCCCGGTTCTGGGGCATCGAGGATCCTCGAACCGCGGTGCTGGTCAACGCGGTCGTGGGTGGCACACCGGCCTACCGCAACGAGTTCGTCCAGGGAGACGTGCCGTCCGGGCCGGACGACTTCGACTCCTGGGTGATCCGGACCGCCCTCAACCCCTCGCGCCCGCTGTTTCGGGAGGCGCGGTACCTCCTGGTCGAGGAACCCGACCTGCGCGACCCGGCGCTGTATCACTCGGTGCTCGCCGCCATCGCCGAGGGGAACAGCCGACGGGGCGGCATCGCCAACTATCTGGGCCGCCAGGCCTCCGACCTGAACCACGCCATCCGGGTTCTGGAGGACGCCGGTCTCATCCACCGCGAGGAAGACGCGTTCCGCGCCAACCGCAGCGGCTACCGGATCGCCGAACCATTGATCACCTTCTACCACGCGGTAATGCGCCCGCAGTGGGGCCGCCTGGAGCAGTATGGCCGCGCCGAGCAGTTGTGGCAGCAGGTCCGGGCCACGTTTCTCAGCAAGGTGGTCGGGCCGCACTTCGAGTCGATCTGCAGGGAATGGGCGTGCTTCGAGGCCGACCCGGACATCTTCGACGGGTTCCCGCAACGGGTGGCCTCGGGGACTGTGGCCGATCCCGCCGCGAAGACCAACCACGAGGTCGACGTCGCCGTCTTCGGTCGCGACCCGGACGGCCGCGAGGTGCTTCTCGGCATCGGGGAGGCGAAGTGGAACGACACGGTCGGGCTCGGGCACCTGGAGCGGCTGCGTCACATCAGGGGCCTGCTGCGGGCCGGGCCCGAGTGCCGGCTGTTGCTGTTCAGCGGCGTGGGGTTCACCGCGGAACTCGGCGAGGTGGCCGCGAAGGATCCGGCGATCCGGCTGGTCGGGCTGGATCTGATCTACGCTAATCGATGAGGGCGGCCTCGACGAGTTCGTCGAGGAGGTGCTGGATGGCCGGGGCGCAGCGGTCGCGTTCGGCCGAGGAGAACCAGGCGAGTTCGGCGATCTCGTTGGCGGGGGCCGGGTCGCCGCTGCCAGGGCCGATGAAGCAGACCAGGCGGACGCGGGTGCCGGGTGGGCGGTTGTGGGCGGGGGCCTCGATCGTGGTGAACAGGCGCAGGGCGGCGGGGTCGACCGGGATGCCGACCTCCTCGCGTACCTCCCGGGCGGCCGCCTCGGCGTGGGTCTCGCCCGCCTCGGGTTTGCCGCCCGGCAGATAGAAGGCGTCCGAGCCGGTGGCGCGGACCACCAGGACACGCCGGTCACGGACGCAGACCCAGGCCGCGGCGACGACCGTGCTCATGCGAGCGTGAACGGGTCGCCGGACTCGAACCGGGCCAGGTCGGCCAGGGTCGGCCGGACCGCGCCGGACAGGTCCTCGGGGAACTCGCCGGGTGGGTAGAACGCGGCGTCCAGCGTCTCGTCGGTCTCCCGGAGCAGGTCGCCGGTCCAGGAGTCGACCCGGACCGCGAGGGACACATGCTGGTACGTAGCCCCGAACACATTCGTGTGGAGCTGCTCGCCCGAGTAGAGCGCGAACGGCGTGACGGCCGTCGCGGACAGCCCGGTCTCCTCGTACACCTCGCGGATGGCGCAGTCGCGCAGCGTCTGCCCGAGTTCCATGGTCCCGGCCGGCAGCGCCCACCGCCCGTTGTCGTTGCGGCGGATGAGCAGGACCCGGCCGCCGTCGTCGCGGATCACCGCCCTCGCCCCGATCGTCATCAGGACCGGCTCGGCCCCGGTGAGCGCCCGCAACTGCCCCAGGTAAGACTCTTCCCACGACGGCACGGCCCGGACGCTACCGCACCGGCGTGGCTCAGACATGTCCGGTGGCGGCCGAACGGGAGGGCGTGAAGCGCCTCGTCGCGTTCGCCCTCGCCACCTACCTGCTGCTGTGCGGCGCGGGCTGGTCGTCCTCGGTGGTGGTCAGCGGCTCGATGAGCCCGGCCGTGGAGGCCGGCGACGTCGTGATCACCTCGCCGGTGACCGGCGAGGTGAGGGCCGGGCAGGTGGTCCGTTTCCGCGCGCCGGGGCAGCCCGGTCGCGCGATTCTGCACCGGGTCGTCGGGTTCGACGAGCGCGGGATGCTGATCACCAAGGGTGACGCCAACGAGGTCGCGGACGCCACGCCGGTGCCGTTGAGCGCGGTCACCGGCGTGCAGCAGCTGCGCCTGCCCGGTCTCGGCGGGCCGGCGCTCCGGTTCCTCAGATCTCGTCGATGAGGTCGGCCACCGAGTTGATGATGCGCGACGGGCGGTACGGGTAGGTCTCGCTCTCCATCCGGCTGCTGATCCCGGTGAGCACCAGGATCGTCTCCAGTCCCGCCTCGAGGCCGCACAGCACGTCGGTGTCCATCCGGTCACCGATCATCGCGGTGGTCTCGCTGTGCGCGCCGATCGCGTTGAGCGCCGACCGCATCATCATCGGGTTCGGCTTGCCCACGAAGTACGGCTTCACGCCGGTCGCCTTGGAGATCATCGCGGCGACCGAGCCGGCGGCCGGGAGCAGGCCCTCGTTGGACGGTCCGGTGGCGTCCGGGTTGGTGCAGATGAACCGGGCGCCGCCGCTGATCAGCCGGATCGCCTTGGTGATCGCCTCGAAGCTGTAGGTGCGGGTCTCGCCGAGCACCACGTAGTCCGGGTCGAACTCGGTCAGGATGTAGCCGGCCGCGTGCATCGCGGTGGTCAGGCCCGCCTCGCCGATCACGTACGCGGTGCCGCCGGGACGCTGGTCGGCGAGGAACTGCGCGGTCGCCAGCGCGGCCGTCCAGATCGACTGCTCGTCCACGTCGAAGCCCATCCGGTAGAGGCGGGCCTGCAGGTCGCGCGGCGTGTAGATGGAGTTGTTGGTGAGGATCAGGAACGGCTTGCCGGACTCCTTCATCCGGTTCACGAACTCGGGTGCGCCCGGCACCGGCTCGCCCTCGTGGACGAGCACGCCGTCCATGTCGGTGAGCCAGCTCTCGATCGCCTTGCGCTCCTTCATGTGGGTGCTCCTCGTCGCGCGGGTGGGGGGCAGCAGTCCGCGGGGCAGACGTCCCAGGTCGGCACTGTACCGAGCGAAGCCCGATTCCGATCATCGGTACGTTCCTGCACGAGTTCGCGCACCATCGACACGAACTTCGGGTGAACTCCGGGGCTGGCGGCGCGCTGGTATCCGAGCCCGAGCTCGGCCGCGGTCTCGGCCGCCTCGTTGTCCAGGTCCCAGATCACCTCGAGGTGGTCGGAGACGAAGCCGATCGGGCTGACCACGACGTCGGTGACGCCCTTCTCGGCGAGGGCGGCCAGGTGGTCGTTGATGTCCGGCTCCAGCCACGGGATCTGCGGCGGGCCGGAGCGGCTCTGCCAGACCAGGTCGTAGCCGAGGTCGGCGGCCGCGGCGGCGTGCACCAGCCGGGCGGTCTCCTCCAGCTGGGAGTTGTAGCGGCCACCGGTGGGCCCGGCGGTGCGGGCCATGCTGACCGGGATGCTGTGGGCGGTGAAGACCAGGCGCGTGGAGATCCGGCGGGCCGGGTCCAGCTTTTTCAAAGCATCGCGTACGGCGTCAGCGTGCGGTTCCACAAAGCCCGGGTGGTCGTGGAACTGGCGCAGCTTGTCGATCCTCGGCGCTCCCGGCCCGACGTGTGCGCGGGCCGCGGCGATGTCCTCCCAGTACTGCTTGCAGGACGAATACCCGCCGTAGGCGCTGGTGGCGAAACCCAGAGCGCGTTCCACCCCGTCGTCACGCATCCGCGCCACGGTGTCGGCCAGCATCGGATGCCAGTTGCGGTTGCCCCAGTAGAGGGGCAGGTCAATGTCGTGCTGAGCGAACTCGGCGCGCAGCGCGTCCAGCAGGTCGCGGTTCTGCTGGTTGATCGGTGACACCCCGCCGAAGTGCATGTAGTGCTCGTACACCTCGGCGAGGCGCTCGTCCGGGACACCGCGCCCGCGCACCACGTTGCGCAGGAACGGCATCACGTCATCGGGCTTCTCGGGCCCGCCGAAAGAGAGCAGGACGAAGGCGTCGTAAACCACCCGCCAATCCTGCCACCGCCCTACGCGGCGATGGCGTGGTAGCCCCCGTCAACGTGCACCATCTCACCCGTGGTGGCCGGGAACCAGTCGGAGAGCAGGGCGCAGACCGCGCGGGCGGTCGGCTCCGGGTCGGTCAGGTTCCAGCCGAGCGGCGCCCGCTGGGTCCAGGCGTCCTCGAAGTCGCTGAAGCCGGGGATCGACTTGGCCGCCATCGTGCGCAGCGGGCCCGCCGACACCATGTTGCTGCGGATGCCCTGCTTGCCCAGGTGCAGCGCCAGGTACCGGGAGGCGGACTCGAGACCGGCCTTGGCCACGCCCATCCAGTCGTAGAGCGGGTACGCCTTGGTCGCGTCGAACGTCAGGCCGACGATCGACCCACCGGCGCGCATCAGTGGCAGGCAGGCGGTCGCCAGGGACTTGTACGAGTACGTCGACACCTGCAGCGCCTGGGCCACCTCGTCCCAGGTCGTCTCCAGGAACGCGCCGCCGAGGGCGTTCTGCGGTGCGAAGCCGATGGAGTGGACCACGCCGTCCAGTCCGTCGACGTGCTCGCGTACGCGATCCGCCAGGTTGTCCAGGTGCTCGGAGTTGGTGACGTCGAGTTCGATGACGGGTGCGGGCTCGGGCAGCCGCTTGGCGATCCGCTCCACGAGCGAAAGCCGGCCGAAGCCGGTGAGCACCACCGTGGCGCCGTTCTCCTGCGCCAGTTTCGCCACCGAGAAGGCGATCGAGGCGTCGGTGATCACCCCGGTGACGAGCAGCCGTTTACCGGCCAGCAGTCCAGACAAAACTCTCTCCTGAAAAAATGTGCTCGGGAATGTCAATGACCCATGCCGAGGCCCCCGTCGACCGGAAGCACGGCGCCCGAGATGTACGCCGCACTGTCGCTCGCCAGGAAGGTCACCGCCGCGGCGACCTCATCGGTCGTGGCGAACCGACCGGCCGGGACGGCCTTGATGATCTCGGCCTTGCGCGACTCGGGCAAGACGGCGGTCATCTCGGTGTCGATGAATCCGGGCGCCACCACGTTCGCGGTGATGTTGCGGGTGCCCAGCTCACGGGTGATGCTACGAGCCACGCCGACGAGGCCCGCCTTGCTCGCCGCGTAGTTCACCTGGCCGGGTCCGCCGTACAGCCCGACAACCGACGAGATGAAGATCATGCGGCCCCAGCGGGCGCGGAGCATCTTGGCGCTGGCCCGCTTGGCGACGCGGAACGCGCCGGTCAGGTTGGTGTCCAGGACGTTGGTGAACTGCTCCTCGGACATCCGCATGAGCAGCGTGTCGTCGGTGATGCCGGCGTTTGCGACCAGCACCTCGACCGGGCCCAGCTCGTTCTCGACGAACGTGAACGCGGCGTCGACGGCCGACGAGTCGGTGATGTCGCACTGGACGCCGAACAGCCCGTCGGGCGCGCCCGAGCCCCGGTGCGTGACCGCGACCCGGTCGCCCTGCTTCACGAACGCCTGCGCGATGGCCAGGCCGATCCCGCGGTTTCCTCCGGTCACCAGCACGGTGCGAGCCACAGCGCACTCCTCCTCGCGTCATACCCAGGTAGGGGGTGCCGGGTGGCACCACAGAGTCACGACAGCTCTCTCCACGCGCCGTAACCTGCTGGGAATGGAGACTATCGGCCCCGGGTCCCTCGGCGGAGTGATGGGGCCGCTGACTTACCTAACGTTCAAAAGGGAAACGCCGAGGCCACCGGCCCGGCGGCGGTTCTTCGTCTATCTCACCCCCGTGGGTCTGTTCCTGCTGGTCTCCCTGGCCGTCGTGGCGTACGAGGAGGTGGGCGGCAAGCGGACCCTTCCGGACTGGTTCGTTCTGGTCGTGGCGATCGGCTCGGTGCTGCCGGTCGCGCTCACACCCCGGTGGCCGGTGCTGGCCTGGCGGATCGCGTTCGTGATGATGTTCCTCGGCGCCGTCGACGCGCCCACCGGCGAGTCGTGGCCGTGGAACGCGGTGCAGATCATCGGGTTCCTCCTGGTGCAGGGCCGGCTCGCGGCGACGAACGAGTCCCTGGTCACCGTCTGGGCCGCCGGCCTGAGCCTGGTCCCGGTGTTCCTGCTCGCACCGGACGCGAACGCGTTCGGCGCCGCGCTGCTGATCGTCGCGGTCTCCGCGCTCGGCGACATCGTGTCCCGGCGCCGCCGCACCCGGGAGCTGCTCGCCGAGCAGTCCGAGCTCAACGAACTGGAACGGGCCAAACGGGCGGTTCTGGAGGAGCGGACCCGGATCGCCCGGGAGATGCACGACGTGGTCGCACACCACATGTCGATGATCGCGGTGCAGGCGGAGACCGCGCCGTACCGGGTGGACGGGCTCCCCGACGCGGCCAAGGAGGAGCTGACGTCGATCGCCTCGGCGGCGCGGGAGGCGCTCACCGACATGCGCCGGCTGCTCGGCGTGCTGCGGGCGGAGGCGGCACCGGCCGAGAAGGAGCCACAGCCGGGGTACGAGGAGATCGGCGACCTGGTGACGACGGCTCGACGGGCCGGGTTGCCGGTCACCGCGGACCTGGTCGAGGTGGCCGGCCTTTCCGAGACGGCCGGGCTCACGGCGTACCGGATAGTGCAGGAAGCCCTGGCGAACGCGGCGCGTCACGCGCCCGGCGGCCCGGTGCTGCTGCTGGCTCGCGCCGAGACCACCCACCTGGAGCTGAGCATCCACAACCAGCTCACCACGCCGATCCGCAGTGACCGATTCGGACATGGGCTGGTGGGCATGCGCGAGCGCGTCACACTGCTCGGTGGCGAGCTGACCGCGGGCCCGGACGGGGACGGCGGCTACCAGGTCACCGCACGGATCCCCCGGCAACCGGAGGCAGAATGATCAAGGTGCTGATCGCGGACGACCAGGCGATGGTTCGGCAGGGTTTCGGCGCGCTCCTCGGCGCCCAGCCGGACCTGCTGGTCGTCGGCGACGCGGCGGACGGCGCGCAGGCGGTCACGGCCGCGCGCGAACTGCGGCCGGACATCGTGCTGATGGACGTCCGGATGCCGGTCATGGACGGCCTGGAGGCGACGCGCCGCATCATGAGCTCCGGCGGCGGACCGAAAGTGCTCATTCTCACGACGTTCGATCTCGACGACTACGTCTACGAGGCGCTGCGCGCCGGTGCCAGCGGGTTCCTGCTCAAGGACGCGCCGGCCGCCGACCTGGTCAGCGCGGTCCGGGTGGTGGCGTCCGGCGAGGCCCTGCTCGCGCCGTCGGTGACCCGCCGGCTGATCGCCGAGTTCGCCGCCCGGCCGCACCGCGACCGGCCCCGCCCGGTGGAGCTCAACGCGCTCACGCCGCGGGAGACCGACGTGCTGCGGCTGATCGCCCGCGGGCGCTCGAACGCCGAGATCGCCGACGACCTGGTGGTGGCCGAGCAGACCGTGAAGACGCACGTCGGGCGGATCCTGGCGAAGCTCGGGCTGCGGGACCGGGCGCAGGCGGTCGTCTTCTCGTACGAAACCGGGCTCGTCGCCGCGGGAGAGTGACCCGGTTTTCTTAAGTGGCACTTAAGGAGTACGCTGCCACACGGTTCTCAGGCCCGACTAGCTCTGGAGGTGATCGCTGTGCGAGATAGCGATCCTCCTAGTCGTGGCCGGGACATTCGTCAGCATCGCTGACGCCTTTCTCCCTGCGCACGCACCGCTCCGAACGGCTCTGCCGTGCGCAGGTCTCCTGGCCGCGACGTGACCCTGACCCCGTTCAGTCACCAGCGGAAGTCGGTTTCACCATGAAGAAGTTGGTCGCACCTCTCGGTTTCACCCTGCTCTCGGCGTGGGTGGTCGTGCTGTTCGTGCTCGCCCACAACACCCCCTGACCGGTTACGGGAGTCTCGAGGTCCACAGCAGGCTCATCGTCGCGCCGAGCAGGCCCAGCAGCAGGCCCGCGGCGGCGTACCACTGGGTCACCTCGCGCGGCTCGGTCCGATGGCCGATCGAGCTGCCCATGTCCTCGTACACCTTCTTGAGCTCGCTGACCGAGGCCGCCTCGTAGAAGAAGCCCTTCGTCTGGTCCGCCAGGTCCTGCAGCGACCGCCGGTCCACCGGCACCCGCTGCACCGACCCTCGGATGTCCACCACACCGGTGTCGGTGCCGAAGGCGATCGTCGACACCGGCACGTTGGCCGCCGACGCCGCGGCGGCCGCGTCCTCGATCGAGCGGCCGGACGTCCGATAGCCGTCGGAGAGCAGCACGATCCGCGCGGGCGGTGCGCCGTCCGCGCCGTCGGACGGCACCGACCGGATGGCGTCCAGCGAGGTGAGAACCGCCTCACCGGTCGCGGTCGCCTCCGCAAGCGTCAGCCCGTCGATCGCCGAGATCACCGCTGAGCGGTCCTTGGTCGGCGACACCAGCACGTTGGCCGCCTTCGCGAACGACACCAGCCCGAGGTTGTACGTCGGCGGCAGCTCGCTGACGAACGCCTTCGCCGCCTCCTGCGCCGCCTCGATCCGGCTCGGCGCCACGTCGTCGGCCTGCATTGACAGCGACACGTCGATGGCGAGCATCACGGTGGCGCGTTCCAGGGGCTGCTCGGTGTCGACCGACGGGCGGGCGGTCGCGGCGGCGAGCGCGCCGAGCATCAGCAGGAACGCGGCGGCCGAGACGTGCCGGCGCCAGCCCAGGCCCTTCGGCGCGAGCGTGCGCAGCAGGTCGACGTTGGTGAAGCGCATCGCGTACTGACGTTTGCGGAACTGCCGCCAGACGTACGCGCCGGCCATGGCGAGGACCGGCAGCAGTGTCAGCAGCCACCAGGGTTCCAGGAATCGGATCATCGGGTGGTCCCTCGCGTTCGGGCGTGGCGCTGGGCGGCCACGAAGCGGACCATGTCGAGCAGCCAGTCGGTGTCGGTGCGCAGGCGCAGGTGGGCGGCACCGGCGGCGCGCAGTGTCCGGGCGATGGCGGCGCGCTGCTCGCCGGCTGCCTCCGCGTACCTCTGGCGAAGTTTCGGATCGGACGTCTGCACCTCGTGCAGGAAGCCGGACTCCGGGTCGGCCAGGGTCAGCACGCCGACGTCCGGGAGCTCCAGCTCACGGGGGTCCACCACCTCGATGGCGAGCACGTCGTGGCGCACGCCCAGCTTGCGCACCGGGCGCGCCCAGCTCTCCACCGGCGCCAGGAAGTCGGAGATCACCACGGCCACGCCACGACGTCGCGGCGGCCGGTTCAGCATGTCGATCAGCGCGCCCAGGTCGGTGCGCCCGGGACGGATCCGGGTCCGGGCGATCGCGCGCAGCAGCCCCTGCGCCTCCTTGCGGCCGGGACGCGCGGGCAGGCGAACCACCGGGGACGCGGCGTGCGGGTCGGGCACCGTCGCCGCCTTGCGGCGCCACCAGCTTCCGGTCAGATCTCTGCCGGGTACGCCGGAGCCGGTCCCGACGACGGCCCCGATGCGGTTCCCACCCCGGACGGTCAGATGAGCGATCGCCGTCGCGGCCGCGATGACCAGGTCCCGTTTCAGCCAGCGTGCCGTGCCGAAGTCCAGACTCGCCGACAGGTCCACGGCCAGCCACGTCTCCAGCTCCCGGTCGGCGACCGTCTGCCGGACGTGCGGCAGCGTGGTCCGCGCGGTCACCGGCCAGTCCATCCGGCGCACGTCGTCGCCCGGCCGGTACTCCCGGGACTCGCCGGCCTCGGTGCCGGGGCCGGGCAGCAGGCCCGCGTAGTCGCCCTGCAGCAGACCGTCCAGTTTGCGGGTGACCAGCAGCTGCAGCCGGCCGAGGACCGCCTCCGCCCGGGCGTTCTCCTCGGAGGTCAGCGGCGCGGCCGGGGTGCTCACTGCTGGCCGGGCCATGCGCCGCCCTGCGGATAGGCCGGCACCCCGCTGGTGGGCTGCACGCCGTTGTGCACGCCGTTCGGCGAGGCGCCCTGGCGCGCGGCGACCGACGGCATCGGCACGGCCTGCATGATCCGGGCGACCACGTGGTCGGCCGGGATGTCGTCGGCGAGCGCGTCGTAGCTGAGGACCAGCCGGTGCCGCAGGATGTCCGGCGCGACGTCGGTGAGGTCCTGCGGCAGCGCGTAGTCCCGCCCGCGGAGCAGTGCGAGCGCGCGGGTGGCCCGGACGATGCCGAGTGAGGCGCGAGGGCTCGCACCGTACTGAATCAGCTGCGCGACGTCGGACAGCCCGTGCTGTGCCGGGGCGCGGGTGGCCAGCACCAGCCGGACCGTGTAGTCGACCAGCGCGTTGTGCACGAAGACCTGGTCCGCGCGGCGCTGCAGGGCGAGCAGGTCGGCCGGGCTGAACACCTGTTTCGGCTCCGGCGCGCTCACGCCCATCCGGTAGACGATCTCCCGTTCCTCGCTGTCGGTCGGGTAGCCCACCAGGATCTTCATGAGGAAGCGGTCGCGCTGCGCCTCGGGCAGCGGGTAGACGCCCTCCTGCTCGATCGGGTTCTGCGTGGCCATCACCAGGAACGGGTCGGGCACCTCGTAGCTCTTGCCGCCGATCGACACCTGGTGCTCGGCCATCACCTCGAGCAGCGCGGACTGCACCTTCGCCGGCGCTCGGTTGATCTCGTCGGCCAGCAGGAAGTTCACGAACACCGGGCCCAGCTCGACGTCGAACTGCTCGCTGGACTGCCGGTAGATCCGGGTGCCGACGATGTCGGCGGGCACCAGGTCCGGGGTGAACTGCACCCGGGAGAACGTGCCGCCGACCACCTTGGCCAGGGTCTCCACGGCGAGCGTCTTGGCCACACCTGGAACACCCTCGAGCAGGCAGTGGCCCCGCGCGAGCAGCGCCACGAACATCCGCTCGACCATCCGGTCCTGCCCGACGATGACCCGCTTCACCTCGAACATGGCGCGCTCCAGCTGCGACGCGTCGTGCGCGGGTGTCACCGGCGCACCGGCATCGGGACTGGTCTCGCTCTCGGGCGTGCTGGGCTGCGCCACCGGTCCTCCACAAACGGATCCTGATATGCCGACGCTCAAGACTTACACGACACCCAACCTGATACGGCTGAGAGGTTCCTAAGAGCTTGCGGCCACTCGCGTCACCTGACCGTCATCATGCTTGTCGTTGCTCGCTCACCGCAGCCCCCGCGGCACCATAGGCCGGTCGTGTTGATCTTTCTGCGCGATCCGCCGGATCGGGCACGGTCACCGGGTGAATACGCCGCGGCGTGATGCGTGTAGCATTTGCCTCGTCGCCGGGCGGCTTCCCCCGTGGCCGCCCGGCGCTCATATTCTTAAGTCATGGACGTCCTACAACCGCAGTGCTCCGCCAAAGGGTGTCGAGCCGACGCGGTGTGGCAGCTCCGGTGGAACAATCCGAAACTGCACACGCCTGACTACCGCAAAACCTGGCTGGCCTGCGAGGAACACCGGTCCACTCTCGGCGACTTCCTCTCCGCGCGCCGGTTCCTGCGCGAAGTCACACCCTTCGAACCGGCATCGGATGCGGTCATCTCCTAGGCTTCAAGTGTGAGCGAGCCGCCCCGCACCGTCGTCGATGCCCTCGAACCCTGGCCGGACACGGTCGCCTGGCGCCCGGTCTCCAGCAAACTGATCGTCATCGAACTGATCAACCTGGCCGTCTGGCTGGCCGTCCTGATCGCCGGCCTGAGCGTCGGCTGGGCTCTCGGCGGCCAGATCCTCTGGCCGATCGGGATCACCGCGGTGGTCCTGCTGGGCGCCTGGCGCGCGCTTGTCGCGGCGCGGGCAGTGCGAGCCTGGGGGTACGCGGAACGCGACAAGGACCTCCTGGTGCGCCACGGCCTGCTGGTCCGCCACCTGTCGATCGTCCCGTACGCGCGGATGCAGTACGTGGACGTCACCGCCGGTCCGCTGGAGCGCGCGTTCGGCCTCGCCACGGTCCAGCTGCACACCGCCGCCGCGGCCAGTGACGCGCGGATCCCGGGCCTGCCGCCGGAGGAGGCGTCGAGGCTGCGGGACCGGCTGACCGCGCTCGGCGAGGACCGGGCCGAGGGCCTGTGAGCACCGCCGGATTCCCGCAGGCCGGGCCCGACCTGGAGACCCGGCAGCGCCTCCATCCGCTCAGCCCGCTGCTCAACGGCGCCAAGAGCATCGTGGTGATCGTCGCGGCCCTGTCCTGGCAGACGTTCAACCAGCTCGGCGCCGCGCACTTCGCCGCGGTCGTGGCGGTCCTCGCGATCGGCGTGGTCATCTTCTCGGTGGTCGGCTGGTGGAGCACCGGCTACCACGTGGTCGGCCGGGAGCTCCGGATCGCCGAGGGCCTCATCTGGCGGCGCAACCGGGCCATCCCGCTCGACCGCCTCCAGGCCGTCGAGCTGCGCCGTCCCCTGCTCGCCCAGCTGACCGGCCTCGCCGAACTCCGGCTCGAGGTGGTCGGCGGCGGCAAGACCGAGGCGCCCCTGGCGTACCTCACCGTGCAGAACGCGACGATCCTCCGCGAGCGGCTCCTGGCCCTGTCCGGCCATGCCGCCGCCCCGGATCTCCCGTCCGCCGTCCCGGTGGCCCCCGACACCCCGCTCTTCCAGGTCCGCAACCAGGACCTGCTGGTCAGCCAACTGCTCACCCCGCAGGCCTTCTTCCTGCCGATCGGCATCGCCTGGGTGGCCACCCAGTTCGTGATGGAGGGCTCGTGGACCTTCATCGGCATCGCCAGCACCGTGACCGCGATGGCCGGTGTGCTGCTCCAGCCGATCCGCCGGGTGCTGCGCGACTGGGACTTCCGCCTCGGGCGCGACCGGGAGACCCGGCTCGTCCTGCACTACGGCCTGCTGGAGACCCGCAGCCAGGTGGTGCCGCCGCACCGGGTCCAGACGGTCCGGGTCAACTGGCCGCTGCTCTGGCGCCCGGCCCGCTGGCTGAACCTGCGACTCGACATCGCGGGCTACTCACTGCCGGAGGCCGGCGGGGACGACAAGAGCTCCGACCGCCTCATGCCGGTCGGCGACATCGCCGCGGCGCGCACCCTGGTCGCCGCCGCCCTGCCCGGCGTGGACCTGACCGCCCTCGCGACGTCCCCGCCGCCGCTGCGGGCACGCTGGCTGCACCCGGTCGCCCTGCGCTTCTACGGCGCGGGGCTGGCACCATCGGTGTTCGTCACCCGCGCCGGCCGGGTCACCAGGGAGATGACCCTCGTGCCGTACGCGAGAATCCAGAGCGTGCGCGTCGTCCAGGGCCCGCTGCAGCGGATGCTCGGCCTAGCCACGGTCGTCGCGGACACGGCCGGCGGCCGCGCCGGGATGGCCCGCGACCGTGATCTCGCGGAGGCGTGGGCACTCGCGGACGAACTGGCGACCCGAGCCCGCCAGGCCCGCGACTCGATCCCACCCGCTGTTCCCACTCCGCCCTTTGTTTCCGCACCGCCCTCTGTCTCCGCACCGCCCTCTGTTTCCGCTCAGCCGGCCGCTGCCCTTCCGCCGGCTCCTCCCGCTCCGCCGGCCGCTCCCCCGACGGGTGCGCCGGTCACGCCCGTGGACGAGACGTTCTGGCAGCGGCCTTCGCAGCCTTAAGCTTTGACGATGGAGCTTCCGGAGTTCGCACCCGGTCTCAACGCCCGGGTCGAGTTGACGGTCACCGACGCCGACACCGCCCAGTCCCTCGGCTCCGGCGACGTGCCGGTGCTCGGCACGCCCCGAGTGCTCGCGCTGGCCGAGGCCGCCACCGTCGCCGCCACCGCCCGCCAGATCCCGGGCGGCGTCACGACCGTCAGCAGCCGCGCCGAGGTCGAGCACAGGGCACCCACCCCGCTCGGCCGCCGCGTCGTCGCCCAGGCCACCCTGACCAAGGTGGATGGCCGCAAGCTCCTCTTCGAGGTCGAGATCCACGACGGCGACCAGCTCGTCGCCGAGGTCCGCATCGAACGGATCATCCTCGACCGCCAGCGCTTCATAGCCCGAGCCCTCGGCGACTAACCCCCGCGTGTGGAGTTCGGGTGCGCAGGCGGGCACAACTCCACACACCAAGCCGTTGCCAATCAGCGTGTGGAGTTCGGGCGCGCGGGTGGGCGCAACTCCACACACCGAGCGGTTGCCAATCGGCGTGTGGAGTTCGGGCGCGCGGGTGGGCGCAACTCCACACACCGAGCGGTTGCCGATTGGTGTGTGGAGTTCGGGTGTGTGGGTGGGCGCAACTCCACACACTGAGCGGTTGCCGATCGGTGTGTGGAGTTCGGGTGTGTGGGTGGGCGCAACTCCACACACTGAGCGGTTGGCGATTGGGGTGTGGGAGCGGGTGGGTTAGACGAGGGCGCCCCAGCGGGTGGTCAGCTCCGGGGGAGTGGGCATGGCGGTGGCGCCGCCCTTGCGTTCGCAGACCAGGCCGGCCACCGCGAGGGCGAAGCGGACGTGGCGCTGCCAGTCGGACAGGCCGTCCGGGCGGCCCTCGGCCAGCAGGCGGCTGACCAGCGCGCCCATCACCGAGTCGCCGGCGCCGGTCGCGTCGATCGCGGCGACCGAGGGTGCGGGCAGCATCGCGGCGCCGTCGGCGGCGGCCACGTGTGCGCCCCGGGAACCGCAGGTCACCACGACGGCTCCGGCACCCAGAGCGCGGATCCGGTCAGCGGCGCGGGCCGGGTCGGGTTCGCCGTACAGCACCTCGGCGTCGGCGGCGCTCAATTTGACCAGGTCGGCGGTGGCGAAGAACTCCTCGACCAGGTCGCGGAGGGCGTCCACGTCGGCGGCGCCGGGCAGCAGAGTGGGACGTACGTTGGGGTCGAAGACCCGGATCGGCCCGGCGGTGGCCCAAGCGGCGCGGGCCGCGGCGCGGAACGGCTCGCGCAGCAGGCAGATCGAGCCGGTGTAGAGCACACTCGCCGACGCCACCGCCGCGGTGTCCAGGTCGTCGGGGCCGAGCAGGGCGTACGACGGCGGCTCACCGTAGAACGTGAAGGTCGGCTCGGCACCCTCGAACGTCGTGACCGCGAGAGTGGTGGGCACCCCGACGCGGCGCACGCCGGACCGGTCGACTCCGGCGTCGTCCAGGAAGGCCGCGATCCGCTCGCCGAGCACGTCGCCGCTGAGCGCGCCCGCATAACGGACCGAACCGCCCAGCCGGGCCACCCCGACGGCGACGTTGAGCGGTGCCCCGCCGATCGCCTGCCGGTAGATCTGCTCGCCGTCCAGGTCGGCCTCGAGCAGGTCGATCAGCGCCTCACCCATCACCATCGCGTAGCCCATGCCCCACTCTCCCATCCCCGACCGCGCCGGTGGAGGGGCCCATCCGATGGCACTGCTGTGCCAGAGTGCGCGTTCGCCCGCGCGGTATGTGGTGTTTTGCCAAAATCGCGGGATGAGATCTCGACTGTTGCTGCTCGCCGCGCCGCTGGCCCTGGGCATCGGTTCACCGGCCGTTGCCGCGCCGGCGCCCGACTGGATCCCGGCACACGTGACGCAGGGGACGTTCCGGGACTGGGCCGAGGCCACGCCGTCGGTCACGTACGACCCGAAGACGGTTCCGGTCGGCGCGAAGGTCCGGCTGGCGGTCGGTGAGACGCGCGAGGGGTCGCGGGTGCTGCTCAAGGTGACGGGGCTGGTGCCGGGACGGGCGTACGGCGCCCACCTCCACACGAGGGCCTGCACCGACGACCCGGCCGACGCGGGGCCGCACTACCAGCACCGGATCGACCCCGCCGCGGACGCGGAGCACGCGTCGGTCGACCCCCGGTACGCGAACCCGGACAACGAGGTCTGGCTCGACTTCACCGCCGACGCGCAGGGGATCGGGCGCGCCGACCGTACCCAAGAATGGCGTTTCAGCGACGCACGTCCCGCCTGGTCGATGGTCCTTCACGCCGAGCACACGCACACCGCACCCGGCGAGGCCGGCACGGCCGGTGCGCGCCTCGCCTGCATGACCCGCACCGCGGTCCGCGACCCCGGCTGAGGAGAGGCAGCGCACGCCACCGGCTCTGCTCTTCCCGGAGCGAAGGCTGTAACGTCGGGACGACCGGAGAACGGAGGCATCTCACATGGCCGAGCAGAGCGGCGGCGGGCAGTCCGCGCCCAGGACGGAGTCGCACGACCCCGACTTCCCGGAGGCGTTCCTGCAGTTCATGCGCAGCGGCTGGCGGGAGGACCCGCTCTCGGTCTCCCCATTGCCCGAGGTGCCGAACTACGCGAAGCGCCGGGCGGCACTCTCCGAGGCTTTCCCCGGCGAGACGCTGATCATCCCGAGCGGCAACGAGAAGGTACGCGCGAACGACACCGACTACCCGTTCCGCCCCGGATCCGACTTCTTCTACCTGACCGGCGACCGCGACCCGGACAGCGTCCTGGTCCTGCGGCCGAGCGGCTCGGGTCACGACGCCGTGCTCTTCACCCGGCAGCGCAACTCGAAGGACACCGACCGGTTCTTCCGCGACCGCAACGGCGAGCTGTGGGTGGGCCGCACGCACACGCTCGCCGAGAAGTCGGAGGAGCTCGGCGTCGACACCGCCGCCCTGGGCGAGCTGGGCCCGACGCTGGCCCACTCGGCACCCGGCCGCACCCGTGTGCTGCGCGGCCTCGACGCGAACGTGGACCGGGCCGTCCTCGCCTACGAGCCGGACCGGGAGAAGCCCCGCGACCGCGAGCTGGCCCGGGTGATCTCCGAGCTGAAGCTGGTCAAGGACGAGTGGGAGATCGCCCAGCTGCAGGCCGCGATCGACGCCACGGTGTTCGGCTTCGAGGACGTGGCCCGCGTGCTGCCGGCCGACCGCAGCGTCAAGGAGCGGCTCCTGGAGGGCGTCTTCGGGCTGCGCGCGCGGCACGACGGCAACGACGTCGGGTACAGCTCGATCGTCGGCTCCGGGCCGCACGCGACGATCCTGCACTGGGTGCGCAACACCGGCGTCACCACGCCCGGCGAGCTGCTGCTGATGGACATGGGTGTCGAGGGCCACAACCTCTACACCGCCGACGTGACGCGCACGGTCCCGGTCTCCGGCACCTTCAGCCCGCTGCAGCGCCAGGTCTACGACATCGTGTACGCGTCACAGCAGGCGGGCATGGACGCCATCAAACCGGGTGTCGCGTTCCGTGACGTGCATCTCACCTGCATGCGCGTGCTCGCCGAGGGCCTGCACGACCTGGGCCTGCTGCCGGTCAGCGTGGACGAGGCGATGGGCGAGAAGTCGACCGTCTACCGCCGCTGGACACTGCACGGCTTCGGCCACATGCTCGGCATCGACGTGCACGACTGCGCGAACGCCCGTAGCGAGTCCTACCGTGACGGCAAGCTGCAGGAGGGCTACGTCCTGACGGTCGAGCCGGGCCTGTACTTCCAGGCCGAGGACGACCTGGTGCCCGCCGAACTGCGCGGCGTCGGCGTCCGCATCGAGGACGACGTCCTGGTCACCGCGGACGGCTGCCGCAACCTGTCGGCGGGCCTCCCCCGCTCCTCCACCGAGGTCGAGAAGTGGCTGGCCTCCCAGCGCGAGGCCGGCCCCCGCCTGCCCGGCTGACAGCCGAGCGCCGGGGGTGCCGCCGACTGGGCTGACGGCTGGGCTGACGGCTGCGCGCCCGGCCACGGTGGGTTCGCGGGGCTGCGCTAGATTTCGCCGCGTGGCCCCGAACTGCGGTGGCCGAGAGGCGGAGGTCGTGGTGCGGTTCGAGCGTGCCCTGTGCGCGTTGGTCCTGGTCGGGTTGGTCGGTGGATGTTCGTCGTCCGGCGACGAGGCCAAACCGACGTTCTCCGAACCGGCGGCGTCCGCCCCGGCCGTGACGGGCGGCTCGGCGCCGGCCTGGACCGAGCCGGCGTCCTACAGCTACGAGCTCGTCCGGGGTTGTGACGCGTCCGCGCCGCTCGGTCACTACAAGGCGACCGTGCAGGGCGGCGTGGTGACCTCGGCCGAGCGGATCGGCGCACCGGCGGCCGCGCCGTCGGCCTCGGCGGAGGTGGACCTCGGCCCGATCACCGGCGACCCGGGCGAGGAGATCGAGGTGCCGACCCTCGCCGAGCTGGTCACCATGGCGCAGACCGCCACCGAGGACGGCGCCGAGGTGACGACCGAGTTCGACGCCACCGACGGCCACCCGGTCAAGGTGACCGTCAACGTCTCCGACACGGCCGCCGAAGCCGAGTGCTGGACCGTCTCCGCCTACCAGCCGTAATCCGAGACGCCCCGGCAACCGGGCGCGGGCCGGCGGGCGCGGGTCGGCGGGCGCGGGACGGAGAGTTCAGCTCACGAAGACGGCCACCGAGCGGGCCGGCACCGACAGCGTGACCGCGTCGGCGGTGGGGGTGGCGGTGGCCGTGCGCAACTCCGGGTCGGCGGATTTCAGCAGGGCGGGGTGTAGGTGCCACTCGGTGCCGCCATGGCCCGGCAGGCGCTGGTCGGTCGGTTCCTCGGTGGCGTTGAAGACGACGGCGAGGCGGCGCCACCGAGGGTCCAGGCCGGTGGCGTCCAGGCACATCACGATCACGCCGGGGGTCTCGCCGGGGCCGCCCAGGGGGAACGACACGCGGCGCTGCACCTCCTCGGCGGTGGGCAGGCCGAAGACCGGGGACGAGGAGCGGACACGGAGGAGCTCTCGGTAGCGTTCGGCGGTCAGTGTGATCGCGTCCGGTGGTGGTACCAGGGAGGGCTCGGCCAGCAGCGGCCGCGCTATGTCCCAATTGTCGCGGTTGTCGTCGAAGGGTGGCAGGCCGAGGCCGAAACCGTTGCCGTGGGCGGGGTCCCAGCGGATCTGGTTGAACCAGTCGCCGGAGTTGAACGAGTTGCGGTCCAGCGATTTCGACCGGAGTCGCTCGCTGCCGAGTGCGACGAAGCCTGCGCCCTGGCTCAGCACGACCAGGGACAACGCCAGGACCTGCATGCGGGCGCGGTCCAGCGGTGGGGTGGCGACCGGGAGTTTGAAGGCCATCGCGTCGTACAGAATCTCGTTGTCGTGGGCGTCGATGTAGTTGACCGCCTCGCCGGGTGCCTGTGCGTAGCCGCTCGGGGAGCCGTTGTAGTCCAGCTGGCCGCCGCTGTGCTCGGCGCCGGTGTGCGTGACGAACCGGTAGCCTGCGAGGCCGCCGGCCAGGCCCACCTTGATCTGGTCGTGGGTCCAGAGCGGGACCCGGGAGCCCAGCCCGGTGGCGAAACCCTGCGCGCGCGGGTCCGAGCCGCCGCCCCGGACGGCGTCGCGCAGCCGGTCGTTGAACGTCCCGATCCCGGTGCCCGCCATGTTGATCTGGGTGGCTTGGGCGAACCTGGCGTCGTACGCCACCTCGCCGAAATTCCACCCCTCGCCGTAGAGGCAGATGTCGCGCCCGGAGTCGCCGAGCCGGTCCAGGGCGATCCGCGCCTCCAGGATATTGGCCCTCGGGTGGTGGCCCATGAGGTCGAACCGGAAGCCGTCCACCCGGTACGCCGTCGCCCAGGTGACCAGCGAGTCGATGATCAGTTTGCTCATCATCATGTGCTCGGGCGCGGTGTTCGGGCAGCAGGTGGACTCGGCCGTGCTGCCGTCGGCGAGCAGCCGGTGATAGTAGCCGGGGACGACCCGGTCGAGGACGCTGAACCGGTCGAGGCCGTCGCGCATCGTGTGGTTGTAGACCACGTCCAGCACCACTCGCAGACCGGCCCGGTTGAGGGCGGCCACCATCGAGCGCACCTGTCGGATCCGGGCGCTGCCGTCCGGGTCGGTGGCGTAGCTGCCCTCCGGCGTGGTCCAGTGCCACGGGTCGTAACCCCAGTTGAAGCCGTCCTCGTCGGCGACGGCCATCACCGCGCGCTGCTGCTCGGGCGAGTCCGGCGGGAACGAGGCCAGATCGCAGGCGGGCGTCGCCTGGTCGGCCCGGCGGTCGGGCACCGAACCGAAGTCGTTCAGCGGCAGCAGGTGCAGGTGGGTGAGCCCGGCCTCGGCGAGCGAGCGCAGGTGGCGCATGCCGGCCGAACCGGGGTGGGTGAACGCCAGGTAGGAGCCGCGGTCGCGGGCCGGCACCGACGCGTCGAAGATCGAGAAGTCGCGGACCGACACCTCGGCGATCTGCATCCGGGCCGGTGCCGGCGCGGGCGGTTTGACCAGGCTGTCCCAGCCGTGCGGGGCGAGCGCCGGGTCGTCGAGGTCGACCAGCTGGCTGTGTGTGGAGCCGGAGGCCAGCGACACCGAATACGGGTCGGTGACGCTGGTGGTCACCACCCGCTGCGCGGCCGGGTGCCAGACCTCCACCCGATAGCGGTAGTAGCGACCCAGCCACTTGCGCTTGCCGGTGATCGACCAGACGCCGCTCACCGCGTCCCGGTCCATCGGCAGCACCCGCGGGTCCTCGCCGGGCTCGCGGAACAGCTCCAGCCGCACGTCGCGGGCGGTCGGCGCCCAGACCGACAGGCGCGGGAGCTCCTCGTCGGTGATCACCGGGCCGAGCTCGGCCTCGGCGGCGTCCGCGTAGAGGTCGTCGAGCACGCCGGCCGGCTGCACCGCGGTGAGCGCGACCAGCTGACCGTCGGCGTCCCGGCCGGCCACCAGCAGCTGACCGCGCAGCAGGTCACCGAGGACCTTGTCGCTCATCTCCCGGACGGCGAACGCCCGGTATGCTCGCAGGTGCGGGAACTTGCGGCTCTGCGCCTGGAACAGGCCGCCGGGGCGGGGCACCAGGGCCAGCTCCTCGTCCTCGCCGGTCAGCTCGGTGCCCTCCCGGCGCAGGTCGCTGGCGGCGGAGGCGAGCATCGTGAACGTCACCGCGCGGGCGGCGAACCACTCGGGCAGGGCGACCGTGCCGCGATCCAGATAGACCGCGTAGGCCCTGGCGGGATCCAGCTCCGGGCCGAGGGTGTCGATCGCGGGCCGGACCGGTGCGGCGTGACCGGCCAGCATCCAGAGCTCACGGGCGACGGTCAGGTCGAGGCGCTGGTCGTCGGGCAGGTCCTTCTCGTCGCCGCGGTGCACCACGAAACGCAGGCCGACGGCGTCCGGGCGGACCGGAACCTCGAAAACCGCGCCGTACTCGTCGAAGCGAGTGGGTGCTTTCGGCGTACCCCATCGGGTTTTGTCTCTGACATCGACCCCCTCCCAGCAGTGCAGGCCCCACCCGCTGTAGTCCCCGTCCGGCCGGCGGTAATGGATCACGGCGAAGCCGGGGTCGGCGGGCTGAGGCGGCGCCGGTGGCTCGGACCGCACCCGACGGTCGTTGGCACGCAGCCAGATCTCACCGCCCTTCTCCACGTCGGCCCAGCGATCGATCTCCACGTCCTTGGCGCCGAAGCGGTGCACGACCAGGAAA
This sequence comes from Actinoplanes sp. NPDC051861, assembly GCF_040681145.1. Classification (NCBI taxonomy): domain Bacteria; kingdom Bacillati; phylum Actinomycetota; class Actinomycetes; order Micromonosporales; family Micromonosporaceae; genus Actinoplanes; species Actinoplanes sp. NPDC051861. The sequence goes on from NZ_JBFAYE010000004.1 coordinate 269,528, forward strand.
CCGACCTCACGCGCCTCGGGAGCGAGCTTGATCCAGGCGAAGCGCCCGAACTCGTCCTCGCCTGCGAACGGAACCCCGTCCGGATAGACCGTCTCGGCGCCGGGCGCGACGTCACCCCAGGCGTGCAGTGCCCAGTCCGTGTAGTCGCCGTCGGGCCGGTGGTAGTGCACGATGAGCCATTGCGGACGGGGCCGGTGACGCGGCGGAGCTGCCGCAGTGATCTCGATCGTCGTCACCGGGTCATCCTCGCACCGGGCTACGACTATTTCAGCGCGTGCCGGGAACACGCGTCCCGAAATGCGAATGGTTTGTGCGCAAGGTCTAGCGTGACGGCTTGATGTCCGTGCGGTAGCCCTTCGGTGGTCTGACTGTGAAGATTCTTTTCTTGATCAACAACGCCTTCGGCGTCGGCGGCACCATCCAGACGACGTTCAACCTCGGTGGCGCGCTCGCCGAGCGTGGCCACGACGTGGAGGTGCTGAGCACGCTCCGCGGCCGGGACGCGCCGCAGCTGAAGGCCGACCGGCGGATCCGGCTGATGTCGCTGACCGAGACGAGGGCGGCGCACCCGGACTACGTGAAGGACGCGCCCGGCCGCGGCGTGGAACCACGGGTCTATCCGCGTGCCGACTACCGGGCGGGTGACTACGACCAGTTCGTCGAGGATCGATATCGGGCGTACCTGCGCGCCAGCGACGCCGACGTGGTGATCGCGACCCGGCCCGGCCTGATCGCGTACGCCGCTCAGTTCGCGCCGCGCCACATGGTCCGGATCGGTCAGGAGCACCTGACCCGGGGCCGGCACAAGAAGAAGCTGCTGCGCGCCATGCCGCAGCACATCCGGCGGCTGGACGCGTTCGTCACGGTGAGCTCCCGGGACGCCGAGGACTACCGGCAGCACCTCCGGCTGGGCCGCACGAAGCTGCTACACATCCCGAACGGCATTCCCGCTCCGCGGGTACCGGCCTCGCACGGCCGGTCCAAGATCGTGGTGGCGGCCGGACGGCTGGTCGGCAGCAAGCGGTACGACGTGATGGTCCGCGCGTTCGCCAAGGTGGTCGCCGAGCGGCCGGACTGGGAGCTGCGGCTCTACGGCGCCGGGCCGGAGCGTGACAAGCTGCGGGACCTGGTGCTGGAGCTCGGGCTGCACAACCACGTACGCCTCATGGGCGCGTATTCGCCGATCGAGACGGAGTGGGCCAAGGGCTCGATCGCGTGCGTCTCGGCGGATCAGGAGCCGTTCGGGATGACGCTCGTCGAGGCGATGCGCAACGGGGTTCCGGTGGTCAGCACGGACGCGCCGCACGGGCCGGGCGAGATCCTCGCCGACGGGGTCGACGGAGTGCTGACGCCGGTCGGTGACCCGGACGCGCTGGGCGCCGCCCTCCTTCGCGTGATCAACGACGACGCGGGGCGGCGGGAGATGGCGGCGCGGGCCCTGGAGAACTCGGCGCGGTACGACCCGGGGCCGATCGCGGAGCGGTACGAGGAGTTGTTCGACCAGCTCAAGGCGCGCAAGTGGGGGTGGCACTTCAAGCGGGCGCCGGTGGGGGCGCTGGGGCCGGCGGGGGCGCTGTCGCTGCCGACCGCCGACTGCGAGGTGGGTCGTGACGGGCGGCTGAAGTTGACGGCGTATGCCACGACCATGCGGTGGGAGCGGATCGGGTCACCGTCGGTGTCTGTTCCGGCAGGGGAGGCGCTGACCCCAGGATCCTGGGCACTCAAAAATGAGGATTTATCCGTTTCGTCGGGCTGCCGCGACACCCGAGCACTGCTCGAATGGGACGAATCGGGCAGGACGGAACTCCCCTATCAGCTCGGTGACGGCGGGCTGGCGGTCCGGGTCGTCGACGCGCCGTGCCGGGCTGAGCTGGACGAGATCGCGGTCGACGAGGACGGCGTGCGACTGGCCGTGCGACTGATCGGCGCCAAGGTGGAGGATCCCGTGCTCGTCGCAAGAGGAGCCGACTCTACCCGTACATTTGATATAAAAGACGGAAAAGTCGAGGTAAATGGACTCGAAGCGGGCGACTGGACGCTCTGGGTGAGACCGGCACCCGCCGAGGACGAGATCCGACTCGGCAGGACCGCCGACGACATCATCGACAAGCGGATCGCCTGGGTCCTCCCGTCCACCCCGGAGATCCGACCGCACTTCACCCCGGCGAACGAGCTGACGATCACTTCGTCGCGATCACCGTCGTGATCAGCGGCCCGTCCGCGTCGATCCGGATGAGATAGCGGTACCTCTCCCCCGGCACATGCTCCCCCGCACTGTCCAGGTACTCCCACTCGACCGAGACGAGTGCGAGCGCCGCGGACAGCCGGAACACGTCGAGCAGTTTGGCGTGCGCCGCGATGACGCGCTGCTCCCGGTACGCGGGTGCCGCACCCAGGAAGGAGAGCGCCACCGCCGCCGGCGAGCTGAACGTGAAGCTGTACGAGTCGGAGACCACCAACCCGGGCAGCGTGTGGCAACGTGCGATCCCCGCCACGTCGCCGGTGGTCAGGGCCGTGCCGTATCGACCGAAGAAGTCGGTGAGCTGGTCCAGTTCCGCCGGGGCCGTCATGCGGGACCGCATTCCCGTCCATTGACGACGGCAAACATCGACTTTCCCGGCGCCCGGGGCTTGAGAGGATCGGCGGGTGGACCCCGCCTTGCGATGTCTAGCAAGACGGACGTACGGTTTACCGGAAGACGTGAACCGAGAGTTAGGCATACCTAACCCGAAGGTCGCCCTTTCGGTGCGAAAGACTTGACTTCCAGTCGCTGGGTGTGAAGGAGAAGACGGTGGCCAGCCTCGACACCTTTGGTGCGAAGAGCGAGCTGCGCGTCGGAGACGCGAGCTACGAGATTTTCACGATCGACAAGGTGAAGGGGCACGATCGACTGCCCTACTCCTTGAAGATCCTCCTGGAGAACCTTCTCCGGACCGAGGACGGCGCGAACATCACCGCCGACCACATCAACGCGCTCGGCAGCTGGGACCAGAACGCCGACCCCAGCGTGGAGATCCAGTTCACCCCGGCACGGGTGCTCATGCAGGACTTCACCGGCGTCCCCTGCGTGGTCGACCTGGCCACCATGCGTGAGGCCGTCAAGGACCTGGGCGGCGACCCCACCAAGGTGAACCCCCTCGCGCCGGCCGAGCTGGTCATCGACCACTCGGTCATCGCCGACCTGTTCGGCCGCGAGGACGCCTTCCAGCGCAACGTCGAGCTGGAGTACCAGCGCAACCGCGAGCGCTACCAGTTCCTGCGCTGGGGACAGACCGCGTTCAACGAGTTCAAGGTCGTCCCGCCCGGCACCGGCATCGTGCACCAGGTGAACATCGAGTACCTGGCTCGGACGATCATGGAGCGCAACGGCCAGGCCTACCCGGACACCGTGGTCGGCACCGACTCGCACACCACGATGGTCAACGGCCTGGGCGTGCTGGGCTGGGGCGTGGGCGGCATCGAGGCCGAGGCCGCCATGCTGGGCCAGCCGGTCAGCATGCTGATCCCGCGGGTCGTCGGCTTCAAGCTGTTCGGCGAGGCGCCGGCCGGCACCACCGCCACCGACCTGGTGCTCACCATCACCGAGATGCTGCGCAAGCACGGTGTGGTCAGCAAGTTCGTCGAGTTCTACGGCCCCGGCGTGAGCGCCGTGCCGCTGGCGAACCGGGCCACCATCGGCAACATGTCGCCGGAGTACGGCTCGACCGTCGCGATCTTCCCGATCGACGAGCAGACGATCGAGTACCTCAAGCTGACCGGCCGCTCTGAAGAGCAGGTCGCCCTGGTCGAGGCCTACGCCAAGCGCCAGGGTCTGTGGCTCGACCCGACCGCCGAGCCGGACTACTCCGAGAAGCTCGAGCTGGACCTGTCGACGATCGTTCCGTCGCTGGCCGGCCCGAAGCGCCCGCAGGACCGCGTTCTGCTGAGCGAGGCGAAGGCCGCATTCCGCGACGCACTGCCGAACTACGCGGCACCGCACGGGCACGCGGACGAGGCAAGCGAAGAGTCCTTCCCGGCCTCCGACTCCCCGGCCAACGGCGTGGACGACGAAGCGGACAAACCGCACATTTTCTCAGCCGCTGCCAACAGCCAGGGCCGCACCAGCAAACCGACCCTCGTCAAGGGCGACGACGGCAACGAATACGAGCTCGACCACGGCGCCGTCGTCATCGCCGCCATCACCTCCTGCACCAACACCTCGAACCCGCAGGTCATGATCGGTGCGGCGCTGCTCGCCAAGAAGGCCGTCGAGCGTGGGCTGACCCGCAAGCCGTGGGTCAAGACCACCCTCGCCCCCGGCTCCAAGGTGGTCTCCGACTACTACGACCGGTCCGGCCTCACGCCGTACCTGGACAAGATCGGGTTCAACCTGGTCGGTTACGGCTGCACCACCTGCATCGGCAACTCCGGCCCGCTGCCCGAGGAGATCTCGGCCGCCATCAACGAGAACGACCTGACCGCGGTCAGCGTCCTGAGCGGCAACCGGAACTTCGAGGGCCGGATCAACCCGGACGTCAAGATGAACTACCTGGCGTCGCCGCCGCTGGTCGTCGCGTACGCTCTGGCCGGCTCGATGGACATCGACATCACCACCGAGCCGCTCGGCACCGGCTCGGACGGCAAGCCGGTCTTCCTCAACGAGATCTGGCCGTCCCCGCAGGAGGTCGACGAGGTCATCGCGCAGGCGATCGGCGCCGAGGGCTTCAGCACCGCCTACTCCGACGTCTTCGCCGGCGACGAGCAGTGGCAGTCGCTGCCCACCCCGACCGGTGACACGTTCGCCTGGGCCGACGACTCCACCTACGTCCGGAAGCCCCCGTACTTCGAGGGCATGGCCGCCTCACCGGCCCCCGTCCAGGACATCTCGGACGCTCGCGTGCTGGCCAAGCTGGGCGACTCGGTCACCACCGACCACATCTCCCCGGCCAGCTCGATCAAGGCCGACTCCCCCGCCGGCAAGTACCTCGCGGAGCACGGCGTCCCACGCGCCGAGTTCAACAGCTACGGCTCGCGCCGCGGCAACCACGAGGTCATGATCCGGGGCACGTTCGCCAACATCCGGCTCCGCAACCAGCTGGTGCCGGGCGTCGAGGGCGGCTTCACCGTCAACCACCTGACCGGCGACCAGACCACGATCTACGACGCCTCCGTCGCGTACCAGGAGGCCGGCGTCCCGCTGGTCATCCTCGCCGGCAAGGAGTACGGCTCCGGCTCCTCCCGCGACTGGGCTGCCAAGGGCACCATGCTCCTCGGTGTCCGCGCCGTCATCGCCGAGAGCTACGAGCGCATCCACCGCTCCAACCTGATCGGCATGGGCGTGCTCCCCCTCCAGTTCCCCCAGGGCGAGAACGCCGAGTCGCTGGGCCTCACCGGCACCGAGACCTTCTCGATCGCCGGCGTCACCGAGCTCAACGACGGCACCACCCCGCGCACCGTCAAGGTCACCACGGACACCGGCATCGAGTTCGACGCCGTCGTCCGCATCGACACTCCCGGCGAGGCGGACTACTACCGCAACGGCGGCATCCTCCAATACGTCCTGCGCAAGATGATCGCCTGATCTTCCTGCTGCGTTCTCCGACGCCCCGTCTTCCTCTCTCGGAAGGCGGGGCGTCGCCCTTTCCGCTCACGCCGGGTTTTCCGCTCACGCCGGGTTTTCCGGTCACGCCGGGTTTTCCGGTCACGCCGGGCGGCGCGTCGCCCTTTCAAGGTCAAGGTCAAGAGCTTGCTGTCGTAGCGGGGTGGGGGGTACCGGACGTCGCTCACGCCGAGGGCCGCGCGGCGGCGAGCTGGCCGCTGACGCGTCCAGAGCGCTCACCACCACCCGGCGACGTGCGTGAGTGGTTGCGCTCTAAAACCACACCCTCGTCCCCTTGCTACCGACCTGTCCGCCATATCCGTCCTGTCCGAACAGTCGGTCACGCCGGCCAAGCACCCGTCCCCCACCCCACCATTCCGCGAAATCGAACCCCGAATTGCGGTCATCACTTCAGGGACTTTCAACGATCTCTTCAGGCGACGATATTTGACCGCGGCGGCCGCCATTTATTCTTCGGCACAGTCGACGGGGAGTCGAATTGACCAGAACAGCAGCACGCCGAGTCTCCATCGCGGCCGCCATCGCCGTCGCCGCGACCACCTTCGCCCCGGCCGGCGCCGCCCTCGGCGCTCCCGCACACCAGTCCACCCCAGAACGCCGCGCCGCCTCCGTCCAACTCGCCCGCCGGGCCTCGCCGGTCACCGTCAACTGTGGATGGGTGACCTGCTCCGCCTATGTAAGCCGCTCAGCCACCAAGAGCATCGCCGGCCGCCTCCAGCGTTATCAGAACGCATCCTCCGGCGCCATCGGCGTCGCAGCCGGGGCCGCGTGCGCCGCCACCGGCATCGGCGGTGTCGTCGCCGGCGTCTGCGGCGCCGTCGGGATCATTTACGGTGGATTCGCTGTCGACCAATTCGTCCATGCCGCGAACACCAATGCCTGCGTCCGTTTCCGATACGTCCGGACGCCCCACCCGCCCTATTATTCCGCGCCGCTCATCTACGTCGACCGCAGCAAGTACTGCCACTGATCCGCGCTGAGATCGTGGCGAGTCGCACCCGAATACGGACCGCGACTCGCCACGATCCCATGGTGTCAGACAGCGGGGCCCAGAAGATCCCACTTGTTGCCGGCGATGTCGAGGAAGACCGCCACCTGGCCGTAGGACTCCGTCCGCGGTTCACGGGTGAAGCGGACACCGTGGGCGCGCATCCGCTCGAAGGTGGCGGCGAAGTCGTCGACCTGGAGGAAGAAGCCGACCCGGCCCGCCATCTGGTCGCCGACCGCGGACTCCTGGCGGGGACCGTCGGCGCGGGCGAGCAGCAGGCCGGTTCCGCCGCCTGGTGGGCGAACCACGACCCAGCGCTTGGGGCGGCCGTCGTTGGTCAGCGACGGGGAGTCCTCGGTCAGCTCGAAGCCGAGCACCTCGGTGAAGAACGCGATCGCCGGGTCGTATTCGGCGACGATCACGGTGACCAGGTCGACGCGCATCACGGCCTCTTGTCGGTCTCGGGGATCACGCAGGCCGCCAGCCAGTCTCGTCGGCGTAGGGGATCATGCGGGCCGCCAGCAGGTCTCGTCGGCGTCGGGGATCATGCGGGCCTCCAGCCGGCCCGTCGGCGTCGGGGATCACGCGGGCCGCCAGCCGGTCTTGTCGGCGTCGGTGATCTCGCGGATGACCCGGGCCGGGACGCCGGCGGCGACGACACCCGCCGGGATGGAGCGGGTCACGACGCTGCCGGAGCCGATCACGGTGTCGTCGCCGATGGTGACACCCTGGTTGATGGTCACGCCGCCGCCGACCCAGACCCGGTTGCCGATGGTGACCGGCTTCGCGTAGCACCCGCCGGCCACGCGTTCGGCGGCGTCGATGGCGTGGTTCGAGGTGTAGATTCCCACCCGCGGCCCGAACAGCACGTTGTCGCCGATCGTGATCCCGCCGCCGTCGAGCAGAACGCAGTCGAAGTTGGCGTAAAAGTGGTCGCCGACGCTGATGTGGAAGCCGAACTCGCACCGGAACGTCGGCTCGAAGTGGCAGTCCCTGCCCACCGCGCGCAGCAGGCGCCGCAGGATCGCCTCCCGCTCCTGCTGCGGCCGGCCGAAACTGGCGTTGTACTCGTTCGTCAGCAGCACGGTCCGTTCCCGCGCCTCGACGAGCTCGGTGGTGAGGTCGTTGTACATCCGGCCGGAGAGGATGTGCTCGCGCTGGGCTTCAAGCGTCACGTCATGATCGTGCCACGTGTCGTTGTGGAGGGACCGCGCCGTAGGCTTCGGGCATGGATGACAAGAGTGTGCTGGGCCGGATCAACGGCCTGGTCGAGGAAGAGCACGAGCTTCGCCAGCAGCTGAGCCAGGGCAGGATCTCGTCCGACGAGGAGCACGCCCGGCTCAAGGAGCTGGAGGAGTCGCTGGACCAGTGCTGGGACCTGCTGCGCCGGCGCCGCGCGGCCCGCTCGGCCGGGCACGACCCCGACGCGGAGCAGGCCCACGGCGTCAGCGAGGTTGAGAACTACCTCCAATGAGCGGTCGTCCCGGTCGCGGCCGCCGTGGACGCGGCGGCCGCGGACCGGGCCGTGGCCGAGCCGTCAGCGCCGGCCGACCCACAGCCCGGCCACTCCACCGGGCCGTCAGCGCAGACCCGCCTCGTAGTACAGGCGCTCCACCAGGCCGTCCGCGTCGACGTCCAGTCCCCGGGCCCGGAACCAGTTCGCCACGTTGTGGACGTCCCGTGCGATGAACTCGCCGCCGCGCGGGTTGGCGATCACGTCGACGATCTGCGGGAGGTCGATGAGGACCAGCCGGCCGTCGTGGACCAGCGTGTTGTACGGCGAGAGGTCCCCGTGCGCCACCTGCGCCCGCGCCAGCACCGACAGCGCGTCGGTCATCTGCCGCCACAGGTCGGCGATCAGGTCCGCGTCGGCACGCACCTGGGCCAGTCGTGGCGCCGCCTCGCCGGTGTCCCAGTCACCGACGAACTCCATCATCATCTCGGTGCCGATGAGCTGCACCGGGTACGGCACGCAGACCAGCCCGCTCTCCTGACCGATCTCCCACAACCGGCCGAGCGCGTCGAACTCGGCGGCGGCCCACTGACCGGCGATGAGCTCCTTGCCGAACGCGGTCCGGTTGGTCATGGCCCGCATCTCGCGGGACCGGCGGACGCGACGGCCCTCCAGGTATCCCGCGTCGCGGTGGAACAGCCGGTGCTCGCCGTCCCGGTAGCGTTTCGCGGCCAGCATGCTGACCCTGTCGGTGCCCGGAATGGCCCGGCGCACCAGGAAGACATCCGCTTCCTTGCCGGTTTTCAGCATGCCGAGCTCGGTGTCGACGGCAGCGTGTTCGGTGCGCACCCAGTCGGGGCGAGGCTCGGGACCGTGGAGAGCGCCGTCCCACGTGGACCAGCGATCGCCCTCCTCGGGCAGATCGGGGTCCTCGTGGAGGGCCGGCTCGAGCCGGCCGCGCTTCAGACCGTGCTTACCAAAATCGCCAGGCTCGTCGTCGTCGAACTTGCGGCGCCCACGGCGCATGGTGGAGCTGTAAGAATCGTGCTCGCGCACTGGAGGATCTCCTCAGAGAAAGAAGTCAGAAAGGGAAGCCGGACAGCAGGCATCACAAAGACAGCCATGAGGTCCACCCCCTTCTCTCTCGTCGGATCAGCGCTTGCGGGCCAACTTTGCAGGACGCTCCAGGGCCCCGCAACCTATTTAATTCAACGGGTCGCCATGATGGCCGAGATCCCCTGGATCACGTTGCCCACCACGCGCGTCGGGGCGAACCGGTTGTCCACCCACTCCCGCCCGCGATGCACCCAGACACTGGGCAGGCCCATCGCGGCCGCGCCGCCGATGTCGGCCTCCGGGCTGTCGCCCATCACCCACGCGCCGCTCAGGCGCATCCGGACCCGCTGCGCGGCGAGCGCGAAGATCCGCGGGTTGGGCTTGCTCACGCCGCACTCCTCCGAGATCACCCAGTCGGCGACATAGCGGTCCAGGCCGGTACGCCGAATGCGCGTCTCCTGCTGCTCGGCGGGACCGTTGGTGACGACGACCGGAATGAGCCCGGCGTCCCCGGCGATCTCCAGCGCGCAGCTCACCATCGGGTCCAGCCGCTCGAACGCGAGTGGCCCCTCCTTGAGCTCCTCGACCATGTCGATCGACGAGACCCGCAGCTGGTAGCGCTCGCGGATCAGGTCGGCGAGGTCCCACCGCGACGTCAGGCCGTCGGCGTCCACCGAGACCAGCCAGTCGAGATCCTCGTGCGGAGCGGCGATCTCGTCCAGGAAGCCTTTCGCCCACAGGCGGAACGCACCACTGCGATCGAGCAGGGTGTCGTCCAGCGCGAGGAAGACTAGAGGCACCCGGGCACTTTACGTGAGCAGCGACGGAAGCGAACAGTCCAGGAGTGTTAACAAAACGGGGACACGACGACGGATTTCGCATCATCCGATCGTGGGATGACGCAGGTTAAAAAGCCGTACGTACGGATTGCAAGCACGCGGGGCACCGTGACACGATCAGCGCGTGCCCCGGGTTAGTCAGGACCAGCTAGACGCGCGCCGCCACGAGATCCTCACCGCGGCCCGTGCCTGCTTCGCGCGCTTCGGATACGAGGGCGCCACGGTCCGCCGGCTCGAGGAGGCCACCGGCATGTCCCGTGGAGCGATTTTCCATCATTTTCGTGACAAGGAATCACTGTTCCTGGCCGTGGCCGAGGACGACGCCGCGGCGATGGCCGAGACGGTCACCCGCAACGGCCTCGTCCAGGTGATGCGCGACCTGCTGGCGCGGGCCGGCAACAGCGAGGGCGACACGGCCGGCTGGCTCGGGACCCAGCTCGAGGTCTCCCACCGCCTGCGCACCGACCCGGCGTTCGCCAAACGCTGGGCACAGCGCTCCGCCGCGATCGCCGACGCCACCCACGAACGCCTGCAACGCCAGCGCGACGCCGGCGTCCTCCGGCAGGACGTCCCGGTCGACGTGCTCACCCAGTTCCTCGAGCTCGCCTATGACGGCCTCGTCCTCCACCTGGCCACCGGCCGTCCCGCCGGCGAACTCGCGCGTGTCCTCGACGTGGTCGAAGAGGCCGTGCGCCGCTGAGCTCCTCCCGTACATCTGCATGGGGTTGCGAAGCGCGCAAAGCGTGAGGTAAGGCACAAGCATGCGAAAAACGGGTTCCGCACTCGTGACGGGCGCCTCCCGCGGGCTGGGCGCGTCGATCGCCCGGCGGCTGGCGGCCGACGGCTGGCCCGTGGCGGTCAACTACCTGCCCGATCCCGGCGACGCCCAGCGCGTCGTCGACGGGATCGTCACCAACGGGGGCACCGCCGAGGCCTTCCGCGCGGACATCACCGACGAGGCCGCCGTCGACGCGCTGATCGAGCAGGTCGAAGCGCGGCTCGGGCCGGTCGCCGTGCTGGTGCCGAACGCGACCGGGCCGCAGCCGTCGAAGCCCGCCCTCGACGTCTCCTGGCAGGATCATCTCGATCAGCTGCTCTTCTTCGTGAAGAGCCCGTCGCTGCTGATGCGCGCCGCGCTGCCGGGGATGCGCAGGCTGGGCGGTGGGCGCATCGTGCAGATCGGGTCGGAGATGCCGGAGCGGGCGGCGCCGGGGATGTCGGCCTACGCGGCGGCGAAGGCGGCGCAGATGTCGCTGACCCGGACGTGGGCGCGGGAGCTGGGGCCGCTCGGGGTGACGGTGAACCTGGTGGCACCGGGGTGGATCCCGGTGGAGCGGCACGCGTCGGTCGCGGCCGAGCACGTGGAGGCCTACCGGCGGGACGTGCCGCTCGGGAGGATGGGTACGCCGGACGAGATCGCGGACGTGGTCGCGTTCCTCGCCTCGGACGGTGCCCGTTTCGTCACCGGCGAGCGAATCACCGTCAACGGTGGGTACACGATGGACTAGGAGCTCCGATGAGTGAGGTGGGGCGGCTGCTGCGGCATTGGCGGGACGACCGGCGGATCAGTCAGCTCGACCTGTCGGCTCGGGCCGGTGTCTCGGCACGCCATCTGTCGTTCGTGGAGACCGGGCGTTCGCGGCCGACCAGCGAGATGATCCTGCGGCTGGCGGAGGAGCTGAACGTGCCGCTGCGGGCGCGCAACGAGCTGCTTCTAGCCGGTGGTTTCGCACCCTTTTATCCTGAAAAGTCGGATGATCGATCGCTGGACACTATTCTCCGAGCGCTACGCACCGTGCTCGCCGGGCACGAGCCCTGCCCGGCCGTTCTGGTCGACCGGCATTGGACCATGGTCGACGCCAACAACGGCGTGGCGCGGTTCACCGCGGGCTGCGCGCCGGAGCTGCTGGAACCGCCGGTGAACGTGCTGCGGCTCGCACTGCACCCGGACGGCATGGCGCCGCGGATCGAGAATCTGGCGCAGTGGCGTACCCATGTGCTGCACCGCCTCGACCGGCAGACGGCGGCGACCGGCGATCCGGTGTTGCGGGAGCTGCGGCAGGAGCTCGCGGACTATCCCGGCGGCTCGACCCGTGACGAGCCGGACGGACTGGTCGTGCCGCTGCGCTTCGACGGCCTGAGCTTCTTCAGCATGACGTCGGTGCTCGGTACGCCCCGCGACGTCACCCTCTCCGAACTCGCCGTCGAAGCGTTCCTGCCGGCGGACCCCGCCACCGCGGAGGCGCTGCGGCCGGAGATGGCAGGATCGGTGCATGGATCTCGGGCTGGCTGATCGCGTCTACATCCTCACCGGGGCCTCCCGCGGGCTCGGCTTCGCCACCGCGCGGGCCCTCGTCGGCGACGGCGCCCGGGTGGTCATCTCGTCCCGGTCGGCCGACAGCGTCGACGAGGCCGTCGCCGAGCTGGGCGCGAGCCACGCGGTGGGCGTGGCCGCCGACCTCAGCGACCCGGCGACGCCCCGCGAGCTGGTCGACGCGGCGATCGAGCGGTTCGGCCGTCTCGACGGCGCGCTCGTCTCGGTGGGCGGCCCGACGCCGGGCACGGCCGCGAGCATGACCGACGACCAGTGGCGGGCGGCCTTCGACACTGTCTTTCTGGGCTCGGTCCGTGCGGCGCGCACGTTCGCCTCGGCGCTGCCCGAGGGTGGCGCGGTCGGGCTGGTGCTGTCCACCTCGGTGAAGACACCGCTGTCCGGGCTCGGCCTGTCGAACGGGTTCCGGCCGGGCCTGGCGATGGTGGCCAAGGACATGGCGGACGAGTTCGGCCCGCGCGGCGTCCGGGTGCTGAGCATCCTGCCGGGCCGGTTCATGACCGGCCGGAACCGGGAGCTGTTCGCCGCCTCGGAGGACCCGGCCGCGGCGATGGCCGAGGCGGCGGCGGGCATCCCGCTGCGTCGCATCGGCGAACCTTCGGAGTACGGGCGGGTCGCGGCGTTCCTGCTGTCACCGGCGGCGAGCTACGTGACCGGCGCCGCGGTGTCGGTGGACGGCGGCTCGCTGCGAACGCTGTGAGCCGCCCGAACGCGGAGCAGGTCGCCGCCGCGGCCGGGCGGACCATTCCCGACCTGGTCGGCCCCGATCTGCGGGTGCTCTTCTCCGGGATCAACCCGAGCCTTTACTCGGCGGCCACCGGCCATCACTTCGCCCGGCCCGGCAACCGTTTCTGGCCGGCGCTGCACGCCGCCGGTTTCACCGAGCGACTGCTGCATCCTTCGGAGCAGCATCTGCTGCCGGGCCTGGGCCTGGGAATCACCAACGTCGTCGCGCGGGCCACAGCCCGCGCCGACGAGCTGTCGGCAGAGGAACTCATCGCGGGCGGCAAGCTTCTAGAAGATTTGGTACGCGAAACCGCACCCGTCTTCCTCGCCGTCCTGGGTGTGACCGCCTACCGCACCGCGTTCGGCCGGCGAAAGGCCCGCATCGGCCCGCAGCAGGAGACGCTCGCCGGCGCCCGGGTCTGGGTCCTGCCGAACCCGAGCGGCCTGAACGCCCACTTCCAACTGCCCGACCTGGCCGCCGAGTTCGCCCGACTCCGCCAGGCCGCGGACATGCATGCATCATGATGCGCAGATTGACATGAGGAGATGCTCACCACCATCGATCTCCCCGACGACCTGCACCGTCAGGCGATGTCGATCGCACGGGACACGTCACGCAGTCTCAGCGAGACCGTCGCGGACCTCATGCGGCGCGGACTCGGGCAGGGTTCCGCCGCCGGTGTCTCCCGCAGTGAGGTCACCGGTCTGCCCCTGGTCCGGCTCGGCAACACGATAACCACCGACGACGTCCGGGCACTGGACGACGAGCGGTGACGAACCTGCTGGACGCCAACGTCCTGATCGCCCTCGTCGTCGAGGAACACGTCCATCATGAGGCCGCCGAGAGGTAGTTCGCCGGCACCGCACCGATCACTGAGGGCAGCCTGGTGCGGCTCCTCATACGTAGGGCCAAGCTCCACGCAGACGTCGCCGACCTCGTCCCGGTGCGATCCTGACCCGAGTCAGGCGGCGGCGATCACCTCAAGTTCGATAAGCCAGTCGTCGGAGAGGGTCTGGACGACTATCGCGGTCGTCGGGATGAGGCGGCCGCCCAGCGCACGCACCCGGGCCTCCGCGTTCTCCTCCGCGAACGCCACGTCCCGCAGGTAGCTCGTCTGCCGGACGATGTTGTCGACGCTCATGCCGGCCGAGGCGAGGATCGCCCGGATGTTGTCCCAGACGAGCTCCAGTTGCTCGGTCAGTCCCGCGCCAGCCTTACCTGCCGGGTCGAGGCCCATCGTGCCGGATATGTACAGCATCCGCTCGGCCCCGCGGACCTCCATGGCGTGGACGTAGTCATCGGTGGCCGCATAGACGCCGTCGACCGGGTTGCGCGCAACCATCTCCATCCGCCTGAGCCTAGAGCCTGCCCTTCGGCCGCGTGATCCCGCGAGCGCGAGACGAGGCCCGCCCGACGCCCAGCGGCAGGCGGGCAGCGGCACGCGGCGGAAGGCGGAAGGCGGAAGGCGGCGGGCGGGCAGCGGAAGGCAGCGGGCGGCGGGGCGGGCAGCGGAAGGCAGCAGCAGGCGGAAGGCCGCGGGGGCAGGCGGCCGGTCAGTCCCGCTCGAAGCGGTCGTCTCCCGGGCGCGGTGGCAGCACTCGCTGCTCGTGGATGGCGGTCTCCCGGCGCATGCGGTCGGCCGACGGGTGCCAGGCCTCGTCGATCGCGCCCATCATGCCGCCGCCGATGCCCCTGCGGCGGGCCCACGCCGCGAACCGCATCAGGGCGAAGCCCATCGCGGCGAGCACCACGAGGAGGACCGCGAACTCCGTCACGGCTCGACCGTACCGGCGGGGACGGTCACGATCTCCACGTCGTCGCCGGGAACGCCGGACGGGCTCGGGCCCACGGCGAACTGTGTCCTGTACAGCTCGGCGTAGAGACCACCGGCCGTGATCAGGTCCTCGTGCCGGCCGCGCTCGACGATGCGGCCCTGGTCGAGCACCAGGATCTGGTCGGCCTCACGGATCGTGGAGAGGCGGTGCGCGATCACCAGGGCGGTCCGGCCGCGCAGCGCCTCGGCGAGGGCGCGCTGCACCGACGCCTCGGACTCGCTGTCCAGGTGGGCGGTGGCCTCGTCGAGGATCACGATCGAGGGCTGTTTGAGCAGCAGCCGGGCGATCGCGATGCGCTGCTTCTCGCCGCCTGAGAAGCGGTAGCCACGCTCGCCCACGACGGTGTCCAGGCCCTCGGGCAGTGCCCGGATCAGCCCGTCCACCTGGGCGGCCTCCAGAGCCGCCCACATCTGCTCGTCGGTCGCGCCGGGCTGTGCGTAACGCAGGTTCTCGGCGATGGTCTCGTGGAACAGGTGCGAGTCCTGGGTGACCACGCCGACCGCGTCGCGCAGCGAGTCCAGCGTCGCGTCGCGCACGTCGACGCCGCCGATCAGCACCGCGCCGCCGGACACGTCATAGACCCGGGAGACCAGCATCGACGTGGTCGACTTGCCGGCGCCGGACGGGCCGACCAGCGCCACCATCTGTCCAGGCTCGACGGTGAAGTCGAGGCCGCGCAGCACCGGCGGGCTCTCGGTGCGGTCCAGGGCGGCGACGTCCTCCAGGGTGGCGAGGGAGACCTCGGCGGCGCTCGGGTAGCGGAAGTGCACGTCGCGGAACTCGATCCGGCCCGATCCGGCGGGAATCGTCACGGCGTCGGCCTTCTCCGCGATGCCCGGCTTGAGGTCGAGCACCTCGAAGACGCGGTCGAAGGAGACCAGCGCGCTCATCACGTCGACCCGGACGTTGCTCAGCGCGGTGAGCGGACCGTAGAGGCGGGTGAGCAGCAGTGCCAGGGTGACGACGGTGCCGGCCGAGACGTCGCCGCGGACCGCCAGCCAGCCGCCCAGACCATACGTCAGGGCCTGCGCGAGCGAAGCGACCAGCAGCATCGCGACGAAGAACGTCCGCGAATACATCGCCTGCTCGACGCCGATGTCGCGGACCCGGGCGGCGCGCTCGCCGAAGCGGCCGGCCTCGACGTCCGGGCGGCCGAAGAGCTTGACCAGCAGCGCGCCGGAGACGTTGAAGCGCTCGGTCATCGTCGCGTTCATCTTCGCGTCGAGGTTGTAGGACTCGCGGGTGATCTCGGCGAGCCGCTTGCCGACCCGGCGCGCGGGAAGGATGAAGACCGGCAGGAGCAGCAGCGACAGCACGGTGATCGGCCAGGAGAGGCTGAACATCACCACGGCGGTGAGCACCAGCTGGATGACGTTGCTGAGCACACCGGACAGGGTCGACGTGAACGCGCGCTGTGCGCCGACGACGTCGTTGTTGAGCCGGCTGACCAGGGCGCCGGTCTGCGTCCGCGTGAAGAACTGGAGCGGCATGCGCTGCACGTGGTCGTAGACCCGGGTGCGCAGGTGGAGGATGATGCCCTCGCCGATGCGAGCCGAATACCACCTCTGTGCCAGAGACAGCAGGGCGTCGGCGACCGCGAGGCCGGCGATCATGAGGGCCAGGCGCACCACCGTGCCGGCCGCCTCCGGGCCGCCGCCGGTGATCGCGTTGATGACGTGGCCGGCCAGCAGCGGCGTGGCCACCCCGATGCCGGCCGCGATGACGACGGTCAGCAGGAAGACCGTGATGTCGCGCCGATAGGGCTCGGCGAACCGCACGATCCGGCGGGCGGTGCCGCGCCGCACCTGGTGGGCACGCACCTGATCCGAATTCTGGATCGAGCGCAGCATCGTCCAGCTGGGCATGGACATGCGTCACCTCCCGGGGCATCGGTCCGACGGACAGCACAGAGTCTGCCGCGTGGGTACGACAACCCGGGAGGTATGAACGCTATTCCTGGTTACTCCCCTGATCCGAGCAGCTCACTGAGCCGCCGGGTCTGGGCCTCTCGCTCCGCACGGTCCTGTTCCGCGTACGACCTCTGGGTCGCGCCGCTGATCAGTCCCTTGATCTCGGCGACCGCGCCGGCGTCGGCCGCCAGCACCGCCGCTGCCAGATCGGCGACTGCCGAATCCAGCTCGGCCCGGGGCACGACCGCGGTGGCCAGTCCGGCCCGGTCCGCCTCGTCCGCCGAGATGCGCCGTCCGGTGACGCAGATCTCCAATGCCCGGGACGGTCCGACCAGCTCCGTGAGCCGCTTCGTTCCGCCCAGATCGGGCACCAGGCCGAGTGTCACCTCGGCCATCGAGAATCGCGCGTCATCGGCCAGAACACGCATGTCGCAGTTCAGTGCCAACTGGAAGCCGGCACCGATCGCATGTCCTTGTACGGCGGCGATTGTCACAATGGACGGACTCCGCAACCAGGTGAACGCGGTCTGGAAGACAGCAATCTGATCCGCGCACTCGGACGCGGACAACTGTGCCAACCGGGCAAGCGAAGAATCGCCGTCGCCCCGTGCGGCCGACAGATCCAGGCCTGCGGAAAACGCGCGTCCCTCACCGCGGACAATGACGACGCGGACGTCGCCCGCCAATTTCCGCGAAATGTTGCCGAGCTCCGTCCACATCGCCGGAGTCTGAGCATTGAGAACGTCGGGCCGGCACAACGTCACCGTCGCGACCGGCCCGTCCTGTTCGTAACGAACGCCTACCTCGTCGGATGCATCGGGCCCGGCGTTGCCGGACGTCACGCCTTCTTGCGGCGGCGAGCGCCACCACGCTGGCGCAACTGCACACCCGATTCGGTGAGCACGCGGTGCACGAATCCGTAGGACCTTCCGGTGGAAGCGGCCAGCGCGCGGATGCTCTCGCCGGAGGTGTAACGCTTCACCAGGTCCTTGGCGAGCGACTGCCGCTCGCTACCGACGATTCGACGACCCTTCTCAGTACTGGTAGCTGTGCCAGTGGCTGCCATCTTGAATCCTCACGTCGCAGACAGTGCGGTCAGATACGGTCCCACCTATTACACCGTCTCCAACGATCATGCGCCAGGTATCCGGCGTGCGTGAACGTGCCCATTTATTACTGTCAGGAACTTGACGGTTACCACGGGCATCAATGTCAGACACTTTGCTGACAGTGCGCGTCAGTGCATTTCCTGGGCGGCGGCGTGACCGGCGCCGCTCCGCCAAGACCATCGATCACCTGCGGAAACACTCGATCGAGGCAACCCGCAGGTGGGGGGCATGACCGCTCCGGAGAGTGGTGTGATCGCTCCGTGGGGTGACGAAAATTTCGGTCGGGCACCCGACTCGGCGCGCCCGACCTGCCCGCAAACGCCTGAATATCGCACTGTCTGTGTGGGCACCAGTTGACAACCAACGATGCCCTTGACCTTCCGGCCCGGCAGCGCTCACGCCAGCTCGACGAGCTCCAGGAGGTCGTCGCTCCACGCATCCTCGTCGCCGTCCGGCAGCAGGATCGCGCGGTCCGGCTTGAGCGCCTGCACACACCCGGCGTCGTGCGTGACCAGCACGATCGCGCCCGGGTAGTTGGCGATCGCATCGAGCACCTGCTCGCGGCTGATCGGGTCCAGGTTGTTGGTCGGCTCGTCCAGCAGCAGCACGTTGGCGCCCGAACAGACCAGCGTGGCCAGCGCGAGACGGGTCTTCTCCCCGCCGGAGAGCACCCCCGCCGGCTTGTCCACGTCGTCGCCGGAGAAGAGGAACGCACCGAGAATCTTGCGCAATTCGGTATCGGTCTGCTCCGAAGCGGCGCTGCGCATGTGCTCCAGGATCGTCCGGTCGACGTCCAGGGTCTCGTGCTCCTGCGCGTAGTAGCCCAGCCGCAGCCCGTGACCGGGACGCACCTCACCGGTGTCCGGCTCCAGCATGCCGCCGAGGATCCGCAGCAGGGTGGTCTTTCCGGCGCCGTTGAGACCGAGGATGGCCACCCGGGAACCGCGGTCCACCGCCACGTCGACGTCCGTGAAGATCTCCAGCGAACCGTACGACTTCGACAGGCCGGACGCGGTGAGCGGCGTCTTGCCGCACGGGGCCGGACTCGGGAACCGCACCTTGGCGACCTTGTCCGAGACGCGCGTCTCCTCCAGGCCGCCCAGCAGCTTCTCGGCGCGGCGAGCCATGTTCTGCGCGGCGACCGTCTTGGTGGCCTTGGCACGCATCTTGTCGGCCTGCGCCATCAGAGCGCCGGCCTTCTTCTCCGCGTTGGCCCGCTCACGGCGGCGGCGGCGCTCGTCGGTCTCGCGCGCCTCCAGATACGTCTTCCAGCCCATGTTGTACATGTCGACGACGGACCGGTTGGCGTCCAGGTACCACACCTTGTTGACGGCGGCGTCCAACAGCTCGACGTCGTGGCTGATCACGATGAGGCCGCCCTTGTGCTGCGCCATGTACCCCCGCAGCCAGGCGATCGAGTCCTGGTCCAGGTGGTTGGTGGGCTCGTCGAGCAGCAGGATGCCCTTGCCGTTCTGTCCCGAGTTCGCGAACAGGATGCGGGCCAGCTCGATCCGGCGGCGCTGACCGCCGGAGAGAGTGCCGATGGTCTGGGCCAGGGCGCGGTCGGGCAGTCCCAGGTTCGCGCAGATCCGGGCGGCCTCGGCCTCGGCGCCGTACCCACCCAGGGCGGAGAATTGGTCCTCGAGCTGGCCGTAGCGGCGGACCAGCTTCTCGTCGCCGCTCTCCTCCAGCTGGACCTCGAGCTTCTGCATCTCGGCGAGGATGCTGTCCAGGCCGCGGGCGGACAGGACACGGTCGCGGCCGGTCACGTTCAGGTCGCCGGTCCGCGGGTCCTGCGGCAGGTAGCCGACCTCGCTCGTGCGCTCGACCTGTCCCGCGTACGGAATCCCCTCGCCGGCCAGCACCTTGAGCGTGGTGGTCTTGCCGGCGCCGTTGCGGCCGACCAGTCCGATGCGGTCGCCCGGCTGCACCCGCAGCGTGGTCGGGGACAGCAGGATGCGGGCGCCGGCGCGGAGTTCCAGTCCGGTGGCGGTGATCATGATTTGGCTCTCGCTCTCGGGATGTCGGGCTGACTGCGAGGTAGCAGGCTCTGGGCGCAATAAAGCGCCGGCCATCCGAATGGAGACGATGGTCGGCGCTGGGCAGGTCAGCCTTCGCAGAGCAGCACGACGCCATAGTACCGGGCGGCCGTCAGCACCTCCCACCCGATTAATTCACAAGATCATCGGGTACTCGCGGGTCAACCGTGGTGAAGGTGGGACGACTATGGAACTCAACGAACGCGCCGACATCGACACCAGTCAGATCGAGGACGGGCGCCGGTCCGGCGGTGGCGGCGGCCTGGGTGGGCTGCCCATCGGTGGCGGCGGGCTCGCCGGGATCGTGGTGACGCTGGTCATCGCCCTGGTCGGCGGATACTTCGGGATCAACACGCTGGGCGGTGGCGGCGGCGAGTCGACCGGCACCCAGCTGAACTGCAGCGAGGAGCAGAAACTGCAGTTGCTGGAGTGCCGCAACGCGCTCTATGTGACGTCGATCCAGGATTACTGGACGGACCAGCTGCCGGCGTCGTTCGGCGAGCAGTACGTGCCGGCCCGCACGCACATCTTCTCCCAGGCGGTGAACACGGCCTGCGGCTCGGCGGACTCCGGCGTCGGCCCGTTCTACTGCCCCGCGGACGACAAGGTGTACATCGACCTCACCTTCTACCAGGTGCTGTCGAAGGAGCTCGGCGCGCCGGGCGAGTTCGCGCAGCCCTACGTGCTGGCCCACGAGTACGGCCACCACGTCCAGGACGTCCTCGGCACCGAGGCGGAGATGCGGCGCCGCCAGCAGCGCGACCCGGACAACGCCAACGAGGAGTCGGTCAAGCTCGAACTGCAGGCCGACTGCTACGCCGGCGCCTGGGCCAACGCGGCGGCCAACACCGAGGACAAGGACGGCGACAAGATCTTCAAGAGCCTCACCGAGCAGGACATCCAGCAGGGCATCGACACCGCCGGCAAGATCGGTGACGACGCGTTGCAGAAGCGCGGCGGCGGCGAGATCAACCCGGAGCAGTTCACACACGGCACGTCGGCGCAGCGCCAGCAGTGGTTCAAGGTCGGTTACGACTCCGGCGACCCGAAGCAGTGCGACACGTTCAAGGCGGGCGCTATCTGATCAAAATTGTGACGGCACGGGCCGCGGCCACTGCGGAGACCAGCACCGCATGCCGCGGCTCGGGCACGTCCAGCAGCCGGCTCGCGCGCAGGGCGGCTACCGGGGCCAGCTGGGGCGCGGCCAGGATCGAGTCGACGGCTGAGCGGTCCCCGCCGGCCACGAGTGCCGCGATTGTCCGTACCTCCGGAAGAAGAATGCGCCCCACGATGCCGGCGCCGTCGGCAGCAGCCGCTTTGGCCTGATTGTCCCGGCGCCGCGCGAAACGCTGCTGCGACCAACCGCCCGCCGCTGTCCGACCCTGCACATAGTGTGTGTCCACCTTGGACGTGATCAGTTCCGGTCCGTCCGCGATGCCGACGGCGACCGCGCCTTTGCGTGCGAGCAGCAAACCCAGCCTGCGGGGTGCCTGGGCTTCACTGATCAGTTCCGCCACCGTCGCGACCGGGCCGGCTCCGGGGGGCGCATGCAGCGTCGCCGACACACCGTCGGTTGCGATCAGGGTCAAACCCTCTTCACGGTACGCCGAATGGCGCGCGCCAAAATTCTCCAGCCACCGCGGCAGCCGCTCGGGCGCGACGTCCACCCACTTCCCGCCGCCGGCCGCCGCTCGTTCGCCCATTCTTGTCAGACTACGGTGGCAGGATCACCGGCATGGGTGCGCTTGCCGGAGTTCTGATGCCGCGTCTCGGTGCCGCGTTCTCGTCGGCGGCCGATCCCGTGCGGGCGGTGGGCGCCGCCGCTTACATGCGCGACCAGTTCCCGTTCCTCGGCATCGACGCACCTCGGCGGCGAGCACTGGCCCGGGGCGCGCTGGCAGGTCTGCCCACACCGTCGCAGTCCGACCTCCACGACGTGGCGGTGGCGTGCTGGGCCCGTGACGAGCGGGAGTTCCAGCACTTCGCCTGCGACTACCTGGTGCGCCACGTCACCGTCCCCGACCCGTCCTTCCTTCCGACGCTCACCTTTCTCATCACCACGAAATCGTGGTGGGACTCCGTCGATCCCCTCGCCACCCGGGTCACCGGCGGCCTGGTCCGCCGCCATCCGTCGTTGGTGGCCACGATGGACGCCTGGTCCTCCGATCCGAACATGTGGCTCGTCCGGACGGCGATCCTGCACCAGTTGCACTACGGCGCGGCCACTGACGAGGAGCGGTTGTTCGGCTATTGCGTGGCGCAGGCCGGACACCGCGACTTCTTCGTCCGCAAGGCGATCGGTTGGGCGCTCCGGCACTACGCACGCACGGACCCGGAGGCGGTCCGCGGCTTCCTGAGCGGCCCCGGCAAGGCGCTGTCGCCACTCTCGATCCGCGAGGCCGCCAAGCACCTCTGACCGAGGTCAGGAGGGCATGAGGAGGCGGACGGCCAGGACGGCTATCACCAGGCTGGAGACGAGAGCGGTTGTCAGGCGGCCTCGGGGACCCGTCAGGAGGCGGCCTATCAGGGTTCCGCCGCCTGCTATCAGGAGTTGCCAGCTTGCGGAGGCCAGGAAGGCGCCGATGACGAACCACGCGCCGCCGCCCGCGCCGCCCGCTCCCAGGACCAAGGCGGCGAAGTAGATGACGGTTGCCGGGTTGAGGAGGGTCAGTCCCAGGATCCCGGCGTAGGCGCGCAAGGCCGTCGTCGGGCGCTCGGCGCGTTCGGTGACGCCGGGGCTGCGGAGGGCGCCCCAGGCGGTCCAGGCGGCGAGTGCCAGGAGGACGGCGGCGCCGGCCCAGCGCAGCGGAGTGGCGACCGGGGCGATGAAGCCCGCGACGGCGGCGCCGCCCGCGACAGCCACCAGGGCGTAGATGCCGTCAGCGGTGGCGGCGCCCAGGCCGGCGGCGGCGCCGACCCGCAGGGACGTCCGGGCGCTCAGGCCCGCGATCAGGACCGCGATGGCGCCCACGGGCACAGCGATGCCGTAGCCGGCGACCACGCCGGCCAGGAAGGCCCCGCTCATGACAGCTGCTTGGTGACCGCCGTTTCGCTGAGCACCGGCTTCTGCTGTCGCGGGGCCCGTTCGGCCACGGCGACAGAGACAGCGGGGTGCGGCTTCGAGTTGGTCACGCCGCCCATCATCAGGCCACGGCTGGTCGCGCGGCCACTGAATTTTCAGGCGAGGGATTCGAGCAGCGCGCGATACGTCCCCTCGACGTCGCCCTCCCTGCTGGCAACGCGCCTTGTCCGCGGCCGAGTGGCGATCAACGCCAGAAAACCATCATAAAGCGCCTCAATCTCTGAAATATCGGAAATGGGGGTGCCGGCACGGGTGCCGGCACGGGTGGCGGCGCGGGTGGCGGCGCGGGTGGCGAAGCGTCGCAGGCAATTCTCCTTCGTGTCGAGCAGGGCGACCTCGTGGAACGGGACGTTCAAGGAGGACGCCAGCGACTCCGCCTCCAACAGGAACCGTGGACGCGCCAGCAACTGGGGAACGATCACGTCGTGGCCCGCGAGGAGATGGACACGGGCCGCGGACAGGGCGATCTCCCGCGCCAGAAGACCGGCCGGACCGGGCTGCGCCGCCCACCCGCCGATCAGGTCACGCACCCGGTCGATGTCCAGGTTGAGAGTGAGTGGACGTTCTGCGGCGTACCGGTGAGCAAGAGTCGACTTCCCGGTGGCGGGCGGGCCGTTGACCAGGATCAGCCTGGGACCGGTCACATGATGCTCCTTTCCGATCTCGGAGGGTGACCAGACACGGTCCGTGTCGATAAGGTCCGATCATGGTCGCTGAACTGATTCTGGTCCGGCACGGGCAGAGCCTGGCGAACGTCGCTTTTCCGGCGGCCGACGCGGAGGATCTCCTGGAGGTGGAGGTCAGCGGGCGGGACGCCGAGGTGCCGCTGACCGAGACCGGAGAGGAACAGGCCGCGGCCGTGGGTGCCTGGCTGGACGGGCTGCCGGAGGACCGCCTGCCACAGGTGGTGATCACGTCGCCGTACCTGCGGGCGCGCGAGACGTGGCGGATCGCGGCGGGGGCGGCCGAGGCGGACCTGCCCGGACCGGCGACCGACGACCGGCTGGTGGACCGGCTGCTGGGCGATCTGGAGATGATGACCCGCGCGGCGGTGCGGGCGCGGTTCCCGGACGAGGCGGCGCGGCGCGAGGCGGCCGGCGAGTACCACTACGCGCCACCGGGCGGGGAGTCGTTCGCTGACGTAGGCGTACGCCTGAAAGCTTTTCTGGACGACCTGCACGAAAGACATCCCGGACAACGGGTGATCGTCGTGGCGCACGACGCCGTGGTGCTGATGATGCGCGCGGTGATCGAGGAGCTCGACTGGGAGCAGGTCATGGCCGTCGAGGCCGAGTCGGGCAGTGTCCGAAATGCATCAATCACGCGATTCGTCGGCGGGGTGGGGCGGCTGACGCTGGATCGCTACAACGTAATCGATCACCTACCGCCCGTATAAGGTATCGACGATGTCCTATCAACGGCTCCCGGCGAACCGTCAGTTGGCCGCACTTTTGGCGGCAGAGGCCATCTCGATGCTGGGCAGCCGCATCACCTTCGTCGCGCTGCCCTGGCTGGTGCTCACCACGACCGACTCGGCGCTGCTGGCCGGGCTGGCGGGTTTCGCCGAGATGCTGCCCTATGTCCTGGCCGGCCTGATCGGAGGCCCGATCGTGGACCGGGTCGGCCCCCGGCCCACCGCGGTGGCGGCCGACGCGGCGAGCGTGGTCGCGGTGGCCGGCATCCCACTGCTCGCCCACCGCGAGAACGTGTCGCTCGGCGTCCTGCTGGTCCTGATCGCGCTGACCGGCGCGCTGCGCGGGTTCGGCGACGCGGCGAAACGGGCCCTGCTCCCCCGGACCATCGCGGCCGCCGGCCTGTCCACCGAGCGCGGCACCACGCTCTACGACGGCATGTCGCGCGCGGCGACGCTGATCGGACTGCCGCTGGCCGGTGTGCTGATCGCGGCGTTCGACCCGGCCGTGGTGCTGCTCTTCGACGCGGCGTCCTTCGGCGTCTGCGCGCTGCTGCTGGGCGCCCTGGTCCACGTCGGCCACGCCGACGCCGCGGCCAGGGAGGACGAGGAGCCGGGTTACGCGGCGGCGCTCCGGAACGGATTTCGATACGTACGCCAGGACAGGCTCATCCTCGGCATCATGTCGATGCTGTTCATGACGAACATGTTCGACCAGGCGTTCGCGACAGTCTTCGTGCCGGTCTGGGTCCGCGAGGGGCCACACGGCCCGGCGGCCCTCGGTGTGGTCGGCACCGCCTTCGGGCTGGGTGCGGTGGCCGGGAACATCCTGTACACGATCCTGGCGCCACGGCTGCCGCGACGGCGTACGTTCAGCGTCTGCTTCTTCCTCGGCGGCCCCGCCCAGGTCCTTGCTCTCGCCCTCACGGATCGCGTGTGGATCGTGTTGGTCACCGCGGCACTTGCCGGCGCTCTCATGTCGACGGTCAACCCGATCCTGCTCGCCTCGGTCTATCGCCGGATCCCGGTGCACATGCACGGCCGCGTGATGAGCGTGCTGATCGCGGTCTCCTGGGCGGGCATCCCGTTCGGAGGCGTGATCGGCGGGTGGGCGACCGACCTGGTGGGGCTGCAGACGGCGGCGCTGCTGGCAGCGATCGGCTACCTGGCGGTGACCGTGACACCGTTCTTCTTCCCGGCCTGGGACGCGCTGGACGACCGGGAACCGCCGAGGGTCGTCAGGACAAGTCGGCCGTCAGCTCGGCGATCTGCGTCCGCTGTTCCGCGGTGAGCTCCATTTCGGACAACTTTTTCACGATATCCAGAGATTTATCCGTTTCATCCAAGGTTGCAGCTAGCTCGGCCCGGTAGAGCAAGGCCTCCACGAGAGCCGGGTCGTCGGAAGGCGCCTTACGCAGCGCGGTGTCCAGGATCCGCGCCGCCTGCCGATGATCACCGTGGGAGTCGGCCATCACGACGGCGTTCTCCAGACTGACCGCCAGCCGGCTCTCGGCACCGGCGGACGTCGACGGGGCGAGCGCGCTGATCCGGATCCAGTTGCCGCCCGGGTCGACCACGCTGAAGCCGGTCACCCCGCCGTTGTTCTTGCGCGGGCGCGGACGGGTCATCCGCGGGATCCCGGACAGCGGCACCTTCCCGAAACGGGCCCGCAGCCCCGCCGCGAACTGTTGATGCAGCGCCTGGATGTCGGGCACGAGCACCGCGCAGGTGCCGTACGAGTCGGCGGGGACGAACCCCGGCATCCCGAAGAAGTGCAGTTGCAGATCCTCCCGCTGCATCGCGACGTACGGGTTCGGCCGCAACTGCCGATACGTGGTCCGGAATCCGAGCGCGGAGTAGAAGTCGGCCATCTCGTCGATGGAGGAACAGGGCAGCAGCGGTATCGCGATCTCGTCAGCCATGCCGACCATTCATCCAGGTCCCGGCGATATACGCCCATGGATTGGCACATCCGGCTGTTAACCTCGGCCGCGATGACTCTCGCCCATGACGTGACCGGCGACGGGCCGGCCGTTCTCCTGCTGCACTCGACCGTCTGCGACCGCCGGATGTGGGATCCGCAGGTTCCCGTCCTGGCCGCCGCCGGGTTCCGGGTGATCCGTTGTGACCTCCCCGGGTACGGCGAATCCGCCGTTCCCCCGGAGCCCTACGACGAGGCCGCACTGGTCGCCGACCTGCTCCCGGAGAACGGTGCAGCCGTGGTCGGCGCCTCGGGCGGCGGCAAGGTCGCCCTGGAACTCGCCACCCGCCGGCCGGAGCGCGTCACCGCCCTCGCCCTGCTCTGCACCGCGATGGCCGGGCACGAGCCGAGCGACGCGCTGCGCGAGTTCGGCGACCGGGAGGACGCTCTCCTGGAGGCCGGTGACGTCGCCGGCGCCACCGATCTCAACGTCGATCTGTGGGTCGGGCCGGAAGCGGACCAGGCAACCCGGGCAAAGGTACGCGAGATGCAGCACCACGCCTTCGAGGTGCAACTGGCCGCACCCGCGGACACCGGGCCGATCCGTGCGGAGCCCGACTACGCCCGGATCACCGCGCCCACCCTGCTCTTCTCCGGCGCACACGACCTGCCGGACTTCCGGGACATCGCCGCCCACCTGGCCACCCTGCTCCCCCGTGCCCGGCACACCGAGCTGGACTGGGCCGGCCACCTGCCCAACCTGGAGCGCCCGGACCTGCTCAATCCGCTCCTTATCGGCTTCCTTACATCAGATTGACCGATTTCGACCTCGATCCTCAGCGCCGCCCCTGATAGCGTCCGGCCCATTCCATCGTTGAACGTCGATTGATGCACGGGGGCTGAGACGACGTGGCGACGTGTCTGTCTGTCCCCGTGCGCGTGGAAGGACGGGGATGACACGCCAGAGGAGAATTCTGCACGCGCTCGCCACAGCGGTCCTGCTCGCGGGCACACTCACCGTCACCGGCGCGGCTGCCGCCGCACCGGAGACCAGCGTGGTGCCGGTGGCGCCGCGAAGCACCGAGGAGAAGCCGCGCGCCGCGGCGGCGAAGCCGTTCACCGACACCTGCGACACTCTGCGGTCACGCCGGCCCGCACTGCTGCGCGCCGGGCAGACCAGGGCCACCTGCACCGCGACACCGGCGCCGGAGCGGGTCGCCGCCGCCCGGGCCGCGAACCCGAGGGCGCGCGCCGCCACGGCCGACGGCCCGGTCTGGTGCAGCGAGCTCGGCGACAATCAGTACTGGTACACCCGGTCGTCGATCTGCCTGGACGCGATCCCGGTCGAGTTCTTCCTGATCAACCTGCAGACCGGCGCGATCATCGGATCCGCGCTGCTGGAGGTCTCCCAGGCGGCCGAGCTGCGTGACACCAGCGCGAGCTGGAGCGAGTACGCGGCCATCGTGATGCTGGCGCGCTTCGGCCAGGTCTCCACACTCAACGTCTCCCTCGAAGCGGCGTGCAACAACGGCTGCACGGCGACCAAGTCGAACGCGTGGGGCATGGAGAACCTGACGCTCTTCGAGACCGAGGAGGGCACCCTGGAGTACGCGGGCAACCCGTCCGGCCAGGTGTCGATCACGCCGACGTACACGCTGACCATGCTGGCGCCCGGCGCGGTCCCGCTCGTGCCGACGACCAGCTGGACGCTGCCCGACGTGCTCTCGATCCGCTGCGACAACCTCGTCGGCAGCAACCCCGGCTGCGTCGTCCCGCTCTACACCCCGTCGCTGCTGCTGTCCTGGGGCAGCCAGGGTGCGGGCGCCGTGATGATCTCCTGGGCACAGCAGTACCTGGCCGACGGCTGGGGCTGGGAGGGTGTCGGGGCACCGCTGCGGCGGCTGGCCGACACCTCGCTGCAGGAGCGCAACCGCGGCATCATCTGCGACGGCACGTTCACCCGCCTGCCGCAGGTGCCGGACGACTCCTGCGACGAGTTCGCCTTCGCCGGTTCGTACGAGAGCGGCGCGATGCTCGGGCTGAGCGGGTCCGACTGTGCCGAGATCCTGCCGTACATCGACGACGTCACCGGCCAGTGGTACATCCAGTACCTCAAGCCCGTGACCGGCTCCGAGCGGTGCGTCCGCGCGCACGTGTCCCGGCCGAGCAACGTCGACGTCGGCGGCGAGCTGGGCCGGTTCGTGCAGCGGGAGCGGCTCCTCGATTACGAGGAGTACTGGGTGGCGACCACGTACTAGCCGATCAGACCCGGACCACGCCGGTCAGCAGCGGGGCGTCGACGGTCTGCCGGTCGAGGAGAACACCGGTCAGCTCGGTCAGCATCCGCAGCGCGGCCGGCACCGGGTCCGGCGCACCGGCCCGATCCAGGCCGACCTGGCGCATCAGCGGCACCAGCAGGTCGGGGTCGGCGCCGGTGCGCTCCTCCGGGCGGAGCAGCTCGAACTCGACGAGCAGCTCGCCGTCGCGGGCCTGGCCGAACACGGAGAGCGCGTTGGCGGTGCGCCACACCGTCAGCGCCTCCCCGCCGTCCTCGGCGAGCCGCGTCAGCACGTCCCGGGCGCCGGCCTCGGCACCTGGCTCCTGCCACACGAAAGACCACGCCCCGGCGACGCCGATGCGGGCGACCGGCTCGTCGAACCCGAACTCCTCGACCGCCTCCGGCCACGGCAGCACCGGGCGGTCATCGGGGTCGATCTCCAGGATGTCGGCGACCTCCGGTACGCGGCGGTCGCGCGCCACAGTCAGGCAGAAGCCCAGCGACAACGACGGCCGCACCCATTGCCAGTCACCGTCCACCATGGCCGGAGACTAGCCGAACGAAGCCCTCCGGGTCGGGGTCGTCCGGGGTGGGCTGCAGGACCACGGTGTCCGCGCCGGCGTCCGCCCAGCGATCCGCCAGGGCGAAGTCCCCGACGATCATCCGGTCCTCGATGGACGGATATCCCCAGCGGAGGCGCTCGCGCTCGGCCGCGTCCGGATCGGTCGGCGCGTGCACGTAGACCACCAGCCGGCCGGATCCGATCACCTCCCGGGCGGCGCGCACCTTCTCCGGGGTGGTGCCGCCGGTGAGGATCACGCCGTCGCCGATCTCGCCGGCCAGGCGCAGCGTGCGCGGGCCTTCGGCGCCGATCAGGAGCGGCACGGGCGAGGAGGGCGGCCAGTCCAGCGCCACGCCGTCGAGGTGCACGTAACGCCCGGATACGGTCACCTTCGAGCCGTCGAGCAGTGAGCGCAGCGCGGTCACGTACTCGCGGAGCAGGGTCATCGGCGACTCCACCCGGGCACCCACCTGGCCCATCCAGTCCTGGACGCCGTGACCGACGCCGATCGTGACCCGGCCGGGGAAGAGCCGGTGCAGCGCCGCCACCTCCATCGCGGTCAGCGCGACGTTGCGCAGCGGCACCGGCAGCAGACCGACTCCGACCTTCAGCCGGGTGGTCCACGCGAGCACTGCGGCCGCGGTGGCGATCCCGCCGGCCAGGAAGCAGTCCTCCCAGAGCCACAGCTCGTCGAGGCCCGCCTCGTCGGCGGCGAGGGCCACGTCGCGAAGACGCTCCGGGGGCAGTTGCGGCAGCGCGACGGCGCCGATGGTGGTGGTCATACGCGTACCCGTTCTCGGTCGGCGACGATCCGGCGGTACAGCTGTTCCGGGTCGAGCCCCACGTACCAGGGCGTCACGACCCGCCGCTCATACCGCTCCATGCCTACCAGAAAGATCAGTACATAGGCCGTACTCAGCGCCAGGAAGGCAGCGGACCAGGCCGCGATGACCACGTGCTCACCCCGCACGAGCCGGAACACCGCGAAGCCCAGCGCGGACACGTCGATCAGGGCGAACAGGCGGTACGCCCACTTCAGGCCCCGGTCGGCGACGCGCGTGGCCCGTTTCTCGGTGACCCCGAACTGCCGTTCGCCGAAGAGCGCGGCGGGCAGGGCGGCGAGCATCGGCAGCGTGTCGGCGACGGCGAACGCCTCGCTGTGCAGCAGGTGGTAGTGGCCGCGGCCGAAGCGTACGACGGTCCAGATGCTGAAGACGGTGAAGCCCAGGAAGGCGAAGCCGTAGACGGCGTACGGGCCGGTCACCGGTGCCACGCCGGTGGTCAGGGCGGCGACCGGGATCAGCAGGTAGAGCAGCCGGTTGAGGCCCTGGAAGTGCGCGACCATGGCGCTGAGGTAGTTGAGCCGCTGGTGCCAGGTCAGTCCGCGGGCCCGCAGCGGCGAGTCGCGGTGGCGCAGCAGCAGGTGCAGGCTGCCGATCGCCCAGCGGCGCCGGGTGCCGTAGTACTGCCGCAGGTTGTCCACCTCCAGCCCGTACGCGAGCGGCGCCGAGAGGTAGACCGACTTCCAGCCTCGGGCGTGCAGCCGCAGCGAGGTGTGGATGTCCTCGGTGGACGTGTCCTCGGCGAACCCGCCGGCCGAGTCGAGCGCGGTACGCCGCAGCATCGCCGACGTACCGGTGAAGATCGCGCTGTTGGTGGCGTTCTTGGTCGGCTGCACGCCGCCGTAGAACATCTCCTGCTCGTGCCAGTCGCCGCGGAAGGTGAACGACTCGGTGTTGTAGAACGTCTGCGGTGACTGGACGACGGCCACGTCCGGGTCGTCGAACCAGCCGAGGGTCTGCTCGATGAAGGACGGCAGCGGGATGTGGTCGGCGTCGAGGGTGACGACGAACTCGGCGTCGGTGGCCCGCAGACCGTGGTTGAGGTTGCCGGCCTTGGCACCGGCGTTCGTGGTCCGCGACAGGTACCGGGCGCCGAGGCGGGCGGCCATCTCGCGGACCTCGGCGCGGTCGCCGTCGTCGAGAACGATCACGTCGCGGGCGCCACGGATCCGCAGCGCTCCCAGGACGGTCGGTTCGAGGACTGGCGGCGGCTCGTTGACGGTCGGGATCAGGATGTCGACGGTCTTCGGGGCGGAGGCGGTCCGGGGCGCCGGCCGCAGGGTGCGGCGCAGGGAGAGCACGAACATCGTGGTGGTGACGACGGCGAACATCTCGGCGGCCCAGGCGACCGGGCCGTACCAGACAGCCCAGTTGACCACCGCGGTCCGCCAGACGACGAAGATCGGCACGAGGGTCATGAACACGGCGAACAGCCCGCGCAGGTCACGCGACAGCATTTTCCACCCCCAGCGACATGGACAGAGCGGGATGAAGACCCGGACCGGCGGCGAGGACCCCGGTTCCCAGGGTGGAGACGACCGCGCCGGCCTCGGCGGCGATCAGCGCGCCGGCGGCCCAGTCCCACGGCGCCAGCTCGTCCTCGAAGTAGGCGTCGCAGCGGCCGGCCGCGAGCCAGCAGAGCTCCAGGGCGGCGCTGCCGTGACTGCGGACGTCCCGGACCCGGCCGAGCAGGTCGCCGAGCACACCGGCCTGCCGGGACCGGGCTTGCGAGGAATAGGCAAAACCGGTCGCGACCAGGGCCCGCGACAGAGGCACCGGATCGTTCACGCGAAGCGGGCCGCCGTTGAGGAACGCCCCGCCGCCGAGCACAGCCGTGAACGTCTCCGAGCGTTCCGGGTCGTGCACCACACCGGCGACGGCATGCCACGACCCGTCGGGCGCCGCCTTCTCCGCGGCGACGCTGACGGTGACGTGCGGTGTCCCGTACACAAGATTGGTTGTTCCGTCGACCGGATCCACCACCCAGCGCAAGCCGGTGCACCCAGCCCGCGACGCGCCCTCCTCACCCACCAGGCCGTCGGCGGGTCTCTCCGCCGCGACCACCTCGATGATCGCGGCCTCGGCCGCGAGATCAATCTCGGTCACCAGGTCGGTGTCGCTGGACTTGTGCCGAACCTGCCGGACGGCACCGGCCGCGCGGATGACGTCACCGCCCGCCAGCGCGGCACGGACCGCCACACCCAGCAGATCGTCCACGTCAGGCCTCCACGCTGACGCGGCGCACCTCGGCGAGGACCCGTTCGCGGTACACCGCCGGCAGCTCGGTGATCGCCCCGTGCACGCGGCACCGGTCGATGCTCCCGTCACGGAACGGCAGCGCGAGCCCGACAAGCGGCAGAATCTCCATGTTCGTCGCGGTTGCGGGCCGCGCCGCGACGGTCCCGCCGAGGACCCCGACCTCCAGCTCACCGCGGTCCTCGAACCGAAGATGTACGACGAAAAGCCGCCCCCCGTGCCCCGCGGCGGCCGCCTCCACGGCTCGGCGCAGCTCCGGATACCGCTCGTTGGCCTCGAAGTCACCGAACGCGCAGGCCAGCTCCACGTCCATGCCGGGCCATTTGCGCAGGAAATACCGATAGTTCGGTCCTTCGCTGAGCCGGTTCGCCGCGACGTCGCGCACGTGCGGCAGGTGCACGCCGAAGAAGTCGCGCCCCATCACGATCGGCGTGCCGGTGCGTCCCACCCGGTACGCCCACTCCAGGTCCTCCACCCCGTATCCGTGGAACCCCGGGTCGAACCAGAGATCGTGCTCGGTCAGCACCGCCCGGGGCAGCGCGATCAGCGCGGTCCACGCGAACGACCACGGGATCACGTGCTCGGCCGACATCCGCGGATCCTGGTCGCCGGTGCCGGTGACCTCCAGGTCGGCCAGCACCTTGCGGTAGTGCTCGTACGGCTGGACCTCCACCGACGCCACGTCACCGGTGTTGTTGTCGTAGTCGATCATCTGGCCGACCACGCAGATCCGCTGGCCGTAGGCGAAGTGGCGGTCGTAGAGACCGGCCAGGCAACCCGGCGGCAGCGCCATGTCCACGTCCATCAGCACGACGATCTCGCCGGACGCCTGCCGCAGCGCGAGGTTGCGGGCGTAGCCGACCTGCCACGGCCGTGACGACCGGACCGAGACGATGTCGAGGCGCCCGGCGAACTCCCGGCAGACGTCAGCGAAATCGACGCTGTCGACCTGATCATCATCGACAACGCCGACGACGACCTCGAACTCGTCGGCCCGCATCGTCTGGTCGGCCAGCGCGGCGAGGGCGAGGCGCAGGTTGTCGGCCCGGTCCCGGTACGGAACCACCACGCTGATCTTCAGGTCACTCATCGACGTCACCCGGCGCGATCAGCACCTTGCAGCTGGCCTGCTCCGCCGGCCCGAAACGCCGCCCGTCGATGTCGCAGCCCAGCGCCGCGAACCCCCGCCGGTACTCCGCCAGCGGCACCACCTCGCTGATCAGCCGCTCGGCCGGGAGCCGGCCACTGGTGATCAGGTGGAACGCCTCCACGAACGAGCCGTGCAGGGAGTCGATCGAGCCGATCACCGACAGGCTGCGGTCGGCCAGCAGCATCGTGTCGATCGACGCCCACTTCTCCTTGAGCCCGATCGACATGTACGTCCCGCCGCACGCCATCTGCGGGAACAGCTCCTCGAGCAGGTTCGACGTGGTGTCCACGACGATGTCGAGCGGCGCCTGCGGATCGTCGAAGTACTTGGTGCGGGCCTCCTCGAGCGAGGCGTAGGCCGCGGTGCCGTCGGGCAGCCGGTCCCGGGCGAACTCGAGGCGCTCCGGCGCGTGCTCGACGACCACCGGGGTGAGGCCCTTGAGCGAGAGCACCCACGTGTAGAGCAGGCCGAGCGGACCGGCGCCGAAGACGTACGTGTACGCGCTCAACGACGGCGGCTGCAACTTGCGGGCACCGGCGACCACGCAGCTCAGCGGCTCGGTCAGGGCAGCCGCTCGCAGCGAGACGTTGTCCGGCACCCGGTGCACGAACGCCGACGTGGTGCGGTACCGGCCGGCGTACGCACCGTCGTAGCTGACGCCGCTCTCGGTGCCGTGCTTGTTCACGCAGTGGTTGATCCGCTGTGTCTGGCACATCCGGCACCGCCCGCAGTACGGCGTCGGGTTGATCACCACCCGGTCCCCCACCGCGATGCTCGTCACCGCCGGGCCGATCTCGGCGACGACACCGCTGGCCTCGTGGCCGAGGGTCACCCCGGGAACCGCCACCGGGTAGGAGCCGGAGACGATGCCGAGGTCGGTGCCGCAGATCCCGCAGTACCTGATGTCGACCACGACGTCGTCGTCGCCGGTGGCGTGCAGGTCGGGGACCTCACGCAGCGCGACGTCCCAGGCGCCGTCGAATTTGAGGGCCTTCACTGCCGTACCTCCTTCTCGTGGGACTCCAACGTCGTGCGCAGGCGGGCCAGCAGGTCGTCCACCTGAGCGGCCGTGATGATCAGTGGAGGGCGGACCTTGACGGTGCGGCCGAAGCCGTACCGGCTGCCGCGCAGGATCAGGCCGTTGCCTCGGCCCAGCGCGATGAACTGCTCGACGTCGACGGCGGTGGGCAGGTCGAACGCCTGCATGAGGCCGACGCCGCGGACACCGGACATGGCGCCGAACGAGCGGGACAGCCCGAGCAGCCCCCGGTGCAGGCGCTCGCCGGTCACGGCCACGTTGTCGAGGACGCGGTGGTTGCGCAGGTATCGGACGGTCTCCTCGAGCGCGACCAGCGCGAGGGGGTTGGCGCCGGAGGTGCTCGAGTGCTCCCACTGCTCCAGGACGTCGAGTTCCGGCCGCATCAGCACGCCGGCGACCGGGATGCCGACGCCGCCCGCGCCCTTGGCGAACGTGATGATGTCCGGCCGCAGCTCCGCGGCGTACCCGGTGGAGGCGAAGAACGAACCGGTACGCCCGAAGCCGGTCTGCACCTCGTCCGCGATGATCAGGATGCCGAGCCGGTCGCAGGTCTCGCGCAGCACGCGGTAGTAGTCGCGGGGCGGCACGATGTTGCCGCCGTTGCCCATCACCGGTTCGACGACCAGGGCGGCAACGCGGCCGCTGGACGCGTACTCGACGAAGTCCTCCAGGCGGCGGGCGCAGAGCATGTCGCAGCTGCCCGGGACCTGGCCGTAGAAGCAGTTGGCGCAGTCCGGCCCGGGGATCTTGACGGAATGGGCGAACGGCAGCGCGAAGCTCCGCTGCCGGAAAGCGTTTCCGGAGACGCCGGTGGTGGCCACGGTCTGTCCGTGATGCGACAGGAACAGCGAGAAGACGTCGGAGCGGCCGGTCGCCTTCTGCGCGATTCTGATCGCCGCCTCGTTGGCGCCGGAGCCGGTGACGTCGCGGAACCAGAAGGAACCGATGTGCGG
This sequence comes from Actinoplanes sp. NPDC051861, assembly GCF_040681145.1. Taxonomy (NCBI): domain Bacteria; kingdom Bacillati; phylum Actinomycetota; class Actinomycetes; order Micromonosporales; family Micromonosporaceae; genus Actinoplanes; species Actinoplanes sp. NPDC051861. The sequence goes on from NZ_JBFAYE010000004.1 coordinate 304,909, forward strand.
CGGCAGTTCATCGCGCATCAACGCGAATATCTCCGCGGATTTCTCGCGCGTGAATTCGGAGGAGAGATGAGCGATCCGGTCGAGTTGGTGGTGCAGCGCCTCGATGACCTCCGGCGCGGAGTAGCCGAGCGAGACGTTGAACGTCCCGGACGCGCAGTCGATGAATCGTTCGCCACGAACATGCAGGTAGATACCGTCGCCGGCGTAGTCCGGCAGGCCGGTCACCGGTGGGGTGACAACGCTTGAACTCATGCCCGGGTCCTCCCGTGTCCCCGCCTTTCAACTCAGGCGGAAACGTCCTCGGCACGTGGAAAGGAATTGCATCCACAGTGGCCGGTCGATGCGTTGGGAGTCAAGCCCTGAACCGGTTCAGTTGATTGGCACGTGTGCTGACCAGCGTCATCGCGCCCCTGTGCGATAGGTCACCTGAACAGATAAATGTCAATCACGTGACATCAGTTTTCGGAATGGTGAACGCACCATCTCAGTCGGCGACGCTCCACTCCCGCAGTTGCTCGGCGACGACGCGGTCGCCGTCGACGCGGACGTCGGCCAGGGCGATCCGCCGGTAGAGCACCAGGACCAGATCACTGGCGGTGCCCTGGATGCGCGTCACCGGGTCGCCGCTGGGCGCGGGGTCGGCGTGCGCACCGGCCGGCGAGAGATCCAGGGTCCAGGACGGGCCCTCGATGGCCTGGAAGGCGACCCGGGCCGGACGATGCGGCCACGCGCCCCGCACACCGAGGCCGACGGTCAGGAACTCGCCCACCCCGTCGACCGCGATCGCGGCGGGGATCGGCTCCGGCTTGCCGGCGCTCTCCTGCGCGTCGAAGGCGTGCACGGCCGCCTCCTGCACCTGATGGCGGGCCACGGCACCGGCTGTCATCGGGGCACCGGAGCTCTCCCACCAGGTCCAGCAGGGCGAGTCGGGGCCGGCCGCGCCCAGCGCGGCGAGGAGCAGGGCGGTGGACTCGGCGGACCACTCCAGCAGGTCGCCCCGCAGCTCGCGATCGACACCGGCCGGCGGGGCCGAGTCGTCGGCGGCGGTGACGGCGGCGGCCCAGAACCGGTGCACGCCTCCGAGGTGCCTGACCAGATCACGCAACGACCAGCCGGGACAGCCGGGAACGCCCGCCCGGAGGTCTGCCGCTTCCCGGCCGGCCGCCTCGCGCAGCGCCTCGGAACGCGTCTCGATCAGGGACAGCAACTCGGGGAAGGACGGCGTCGAAGTCACCCCCGGTTTCTACCACCGGGACACGACGAAGGGCGGCACGCTCATCGCGCACCGCCCTCCCGGCGTACATCTCAGACGTTGAAGCCCAGCGCCCGCAGCTGCTCGCGGCCGTCGTCGGTGATCTTGTCCGGACCCCACGGCGGCAGCCAGACCCAGTTGATCCGGAAGTCCTGCACCAGCCCGCCACCCGGGCCGGTGGTCAGCGCCTGCCGGGTCTGGTCCTCGATCACGTCGGTCAGCGGGCAGGCCGCCGACGTCAGCGTCATGTCGAGGGTGACCACGTTGTCGTCGTCCACGTGCGTGCCGTAGACCAGGCCGAGGTCGACCACGTTGATGCCGAGCTCGGGGTCGACGACGTCCTTCATCGCCTCTTCGACGTCATCGACCGACGCCTTCTTGATCACCGGCTTCGCGGCGGCCTCCTCGGGGGCAGCCGTGCCGGTCACGCTCACCTCCGGCGCCTCGACCGGATCGCCGGCCTCGGCGGCAGCGGCACGCTCGGCCGCCAGCCAGTCCGGCACGTCCTCGGCCGCGGCCGGGACCGGCTCGCCGGGAGCGGTAGCCACTGTCTGCACAGACTCGGTCTTCTCGGTCATGCCTTCACCTCCGGGCTGGTGCCCACGTCTAGTCCGGCACGCGCGGCCGCGTCCTTGAACGCCATCCACGGCAGCAGCGCGCACTTCACCCGGGCCGGGAACTTGGCGACGCCGGCGAACGCGACCCCGTCGCCGAGCACCTCCTCGTCCGGCTCGATCTGGCCGCGGCTCTGCATCAGCTCCACGAACGCGTGGTGGATCTCGCCGGCGCTCGCCACGTCCTTACCCTGCAGCAGTTCGTGCAGCACCGACGCCGAGGCCTGGCTGATCGAGCACCCGAGACCGTCGTAGGAGATCTCCGACAGGTCGCGGGAGACCCGGACGGTGACCTCGTCCCCGCACGTCGGGTTGACGTGATGCGCCTCGCCGTCGAACGTGTCCCGCAGCCCCCGGCCGTGGGGATGCTTGTAGTGGTCGAGGATGATCTCCTGGTACAGGCCGTCGAGCATCATCAGCCGAACACCTTCCGCACCTGGTCGAGACCGCGCGCCAGCGCGTCGATCTCGGCGGTGGTCGTGTAGAGGTAGAACGACGCCCTGGTCATCGCCGGCACGCTGAAGCGCGAGCAGACCGGCCGCGCGCAGTGGTGGCCGACCCGCACCTCCACCCCGAGCGCGTCCAGGATCTGTCCCACGTCGTGCGGATGTACCCCGTCGACGCCGAACGACACCGTCCCACCGCGGCCCTCGACCGTCGCCGGCCCGAAGATCCGCACACCGGGGACCGCCGCGAGGGCGTCCAGTGCGTACCGGGTGATGTCCTGCTCGTGCTGGTGGATCGCCTCCATGCCCAGCCCGGTCAGGTAGTCCACGGCCGCGCCGAGGCCGATCGCCTCGGTGATCGGCGGGGTGCCGGCCTCGAACCGGGCCGGCGGCGGCGCGTACGTCGTGCCGGTCATGGTGACCGTCTCGATCATCGAGCCGCCGGCCAGGAACGGCGGCATCTGCGAGAGCAGGTCGAACCGGCCCCAGAGCACGCCGATGCCGGTCGGGCCGAGCATCTTGTGCCCGGTGAAGGCGATCAGGTCGGCGCCCAGGGTGCGCACGTCCATCGGCAGGTGCGGCACGGACTGCGAGCAGTCCAGCATCAGCAGGGCGCCGACCTGCCTCACTCGTGCGGAGATCGCCGAGAAGTCGTTGATCGTGCCGAGAACGTTGGACATGTGCACCAGCGAGACGATCTTCGTCCGCTCGTTGATCAGCTCGTCCAGGCCGGACTCGTCCAGCCGCCCCTCGTCCGTGATCCCGAACCAGCGCAGGGTCGCGCCGGTCCGTTCGCACAGGAGCTGCCACGGAACGAGGTTCGAGTGGTGCTCCATCTCGGAGATGACGATCTCGTCGCCCGGCCCGAGCCGCAGGTGCTGCCCGAGCGAGTGGGCGACCAGGTTGATCGCCTCGGTGGAGTTCTTCGTGAACACCACCTCGTCCGGGCTCGCCGCGCCGATGAAGGCCGCGATGCGCGCGCGGGCACCCTCGTACGCCTCGGTGGACTCGGTGCCGAGCGTGTGCACGGAGCGGGACACGTTGCCGTTGTACCGCTCCTGGTGCGCGCGCATGACGTCGAGCACCTGAACCGGCTTCTGCGAGGTGTTCGCGCTGTCCAGGTAGACAAGCGGGTGCCCGTTGACCTCCCGATCGAAGATCGGGAAGTCTTTACGGATCCGCTCGACGTCGAAGCTCATTGTCTTGACTCCCAGCGATCAGGCGCGGGTGAGGAACTTCTCGTAACCCTCGGCCTCGAGTTGCTCGGCCAGCTCCGGGCCGCCCTCCTGCACGATCCGGCCGCCGACGAAGACGTGCACGAAGTCCGGCTTGATGTAGCGCAGGATCCGCGTGTAGTGGGTGATCAGCAGGAAGCCGGTCTCGCCGGTCTCGCGGACCCGGTTCACACCCTCGCTGACCACCCGCAGGGCGTCGATGTCGAGGCCGGAGTCGGTCTCGTCGAGGATCGCCATCTTCGGCTTGAGCAGCTCGAGCTGCATGATCTCGTGACGCTTCTTCTCACCGCCGGAGAAGCCCTCGTTCACGTTGCGCTGCGCGAAGGACGGGTCCATCTGCAGCTTCTCCATGGCGCCGCGCAGCTCGCCGGCCCAGGTGCGCAGCTTCGGCGCCTCGCCGTCGAGCGCGGTCTTCGCGGTACGCAGGAAGTTCGCCACCGACACACCGGGAACCTCGACCGGGTACTGCATGGCCAGGAAGAGGCCGGCCCGGGCGCGCTCGTCGACGGTCAGCTCGAGCACGTCGGCGCCGTCCAGGGTCACCGTGCCGCCGGTGATCTCGTACTTCGGGTGCCCGGCGATCGAGTACGCCAGGGTCGACTTGCCGGAGCCGTTCGGGCCCATGATGGCGTGGGTCTCGCCCGACTTCACGGTGAGGTCGACGCCGGCCAGGATCGGCTTCAGCTCGCCGTCCGGCAGCTTCACCGAAACCTGCAGGTCGCGGATCTCCAGGGTGCTCACGGCTCTACTCCATTACTCGGTGTCGTCGAAACGTAGATGTCGCCGTCGCGGATCTCGACGGGAAAGATCGCCACCGGCTCGATGGCGGGCGGTCCGGAAGGCTCACCGGTACGCAGGTCGAAGCGCGATCCGTGCAGCCAGCACTCCAGGGTGCAGCCGTCGACCTCACCCTCGGAGAGGGCCACCGAGGCGTGGCTGCACTCGTCGCGGACGGCGTAGAAGTTGTCGTCGTCGGCGTGCACGACCGCGACCTCGACACCGTCGACCTCCACCTGGAGCGCGGTGCCCTTCGCGATGTCGGAGACCGGTCCGACGTACTCAAACGTCATGATCCGGACGAGGCCAGGCGAGCCTCGATCACGTCGCCGAGCCGCTCACGCAGCTCCTCGACCGGGATCTTGTTGATCAGCTCAGCGAAGAAGCCGCGGACCACCAGCTTGCGCGCCTCACCCTCGGGGATGCCGCGCGCCATCAGGTAGAACAGCTGCTCGTCGTCGAAGCGACCGGTCGCGCTCGCGTGCCCGGCGCCGACGATCTCCCCGGTCTCGATCTCCAGGTTCGGCACCGAGTGGGCGACGGCCCCGTCGGTCAGGAGCAGGTTCCGGTTGATCTCGTAGGTGTCGGTGCCGGTGGCGGCGGCCCGGATCAGCACGTCGCCGACCCAGACGGTCTGTGCCGACGAGCCCTGGAGGGCGCCGCGGTAGCCGACGTAGCTGCGGCAGTCCGGCACCGCGTGGTCGACCAGCTGACGGTGCTCCTGGTGCTGGCCGGAGTCGGCGAAGTACAGCCCCCACAGCTCGGCGTCGCCGCCGCGGCCCGCGTATTCCACACTCGTGAACTGGCGGACCAGGTCGCCGCCGAGGGTGACCTGCACGTGCTGGACCCGGGCGTCCCTGCCGACCCGGAACCTCACGTGCTGCGCCTGGACGGCGTCGCGGTCCCACTCGGCGAGCGTCACGAACGTCAGCTGGGCGCTGTCGCCGAGGACGACCTCGATGTTGTCGGCCAGCGTGACCGAGCCGGTCTGCTCCAGGACGATCGTCGCCTTGGCGAAGTTGCCCACCTTCACATAGGTGCGCGCCGCCGCGGCGTCGCCACCCTTGCCGGCCAGCCGGATGACAGCAGCCTCGGCCGGCACGGCCTCGGGCGCCACCTCGATCACGGTGATCGCTGCCGCCGAGCCGTACGCGAGAGCGCTGATCCGGTCGAACGGGGTCAGCACGTCCTCGACGGCGTCGGCGGACGACACCGTGACGCCGGCGGGCAGGTCCCCGTACTCCACGGACGGCGCGGCGCCGGTCAGCGACGTGGCCTTGACCAGGTCACCCAGCCGCTTGAGCGGGGTGAAGCGCCACTCCTCCTCCCGGCCGTTGAGGGCCGGGAAGTCGGCGACGTCGAAGGAGCGCAGCACCTGCGACTTGGTGCTCGGCGGGGCGATGGCCTCGGTAGTCATCTCGTCCTTTTAATCCGATCCGTTTGGGAGCAGCCGGTCAGCCGACCGCACCCTCCATCTGCAGCTCGATCAGGCGGTTCAGCTCCAGCGCGTACTCCATCGGGAGCTCCTTGGCGATCGGCTCGATGAAGCCGCGCACGATCATCGCCATCGCCTCGTCCTCGGTGAGGCCCCGGCTCATCAGGTAGAAGAGCTGGTCCTCGCTGACCTTGGACACGGTCGCCTCGTGGCCCATGTTCACGTCGTCCTCGCGGATGTCGACGTACGGGTACGTGTCCGACCGGGAGATCGTGTCGACCAGCAGCGCGTCGCACTTGACCGTGCTCTTCGAGTTCGACGAGCCCTCGAGGACCTGCACCAGACCGCGGTAGCTCGTGCGGCCACCGCCCCGGGCGATCGACTTGGAGATGATCGTCGAGGAGGTGTGCGGCGCGGCGTGCACCATCTTGGCGCCGGAGTCCTGGTGCTGGCCCTCGCCGGCCATGGCGATCGAGAGCACCTCGCCCTTGGCGTGCGGGCCGGTCATGTAGACCGCCGGGTACTTCATCGTCACCTTGGAGCCGATGTTGCCGTCGACCCACTCCATGGTCGCGCCCTGCTCGCAGGTGGCGCGCTTGGTGACCAGGTTGTACACGTTGTTCGACCAGTTCTGGATGGTCGTGTAGCGCACCCGCGCGTTCTTCTTCACGACGATCTCGACGACCGCGGAGTGCAGCGAGTCGGACGAGTAGATCGGCGCGGTGCAGCCCTCGACGTAGTGCACGTAGCTGTCCTCGTCCGCGATGATCAGCGTCCGCTCGAACTGGCCCATGTTCTCCGTGTTGATCCGGAAGTAGGCCTGCAGCGGGATGTCCACGTGCACGCCCTTCGGCACGTAGATGAACGAGCCGCCGGACCACACGCTGGTGTTCAGCGCGGCGAACTTGTTGTCGCCGACCGGGATGACGGTGCCGAAGTACTCCTTGAAGAGGTCCTCGTGCTCCTTCAGCGCGGTGTCGGTGTCGAGGAAGAGCACGCCCTGCGCCTCGAGGTCCTCACGGATCGCGTGGTAGACGACCTCCGACTCGTACTGCGCGGCGACGCCGGCGACGAGGCGCTGCTTCTCCGCCTCGGGGATGCCGAGCTTGTCGTACGTCGCCTTGATGTCCTCGGGCAGGTCGTCCCATGTGGCGGCCTGCTTCTCGGTGGAGCGCACGAAGTACTTGATGTTCTGGAAGTCGATGCCGGTGAGGTCGGCGCCCCAGTTCGGCATGGGCTTGCGGTCGAACAGGCGCAGGCCCTTGAGCCGCAGGTCCAGCATCCACTGCGGTTCGTTCTTCAGCGCCGAGATGTTGCGCACCACGGCCTCGGACAGGCCACGCTGCGCCGTCGCACCCGCGTGGTCGGTGTCGGCCCAGCCGTATTCATACCGACCAAGAGCCGCGAGGTGCTCTTCCTGAGTGACGATCTGGTCAGTCATGTGTATCTGTCCTAACCGTGGTTGCGGGAATGTGCGTGGTGCACACCCCGTCGCCGTGCGCGATGGTGGCAAGTCGCTGCACGTGGGTGCCGATGAGCCGGGAGATGACTTCGGTCTCGGCGTCGCACAGCTGAGGAAACTCGGCAGCCACGTGGGCCACCGGGCAGTGATGCTGGCACAGCTGCCCGCCGGACGCGATCGTGGTCGCGCTGGCAGCGTAGCCCTCGGCGGTGAGCGCCTCAGCGAGCGCCTCCGCCCGTGCCATCGGCTCCTCGCCGGCCGACCGCAGTGCGGCCGCGAGACGCTCCTGGAGGCCGGCGACCTGAGAGGCGGCGAACGCACTGACCGCTTCCGGCCCGTGGTGCTCGGCGATCCAGCGCAGCGCGGCGGTGGCGATGCCGTCGTAGTGGTGCGGGAAGCCCTCGCGGGCCGCCGCGGTCAGCATGAAGTGTTTGGCGGGACGTCCCCGGCCACGCGGACCGGAGACGCGGACCTCGCGGGTCTCCACCATCTGCTCGGCCTGCATCGCGTCGAGGTGCTTGCGGATGGCGGCCGGGCTCAGGCCCAGCTCGGCTCCGAGCTCCGCCGCGGTGGCCGTGCCACGCTCCAGGAGCAGCTGGGCGACCCGGTCACGGGTGCGGCCGTCCGTGGCGGTGGCGGACGCCATCGCACCGGTCCGGAGCAGCACCTCGTATTTCACTACGGCAACGTTACGTATTTCCTCGCGGGGCTGCAAACCGAACGCTGGTGATCCGTCCCACCGGTGACCGGAGCTGCGAAAAATCATGATCTGGTACGAGCGTACGATGCCCGCGTGTCCGCTTTGACGTCCTGGCTCGCCTCCACCCGCCTTGCCGCACGCCTCGGCGCCCTGCTGCGCCCGCTCGCCCTGGCCTCGCTGGTCGCCAACGTCGCGCTGATCGTCACCGGCGCCGCCGTGCGCCTCACCAACTCCGGCCTCGGCTGCCCCACCTGGCCCCGCTGCACCGACGACTCCTACGTCACCACGCGCGAGATGGGCGTGCACGGCGTCATCGAGTTCGGCAACCGCATGCTCACCTGGGTCCTGGTCGGCCTGGCCGTCGCCTGCTTCCTCGGCGCGCTGAACCACCGGCGCCGCTCGCTGACCCGCCTCTCGGTGCTGGTCGCGCTCGGCATCCCCGGTCAGGGCGTGGTCGGCGGCATCACCGTGCTGACCAACCTCAACCCGTGGGTGGTCGGCCTGCACTTCATCCTGTCGGTCGCGCTGATCGCCGGCTGCTGGGCGTTCTGGCGCCGGATCGACGAGGGCGACGGCGAGCCGGTCTCGCTGGTGCCGGCACCGCTGCGCACGCTCGCCCGGCTCACCGCGCTGGTGAGCTTCGCGGTCATCGCGGCCGGCGTCGTGGTCACCGGCAGCGGCCCGCACTCCGGCGACCAGGGCGCCAAGCGCAACGGCCTGGACCCGGCGACCGTCTCCCAGGTGCACGCCGACCTGGTCTTCCTGCTTATCGGCCTCTCGGTGGCACTGTGGCTGGCGCTCAAGGCCGTGCAGGCGCCACCCGCGGCGGTCAAAGCGGCTCTCGTGCTGATCGGGATCGAGCTGGCCCAGGGCCTGGTCGGCTTCGTGCAGTACTTCACGCATCTGCCGGTCGTCCTCGTCGCCGTGCACATGCTCGGCTCCGGCCTGGTCTGGGTCGCCACCCTCGCCGTCCTCTGGTCACTCCGCGAGCGCCCGGCCCTCTCCCCCACGGATCTTCCCGCGAGGAAGGAAGCGGTCGCCGCGGCCTGAGCGGCCCAAGACCTTCTTTGCGGATGTACGCGCAATCCCGCTCTGCCTGCTCCAGACCCGCGGCCGGCTGCAACGCGAGGCCGCAGCGCGGCCGCCGGGGCAAGGCGGGTGGCCGTGGGGTCAGAGCCGGGAGATGATCGCGTCGGCCAGGCGGGGGGCCGAGGCGGGCGCGGTGAGCAGGAAGAGCGACGGCTCGGTGAGCTCCAGCTCGATCAGCCGGGGTTCGCCGTCCGGGCCGGGAATCATGTCGACGCGGGCGTAGAGCAGCCGCTTCGCACCACCGGGCACCGCTGCCAGAACCTGCTCGGCCAGCCGCAGCTCCGCGGCGGACGGCGTGCGCGGCGTGATCTCCTCGTCGCCGAGGTCGATCGCGCCCTGCCCTGCGGGCCGCAGGATCGGGCCCTTGCGGATGGCGTGGCTGAAGGTCAGTTCGCCGTTCGCGTCCGGAGTGCACAGGACGGCGGTCTCGCCGGCGCTGTCGACGGCGGCGAGGAAGGGCTGGACCATCGCGGTGACACCGGCACCGGTGATCCGCTCGACGTGCGCCTCGGCGAGGGACAGCTGAGCGGGAAGCTCATAGCGCACGGTGTCGTGGGCGCCTGCGCTGACGGCGGGCTTGACCACCCACTCACCCTCGCCCGGCGGGGTCCACGTGCCGCCGGGAGCGACGAACTCGGTCGGGATGATCGGCACGCCGGCCGCCGCGAGGTCCCGCAGGTACGTCTTGTCGGTGTTCCAGGCGATGATGTCGGCCGGGTTGGCCAGCCGGGGCACACCGCTCGCCCACGCGACGAACTCGTCGCGCCGTGCCACGTAGTCCCACGGCGAGCGGATCACGGTGAGGTCGTAACGGGACCAGTCCGCCTCGGTGTCGTCCCAGCGGACCGCCTCGACGATCACCCCGCGCTCGCGCAAAGCGTCGCGCAGGGGGTGATCGTCGTCCCAGAGGTCGGGGAAGATAGCGCAGGTGACGAGCGCTACCCGGGCGTCGGTACTCACTAGCGGGCCATGCTCCGGCGAGCCATCGAGCGCCACAGGTCGTTGCTGGGGCGCATCTGCTCCAGGAGCTCGCGCTCCCACTCGTTCTCCACAGCCACTCCGGCGTGCTCGCAAGCCTCGCGGGCGACACCGGTGTCCTGGGCGAACTGGTCGGACCACTCACCGTCCTCACCGACGAGGACGATGCGGGCGCCGCGCTTGCCGACATACTCCACAACGGCCTTGGCGCCGCCGTGCTCGGCGGCGAAAGACTGGATGTCGCGTGTCAGCGTCGTAACGGAACCTTCTGCCATGGAGCGCAGCCTAAAAGGTCATCCTGTGTTTCCGTGGCACTCCACCGGTGTTTTGTGACTGTCATTACCAGCGGGTTTGAGATCACAGGGCATTGCTATGCGCCAATTAGGCCCGATTTGTTCCAGCGACGACAATCAAGCTATCGAGTGACGGACAGTGACTAACACTAGTCGCAATCCGGGCATCCTGTGCGACGCATACTCACCCTCCGATGAGCGCGTCGACGGCCACGGCCATGAAGACCACCGTCAGGTACGTGATGGAGAGGTGGAACAGCCGCATCGGCTTGACCGGGTTGCCCGCGGCGGTCCGGTAGACCAGGCGGATCGCCTCGGCGAGGAAGACGGCGCCCATCACGATCGCGGTGACGCCGTAGATAGGACCGATGCCGTGGCCGAGCGGCCAGACCACGAGCGAAGTGACCACAGTGAGGACTGTGTAGACAAGGATCTCGAGATTGACCCGCTTCATCGAGCGGACCACGGGCAGCATCGGAACGCCCGCCCGTGCGTAGTCGTCCTTGTACTTCACCGCGAGCGCGTAGAAGTGCGGCATCTGCCAAAAGAAGACAACCGCGAAAAGCGCCCATGCCATCGCCGAGATGTCGCCGGTGACCGCGGCCCAGCCGATCAGCACCGGTGCCGCGCCGCACACTCCACCCCAGAACGTGTTGGCCGGGGTCCGGCGCTTCAACCAGAGCGTGTAGACGACGTCGTAGTAGAAGATCGACGCCGCGGTGAGCGCGGTGGCCAGCCAGTTGGTGAACGCGCCCATCAGGACGACCGACACCACGGCCAGCACGAGCCCGAAGATCAGCACGGATCGCGGCGAGATCTGGTGTGCCGGGAGTGGACGGCGCTTCGTCCGGCGCATCAGCTCGTCGATGTCGCGGTCGATGTAGCAGTTGAGCGCGCTCGCCGCGCCGCCCGCCATCCCGCCGCCGATCAGGACGATCGCGAAGGTCAGCGGGTCCGGCCAGCCACCGGCCGCCAGCATCATCGTGGGCACGGTCGTGACCAGCAACAGCTCGACGATCTGCGGCTTGGTCAAGGCCAGGTAGGCCCGGAGAACCGTCATCCGGTCACGGCGGGCCTCGACGGGTGGCGCGCCGGCGGCGCGCTCCACCTCGCCGGGCGTCCGTCCGCGGACAGGACGCTCGGTGATCATGCTCACGGACAGCCACCTTCCGGCATCGGCTCTGTTTCGCGGCCGTTGCCGAGTGACGACCCGGCGGCCCGCCCGGACAGCCTACGCGCAGCCGTCTCCGCTGCTCGGCGCACCCGGTCCAGGTGCAGACGGTCACAGGTCTTGAACCGCCGTGTCCGCTCACAGCGTATGTGCCTAGGGCGTTCACTGCGCACGTGTTTAGCCCGACTGGATAGGGTCAAGCCGAAAAGGGTTCCATAATTTTGCCCGAGGAGCACAACCGACGTGGCTGCCACAGATCCCGCTCTCAACTGGTCCGACTCCGACCGCAAGGCCGTGGACACCGTCCGGGTATTGGCCATGGACGCCGTGGAGAAGGCCGGCAACGGTCACCCCGGCACCGCCATGAGCCTCGCGCCGGCGGCCTACCTGCTTTTCAACCGCGTCATGCGGCACGACCCGACGGATCCGCACTGGGCGGGACGCGACCGGTTCGTGCTCAGCTGCGGGCACTCCAGCCTGACCCTCTACATTCAGTTGTTCCTCAGCGGTTACAGCCTGTCGCTGGATGACCTGAAGTCGCTGCGCCAGTGGGACTCGCTGACTCCCGGGCACCCGGAGTTCGGGCACACGCCCGGCGTCGAGATCACCACCGGCCCGCTCGGGCAGGGCATCGGCAACGCGGTCGGCATGGCGATGTCCGCCCGCCGCGAGCGCGGGCTGTACGACCCGGAGGCCCCCGCGGGACAGTCCCCGTTCGACCACTACGTCTACTCGATCGCCTCGGACGGCGACATCGAGGAGGGCGTCAGCCACGAGTCGAGCGCGATCGCGTCGGTGCAGAAGCTCGGCAACCTCGTGGTGATCTACGACGACAACCAGATCTCCATCGAGGACGACACCCGGATCGCCAAGTCCGAGGACGTCGGCGCGCGCTACGAGGCGTACGGCTGGCACGTGCAGACCGTCGACTGGCGCGCCTCGGACCCGTACACCGAGGACGTCGAGGCGCTGTGGAACGCGATCCAGGCCGCGAAGGCGGTGACCGACAAGCCCTCCTTCATCGTCCTCAAGACGATCATCGGCTGGCCTGCGCCGAACAAGCAGAACACCGGCAAGATCCACGGCTCCGCGCTGGGCGCCGCCGAGGTGGCCGCCACCAAGGAGCTGCTCGGCTTCGAGGCCGAGCCGTTCGCCATCGACGACGAGGTCGTCAAGTTCGCCCACCAGGTCGTCGACCGCGGCCGCGAGGCCCGCGCCGAGTGGCAGAAGGCGTTCGACGCCTGGGCCGCCGGTAACGCCGAGGCCAAGGCGCTGCACGACCGGCTGGCCGCCAAGACGCTGCCCGAGGGCTGGCACAAGGCGCTGCCGGACTTCCCGGCGGACGAGAAGGGCCTGGCCACCCGCGCCGCGTCCGGCAAGATCCTGGAGGCGCTCGCCCCGGTCCTGCCCGAGCTGTGGGGCGGCTCCGCCGACCTGGCGGAGAGCAACAACACCACCATGAAGGGCGAGCCCTCCTTCATCCCCGCGGAGTACGCGACGAAGGAGTTCCCCGGCCACGAGTACGGCCGGACGCTGCACTTCGGCATCCGCGAGCACGGCATGGGCTCGATCCTCAACGGCATCGCGGTGCACGGCGGCACCCGCCCGTACGGCGGCACCTTCCTGGTCTTCAGCGACTACATGCGCGGCGCCGTCCGGCTCTCCGCGCTGATGAAGCTGCCGGTCATCTACGTCTGGACGCACGACTCGATCGGTCTCGGCGAGGACGGCCCGACGCACCAGCCGATCGAGACGCTGACCGCGCTGCGCGCCATCGTCGGCCTCGACGTGGTCCGCCCCGCCGACGCCAACGAGACCGCGTGGGCCTGGCGCGGCGCCCTGGAGCACACCGACCGGCCGACCGCGCTCGCGCTGTCCCGGCAGAACCTGCCCACGATCGACCGCTCGAAGTACGCGTCCGCCGAGGGCACCCTCAAGGGCGGCTACATCCTCTCCGAGGCGTCCGGTGGCAGCCCCAAGGTGATCCTGATCGCCAGCGGCTCCGAGGTGCAGCACGCGCTGACCGCCCAGGAGCGCCTGGAGGCCCAGGGCACGCCGACGCGGGTCGTCTCGATGCCGTGCCAGGAGTGGTTCTTCCAGCAGGACCTCGCGTACCAGCAGGAGGTGCTCCCGCGCGGCGTCAAGGCCCGGGTCACCGTCGAGGCCGGCATTCGGATGAGCTGGGACCGCATCCTGGGCGACGCCGGCGAGGCGGTCAGCATCGAGCACTACGGCGCCAGCGCTCCCGCCAAGATCCTCTTCGAGCAGTTCGGCTTCACCGCTGACAACGTCGTCGCGAAGGCCAACGCCTCCCTCGCCAAGGTCGGCGAGATCACCGGCCACAAGACGGGTAACTGACTTCTAAACCCTGCGACAAACTTCAGGAGTTGAGGGAAATGACCGACAGGCTGGCTGAGCTGTCCGCCGCGGGCGTCGCGGTGTGGCTCGACGACCTCTCCCGGGTGCGTCTGACCAGCGGCTCGCTGGACAAGCTGCGCACCGATCAGCACGTGGTCGGCGTGACCACGAACCCGAGCATCTTCCAGAAGGCGCTCTCCGACGCGGACGCGTACGACGAACAGCTCCGCGACCTGGCGGCGCAGAAGGTGACGGTCGAGGAGGCCGTCCGCCTGATGACCGCCAAGGACGTCCGCTGGGCGTGCGACGTCGAGCGCCCCGAGTACGACCGGTCCGCCGGCGTCGACGGCCGCGTGTCGATCGAGGTCGACCCGCGCAAGGCGCACGAGACCGAGTCCACCGTCGCCGAGGCGAAGACCCTCTGGTGGCTGGTGGACCGCCCGAACCTGTTCATCAAGATCCCGGCGACCCTCGCGGGCCTGCCCGCGATCACCGCCACCCTCGCGGCGGGTATCAGCGTCAACGTCACGCTGATCTTCTCGCTGGAGCGCTACCGGGCGGTCATGGACGCGTTCCTGTCCGGCCTGGAGCAGGCGAAGGCGAACGGCCACGACCTGACCAAGATCGGCTCGGTGGCGTCCTTCTTCGTCTCGCGCGTGGACACCGAGGTGGACAAGCGGCTCGACAAGATCGGCTCCGAGGAGGCCAAGGCGCTCAAGGGCACGGCGGCCATCGCCAACGCCCGCCTGGCGTACAAGGCGTACGAGGAGGTCTTCTCGACCGACCGCTGGAACACCCTGAAGGCGGCCGGCGCGCACCCGCAGCGGCCGCTCTGGGCCTCCACGTCCACCAAGAACCCGGCGTTCCCCGACACGATCTACGTCGAGGAGCTGATCGCGCCCGGCACGGTGAACACCATGCCGGAGTCGGTGATCTTCGCGTTCGAGGACCACGGCACCACCAAGAAGGACAGCATCACCAGCAACTACGACCACGCCACCAAGGTCTTCGCCGACCTGGCCGCGGTCGGCATCGACTTCGACGACGTCGTGAAGGTCCTCGAGGACGAGGGCGTCGACAAGTTCGAGGCCAGCTGGAAGGAGCTGCTGGAGGGCGTCGGCAAGTCGCTCAAGGCGGCCGAGAAGGGCTCCGGGCACCCCGGCGGCGCTGCCTGACCGGAACGATCGGCGGCTCGTCGCGGGCAGTACCGCGACGAGCCGTTCCCTCCGTCGAAAAACTGGCAGGATGGCATCGTGGGTAATCCGCTGCGTACCGCACAGGACCGTCGGCTTCCGCGGATCCCGGAGCCCTGCGCTCTGGTCATCTTCGGGGTCACCGGTGACCTCTCCCGAAAGAAGCTCATCCCAGCCGTGTACGACCTGGCCAACCGTGGCCTGTTGCCGCCCGGCTTCGTGGTTCTCGGCTTCGCCCGCCCGGACTGGGGCGACGGCTCGTTCGAATCACTCGCGTATGCCGCCGCCAAGAAGGGCGCCCGCACACCGTGGCGCGAGGACGTCTGGCAGCGGCTGAACAGCCAGTTCCACTTCATTCCCGGCTCGTTCGACGACGACGCCGCGTTCGACCAGCTCGCGAGCACCCTCGACGAGCTGAAGGAGCGCAACGGCATCACCGGCAACGCCGCCTTCTACTTCTCCATCCCGCCCGCGGCCTTCCCGCTGGTGCTCAACCAGCTCAACCGCACCGGCATGGCGGATCCGTCCAAGTCCGGTGGCTGGCGCCGGGTCGTGGTGGAGAAACCGTTCGGCCACGACTACCAGAGCGCGGTCCAGCTCAACCAGCTGGTCGACGACGTCTTCATCCCGCAGGACGTCTTCCGGATCGACCACTACCTGGGCAAGGAGACGGTCCAGAACATCCTGGCCCTGCGCTTCGCCAACAGCCTCTTCGAGCCGGTGTGGAACTCGAAGTACGTGGACAGTGTCCAGATCACCATGGCCGAGGACGTCGGCATCGGCACCCGGGCGGCGTTCTACGACGCCTCCGGCGCCGCGCGCGACGTGCTGCAGAACCATCTACTGCAGCTGCTCGCGCTGGTCGGCATGGAAGAGCCGACAAGCTTCGACCCCCAAGAGGTACGCGCGGAGAAGCTCAAGGTCCTCAAGGCCATCAGCCTCCCCGCCGACATCGCCACGGGTTCCGTCCGCGGTCAGTACCTTCCGGGCTGGGTGGCCGGAGAACGCGCCGCCGGTTACCTGGAGGAGAAGAACATCCCCGCGGACTCCACCACGGAGACGTACGCGGCCGTCCGGCTCGGCATCCAGAACCGCCGGTGGGCCGGTGTGCCGTTCTTCGTGCGTGTCGGCAAGCGGATGCCGCGGCGGGTCACCGAGATCGCGATCCTCTTCAAGCAGGCGCCGCACCTGCCGTTCGACCCCGCCGACGTGGAGATGCTGGGTCACAACCAGCTGGTCGTACGCGTCCAGCCGGACGAGGGCGTGGTGCTCAAGTTCGGGTCGAAGGTGCCGGGAACCTCCATGGAGGTCCGGGACATCGCGATGGACTTCCAGTACGGCGAGGCTTTCACCGAGTCGAGCCCGGAGGCGTACGAAAGGCTCGTCCTGGACGTGCTCATCGGTGACCGGACGCTGTTCCCGGACGCGGCCGAGGTCGAGCAGTCCTGGCGGGTCATCGATCCCCTGGAGGCCGCCTGGGCGGGCACCAAACCGGAGCCGTACCGGGCCGGCGAGTGGGGCCCGCGCGCGGCGGACGAGTTGCTGGCCCGCGAGGGTCGTTCGTGGAGGCGAGCATGATCGGGCTTTGGGACACCACCGGCAACGAGGTGGTGAAGGCACTGGCGGCTGAGCGGCGCAGCGCCGGCGGCGTGGCCTCCGGCCTGGCGCTCACCGTCATCTCGGTGGTCGAGGAGAAGAAGGTCCGCGAGGCCGAGGCGGCGGCCACCATCGCCGCGGCCGCGCACCCGTGCCGGCTGCTCATCGTGGTCCGCTCCGATCTGGACGGCCGCAGCCGACTGGACGCCGAGATCGTCGTGGGCGGGCGTCTCGGTCCCGCCGAGGCGGTCGTCATGCGGATGTACGGGCGACTCGCCCTGCACGCCGAGTCGGTCGTCATGCCGCTGCTGGCACCGGACGTCCCGGTCGTCAGCTGGTGGCACGAGGAACCGCCCAACATGATCGCCAACGACTTCCTGGGCGTCGTGGCGGACCGGCGGATCACCGACTGCGCACAGTCGCCGGACCCGGTGGCCGCGCTCAGGCAGCGCGCGGTCGACTACGCACCCGGCGACACCGACCTCACCTGGACCCGGATCACGCTCTGGCGCACCCTGGTGGCCGGCGCGTTCGACACCACCGAGGCCCGGGTCGTCGGCGCGAAGATCGTGGCACCGCACCAGGACCCCACCGCGTGGCTGATGCTCGGCTGGCTCAAGTCCCGCCTCGGCATCGAGCCGGTGCTGGAGCACACCGACCGGGCGCCGCGCCTGCACTCGGTCGAGCTGCAGTGCGAGAACGGGGACTGCGTCCGGGTCACCCGCGAGGAGGGCACGGCGCTGTTCAGCCGTACCGGCCAGGAGGACCGCTACATGCCGCTGCCGAAGCGGCCCGTCGGCGACGAACTCGCCGAGGAGCTGCGCAGGCTCGACGCCGACCAGATCTACGCGGAGGCGCTCGGCGCCATGGCCGGGCTGGACGGCCTGGACCAGCGGCCGCCGATGCGGGTGCACATCTGGAAGGACCCGGCACTGGCCGCCCGTGCCAGCGCACCCGCCTGACCCTGTTTCTTCAGGACCGCCCGCCGCATCGCGTTGCGGCGGGCGGCTCGTCATTTGAAGGAGACTGCTTTGACTGAGACCGTGGTCGTGGTTGTGGAGGACGCCGACATCCTGGCGTCCACGGTGGCGGCCCGGCTCGCCGTCCGGATCCTCGACGCCCAGGCGGTGCACGGCACGGCGAGCGTGGTGCTGACCGGCGGCCGGGTCGCGGCGAAGGTGCTGCGGGCGGTCCGCGAACTGCCCGCCTCGGCGGCGATCGACTGGTCCCGGGTGGACCTGTGGTGGGGCGACGAGCGCTTCCTGCCCGCCGGCGACCCGGACCGCAACGAGACCCAGGCACGCGAGGCACTCCTGGACAAGCTGCCCCTGGACCCGGCCCGCGTGCACGCCATGCCGGCGTCGGACGGCCCGGACGGCGACGACGCCTCGGCGGCGGCCGAACGCTACGCCTCCGCCCTGACGCCGCTCCCCCGCTTCGATGTGCTGATGCTGGGCGTCGGCGAGGACGGGCACGTGGCGTCACTCTTCCCGGGACACCCCGGCCTGCAGGAGACGGGCACGGCGGCGGCCGTCCACAACAGTCCTAAGCCCCCGCCCACCCGCGTCACGCTCACGGTACCGACGATCCAGAGCGCCGAGGAGGTGTGGCTCATCGCGGCCGGCCCGGACAAGGCACAGCCGATCGGAGCCGTGCTCAGCGGTGCCGATCTGCCGGCTTCGCGTGCTCACGGCGTACGCAAAACGCTCTTTCTCCTGGACCGCGCGGCAGCCGCGCAAGTTTCCCGGAGGCCCGGGGTCACCCCACCGGGGTGACGTCCACCGGCGCCGGTGACGAGGCCGGCGGCTCGATCCCTGAATGCGGCGACACGGTCGGGGACGAGGGCGTGGGCGGGAATGCGGGCGGGACCGTGGGGCGAATCAGAGACGGGTCGGACGACGGCGCGCCGGCCGGCGGGCCGGCCGGCAGAATCGGGACGGGATCCGGTTCTGCTGGGCCAGGGAACAGGGCAAACGCCGCCGCCACGGCCGCCGCTGCGGGGACCGTCAGCCACCACCAGCGACGCGATCGGCGGCGAGTGACCACGATGGTGGGCGGCTCGGCGAAGCGGAGCCGCTCCACGGTGATCTGGCCGGCCCGCGCTTCGAGGGCGCCTCGCACTCGCTGTTCCACATCGGTCATCGCTCCCCCAGGATCCCTCGCAAGACGGACAGCGCCCGGTGCGCCGTGGACTTCACCGTGCCGCGGGACACCCGCATCACCTCGGCGATCTCCTGCTCGGAGAGCTCCGACCAGTACCGCAGCACCAGCACCTGGCGCTGCCGGTGCGTCAGCCCCCGCATCGCCCGCAGCACCTCCCGATCCCCCTCGCCGAGCAGCGCCTCGTCCTCGGCGGCCGGCGCGGCGCCGACGGCCGGCGCGACATAGGCCCGCGCGGTGCGGCGGCGGCGCAGGGCCGACCGCGCCGCGTTCGTCACGCCGGCCACCAGATAGGCGTGCGGGTCCGCGACCGCCCGCAGATCCGCGCCATGCTTGCGGTAGAGCGCCGTGAACACGTCCTGCACGATGTCCTCCGCCGTGGGCAGGTCGTCGACCATCAGCACCGCGAGCCGGACCAGGCTGAGGCGCCTGGCGTGGTACAGCTCGTTGATCGCGGGCGGCCCGGACGGCCCGGCGGCGGCCCGGGTGGGTTCCGGGGCGTCGGTCAGGACACGGCGCAACCAGGCGAGCAGCGGCGGGAACGGCAAGGCTGGGATCACAGGCGGGGCCTCGCGGGGGTCGGGCGGAGGATGAAGGGTACCGGCCGGGTCAGCGGGAAGCCGGCTTCGGCATGGTCGGGGACACCGTCGGGGAAGGCGGAACCGGTGCCGGCTTCGACATGGTCGGAGACACCGTCGGGGACGGCGGGGTGGGCTCCGGCTTCGGCATGGTCGGGGACACGGTCGGGGACGGCGGGGTGGGCTCCGGCTTCGGCATGGTCGGGGACACGGTCGGGGACGATGGGACCGGCGCCGGCTTCGACGGAGTCGGAGACACCGTCGGGGACGGCGGGACCGGCGCCGGGGTGGTGTCGCCGGCGAATGCCGCCGCCGACATGCCGCCCACGGCGAGGACCGCCACCACTCCGGCGGCCGCCGCCAGGCCTCGGGTCGAAACGCGCATCGGACTCTCCTTCGTCAGCCAATTGCTCTTCCGAAGGACAAGACGCACGACCGCCGCTGAGGTTGGCGCTTCCGGAGTGACACGCGCCACACACCTAGACTGGCGGCCGTGCAGCCGATCATCCGCCACTATCGCCCGTCCGACCTCGATGCCGTCTACGACATCTGCGTACGCACCGGAGCCTCCGGCGGCGACGCCCGCGGCAATCACAGCTCAGACCGGATGCTCGGCGACATATGGGCGGTTCCGTACGTAACCGCCGAACCCTCCCACGCCCACGTGGTCGACGACGGCGACGGCAACGCGGTCGGCTACATCCTCGGCACCGCCGACACCGCCGCGTTCGTGAAGTGGTACCGCTCGGAGTGGCTACCGGCAACCGAGAGCCGCTATCCCCCGGGCGACCCGCGCGACGAGGTCATGCTGGACCTGCACCATCACCCGGAGCGGATGCTGCTGCCGGAGCTCGTGGACTACCCGGCGCACCTGCACATCGACCTGCTGCCGGAGTGGCAGGGGCGCGGGCTCGGCAAGGGGCTCATGGCGGCGTTCCTGGAGGGCCTGCGGGCCGTAGGCGTCTCCCGGGTACACCTGGGTATGGCACCCGAGAATTCCGGCGCTTACGCCTTCTATCGGCGGCTCGGTTTCTGGGACATCTCGGTTCCGGATGCCGGCGCTCTCTACCTGGGCCGGGATACCGGTCCGCTCTAGGCTCACCCCGCCACTTCAGGGCGGCCCCACTCCGCTTGAGGGAGAACGTTCGTTCTGCCTCGCCCGGCAGCCCTCCAGAGAGAACGTTCGTTCTGCCTCGCCCAGCAACCGCCAGAGAGAACGTTCGTTCTCCTGGCCTGCCCACCGCCGCGAGAGAGAACGTTCGTTCTACCACCCCCGGCCAACCCGGGAGCGGCAGAACGACTCGCCCTACCTCACTCCGCCCGACCCCGCCGCTGACGAACCTTCGCGAGCGCCTCAGCCAAAATAGCCTCGGCATCCTCCTCGGAGCGGCGCTCCTTCACATACGCCAGGTGAGACTTGTAGGGCTCGGTGCGTGACCGGCCCGGGGGGTTGGACCGGTCGAGGCCGGCCGGCTGCCCGCACCGGGGGCAGTCCCAGGTCTCCGGGGCCGCCACCTCTGCGGCGAACCAGATCCGGCTGTCATGGCCGGCGGCGCAGAAGTAGCTGACCTGGCGGCGAGGTGCGGGTTCGCTGCGCTCGTCGGGGCGCATCGGGCTTGAGCCGACACGGCTGCCGCGAATGGCGCTGCCACTGGACACGGACGTCACTCCTGTCGAGAGGGGCCTGCAAAGATCGCCGAAATCGGACGGCGAGAACAAAAACCGCGCGGCCGGAGAAAACCGGCCGCGCGGGAGATTGTACGACTACGGAGCGCGTTCAGGCGAGCGTGGTTTTAAGCCAGAAGCCAAGCCCGACAATGCAGGCGAACCAGATGATGCCCACCAGCACGGTGTAACGATCCAGGTTCTTCTCCGCCACCGAGGAACCGGCCAGGCTGGAGGTCACGCCGCCGCCGAACATGCTCGACATGCCGCCGCCCTTACCCCGGTGCAGCAGGATCAGCAGCGTCAGCAGGATGCTGGTGATGATCAGCAACACGATCAACGTGTAAGCGAACTCGATCGGCATGGTCGGGTTCATTCCTCTCAGGGGACAGGCAGCCGTCCCACAATAGCCGGTGCCCGGCCGCAGCGAGCGACCGGGCACACGGTGTAAATCAACGAGCTACGTGCTCGGGGAAACGGACGATCGCGGCGAATCCCTCGGCGTCCAGGCTGGCGCCGCCGACCAGGGCACCGTCCACGTCGGCCTGTGCCATGATCTGGGCGATGTTGCCCGCCTTGACCGAACCGCCGTACTGGATGCGAACCGCCTCGGCCACCTCGGCGCCGAACTTCTCGACCAGCCGGGCCCGGATAGCGCCGCAGACCTCCTGGGCGTCCTCCGGCGTCGCGGTCTTGCCGGTGCCGATCGCCCACACCGGCTCGTACGCGATGACGACCTGCTTGACCTGGTCTTCCTTGAGCCCCTCGAGCCCCGCGTCGACCTGGGCGAGCACGTGCTCGACCTGGTTGCCGGCCTCGCGGATGTCCAGGCCCTCGCCGACGCAGAAGATCGGGGTGAGCCCGGCCGCGAACGCCGCCTTGTTCTTCGCGTTGACGAGCGCGTCGTCCTCGTTGTGGTACTCACGGCGCTCGGAGTGCCCGACCACCACGTAGGTGCAACCGAGCTTCGCGAGCATCGAGCCGGCGATCTCACCGGTGTACGCGCCCGACGCGTGCTGCGACACGTCCTGCGCGCCGAAACCGATCTTGAGCTTGTCGTCCTCGATCGCGGCCTGCACGCTGCGCAGGTCGGTGAAGGGCGGCAGCACCACGGTCTCGACGGCGTCGAGCTGCTCGGCGTTCAGGCTGGCGGCCAGCTTGCGGACCAGGAGGATGGCCTCGAAATGGTTGAGGTTCATCTTCCAGTTGCCGGCGATGATCGGCTTACGGGTCACGTCACCCATCACTTCTCCAGTGCGGCGACGCCCGGCAGCGTCTTGCCTTCGAGGTACTCCAGGGACGCGCCCCCGCCGGTGGAGATGTGGCCGAACGCGGACTCGTCCAGGCCGAGCGTGCGCACGGCCGCCGCGGAGTCACCGCCGCCGACGACCGAGAAGCCGTCGATCTTGGTGATCGCCTCGGCGACACCGCGGGTGCCCGCGGCGAACGGCGCCAGTTCGAAGACGCCCATCGGGCCGTTCCAGAACACGGTCTTCGCGCTCGCGATCGCGTCAGCGAAGATCGCCACCGACTGCGGGCCGATGTCCAGTCCAAGCCGGTCGCCGGGAATGTCGGAAATATCCACCACGGCGTGGTCCGCGTCGGCGGAGAACTCGGTCGCCGCGACGACGTCGACGGGGAGGACGATCCGGCCATCAGCCTGCGCGAGCAGGTCACGACACGTGTCGATCATCTCGGCCTCGAGCAGCGACTTACCCACCTCGTGACCCTGGGCCTTGAGGAAGGTGAAGCACATGCCGCCACCGACCAGGAGCTTGTCCACCTTGGGCAGCAGCGCCTGGATCACGGCCAGTTTGTCGGAGACCTTGGAACCGCCGAGCACGACCACATAGGGCTGCTCCGGCGTCTCCGAGACGCGCTTGAGCACGTCGACCTCGCGCAGAACGAGACCGCCGGCGTAGTGCGGGAGACGGGCCGGCACGTCGTACACCGAAGCGTGCTTGCGGTGCACCGCGCCGAAAGCGTCATCGACGTAGAAGTCGGCGAACTTCGCCAGCTCGTCGGCGAAGGCGCCCCGAACCGCGTCGTCCTTCGAGGTCTCGCCCTCGTTGAACCGCAGGTTCTCCAGGAGCAGCACCTGGCCGTCCTGCAGAGCCGCCACCTTGGCCTGCGCGTCCGCGCCGACGGTGTCGGAGGCGAAGACCACCGACGACCCGAGCAGTTCGCCCAGACGGGTGGCCACGGGGGCGAGGGTGAACTTGGGGTCCGGCGCGCCCTTCGGGCGGCCCAGGTGGGACGCCACGATCACGCGGGCGCCCGCGTCACGCAGCGCGATCAGCGTCGGCAGCACCGCGCGGGCGCGGCCGTCATCGCTGATCACGCCCGGGTTGGTCTTGTCGAACGGGACGTTCAGGTCGGCGCGCACGAAGACACGCCGACCCGAGACACCCTCGCCGAGCAAGTCGTCGAGAGTCTTCAAGGTTGATCAGGCCCCGACCAGCTTGACCAGGTCGACGAGGCGGTTCGAGTAGCCCCACTCGTTGTCGTACCACCCGACGACCTTGACCTGGTTGCCACCGATGACCTTGGTGAGGCCGGCGTCGAAGATGCAGGAGCCCGGGTCGGTCACGATGTCGGCCGACACGATGTCGTCCTCGGTGTAGACGAGGATGCCCTTCAGCGGGCCCTCGGCGGCGGCCTTGATCGCGGCGTTGACCTCCTCGACCGTGGTGTCGCGAGCGGCGGTGAAGGTGAGGTCGGTGGCCGAGCCGGTGGGGATCGGCACCCGCAGCGCGAAGCCGTCCAGCTTGCCCTTGAGCTCCGGCAGCACCAGGCTGACGGCCTTCGCGGCACCGGTCGAGGTCGGCACGATGTTCAGCGCGGCGGCGCGGGCACGGCGCAGGTCCTTGTGCGGGCCGTCCTGCAGGTTCTGGTCCTGGGTGTACGCGTGGATCGTGGTCATCAGACCCTTCTCGATCCCGATCGTGTCGTTCAGGACCTTCGCCATCGGGGCGAGGCAGTTCGTGGTGCAGGACGCGTTCGAGATGATCGTGTGCTGCGCAGCGTCGTAGAGGTTGTCGTTGACGCCCATCACGATCGTGATGTCCTCGTTCTTGGCCGGAGCCGAGATGATGACCTTCTTGGCACCCTTGTCGATGTGGGCCTTGGCCTTGGTGGCGTCGGTGAAGAAGCCGGTCGACTCGATGACGACGTCCGCGCCCAGGTCGCCCCAGGGCAGGTTGTTCGGGTCGCGCTCGGCGAACGCCTTGAACGTCTTGCCACCGACGGTGATCTCGTCGGCGGTCGCCTTCACCTCGTGGCCCAGGCGGCCCAGGATGCTGTCGTACTTCAGCAGGTGAGCCAGCGTGGCGTTGTCGGTCAGGTCGTTCACGCCGACGATCTCGATGTCGGCGCCGGAGGCGAGAACCGCCCGGAAGAAGTTACGACCGATACGGCCGAAGCCGTTGATGCCAACCCGGATGGTCACAGGTGGTCTCCTCGTTTCGGTCCGCCGGATTCTGCGACCGGCGGAGGGGTCTGCATGCCGGCCAGATGGTGGGCAGGCACAAGGGCGCCCGGCCGCCGCGCCCGAGGGAGCCGAAGCGCCGCAGCAAATGGCTGGCGGCGTCACAGCGGGGGTTCGGCCGAACTGCCGGCACCGTCGCCGTCACTGGTGACCCTATCCGAGTCCACCCACCCCCGGAGCGGCGGGGCGCGACCTGAACGTTACCTAAAGCGGATCACCGCAACGGCGGCGTGACCATGTCAAGCATCGTCGATCAACCGGCGCTTGATCAGGGCCGAAGGTCCCCGTTCAGCAGGCCATCATCTCCGGTGTGACGGCCGCCTCAGTGTCCGGAATACCGAGGTCGCGGGCACGCTTGTCGGCGAGCGCCAGCAGGCGGCGGATCCGGCCGGCGATGGCGTCCTTCGTCAGGGGCGGGTCGGCCAGCGCGCCCAGCTCCTCCAGCGAGGCCTGGCGGTGCTCCAGCCGCAGTTGGCCGGCCGAGGTCAGGTGGTTCGGCGCGTCGTCGGCGAGGATCTCCAGCGCGCGGGTGACGCGGGCGGCGGCGGCGACCGCGGCACGGGCGGAGCGGCGCAGGTTCGCGTCGTCGAAGTTGGCCAGGCGGTTGGCGGTGGCGCGGACCTCGCGGCGGACCCGGCGCTCCTCCCAGGCCAGCACGCTGGAGTGCGCGCCGATGCGGGTCAGCAGCGCGGCGATCGCGTCACCGTCCTTGATCACGACGCGGTCGACGCCGCGGACCTCGCGCTCCTTGGCGGTGATCCCGATCCGGCGGGCGGCGCCACGCAGTGCCAGGGCCGCCTCGGGGCCGGGGCAGGTGATCTCCAGGGCGCTGGAACGCCCCGGTTCGGTCAGCGAGCCGTGTGCCATGAACGCACCGCGCCAGGCGGCCACCGAGCAGCAGACGTTGCCGTTGACCACGTGCTGCGGGAGGCCGCGGACCGGGCGGCCGCGGACGTCCAGGAGGCCGGTCTGGCGGGCCAGAACCTCGCCGTCCTTCACGATCCGGACGATGTAGTGGCTGCCCTTGCGCAGGCCGCCGGAGGCGAGGACGTGCACCTCGCTGGGGTAGCCGTACACATCGGCGATCTCGCGGCGCAGGCGGCGGGCCACCGCGCCGGTGTCCAGCTCAGCCTCGACGACCACCCGGCCGGAGACGATGTGCAGGCCGCCGGCGAATCGCAGCAGCGCGGCCATCTCGGCCCGGCGACAGCAGGGCTTGGGTACGTCGACCCGGCTCAGCTCGTCCTTGACTGCTGCCGTCATCGCCATTACGTCACCTCATGCGCCGGATCTTGAACAGTGTGTGCCGCACTACTACGCCAGTAATTAACGAGCGGCGCCCAATACTGGCACCAGTGCAACACCCAATGACTGAGGATCATGCCGTGGGCTGCCGTCCGCAACGGCCACGGGTGCCAACACGAGCTCGGCACCCAGGTCCTGAGCGGCCATCCGCACCGGTTCGGGCTCCCCTGCCCATTTGGCGTCGGCCAGGACCGCGTCCACCCGCAGGGAGGGAAGGTATCGCCGGAGCGCGGCCAGGTGATCGGCGGCGGAGAGACCGGTCGTCTCCTTGTCCGCGCTCAGGTTGAGCGTCACCAGCCGGCGCGCCGGGCTCGCCACGATCGCCGCGGCCAGTTCCGGAACCAGCAGGTGGGGAAGCACGCTCGTGTACCAGCTGCCGGGACCGAAGATCAGCCAGTCGGCCGCGTGGACCGCCTGGATCGCCTCCGGGCAGGCCGGCGGGTCTCCCGGGACCAGCCGGACTGCCGCCACCCGGCCGTCGGCCACGGCCACCGAGTGCTGCCCGCGAATCGTCGAGGCCGTGCCGTCCGCCGCCACCACGTCGGCCTCTATCCCGACGGCATGCAGCGCCATCGGGAGCACTCGGCCCTGGGCGCCCAGCATCTCGGCCGCGTGGTCGAGGGCCCGTACCGGGTCGCCCAGCATCTCGATCAGCCCGAGCAGCAGCAGATTCCCCACCGCGTGCCCGGCCAGGCTGTCCCGGCTCCGGTCGGCCCGCCGTTCCACCCGCGGCCCCCGAGTCACGACCCGGTCCACATGCGGGGCAGCCGGCGCGATGTGCTGGACCGGCAACCGGATGACGTCCGGCTCCGGCATCGCGGCGAAGCGGTGCTGCATCAGGTCCGCGGTGAGCCGGGTCGTCGGGTGGTCCGCCGCGAGCGCCGCCAGCGCCTGCCGCAGATCTCCCGGTGGCAACAGGGCGTCCCGCTCCACGCGCAGCCGGCCGCTGGAGCCGCCGTCGTCGCCGACCGTGACGATCGCGGTGATCTCCAGGTCGAGGTCGCGGGCGGACTGCCGTAACGCCCGTAACGAGGCGCTCAGCCCGTGACCGCCGCCGAAGGCGACGACCCGGATCGGTGGCCGCGCCGTCACTCGCGCCCCAGATCGCGGTGCGAGGAGTGCGCGGACAGGCGCATCCCGGACAGCCGCGAGGTCAGTTCCTCGGCTATGGCGACGCTGCGGTGTTTGCCGCCGGTGCAGCCGATGGCGACGGTCAGGTAGCGCTTGCCCTCACGCTCGAAGCCGGGCGCGGTCGCCGCGATCAGCCCCGCGTACGTCGCGACGAAGTCGGTCGCACCCTCCTGCCCGAGCACATAGCTGCTCACGCCCTCCTCCAGGCCGGTGTGCTCGCGCAGCTCCGGCACCCAGAACGGGTTCGGCAGGAAGCGGGCGTCCAGCACGTAGTCGGCGTCCGGGGGCAGGCCGTACTTGAATCCGAAGGAGAGCACGGTGATCCGCAGCCGGCGGGAGTCCTCGCCGCCGAACAGCTCCTCGACGCGGCGCCGCAGCTGATTCACGTTGAGGTGGCTGGTGTCGATGATCACATCGGACTGTTCGCGGGCCTCGGCCAGAAGCTTCCGCTCGGCCGCGATGCCGTCGGCCAGCCGCCCGTCGCCCTGCAGCGGGTGCGAGCGCCGGACCGACTCGAAGCGCCGGATCAGCACCTCGTCGTCGGCGTCCACGAAGACCACACGCGGCGAGAACCCGCGCTCCTTGAGCGCGCGGACCGCGCCGGCCAGGTCGGTGGAGAACGCGCGGCTGCGTACGTCAAGAACCATCGCGGTCCGCCGGGCCGCACCGCCGGCCGCGAATGCCAGCTCGGCCATCTCCAGCATGAGCGCCTGCGGCAGGTTGTCGACGACATAGAAACCGACGTTCTCCAGGGCGCGGGCCACCGTGCTGCGCCCGCCGCCGGAGAGCCCGGTCACCACCACCAGATCGGTACCGGCCTCATCGGGTTCCACGACCTCGTCGGGCCCGAAGTCCGGCATCGCTTCCGTCACCACGCCTCCTGCGAGAGTTCGCCCGCCTCGCGCGGGCGGACACAACATCCTAGGCCGTCAGAACCCCCCTCGACCGCCGGACAGGATGTCCGCCACCCGTCTCAGTCGCCGGACGCCGGCGGGTTCAGCGCGGCCAGCACCAACTCGGCGGTGCGGCGGCCGATCCCGGGCACCTCCACGATCTCCTCCGGAGTGGCGGCGGCGAGCCGCTTGAGCGACCCGAAGTGCCGCAGCAGCGCCTTGCGGCGCACCTCACCGAGGCCGGCGACGGAGTCCAGCGCCGACTCGGTCATCCGCTTCGACCGGCGCTGCCGGTGGAACGTGATGGCGAACCGGTGCGCCTCGTCGCGGACGCGCTGCAGCAGGTAGAGCGCCTCCGAGGTGCGCGGCAGGATGACCGGGAAGTCCTCGCCGGGCTGCCAGACCTCCTCCAGTCGCTTGGCAAGCCCGCACAGCGCCACGTCGGTGATGCCGAGGTCGGAGAGCACCGCCGCGACCGCGTTCACCTGCGGTTGGCCGCCATCAACAACAACAAGCTGGGGAGGGTACGCGAAACGCCGCGCCTTGCCGGTCAGGGGATCGATGCCCGGCAGCTCGTTGGTGGCCTGATAGCCGTGCAGAGCGGCGTCCGCGGCGTCGTCGGCGACGTCGGACTCCGGCTGGTCCCGCGGCCCCTCGGCTCCCGGCTGCGCCTTGAACCGGGCGAACCGCCGCCGCAGCACCTCGCTCATCGCGGAGAGGTCGTCGGTGCCGCTGCCGTCGGGGTTGCCGCGGACGGCGAACCGCCGATATTCACTCTTGCGGGCCAGGCCGTCCTCGAACACGACCATCGAGGCCACCACGTCGGTGCCCTGGATCTGGGACACGTCGAAACACTCGATGCGCAGCGGCACGGTGTCCATGCCGAGGGCCTCGGCGATCTCCTCGAGAGCCTTGTTGCGGGTGGTCAGGTCGCCGGCGCGGCGCAGCTTGTGCCGCTGCAGCGACTCGGCCGCGTTGCGCGCCACCGTCTCCATCAGCGACTTCTTGTCGCCGCGCTGCGGGACACGCAGGCTGACCCGGCTGCCGCGGTGCTGGCTGAGCCAGTCGGCGAGCGCGTCGGAGTCGTCCGGCAGGGCCGGCACGAGCAGCTCGCGCGGGACATCGCCCTCACCTTCGGAACCCCCGTACATCTGGCTGCAGAAGTGGTGCACCAGGTCGCCGGTGCTGAGGTCCTCGACCTTCTCCACCACCCAGCCGCGCTGGCCGCGGACCCGGCCGTCGCGGACGTGGAAGACCTGGACGGCCGCCTCGAGGGGGTCGTCGGCGAAGGCCACCACGTCGGCGTCGGTGCCGTCGCCCAGCACCACGGTCTGCTTCTCCATGGCCCGCCGCAGCGCCGCGATGTCGTCGCGCAGCCGGGCCGCGCGCTCGAACTCCAGTTCCTCGGAGGCCTGCATCATCTCGCGCTCGAGCCGCTTGACGAACGAGTCGGTGCGCCCGGCCATGAAGTCGCAGAAGTCGTCGACGATCGCGCGGTGCTCGTCCGCGCTGACCTGGCCGACGCAGGGCGCCGAGCACTTGCCGATGTAGCCGAGGAGGCAGGGCCGGCCGATCTGACCGTGCCGCTTGAAGACGCCGGACGAGCAGGTCCGCGCCGGGAAGACGCGCAGCAGCAGGTCGAGGGTCTCGCGGATGGCCCAGGCGTGCGAGTAGGGACCGAAGTAGCGGACGCCCTTGCGCTTGGCGCCGCGCATCACCTGCAGGCGGGGGAACTCCTCGTTCAGCGTGACGGCGAGAAAGGGGTACGACTTGTCGTCCCGATACTTCACGTTGAAGCGGGGGTCGAACTCCTTGATCCAGGAGAACTCGAGCTGGAGCGCCTCCACCTCGGTCCCGACCGTGACCCAGTCCACACTGCCCGCGGTGGTGACCATCTGCTGGGTCCGCGCGTGCAGCGACCACACGTCGGCGAAGTAGGAGTTCAGGCGGTTACGCAGGCTTTTCGCCTTGCCGACGTAGATGACGCGGCCGGCCGGATCACGGAATCGGTAGACACCTGGGGCGTCCGGGATCGTACCGGGAGCAGGACGATAGGTGGACGGGTCTGGCACAACTCCAACACTAGTGCGTGGGACTGACAGAATTGCCCGACCGGAGGTCCGGTGCCGCCGCCACGGCCCGGACCTTCGGCCTCACGCAATGCCGCCGGATCAGGCCGCCACGACGTTGTCTCCGTCGAGCTTCACCGGCGTCTCGGCGAGCGGCTTGGCCGCCGGGCCGGCCGTCGGCGCTCCGTCCTTGATGGAGAAGGCGCTGTTGTGGCACTTGCACAGGATCGAGCCGTCGGTGATCTCGGTGACGTCGCAGCCCTGGTGCGTGCAGACCTTGCTGAACGCCTTGAAGGTCCCCTCCTCGGGCTGCGTGATGACCAGGTCGTCCTTGATCACGCCGCCGCCGACGGTCACCTCGGAGGCCGCCACGAGCACCTTCCCGGCGTTGCCGCCGGCCGAGTCCGCCTGAGCCCCGGTGCTGCCGGCCGGTGCCGGGTCGTTGTTGAAGTCCGACCCGTTCGGATTGGTACCGCTGGTGTCGGTGCCGCAGGCGGTCAGGACCGCGCCGGCACCGAGCGCGCCCGCGCTCAGCAGGACGACGCGCCGTGTCGAGGTGGCGTCAGTGCGC
Source organism: Actinoplanes sp. NPDC051861 (assembly GCF_040681145.1). Lineage (NCBI taxonomy): Bacteria > Bacillati > Actinomycetota > Actinomycetes > Micromonosporales > Micromonosporaceae > Actinoplanes > Actinoplanes sp. NPDC051861. Next base: position 335,367 of record NZ_JBFAYE010000004.1, read on the forward strand.
TCCGGCTGATTGTCGGTCCTCGTCTGCACGTCAGTCATTTGTCGCCCCTCCAGTGCCTGGTTTCCGCTCGAATGTCACGCGGAGTCGCCTCTAAGTACGGGGCGTCCACCACGATCAGTTCACCGTCCACGTCGAGATTCTCCGCCACCACGGGTGACGGCTTCTCCCGATTGATGTGCCTTCGCCCCGCCACTTCGACCTGGCGGGGCCGAATAGACGATGCCCGGTCGAGACTAGGGCCTCGACCGGGCATCGTAGCTTTGAGTTACCTGAGAACTTGCTGATTCAACTAATCAGGCAGTCGCCTTGGCACGGGACCGGGTGGTGCGCGCCCGGGTGCCGCTGCCGTTGGCCCCGTTCGCCTTGGCCGCCCGCGCGGTCGCCGCCGGTGCGCCCTTCGGCTCGCCCTCACGGCCCAGCACGTGCCGCAGGAACTGCCCGGTGTGGCTCTCGCTCACCTCGGCGAGCTCCTCCGGTGTGCCGGTCGCCAGGACCAGGCCGCCCTTGTGGCCGCCCTCCGGGCCCATGTCGATCAGCCAGTCGGCGGTCTTGATGACGTCCAGGTTGTGCTCGATGGTGATCACCGTGTTGCCCTTGTCGACCAGCCCGTTGAGCACCAGCAGCAGCTTGCGGATGTCCTCGAAGTGCAGGCCCGTGGTGGGCTCGTCGAGCACGTAGACGGTCCGGCCGGTGGAACGCTTCTGCAGCTCGGAGGCGAGCTTCACACGCTGTGCCTCACCGCCGGAGAGTGTGGTGGCCGGCTGGCCGAGCCGCACGTACCCCAGGCCGACGTCGACCAGGGTGCGCAGGTGCCGGTGGATGGCCGGCAGCGCCGAGAAGAACTCGGCGGCCTCCTCGATCGGCATGTTCAGCACCTCGGAGATGGTCTTCCCCTTGTAGTGCACCTCCAGGGTCTCCCGGTTGTACCGGGCGCCCTTGCACACCTCGCACGGGACGTAGACGTCCGGCAGGAAGTTCATCTCGATCTTGATCGTGCCGTCACCCGAGCAGTTCTCGCAGCGGCCGCCCTTGACGTTGAAGGAGAACCGCCCCGGTCCGTAGCCGCGCACCTTCGCCTCGGCGGTCTCCGCGAACAGCTTGCGGACGTGGTCGAAGACACCGGTGTACGTGGCCGGGTTCGACCGCGGTGTCCGCCCGATCGGCGACTGGTCCACCCCGACGACCTTGTCGATGTGCTCGATGCCGGTGATCCGGGTGTGCCGGCCGGGCACCATCCGGGCGCGGTTGATCTGGTTCGCCAGGACGGTGTGCAGGATGTCGTTGACCAGCGTCGACTTGCCGGAGCCGGAGACGCCGGTCACCGCGATGAACTGGCCGAGCGGGAACGGCACGGTGAGGTTGCGCAGGTTGTGCTCGCGGGCGCCCTGCACCACCACCTCGCGGCCGGAGACCTGCGGGCGCCGGGTGGCCGGCACCGGGATCGACTTGCGCCCGGACAGGTATGCCCCGGTGGGCGACTTCTCGTTCGCCAGCAGGCCCTCGACGGTCCCACTGTGCACGATGTGGCCGCCGTGCTCACCGGCGCCGGGGCCGATGTCCACGATCCAGTCCGCCGTACGAATGGTGTCCTCGTCGTGCTCCACCACGATCAGCGTGTTACCGAGGTTCCGCAGCCGGACCAGGGTCTCGATGAGCCGGTGGTTGTCGCGCTGGTGCAGGCCGATGGACGGCTCGTCCAGCACGTAGAGCACGCCCACCAGGCCGGACCCGATCTGGGTGGCGAGCCGGATGCGCTGCGCCTCACCGCCGGAGAGGGTGCCGGCACCCCGGTCCAGCGACAGGTAGTCCAGCCCGACGTCGACCAGGAACCGGAGCCGGGCGTTGATCTCCTTGAGCACCCGCTCGGCGATCATCGCCTGCCGGTCGTCCAGCTGCAGGGCGCCCAGCAGTTCGGCGCACTCGCCGACGGAGAGGTTGCAGACCTCGGCGATGCTCTTGCCCGCCAGGGTGACCGCGAGCACCTCCGGCTTGAGCCGGGCGCCGCCGCAGACCGAGCAGGGGACGTCGCGCATGTACCCCTCGTACTTCTCGCGCGACCAGTCGCTCTCGGTGTCGGTGTGCCGCCGCTCGATCCACTGCACCACGCCCTCGAAGCCGGTGTAGTAGGAGCGCTCACGCCCGTATTTGTTCCGGTAGCGCACGTGGACCTGGTCCTCGGCGCCGTACAGAATCGTCTTCTGCGCCCGGCTGGGCAGCGCGCGCCAGGGCGCGTCCAGGGAGAAGCCCTCGGCCGAGGCGAGCGCCTCCAGGAGCCGCAGGAAGTATTCCTGGGTGGTGCCGCCGGCCCACGGCTGGATCGCGCCGTCGCGGAGTGTGGCCTCCTCGTCCGGGACGAGCAGCTCGGGGTCGACCTCCTTCTTGGTCCCGAGGCCGCTGCACTCGGGACAGGCGCCGTACGGCGCGTTGAAGGAGAACACCCGTGGTTCGAGGTCCTCGATGCCGAGCGGGTGGTCGTTCGGGCAGGCCAGGTGCTCGGAGAAGCGGCGCTCGCGCTCCGGGTCGTCCTCGGCCAGGTCGACGAACTCGAGCAGCACGATGCCGCCGGCCAGGCCGAGCGCGGCCTCCACCGAGTCGGTGAGCCGCTGCTTGCTGCTCGCCTTCACGCTGAGCCGGTCGACCACCACCTCGATGGTGTGCTTCTCCTGCTTCTTCAGCTTCGGCGGCTCGGTCAGCGGGTGCACCGTGCCGTCGACCCGGGCGCGGGCGTAACCCTTGGCCTGGAGCTCGGCGAACAGGTCCACGTATTCACCCTTGCGGCCTCGGACGACCGGGGCGAGCACCATGAACCGGGTGCCCTCGGGCATCGCGAGCACGCGGTCGACGATCTGCTGCGGTGTCTGCCTGCTGATCCGCTCGCCGCAGACCGGGCAGTGCGGGATCCCGGCGCGGGCGAACAGCAGCCGCAGGTAGTCGTAGACCTCGGTGATGGTGCCGACGGTCGAGCGCGGGTTGCGGTTCGTCGACTTCTGGTCGATCGACACCGCCGGGGACAGGCCCTCGATGAAGTCGACGTCGGGTTTGTCCATCTGGCCGAGGAACTGCCTCGCGTACGCCGAGAGCGACTCGACGTAGCGCCGTTGCCCCTCGGCGAAGATCGTGTCGAAGGCGAGGCTGGACTTGCCCGAACCGGAGAGCCCGGTGAAGACGATCATGGCGTCTCGGGGCAGGTCGAGATTGACGTCGCGCAGGTTGTGCTCGCGGGCGCCACGGATGGTCAGTCGGTCGGCCACAATCAGCCTCTCCGTACAAGTGTTTGAGTAGAGCAGAGCCGCGGACACTCTAGCCACGGGGTACGACAATTTCTGTCGGCCTAGGTGCAGCGCCTCTCACATGCCGGACATTCCCGCAGAACGGACTACCCCTTCGGGGGGACCGGCAAGCTCCGCATGTCCCAGATCTCGACGCCGCCGACGAGTCGCGGCTCACCCAGCACTTCGACCAGGGTGGCCCGCTGCACCTCGGGGTTGCGGCCGCCCGGCACGAGCACCACCACACCCGCCCTCCAGTACACCAGGTCGTCGATGATCTGTGCACGATCGGCGGCGGTCAGTACGGGCTTGACGCCGTACTCGCGTACCCGCCACAGCAGGTCGGAGGTGAACGTGGCCGGGGCGTGCCAGGATCCGGTGTGGTCGCGCGGCGCGTCGGCGGGACCCATGAAATAGCCGCGCGGCGTCGCGTAGTCGAAGTTGTTCAGCGTCGCCCAGCGCATACCGGTACGCCCGGTCGTCACCTCCGGCAGCGGAACCGTGACCAGGGTCCGGTCGCCCGCCACGTACTCCCGGTAGGTGCCCTCGGTGATGAACGGCGGCATCGGGTCGCCCTCGACCACCGGCAGCGGCTTCGGGATCAGCGGCACGAGCGCGCACACCATCCCGATCCAGAACCACCGCCGGCGCCTCTCCGGGTACGCGGGGATCCGGTCGGCGGCCAGCGCCAGCAGCACACCCACGATCGTGGCCGGCACCATCGCGAACCGCGTCACACTCACCAGGTCGATGATCGGCACGTGGCTGATCAGGCCGAACGGCAGCGGAACAACGGTGTCGTACCCGAACACGCGCAGCTGCGGGCCCATCGACATCAGCAGCAGCACGAGTCCGGCGATCGCCGCCGCCCGCGCCGCCGCGACCCGCCACAGCATCACCACCGCGACCACGATCATCACGAGCCCGACCGGCCCGAAGAACGTGTTGTCCTCGGTCGCGCTGACGCTCATCTGCCGGGTCAGCGCGGCGTTCCCGGCCAGCGACTGCCGCGCGAACCCGGCGAGCGAGGCCACGTCGGTCACGTACTCGGTCGGCGCGAACGGCTGCCCGTGGTAGTTGCCGGGTGCGAAGAACTGGTACCACAGCGGGTACGCCAGCAGCGCACCCGCGGTCAGCGCCGCGACACCGAGCCCGGCGGCGAAGCGTTTACCGTACGAAAGAACCTCGCGCGGGCGCATCGCCGCGTAGGCCACCGCGAACACGCCCAGCGTGAGCGCCGTGAACAGCAGCGTCTCCTCGTTGATGAAGCACTGCAGCACGATCAGCAGCCCGAGGATCACCCCGCCGCGCACCACCCGCCCCGGCTCACGCAGCCGCAGCACCTGCCAGACGATGAACGGCACCACGTACTGGTTGACGAAGTTCACATGCCCGTTCGCGTGCGACACCATCGTCGGCGCGAACCCGCACCAGGCGCCGCCGATCCAGGCCGCGAGCCGCGAGCTCACCAGATGCCGCGAGAGCACCCAGTACCAGGCGAAGGCGGTGCCGGCCAGCCCACCGGTGAGCAGGATCGCCACCGAGACCCCACCGCCGAGAAAATGCGTCACCGGAGCGAGCGGCAGGCTGAGAGCCAGAATCGACGTGTTCGCCATCATGTTCACGCCGACCGGCGCGTTCAGCCGATCCGTGAAGAACGGCGCGGCCCCGTCGAACACCACCCGCTCGGCGTGCGCCAGCACGAACAGGAAGACCCCGTGGTCATCGTCGTTGCTGGCCAGCACCCGCCCGTTGGGATCGATCCAGAGCTGGATCAGCACCAGCACGGCAAGCGCCAGATATCCCAGCAGAACCCAGAGATCGATCCTGCGCCGCCACCCGCGCACCGGCGCCTCGGTCACACCTTCCGCGACAGCCACGGGCACCTCGACCACTTCTTCCGCAGCACGCACCGGCTGAATTGTGCCAGAGCCCCCCACCACACCCCGTCAAGGCCGCCTCAGGCACCCCCCGGTCACCCCGGATGTCGGCCGCCTCAAACCGCCGGTTCCGTCAGCCACCGGCAGCTCCGCCGGTGCCGTTCCTACTACCATCCGTCTCCGGATACGGTCGGCCATGAGCCGCGAGGACTCAGGGATGAGCAATGGTGCGCGTCGCGGCCGCTCCGGCCCAGGTCATCGACCGGCTGGAGGTGGAGCTTCGCACCGACGGAGTGCACTTCACTCCCGGCCTCGGTGTGCCCCGGCCGCGGACCTTGGCCGGCGCACGCCCACCGCGTCAGTACAGCGCCGTGCACGCCTACGAGGGCGCCAACCCCGCCGGCCCGCCGGTGGCGACCGGGTGGCGAACCGTGAGAACTGGCAGAACGCGTCGACCTTCGAGAGGTACCTCAGGAACCCTGGCGGTGACCGGTAGACACGACCGGTTCTGGCCACCCGGTGGCGCGCAAGCCGCCCTGCGGCCTGGTCACGCACGTGGTCGCGGGTTATGTGTAGGCCCCGAGCACGCTCCGCGTACCCCCGGAAAAACTCACCAACCTCGCGCCCGCCATTCCGGGATGGACCCCCGCTCAGCCCCGAGAGTCGAATCCCGGCCGTGCCCCGGATAGAACCACGTGTCGTCCCCGAAGCGATCGAACAGCTTCCGCTCGACATCGTTGATCAGCGACTCGAAGTTCTTCCGGACACCGCGCGTGTTGCCCACCCCGCCCGGGAACAGGCTGTCACCGGTGAACAGATGCGCCCGGCCCCCGGCCTCCTGATAGGCCAGCACGATCGACCCCGGCGTATGCCCCACCACATGGATGACCTCAAGACTGTGCTCACCCACCGTGACCACATCGCCGTCACGGAGGGTCTCCGTAGCAACCGGGATCTCCGGAGCGTCATCCTCATGGGCGAGGGACCGCGCCCCCGTCTTGGCAACCACCTCACTCAGCGCGACCCAGTGGTCCTGGTGACGGTGGGTGGTGACCACAGTCCGCAGCGACCCGGCCAGGTCAAGCAGTGTCGCGGCGTCGTTGGCCGCGTCGATCAGCAACTCCTGATCCCCAGATGTCAGGAAATATGCGTTGTTGTCCATCGGGCCTACGGAGACCTTGCGCAGTGTCAGCCCGCCGCCCAGATCGCGGACCGCGGGTGGGCCGCCGCGGGTCACGTCGCCGGTGTACTCGCTCATTTCCACCTCGCGGGAGTCGGCAGCTCGCCGTCCGGCGAGACGGTCAGGTCGGCGCCGTCGCCGCGGCCGGCCAGCCAGGCGGCGATCGACTTGGTCGGTCCGCCGATCACCGGGCCGTCGTCGGAGCCGATGACCAGGGGATGTTCGAGGCCGAACGGACGCAGCACCATGGCCGGGGCGTCGTCACGAGCGCCCGTGACGATCTCGCGGAGCAGGCGGAGGGCGAACGCGTCCGGCCAGTCCGCGGGGGTGTAACCGCGGGCGAGGTCGACGTGGTGCACCTCCACCTCGCGCAGCCGGGCCCACGGCACCCCGGCCGCGGACTGGCCGATCGGTGGCAGCTGAACCGCCCAGGCCGAGGCGGGCATCGCGGCGGCCGCGTCGGCGAAGCGCTCGTGCGCGTCGCGGATGTCGGCGACCTGCTCGGCGAGGGGGCGGGCGGCGCCGGCCTCGATGCCGGCGGTGCGGGCCTCGGGGCTCGGATACATCGGGGTCTCCACCCCGGTGCGCGCCCAGGTCAGCAGGTTGGTCATGCCGTCGGCGTTGCGTGCGACGTGGGTCAGCACGTGCCCGACCGTCCAGCCGGGCAGCGCGGACGGCTCGGCCACCGCGCCGTCGTCCAGACCCTCCGCCGTCCGCAGCAGCGCCTCGGTCGCGGCCTCGACGTCCGTCATGAGAACAAGCGGGTCGATCGTCACAGCACCGACCCTAGCGGAAATCACTTTCGCCCCGGTGAGGGTGAACGTACCGTCGTTGCCAGACGCGATCGATCGAACCCGCGGGGGGGAGGTGAGGAACGTGCTGTTCGAGATGTCCGCGTCCCTTCACCAGGGGGCCGTCACCCGGTAACCGGGTTTGCCGCTGTCCTCCTCGACTCGTAAAGGGTTCCCATGTCGTACGACCTGTCCCAGCTGGGCTGGGACGAGACCTTCGCATCCTCGTACCGTCCCTTCGACCGCTCCGACGCGGCACCCGGGCGGGTCCTGCGCGCCGACCGCGGCATCAGCACGGTCCTCACCGCCGACGGCGTGACCAGGGCCGGCCTGGGCGGCAGCGCGTTCCTCGACGCCGCCAAGGACCCGGCACTACTACCCTGCGCCGGCGACTGGGTGGTGCTGCGCCGCTGGCCGGACCGGCGGACCACACTCGAGGTGGTGCTGCCACGGCGGACCGAGCTGATCCGCCGCACCGCCGACAAGGACTCCACCGGCCAGGTCCTCGCCGCCAACATGGACACCGTCGCCGTCGTCGAGCCCATCCATCCCGAACCCGACGACGCCCGCGTCGAACGCCTCCTCGCCCTCGCCTTCGAGTCCGGCGCCGACCCGGTCCTCGTCCTCACCAAGTCCGACACCACGAGCGACCCCGGCGCGATAGCCCGCCAGCTGTCCCGCATCGCACCCGGCGTCCCGGTCCTGCCGGTCAGCGTCCGCGAGGGCACCGGCGTCGACGAGCTACGCCGTTACGTCACCCACGGACGCACCTGCGCCCTGCTGGGCCGCTCCGGCGCCGGCAAATCCACCCTGGCCAACGCCCTGGCCGGCGCCACCGTCATGCCGGTCCAGGCCATCCGCGACGCCGACGGCAAGGGCCGCCACACCACCGCGTACCGCAACCTCATCACGATCCCCGGCGGCGGCGCCGTCCTCGACACCCCCGGCATCCGCGGCGTCGGCCTCCTCGACACCGCCGCCGGCCTCGACCGAGCCTTCGCCGACGTCACCGCCCTGGCCGCCAGTTGCCGCTTCGACGACTGCGCCCACGAGTCCGAACCCGATTGCGCCGTCCAGGCAGCCTTGTCCGACGGCACCCTGCCACCACGCCGCCTGGCCAGCTGGCGCAAGCTCCATCGCGAGGTCGCCCTGGAAAGCGGACGGAGACGCGAGAGGTTGGGCAAAAGCCACTTCTAGGGTACGCGCTACGCGTCCTGCCTCTTCCAGACCCGCGACCACCTGCCACTCCAGACCACAGCGCGCCTGACGCGCCACGGGGCGGTCACCGCACCGGCCGCCCCTCAGCCAGCCAGCCGGCGCCACTCAGCCAGCCACCGCGGGGCGGTCACCACACCGGCCGTCACTCAGTCGGCCGGTGCCGCTCAGCCAGCCGGCGCCGCTCAGCCAGCCGGCGCGGGGCGGTCACCACACCGGCCGTCGCTCAGTCGGCCTGCGCCACTCAGCCAGCCGGTGCCGCTCAGCCAGCCGGTGCCGCTGGAGTGGCCGCCCCGCCGGCCGCCGCCGCTGGAGTGGCCGCCCCGCCGGCCGCCGCCGCTGGAGTGGTCGCCCGGCCGGCGGCCGCCGGTCAGTCGAACGGATTGACGGCCGGGACGCCGGTGCGGGCGACGTCCGCGGTGTTGCGGGTGACGAGGGTGAGGCCGTGGACGCGCGCCGTCGCCGCCATCAGGCCGTCGATGACGGGCGGCGGCGTCCCGGTGGCGCTCATCCGCCCCCATTCCTCGGCGACCCGGGCCGTCACGGGCAGGAGCCGTTCCGAATACGCCCTTGTCAGCCCGGTCAGCCACCGCTCCAGGACCTCAGCCTGTTTCGGATCGCGAGGCCGGAGCCGGTCAATGCCACGCCTGATCTCCCCGACCACCAGCGCGCTGAGGTAGGCGATGGCATCAGAGTGCACGGCATGCCACTCGGCGACCCGCGGGTGGGGAGCACTCTTACGAAGTTCCGAGACGACGTTCGTGTCGAGCAGGAAGGCCACGATCAGCCGACCAGGTCGATGTCACGGGGCTGCTCCCGCGATCGCTCGATCACCGAGTCGAGGTCCAGGTCGTCGACGGGATCTGCCCGCAGGTATTCCATCAGCCCGACCTGCTGCCCGTGGAACCGCCGGTAGGAATCGATGTCGATGAGAACCGCCACCTCCTCACCGTGCTTGGTGACGATTTGCGGCTCACCGGTCTCAGCGGCCCGCAGCACCTCACTGAAACGCTGCTTCGCCTCCTGCACCTGCCAGATCATGAAGCACCCCCCATCTAGACAGACTAGATAGTACACCCATCAACGAGGGGCGCCGCCAGCCGTCGCGGCGGAGGACGCGGCTTGCGGGGCGGGGCAGAAGCGCCGGGCTGGTAGACATGGGCGGGGAGACCGGGGCGCTGCGATCGCTCCGGTCTCCCACTCCTTCGAAGGGCGGGTGGCTCAGCCGTGGCCGGGCTGGGCGTCCTTCGTCACGGTGATGCCGGCGGCGAACTCGACGACCTGGTCGCCGGTCCAGCCGAGGTCGTCCCAGACCTGGACCTGCAGGCGCGGCTCGGAGCCGCGGTCGACGAGCAGGTTGAAGCCGGTGGTCTGGTCCTCGTACTTGCCGAGGTAGCCGGTGTACTCGCCGACCTTCACCTTCTTGCCGTTCGGGGCGCCGTGCTCGTCGACCGACTGGAGCATCACGGCGACCTTGCCCGCGAAGGAGTGCATCTCCTGGTCGGCGATGCCGATCGGCGCGAGGGTCAGCACGCCCGCGTCGACGCCCTGCACCTCCCAGCCGTCCGGGACCTTGTCGAGGATGAAGCCCTTCGGCTGCTCACCCTTGTAGGAGACCAGCTCGATCGACGGGCCGCCCGCCGCGTCGGCGGTCGTGGTGGCCGGGGCGACCGCCTGCGGCTGGGTGGCACCGGGTGCCGGGACGGCGCCGCCGCTGGTGGCGAACGCGAAGGCCGCGGCGACCGCGGCGACCGCGAACGCCGAGCCGGCGGCGGACTGGAAGACCCGGCGGCGGCGCAGGGCACCGCGGCCCCGGGCCAGGTCGGCCTCGATCTGCTGGGGAGTTGGTTCGGTGGCCGGGCCGGCGATCCGCTCCAGCCCGTCGTACAGGTTGTTCATCGTCTTTCTCCAGGTCAGCGCAGTGCGACGGAAGGGTTCAGGCCGATGACCGTGCGCAGCCGCTCCAGGGCCCGCGCGGTCTGGCTCTTCACCGTTCCCTCGGAACAGCCGAGGGCGTCGGCGGTGTCGGCGACGTCGAGGTCGTAGAAGTACCGGAACACCAGGGCGGCACGCATCCGTGGTGGGAGCTGACTCAGGGCCGCGCGCAGCCCGTCCGCCACCTCAGTACCCACGATCTCCGTCGCGGCGTGATCCGGAACCTCGGCCATCGGCCGTTCCCGGCGCCGCCACCACCGCCGCCGCTCGTCCGTCAGCGCGTTGACCAGTACCCGGCGAAGGTATCCGTCCGGGTTGTCGGCCCGCCGGAACGCCGGCCAGGCGACGTACAGCTTGGTCAGGGTCGACTGGACCAGATCCTCCGCGAGGTGGGCGTCGCCCGCCGTGAGCAGAGTCGCCGTACGCACCAGCCCGGCTCGCCGGGTCGCCACGAAGTGGTGGAATTGCTCATCACGCTCGTTCTTCACACGAGCCCCTCCTTCGCTCTCACGCCTCCCTGACGACTCCCACCCTCACCGGGGTTGCATGAAGCCGGAAAGAATTCCGGAGAACCGTTTGACCGGCGGGGCAGCGTACTCATCCCGCCTCGACGTGCGCAAACCCAGTGTGACGAGGGACTGCACGAGCGCCGTGGCGGCGGTGACCCCGTCGATCACCGGGACACCGAGCTCGCGGGAGACGTCGGCGCAGAGGCCGGCCATCCCCGCGCAGCCGAGGACGATCACGTCGGAGCCGTCGTCGTCGAGGGCCTGACGGGCGAGCCGGACGACCCGGGGCAGCACCGTGGGGTCGTCCTCCAGCGCGAGGACCGGGATCTCGCAGGCGTGCACTCCCCGGCAGGCTCCGGCGGGTGCGTAGCGGTGGGCGAGGTCGAGAGCGCGTCCTCGCGTACGCCCAAGGGTTGTGACCACGCTGAAACCGCGACCGACAAACGTTGCCGCATGCATCGCGGCCTCGGCGATGCCCACCACCGGGCCGGCGGCGATCTCGCGTGCCGCATCCAGGCCCGGATCGCCGAAGCAGGCGATGACGTAACCGTCGGCGTCGCCGCGAGCGATCTCCGCGAGCAGGCCCGGGACCGCGAGAGCCTCGTCGTAGTGACTCTCGATGGAGACCGGGCCCATGGCCGGGGTGACCGCCTCGACGACGACGCCCGGGCCTGCGACGGCCCGGGCGCTCTCCTCGATCAGCGCGGTCATCGACGCCGTGGTGTTGGGGTTGACGACCTTGATGCGCATCAGCGTCGTTTCACCAGGCTCAGGTAGACCCCGAAGCCGAGGGCGCAGCCGATGAACCAGCTGTACTTGGCGATCTCGTGCATGCCGGGCCCGCCGGTCCACAGCACCGGGATCACCGCGATGATCGCGCCGGCGGCGGTGGCGATGACGGCGGGCGGGTTGTAGCCCTTGCGGTACCAGTAGCGGCCGGTCGGCGACATCGTGAACATCGCGTCGACGTCGACCTGCTGGCGGCGGACCAGGTAGTAGTCGGCGATCAGCACGCCGAACAGGGGCCCGATGAAGGCGCCGAGGGTCTCCAGCGTGTAGTGGATGACGTCCGGGTTGTTGTAGAGGTTCCACGGTGTGAGCAGCACCGAGCCGACCGCGGCGATCATGCCGCCGGCGCGCCAGGAGATCCGCTGCGGGCTGACGTTGGAGAAGTCGAACGCCGGTGAGATGAAGTTGGCGACGATGTTGATGCCGATCGTGGCGATCGTGAACGTCAGGGCGCCCAGGACGATCGCGAACGTGCTGTCGATGCGGGCGACGGTCGCGACGGGGTCGGTGATCAGCTCGCCGAAGACGGGGACGGTGAGGCTGGCGGTGACGACGGTCAGGATGCTGAACATCAGGAAGTTGACCGGGAGGCCGAGGAAGTTACCCAGCTTGACGGCCTTGAACGACTTCCCGTAACGGGAGAAGTCTCCAAAATTCAGCATTGGTCCTGAAAAATACGATACGACCAGGGCGATCGCGCCGAGCATGACCGGGATCGCGTCCAGGCCGTGGTACTCGACCTCGCCCAGGTTGAGGTCGATGGCACTCCAGCCGGCCTCGGCGATGAGATACCCGGCGAGAAGGAACATCACGACATATACGGCAGGGCCGCAAAAATCGATGAATTTGCGGATTGTTTCCATGCCGGTCCAGAAGACGGCGGCCTGCAGGACCCAGAGCAGGGCGTAGGTACACCATCCCAGGAGTGGCAGTCCCAGGAAACCGTACTGGTTGACGTCCGCGTAGGGCATCAGGGACGGCCACAGCTTGAGGACCACGACGTCGAGCGCGGCCGACGCCAGGTAGGTCTGGATGCCGTACCACGCCACCGCGATCGACCCGCGGATGATCGCCGGCACGTTCGCGCCCAGCACACCGAAGGCCACCCGGTTGATCACCGGGTACGGCACGCCGGTCACCTGCGACGGCTTGGCCACCAGGTTGCAGAAGAAGTAGACGATCGTGATGCCCACGACCAGTGAGATCAGCACCTGCCAGCTGGACAGGCCCAGCGCGAAGAGGCTGCCCGCGGTGACGTATCCGCCGACGCTGTGCACGTCGGACATCCAGAACGCGAAGATGTTGTAGGAGCCCCACTGCTGCTTCTTCAGCGGTGCGAGGTCCTCGTTGGTGAGCCGGGGATCGTATCCGGACTTGCTGACGCCGCTACCGACCGGCATGCCGGCGGCTTCGACCAGGTCCTCGTGATGCTTGCCGGGGATGGTGGCCATGGCGTCACGCTAGGAATCCGCTGTTTCACCCGGATGAGCGGAACTGTATATCTTGCAGCCATGGCGAGCTGGCAGATGAGTGTGGTCGCGGGGTTCACCCGCCTGGTGTACCGGCGCAGGTTCGTGACCGAGGCGGCCGGGCACCGCACTCTCGCCCGGCCCAAGGGCTCCGCCGCTCCGCCGTCGTTCCTGACGAAGCGGTTCGAGGTGACCCGCGAGAACGTGTGGGGCTTCGACGTCTACCGGGTCCGGTCCGGCGCCGGCGCGGACCGTCCCGTGGTGGTCTATCTGCACGGAGGTGCGTACACCAGCGAGATCGTCCGGCAGCACTGGTCGCTGATCGGGCACATCGCCGGGCACACCGGCTGTGACGTGCACGTGCCGATCTACGGGCTGGCGCCCCGGCACCACGGTCTCGAGGCGCTGGAGTTCGTCACGAAGGCCATCCGTGACCTGGGCCGCCCGGTCTACCTGGCCGGTGACTCGGCGGGCGGTGGGCTGGCACTGCTGGCGGCGCAGGCCTCCGAGAACGTCGTGGGCATGACGCTGATCGCGCCGTGGCTTGACCTCACGATGTCCAATCCGGGCATCGACGCGATCGAGCCGCACGACCCGTGGCTGGCGCGTCCCGGTCTGCGTCCCATCGCCGACGCGTGGACCGGCGGGCTGGCGCTCGACGATCCGAGGCTCAGCCCGATCTACGGGAACCTGAGCGGGCTGCCACCGATGCAGGTGCTGGTCGGCACCCGGGACATCACGATGGCTGACTGCCGGACGCTGCGCGAGAAGATCCCGGGGATGACCTATGTCGAGGTACCCGGCGCGCTGCACGACTATCCGCTGCTCCCGGTGCCCGAGGCACGGGCCGGGCGGCGCGCGATCGTCGAGCACATCCGGTCACTCGTTCGCGAATAGCCCCCGGTCCTGCGGCAATGACGAGATGAAGTCCTGCAGCCGGGAGTGGTGGCCGGCGCACACCAGGGACAGCCCGTCCGCGTCCCGCCGCAGGAACGCCGCCAGCATCCCGGCGTGGTCGGAATGCAGCAGCTCCCGGTCCGCGCCGTTCAGATGCGACATCGGGCGCAGCGGCTCGGTCAGGTTCCAGGCCGCGCCCAGCATGTGCAGCAACCGGCCCATCCGGCACGGTTCGATCAGGGACAGGTGGAACCGCCGGCTCTCCCGGTGGTACGCGAGCCCGCCGTCCTCCGCCTCGATCGCCGCGTCCAGAGCACGCAGCGCGGACCGTGCCTGCTGGTCGTCCTCCTCGGTCGCACCGGCCACCGCCGCACGCAGCGCCGCGGACTCCAGCGCCTCCCGGACCAGGTAGATCTCGCCGAACTCGCGGGCGGTCAGCATCGCCACCCGATAGCCCCCGTTCGGACGGTGGTCCACCAGGCCCTCGCCGATCAGCGTCATCAGCGCCTCACGGACCGGGATCCGGCTCACACCGAACGCCGTCGCCACGGCATCGACCGGTATCGCCGAGCCGGGCGGCACCTCGCCCTGCAGGATGATCCCGCGCAGCTCGTCGAGGATCACGCTCTGCGGGCAGCCGGGCGGCCGCTCCGCCAGCCGCGCCAGCAGGGCGGACCGGCGCCGGGGCCCTCGCATGGCCGGACCCTAGCGGCTCCGCGTTATCGGCGCGTTTCGAAGTTAGGCTGGAACGCGTGCAGCAACGACACGATCCGTCCCGCTGGGGATTCCCGCCGCCGCACCAGCAGCCCGACTGGGGGCCGCCGCCGCTACCGGCCGGTCTGCCGGGCTGGCTCGAGGAGCGGCTCTTCGACCAGCGGATCGTGATGCTCCGCGGCCAGCTCACCGGTGAGACGGCGACCGGGATCGCGGCGGCACTGCTCACACTCGACTCGGCCGGGCCCGACGCGGTCCACCTGCACGTGGCGAGCCCCGGCGGCGACCTGAGCGCGGCCCTGTCGATCATCGACGTGATCGATTCGCTGACCGCTCCGGTGCACGCGGTGGTGACGTCGGAGGCGGGCGGTGCGGTGCTGCCGGTCCTGGCCGCGGCGGATCGGCGGGCGGCATATCGGCATGCCCGGTTCAAGCTGGCCGAGCCTCGGGCGGCCGGGGTGACCGGCACGGCCGACGAGGTGGCCGCGGCTGCCGGGCAGCACCTGCGTGAGCTCGAGGAGGCGGTGCTCCGGCTCGCCGAGGTCACCGGCAAGCCCCGCAGCCGGGTGGAGGACGACCTGTCCACCGGGCGGACGCTGACCGCCGCCGAGGCCCTCGAATACGGCCTCATCGACGAGGTGGTCGCACCCAAGCGAAACGGCCCAGGATGAGACCAGGACGTCGCACCCAAACGAAACGGCCCCGGGCAGTAACCCGGGGCCGTCGTCGCGCTGGGAACTCAGGCGACCTTGACACCCATCGACCGGGCAGTGCCCTTGACGATCTGGATGGCGGCGTCGAGGTCGTTCGCGTTGAGGTCGGGCAGCTTGCGCTCCGCGATCTCCTTGACCTGCGCGGCGCTCAGCGTGCCGACGGTCGTGGTGAGCGGGTTGGCAGCGCCGGACGGGATGCCGAGGCTCTTCTTGATGAGGAAGCTCGTCGGCGGCGTCTTGTAGACCAGCGTGTGGCTGCGGTCCTCGTAGACCGAGACGATGACCGGAATGATCTCGCCACGGTTCTTCGAGGTGGCCTCGTCGTACTCCACCTTGACGGCGCGCATGTTCGCACCGGTCGGGCCGAGCATCTTACCGAGGTCGACCATCGCGGCGTTACCCGCCTCAAGCGCGAGGGTTACCTCATGAGTCTTTTTCTTGGGCGGCATTGAGTAGGGCTCCTTAGGGTGAGCTGCACGGGCCGAACACGCAGCTCGCCAGCATCAACGACACACGACAACCCCGAGACCTTACTATCGCCGTGACCAGCGGGTCAAAACGGCTCCACGTGGGGGTCTCGGGTTCAAATGCCAGTGTAGCTCGCAGGGCCGGGGGCTCGGAGACCGGCCCGTTCAGTACCGGTCGCAGTAGCAGGACTTCATCAGCGCGCGGACCGAGTCCACGTACTCCGGGTTCGGCAGCGTCTTGCTGTCCGCGTTGGCGAGCACGGCGTCCGGGCCGGCCTGGTACGCCGAGATGACCAGGTTCAGCAGGCACCACGACGAGTGCGTCTTGCACTTGGCAGTGCTCAGGTCGTAGGTCTTCTCCGCATACGCCTTCTGCGACATGTACCGGGTCAACCAGGCCAGGTAGTTAGCCCCAACCCGGGCATTGTCCTGATATTTCGTGGCATCGTACGTCAAACCGAACCGCTGGTTGATCATGTCCACGGTGCCCGGCATGACCTGCATGAGACCAGCGCCACCGTCGCAGTTGTAGATGTTGCTGGTCCAGCCGCTCTCGTGCCAGGAGATCGCCTTGACGAGCGGATAGTTCAGCTTCAGCGTCGGCGCCTCGTTGGTCCAGTAGATCCGGCCCGCCGCGTCCTTGAGCGCCGCCTTCACCTTCTTCTTCGAGACCTCGGTGCCCTTGTGCTCGGAGCAGGGCGGCTCGACGAAGTTGTTCGGGTCCTCGGTCGGCGTCGGACTGGCCTTCTTCGTCACAGTTTTCGTCTTCGACGGCGTCGGCTCGGCGGTCGGCTCCTCGATCGGCTCCTCGGAAGGCGTCTCCGACGGCGAGGGTGACGGCGACGACGGCAGCGGCGCCGCGACCGGCGCCGGATCCTTACCGCCCAGACCACACCCACCGGCTATGACCAGCGCGACAACCGCCGCAAAGATCCGCTTACCCATCGATGCAAACCTCCCCCGTAAAACATCGATGACGCACGCTAACAGCAGCTAGTGGATCTTCGCTGACCCGCAAAAACCCCAAAAGGTCCCAAGATTCCGGTCTTGACCCCGCGCCCCGGACGGCAACGACAACCGGCGACAATGGGTGTATGCAGACCCGCACCGACCTCCGCAACGTCGCCATCATCGCTCACGTCGACCATGGCAAAACCACCCTGGTCGACGCCATGCTCCGGCAGGGCGGACAGTCTCACGCGCGCGGCGAGATGGCCGATCGCGTGATGGACTCCATGGACCTGGAGCGGGAAAAGGGCATCACCATTCTCGCCAAGAACACCGCCATCAGCTACCAGCCCGCCGAGGGCGAGCCGGTCACGATCAACATCATCGACACGCCGGGTCACGCCGACTTCGGCGGTGAGGTCGAGCGCGGCCTCACCATGGTCGACGGTGTCGTGCTGCTGGTGGACGCGTCCGAGGGCCCGCTGCCGCAGACCCGCTTCGTGCTCCGCAAGGCACTGCAGGCCCGCCTGCCGATTATCCTGGTGATCAACAAGGTGGACCGGCCGGACGCGCGGATCAAGGAGGTCGTCGATGACACGTACGCTCTCTTCTTTGATCTTGATGCGGACGATTCCCAGATCGAATTCCCGATCATCTACGCGTGCGCCCGCGACGGCATCGCCACGCTGAACCAGCCGGCCGACGGCGCGGTCCCCACCGACAGCGCCGACCTCGAGCCGCTGTTCACCACGATCCTGGAGACCATCCCGGCACCCACCTACACCGAGGGCTCCCCGCTGCAGGCGCACGTGGTCAACCTCGACGCCTCGCCGTTCCTCGGCCGTCTCGCGCTCTGCCGCGTCCACGAGGGCACGATCCGCAAGGGCCAGACCGTCGCCTGGTGCAAGACCGACGGCACCGTCGCCAACGTCCGCATCTCCGAGCTGCTGCTCACCGAGGGCCTGGAGCGCAAGCCCGCCGAGAGCGCCGGGCCCGGCGACATCATGGCCGTCGCCGGCATCCCGGACATCATGATCGGCGAGACGCTGGCCGACGCCGAGGACGCCCGCCCGCTCCCCCTGATCAAGGTGGACGAGCCGGCCATCTCGATGGTCATCGGCACCAACACGTCACCGATGGTCGGCAAGGTCAAGGGCGCCAAGGTCACCGCCCGCATGGTCAAGGACCGCCTCGACAAGGAGCTGGTCGGCAACGTCTCGCTCCGCGTCCTGCCGACCGAGCGCCCGGACGCCTGGGAGGTGCAGGGCCGCGGCGAGCTGGCCCTCGCGATCCTGGTCGAGCAGATGCGCCGCGAGTCCTACGAACTGACCGTCGGCAAGCCGCAGGTGGTCACCCGCGTCGTCGACGGCAAGGTCCACGAGCCGGTCGAGCGCCTCACCATCGACGCCCCCGACGAGTACATGGGCGCGATCACCTCACTGCTCGCCACCCGCAAGGGCCGCATGGAGCAGCTCACCAACCACGGCACCGGCTGGCTGCGCATGGAGTGGCTGGTCCCGGCGCGCGGCCTGATCGGCTTCCGCACCGAGTTCCTCACCGAGACCCGCGGCACCGGTATCATGCACCACCTCTTCGAGGCCTACGAGCCGTGGGTGGGCGAGCTGCGCACCCGCCAGAACGGCTCCCTCGTCGCCGACCGCTCCGGCGTGGTGACGGCCTTCGCGATGACCAACCTCCAGGAGCGCGGCCAGCTCTTCGTCGAGCCCACCACCGAGGTCTACGAGGGCATGATCGTCGGCGAGAACTCCCGCCAGGACGACATGGACGTCAACATCACCAAGGAGAAGAAGCTCACCAACATGCGCTCGTCGACCGCCGACGAGACCGAGAAGCTGATCCCGCCGCGCAAACTCTCCCTCGAGCAGGCCCTCGAATTCTGCCGCGAGGACGAGTGCGTCGAGGTCACCCCGAGCGCCGTCCGCATCCGCAAGGTCGAACTCGACCAGACCGTCCGTGGCCGGGCCGCAGCCCGCCGCAAGCACCAGCAGTAGCTTTTCTCGCGCTTCGAGGCCCGCCCACTCCAGGCGGGCCTCACTCTTTTCCAGATCAAAATCATGCTTTTCTACGGGACGGCGGCTGGTCCCGTGCTTAACCCGCGACCCCCTGCAACGCAAGCGTGTGCCGCGCCCGCCGGGCTGACCTGCCGTCCCGGCCTCACCACCCTCCCCGATCCCCCTGCCGGCGCCCCGCCGCCACCACCCACTGCCGCCACGCCACCACCACCCGCCGCAGCCGCTGCGGCCACCCACTGCCGCCACCCGCCGCTGCCGCCACCCGCCGCCGCTGCCACCCGCCGCCGCTGCCACCCGCCGCCGCCACCACCCGCCGCCCGCCCGCCGCCGCTGCGGCCACCCGCCGCCGCTGCCACCCGCACCCGCCACCACCCGCCGCCCGCCCGCCGCCGCTGCGGCCACCCGCACCCGCCGCCACCCGCACCCGCCGCCACCGCGCGCGGCACCCGCTGCCACCACCCGCCGCCGTCATCCACCGCCCACCGCCCGCCGGCCGGAAACGACGAAACCCGGGCGACCGACGTCACCCGGGTTTCTCGTCGACTTGGCACCGACGTTGCGTGTGGAGTTCGGCCCCGCTGCGCACCCCAACTCCACACACGGGTTGGGGGTGGGAGGGACGGCTGCGTGCGGAGGTCGGAGGCGCTTACTTGTCGGCGGTGATCAGCTCTCGTTTCTTGTCCCGCGAGCTTTTGATCAGGCTGGCGACCGTCGCTATCGCGAGGGTGCCGAGGATGACCAGCAGGGAGAGCCAGATCGGGATCTCGGGGGCCCAGTGGAAGCCGTGGCCGCCGTTGATGAACGACAGGCTGTTGGTGTGCAGGGCCTCGAGGAACAGCTTCACACCGATGAAGGCGAGCACCACGGCCAGGCCGATGTTGAGGTAGACCAGCCGCTCGAGAAGGCCACCGAGCAGGAAGTAGAGCTGGCGCAGGCCCATCAGCGCGAAGACGTTCGCGGTGAAGACCAGGTACGGCTCCTTGGTGATGCCGAAGATGGCCGGGATCGAGTCGAGCGCGAAGATCAGGTCGGTCGTGCCGATGGCGATCATGACGATCAGCATCGGGGTGAAGAGCCGCTTGCCGGTCTCGGTGACCACGCTGAACCGGCCGTCGCCGAACGAGCTCGACAGCGGCAGCGCCCGCTTGGCCCAGCGGATGAGGATGTTCTCCTTGAAGTCGTCCTCGTCGTTCTCGCCGTCCTTGACCAGCGTGATCGCCGTGTACACCAGGAACGCGCCGAAGATGTAGAACACCCAGGAGAACTGCGAGATCAGCGCGGCACCGGCGGCGATGAACGCTCCGCGCATGACGAGCGCGAGCACGATGCCGATCAGCAGCACCTTCTGCTGGAGATGACGTGGCACCGCGAACCGGGCCATGATGATCACGAAGACGAACAGGTTGTCGACGCTCAACGAATACTCAGTGAGCCAGCCTGTGTAGAACTCGCCGGCGGCCTGGCCGCCCCAGGCTATCCAGACACCCACACCGAAGATCAGGGCGAGCGTGACGTAGAACGTCACCCATCCGCCCGCTTCCTTCATGCTGGGCTCGTGCGGCCGGCGCCCGATGATCAGGAGATCGACGGCGAGCACGGCGATAAGGGCTACCAGGGTGGCGCCCCAGACCCAGGCGGAAACGTTCAACGAGGACCTCCGGCAGACACGGGTCGTCGCTGCGCCCACTCATGGCGAGTGAGAACAGCGACGTGCGACTGTCGGAGGTCTCTTCCGCCGCGAGATCGAAAACGATCCGCGACCGCCGGCCCCGGGCCCGCCGGCAAGGCGTTCCGTGTTGACGAGACCGGAGCGGGGGAATACTCCCCTCCCACGGGAGCCATTGTGACGCATCGCGGCCCCGAACGGCGAACCGGGAGCCTTGGAAGTGGCGGGCCTCGCGGTCAAACCACTCATCCCGGTCGTTATCGCGACGCAACTCCCCGGTCGCCGCCGCGTAACCCCGTCGATCTTGAGCTGTTTGCTGACCTCCCAGCGCACGTCGCGCCTTAGCTTAACCCCGCCCAAGCTCCAGATTCCCCGTCTTCCCAGTCCCCATCCCATCGACGCTGGTCGCTATGACCTCCTAGCAAGCTGTCCATCTGGTGCGTATGGGACGCTTGCGGGCATGGTTCTCGAAGTGACGCTCATCGACGTACTACCCGGCCGGGCCGACGACTTCCTCGCCGCCTTCCAGGTAGCACGACCGATGATGGCCGGCGCCCCAGGCTGCCGCTCGGTCCGCCTCCAGCGGAGCGTCGCCTCGTCCGACCGCTTCGTCCTCCTCGCCGAGTGGGACAGCCTCGAAGCCCACGAACACCACTTCCGCCGCACCGAACGCTTCGCCCAGTGGCGCGCCCTGATCGCCACCGCGCTGGCCCAGCCTCCGTTGGCCGAGTTCTACGCCGAGGTGCTCGCCGGCGACTTCTTCGGCGGCTGACGGCGGGGAACCGGCTCGACTACTTGACCCCCGCCATGTCCATCCCCCGCAGCTCCTTCTTCAGCTCCTTGATCTCGTCGCGGATGCGGGCTGCCAGCTCGAACTGCAGTTCGCGGGCGGCGCCCAGCATCTGGTCGTTGAGGTCCTGGATGAGCTGGGCGAGTTCGGCGCGGGCCATGCCGGCTCGGGCCGTGCCGCCGGAGGCCTTGGACTTGGAGCGGGTCTCGGGGACGGGGGCCTTGCCGCGCGACATCTGACGGCCGGCGCCGCCGACCATCGGGCCCGCGACGGCGTCGTCGGTGTCCTCGGCCTCGCGGTAGATGTCGTCGAGGATGTCGTGGATCTTCTTGCGGAGGGCCTGGGGCTGGATGCCGTTCGCCTCGTTGTGGGCGATCTGCTTGGCGCGGCGGCGTTCGGTCTCGTCGATCGCGTCGCGCATCGAGGGTGTGATCTTGTCCGCGTACATATGGACTTCGCCGGAGACGTTTCGGGCGGCTCGGCCGATGGTCTGGATCAGCGACCGGCCGCTGCGCAGGAAGCCCTCCTTGTCGGCGTCCAGGATGGCGACCAGTGACACCTCGGGCAGGTCGAGGCCCTCACGGAGCAGGTTGATGCCGACCAGCACGTCGTAGTCGCCCTTGCGCAGCTCCTTGAGCAACTCGACCCGGCGGAGGGTGTCCACCTCGGAGTGCAGGTAGCGGACGCGAATCCCGTTCTCCAACAGGTAGTCGGTGAGGTCCTCGGCCATCTTCTTGGTGAGCGTGGTGACCAGGACGCGCTCGTCACGCTCGGTCCGCAGCTTGATCTCGTGCATCAGGTCGTCGATCTGGCCCTTGGTCGGCTTGACCACGACGTGCGGGTCGATCAGCCCGGTGGGCCGGATGACCTGCTCCACATACTCCCCCTGGGCGTGCTGCATCTCCCACGGGCCGGGTGTGGCGGAGAGGAAGACCATCTGGCCGACCCGCTCCAGGAACTCGTCGAAGCGCAGCGGCCGGTTGTCGGCCGCGCTGGGCAGCCGGAACCCGTGCTCGATGAGGATGCGCTTGCGGGAGGCGTCCCCCTCATACATCCCGCCGATCTGCGGGATCGTCACGTGCGACTCGTCGATGACGGTGACGAAGTCGTCGGGGAAGTAGTCGAGAAGTGTGTACGACGGCTCGCCGAAGGTCCGGCCGTCCATGTGCATCGAATAGTTCTCGATGCCGTTGCAGAAGCCGACCTGGCGCATCATCTCGATGTCATAGGTCGTGCGCATCCGGAGTCGTTGCGCCTCCAACAGCTTGCCCTGCCGCTCCAACTCGGCAAGCCGCTCCGCCAGCTCCGCCTCGATGTCACGGATCGCCCGCTCCATCCGCTCCGGGCCGGCCACATAGTGCGACGCCGGGAAGATGATCAGCTCATCGACCTCGCGGATCACCTCGCCGGTGAGCGGGTGCAGGTAGTAGAGCTTCTCCACCTCGTCACCGAACAGCTCGACCCGGACGGCCAGCTCCTCATAGGCCGGGATGATCTCGAGGGTGTCGCCGCGGACCCGGAAGGTGCCGCGCTGGAAGGCCATGTCATTCCGCGTGTACTGAATGTCGACCAGCCGGCGCAGCAGCTTGTCGCGGTCGATCTCGCCGCCGACCTTCACCCGGACGGCACGCTCCACATACTCCTGGGGGGTGCCGAGGCCGTAGATGGCGCTGACCGTGGCGACCACGATCGTGTCGCGGCGGGTCAGCAGCGACATCGTCGCCGAGTGCCGCAGCCGCTCGACCTCCTCGTTGACCGACGAGTCCTTCTCGATGTAGGTGTCGGTCTGGGCGATGTAGGCCTCGGGCTGGTAGTAGTCGTAGTAGCTGACGAAATACTCCACCGCGTTGTGCGGGAGCAGCTCACGGAACTCTTTCGCCAGCTGGGCGCAGAGCGTCTTGTTGGGCGCGAGCACGAGCGCCGGCCGCTGCAGCCGCTCGATGAGCCACGCGGTGGTGGCACTCTTGCCCGTGCCGGTGGCGCCGAGCAGGACGGTGTGCAGGTCGCCCCGCCGCACCCGCCGCTCGAGCTCGTCGATCGCGGCGGGCTGGTCACCGGCGGGCTGGTAGTCGCTGACGACCTCGAACCGGCCGTCGAGTCGTGGGATGTCGAGCGCCATGCCCACCACCGTACGTCGGGGGTATGACAAGTTTTCCCGGGCGCGGTGCGGAGGGTGCACATTCGCGACGTTGTCCTGGCCTTGCCAGGACACCTACCCTGGTCGGGTAGGCCGCTCGCGGCGGCCGCCAGGCACCACCCGAGGTCACCAGACGATCCCAGGTGCCGCACTGTGGTCGATGCGCCCCGGACGCCCCGGCGCGCGCACCCACTGTGGGTCGCCCAATAGGGCTGACCGGCCGCCGCGAGGGCCACCTATTCTTTGTCGGACGGCTGCCAGCCGGTGCACAACGCCCACTCATCCGCCGCCCGAACCTGATCGGAGAACGGCGAACCGGCAGGCGACGGGACCGCCCGCAGGTGATCACGCATCAGCAGCGCGAACCGCCACCCCGGCGAGCCCGTCACCCGGACGTGCACATTCACCCGGTAACCCGGATCGGCGCAACCGTGCATCCGCTTCGGCCAGGTACCGCCCGGCACGCCGTGCGCGTTGTCCGCCCACTCCCCCGGGCGACTCGGATAGCCGATCTCCCCCAGCCGCCCGGCGAACGCGTCCGCCTCGTCGAGCGTCCGCACACCGAGCATCAGATCGATGACGTCCTCCGCCGGCAGCCCGGGCACCGCGGTCGGCCCGACGTGGCGCACGTCGACACCCGCGCCGAGCCCGTGCCGGATCCGCGCGCTCAGCCGGGCCGCCACCCGCGGCCACTGCGGGTCGGACGGCACGATCGGCAGGTCCGGTCCCTTCGGCGCCGAGCGGCGCAGGCGCAGGTTGCGCTCGAACTCGACCAGCCGGTCCCGCCACAGTTCGTCCACCAGCCGGTGCAGACGGTCCAGGTCGGAGTCGTTCACCAGGACCACATCGGCTGCGGCCCGCCGGCTCTCGTCGTCGGTCTGCGCGTCGATCCGGGCCGCGGCCTCCGCGACGGTCATGCCACGCAGGCGGGTGAGACGTTCGAGACGCACGTCACGGTCCGTCTGGACCACGATCACCAAATGGTACGAGGGAGCGAGCCCCGCCTCGACCAGGAGCGGGACGTCGTTCACCACGATCGCGGACGGCGCAGCGGCGGAGGTCAGCTCGACGGTCCGCGCGCGTACCCGTGGGTGGATGATCCGTTCCAGGTTCCGCCGCGCCGCCTCGTCGCCGAAGACCTTCGCACCCAGCGCCGGACGGTCGAGACGGCCGTCGGAGGTCAGCACCCCCGGCCCGAACAGCGCGACGATCTCGGCGAGCCCGTCGGTGCCCGGCTCGACGACCTCCCGGGACAGCACGTCGGCGTCGATGATCACCGCGCCACGCTCGGCGAGCCGCCGGGCGACCGCGCTCTTACCGGCGCCGATGCCGCCGGTCAGCCCCACCCTCAACATGCGATCAGTATCGCGGCACGCCGGGCCGGCGGCGGCTCCGGGAGGCCGGTCTGCCGGAGACGGCGAAAGGCCGCCCCGACCGGAGTCGGGACGGCCTTTCTGGGTACTACGCGCTGACTGTCGTCAGGTCAGCTCTTGCCGCCGGCGAGCTTCTCGCGCAGAGCGGCGAGGGCCTCGTCGGTGGCCAGCGTGCCCGCGGGCTCCTCGGCGGCACGCGCCGGGGCCGACGAGCTCGTCGTGGACGTCGACGACGAGGTGGTCACGCCACCGGCCGGAGCCGGGTTGAGCGCGGCCTCGGCGTCGGCGTCGCGGGACGCCTGCACCTGCTTGGTGTGGGCCTCCCAGCGCTCGCGGGCGTCCGCGTACTGCTTCTCCCAGGTCTCGCGCTGCTTCTCGAAGCCCTCGAGCCACTCGCCCGTCTCGGGGTCGAAGCCCTCCGGGTAGATGTAGTTGCCCTCGGCGTCGTAGGTCGCAGCCATGCCGTAGAGGGTCGGGTCGAAGTGCTCCTCGCCCTCGACGAAGCCCTCGTTGGCCTGCTTGAGCGACAGGGAGATCCGGCGACGCTCCAGGTCGATGTCGATGACCTTGACCAGGACGTCGGAACCGACCTGCACGACCTGCTCGGGCAGCTCGACGTGACGCTCGGCCAGCTCGGAGATGTGCACCAGGCCCTCGATGCCGTCGTCGACGCGGACGAACGCGCCGAACGGGACGAGCTTGGTGACCTTACCCGGGACGATCTGGTTGATCGCGTGGGTCCGGGCGAACTGACGCCACGGGTCCTCCTGCGTCGCCTTCAGCGACAGGGAGACGCGCTCGCGGTCCAGGTCGACGTCGAGAACCTCGACCTCGACCTCCTGGCCGACCTCGACAACCTCGGACGGGTGGTCGATGTGCTTCCAGGAGAGCTCCGAGACGTGCACCAGACCGTCCACGCCACCCAGGTCCACGAAGGCACCGAAGTTGACGATCGAGGACACGACGCCCTTGCGGACCTGGCCCTTCTGGAGCTTGTTGAGGAACTCGGTGCGAACCTCGGACTGCGTCTGCTCGAGCCAGGCACGGCGGGACAGGACCACGTTGTTGCGGTTCTTGTCCAGCTCGATGATCTTGGCTTCGAGCTCCCGGCCGACGTACGGCTGGAGGTCGCGGACACGACGCATCTCGACCAGGGAGGCCGGCAGGAAGCCACGGAGGCCGATGTCGAGGATGAGACCACCCTTGACGACCTCGATGACCGAGCCGCGGACGACGCCGTCGTCCTCCTTGATCTTCTCGATGGTGCCCCAGGCCCGCTCGTACTGAGCGCGCTTCTTCGAGAGGATCAGACGGCCTTCCTTGTCCTCCTTGGTGAGGACAAGGGCTTCGATGTGGTCACCGACCGACACCACTTCCGCGGGGTCCACGTCATGCTTGATCGACAACTCGCGCGAGGGGATGACGCCCTCGGTCTTGTAGCCGATGTCGAGCAGGACCTCGTCCCGATCGACCTTGACGACGGTGCCTTCGACAATGTCGCCGTCGTTGAAGTACTTGATGGTCTCGTCGATGGCCGCGAGGAATGCTTCCTCCGAGCCGAGATCGTCGACGGTGACCTTGTTGGCGCTCGAGGTGGCCTCGATGCTGCTCGTCATGTGGACAGTTGCTCCGAACGGATGGTTTCGTGGTGTCTCTCGCGCTCGACGGAACTGCCACCGGTAGCGGCACGAACGAACGAGACGACCAACCCGAGAGCAGTCTGATCTAACGCAGTCGATCATGCCGAGACCGACGACCACGGAGCCTGCTCCCTGCCGAGGCACACGATCCGCGAGCGCATCGACTAGCTTACCGTGCGCATTACCACAGGTTGCAAGCCCTCCTGAGTACCGAGGCACATTGTTCGGCCGGAACCCGTCAGCATGCCCGATATGAACCGAATCAGGACGCGCGACACGCCTGTCGTACCGTAGCCGGGTGACAGAGATCCCTACGGTCTCCGACGACGAGGCACGCCGCGGCAACCGCGCCTGGTGGGATCTCGACGCCGACGACTACCAGGACGAACACGGCGCCTTCCTGGGTGACGTGGACTTCGTCTGGTGCCCCGAACGTGTGCGTGAGGCGGACGTGCGCCTGCTCGGCCACGTACGGAATAAAAAGATCTTGGAACTTGGTGCCGGCGCCGCGTCAGCCAGCCGGTGGCTCCGCGGAGAGGGCGCCCAGCCGGTTGCCATGGATCTCTCCGCGGGCATGCTGCGGCATGCGCGGGAGGCAGAAAAGCGCACAGGGGTACGGGTACCGCTCGTCCAAGCCGACGCGATGGCCCTGCCGTTCGGAGCGGACACGTTCGACATCGTCTGCACGGCCTTCGGCGCGATCCCCTTCGTGGCGGACTCGGGAGCCGCGATGCGCGAGGTGGCCCGCGTGCTGCGCCCCGGCGGCTCCTGGGTGTTCTCGGTGACCCACCCGATGCGCTGGATATTCTGGGACGAGCCGGACGAGAGCGGCCTCGTCGCCCGGAACTCGTACTTCAACAGGTCCCCCTACGTCGAGCGCGACGACGACGGCACGGTCACCTACCTGGAGCAGCACCGGACGATCGGCGACCGGGTACGCGAGATCGTCGCGGCCGGATTCGTGCTGCGTGATCTGGTCGAACCGGAGTGGCCCGCCGATCACGACCAGGAGTGGGGGCAGTGGAGTCCGCTGCGGGGCAGGCTGTTCCCCGGCACCGCGATCTTCGTGTGCGACCTGGTTTCCTGACGACCGGTTTTCTGTCGGCCGACCCGGGTATTCGCCCGATATGGGCAACTTGAAGAAGGGCGACAAGGTCGCCTGGCGCAGTCACGGGACGGACGTCCACGGAACCGTCGAACAGAAGATCACCAAACGGACCTCCGCCGCCGGCCGGACCGTCGCGGCCTCACCCGACGAACCGCAGTACCGGGTCAAGAGCGACAAGACCGGCCGCGAGGCGGTGCACAAGCCGGAGGCCCTCGATGGCTGACGTGTACGCCGACTTCCGCGACGCGGTCAACATGACCCCCGCCGAGCTGCGCAAGTGGCTCGACACCCCGGAGTCCAAGGACGCCGGCCAGAAGTCGTCGCCCGGCGCCGAGTCGGTCGGGCACGACTCCGGCCGGAAGATCGTCGGCATCCTCGACAAGAAGAAGGGCGACCTCACCTCGGCCGACGAGGAGCACATGCGCAAGGTGGTCGGCTACGTCCACCGGCACGCGGCCCAGCGCCCGGACGGTGACGTCAGCGACACCCGCTGGCGGTACTCCCTGATGAACTGGGGTCACGACCCGCTCAAGAAGTGACCGTGAGAAGCCCGGCCAGCAGGAGGAAGGTGTCCGGCACCGGCCGGTAGTAGACCCAGGTGCCACGGCGGTCGCAGTCGACCAGCCCCGCCTCGCGCAGGATCCGCAGATGGTGCGAGATCGTCGGCCCGGTCAGCGGAAACGCCCCGCTCAGGTCACAGACACAGATCTCACCGTCCGCCGCCGACGCGATCATCGAGAGCAGCCGCAGCCGGACCGGGTCACCCAGCGCCTTGAACACCGGGGCCAGTTCCCCGGCCCGCCCACTCTCCAGCGGTGCGACGGAGAGCGCGATGCCGCCATGCTCCGGGGCCTCCCGCACCCCCGGTTCTCCCGGAATCGCCGGCGCAAAGGCCTCCATCGATGTCGATCGGCTCGCCATCGCACCAGGGTGACAGATAGCCACAAACGATGCTTCACCGGCCACCCGTTCGTGCACTCCGCCCTTCCCCCCAAACCTCCCACCCGTCAGCCCTCGAGCCCTCCAGCCCGATTTCGAGCGCCCAGCCCACCTCCCACACGCACAGACGCCCAAGATCCCGCCCCGCCCCGCGACCCTGGGCACCCACGCCACCTCCCACCGGCACCAACGCCCAAGATCCGCCTCAACGGCCGCGGCGAGCGCCCGCACCGGGCAGGCAGCCGCGGGCAGCGCGCCCACGAACGGCAGGCGGCAGCGCGCCCACGAACAGCCGGCGGCAGCCAGCAGCCGGACGACAATGGGTGCGCAGCGACAGCCCACCGCCCGCCGGCAACCCGACGACGGCGGGTGAGCGGCGGCGGCAAATGGGTGACCGGCGGCAAGTGGGTGACCGACGGTGGGTTAGTGGTCGGCGCCGTTCCAGTCCTGGCCGGTGCCGACGGAGACCTCGAGCGGGACCGACAGCGGATAAGCCTCGCCCATCTCCCGGCGGACCAGTTGTTCGAGGGCTTCGTGTTCGCCCGGGGCCACTTCGAAGACCAGTTCGTCGTGGACCTGGAGGAGCATGCGGGAGTTCAGGCCCGAGTCGGTCAGGGCCTCGTCGACGTGGAGCATGGCGATTTTGATGATGTCGGCGGCGGAGCCCTGGATGGGGGCGTTGAGAGCCATCCGCTTGGCCATCTCCTGGCGCTGGCGGTTGTCGCTGGTCAGGTCGGGCAGGTAGCGGCGGCGGCCCAGGATGGTGGCGGTGTAGCCGTCCTTGGTGGCCTGTGTGACCACGGACTGCAGGTAGTCGCGGACGCCGCCGAACCGCTCGAAATACTCCTCCATGAGGCCTCGGGCCTCCTCGGTGGAGATGGTGAGCTGGTTGGAGAGGCCGAAGGCGCTCAGGCCGTAGGCGAGGCCGTAGTTCATCGCCTTGATTTTGCGGCGCTGGTCGGGGGTGACCTCGTCGAGGCCGACGTGGAAGACCGAGGAGGCGGTGGCGGCGTGGAAGTCGGCGCCGGAGTTGAAGGCGGCGATCAGCGCGTCGTCGCCGGAGAGGTGCGCCATGATGCGCATCTCGATCTGGCTGTAGTCGGCGGTCATCAGCTTGTCGAACCCGGGCCCGACCACGAAGGCGCGGCGGATGCGACGGCCCTCCTCGGTGCGGATCGGGATGTTCTGCAGGTTCGGATCGGTGGAGGAGAGCCGGCCGGTGGCGGCGACGGTCTGGTTGAACGTGGTGTGGATGCGGCCGTCGTCGGAGACCGACTTGAGCAGGCCGTCGACGGTCGACTTGAGCTTGGCCACGTCACGGTGGCGCAGCAGGTGCTCCAGGACCGGGTCGCCGGTCTGGGCGAACAGGTTCTGCAGGGCGTCGGCGTCGGTCGTGTAGCCGGACTTGATCTTCTTGGTCTTGGGCAGGCCGCGCTCGACGAAGAGGATCTCCTGGAGCTGCTTGGGTGAGCCGAGGTTGAACTCCCGGCCGACGACCTCGTGAGCCGCCTGCTGTGCCGCCTTGACCTCGGCGGCGAAGTGCGCCTCCAGCTCGGAGAGGTATTCCGTGTCGGCGGCGATGCCGCGCCGCTCCATCTCGCCGAGGACGACCGCGAGCGGCTGCTCCACTTCGGCGAGCAGGCGCTGCGACTCGCCGCCGTCGCGGGACAGCTCGGCGGTGAGCACGTCGGCCAGGTCCAGGGTGGCGCGGGCGCGGAGCATCACGTTCTGCTCGGCGGCGCCCTCCTCGCCGAGCCCGAAGCCGTCGAGGGTGAGCTGTCCGTTGTCCGGCTCCTCGACCCGCAGCTCGCGCTTGAGGTAGCGCAGGGCCAGGTCGTTGAGGTCGTAGGCTCGCTGGTCGGGCTTGGCCAGATAGGCCGCGAGCGCGGAGTCGACGGTCACGCCGGTCAGCTGCCAGCCGTGCGACTGGAAGGCCAGCATCGCGGGCTTGACGTCGTGGATCACCTTGGGCCGGGTGGGCTCGGCCAGCCAGGCGGAGACGGCCCGCTCGTCGTTCTCGTCGAGGGTGCTCGGGTCGAACCAGGCGGCCGGCCCGTCGCCGGTGGCCACGGCCACGCCGGTCAGGTTGCCGGTGCCTCGGCCGAAGGTGCCGGTGACCGCGACGCCGACCGGGGCGCGGCCGGCGTGCTCGCGCAGCCAGCCGGCGACCTCGCCGGAGCGCAGGATGCGGCCCTCGATGTCGAAGCCGGCCTCAGCCTCGGGTTCGACCGCTTCCAGGTACGAATACAGCCTTTCGCGCAGGACCCGGAACTCCAGCGCGTCGAAGACCCGGTGCACGGCCTCGCGGTCCCACCCCGGCCACCGCACGTCGGCCGGGGTGACCGGCAGCTCCAGGTCGCGGATGAGCGCGTTGAGGTCGTAGTTGCGCATCACGTCGGCGAGGTGGGCCCGCAGGTTGTCGCCCGCCTTGCCCTTGATCTTGTCGACGTTGGCGATGATGCCGTCCAGCCCGCCGAACTCGTTGATCCACTTGGCGGCGGTCTTGTCGCCGACGCCGGGCACGCCACCGAGGTTGTCGCTGGTCTCACCGACGAGGGCGGCCTTGTCCCGGTAGCGCGACGGCGGCACGAAATACTTCGTCTCGATGGCCTCGGGTGTCATCCGCCAGACCTCGGAGACGCCCCGCACCGGGTAGAGGATCGTGACGTTCTCGGTGGCGAGCTGGAACGCGTCGCGGTCGCCGCTGGAGATGACGACCTCCATGCCGGCCTCGCGCGCCTGCGTGGCGAGGGTGGCGATGACGTCGTCGGCCTCGTAGTTCTG
This sequence comes from Actinoplanes sp. NPDC051861, assembly GCF_040681145.1. Lineage (NCBI taxonomy): Bacteria > Bacillati > Actinomycetota > Actinomycetes > Micromonosporales > Micromonosporaceae > Actinoplanes > Actinoplanes sp. NPDC051861. Next base: position 366,613 of record NZ_JBFAYE010000004.1, read on the forward strand.
CTTCTCCACGACGGGGATGCGCAGCGCCTCCAGCACCTCCTTGATCAGGCTGACCTGACCCTGGAACGGCTGCGGTGTCTCGGACCGGCCGGCCTTGTAGTCCGCATATTTCTCGGTGCGGAAGGACCGCCGGGAGACGTCGAAGGCGACCACGATGTGCGTCGGCTTCTCGTCGCGCAGCATGTTGATGAGCATCGACGTGAAGCCGAACACGGCGTTCGTCGGCTGGCCGGTGGCGGTGCTGAAGTTCTCCACCGGCAGCGCGAAGTAGGCCCGGTAGGCCAGCGAGTGGCCGTCGAGCAGGAGCAGGCGGGGGGTCTGGGCGTCGTCGCTCACGTCAGGGAACTCTAGTCCTGGCCTACGACAACTTTGCCGACCGCCCCGCCTGCCTTACAGCACTTTGCTCAGGAATGCCTTGGTACGTTCCTGCTGCGGATTCGCGATGATCTCGGAGGGCGGGCCCTGCTCGACCACGACGCCGCCGTCCATGAACACCACGTTGTCGGCGACCTCCCGGGCGAACCCGATCTCGTGCGTCACCACGATCATGGTCATGCCCTCGCGGGCCAGGTCCTTCATGACGTCGAGGACCTCACCGACGAGCTCCGGGTCGAGCGCGCTGGTCGGCTCGTCGAAGAGCATCAGCTTCGGCCGCATCGCCAGCGCACGGGCGATCGCGACGCGCTGCTGCTGCCCGCCGGAGAGCTGGCCCGGGTAGTTCTCGATCTTGGAGCCGAGTCCGACCCGGTCCAGCAGCGCGGCGGCCCGGTCCCGGACCTCCGCCCTGCTCTCCCGCTTGACCTTGCAGGGCGCTTCCATGACGTTCTGCAGGACGGTCATGTGCGGGAACAGGTTGAAGCGCTGGAAGACCATGCCGATCGCCTGCCGCTGACGGGCGATGTCCCGCTCGCCCATCTCGTGCAGCTTGCCGCCGCGCTCGCGGTACCCGACCAGGTCACCGTCGACCAGGATCCGGCCGGCGTTGAGCTTCTCGAGGTGGTTGATGCAGCGCAGGAACGTCGACTTGCCGGAACCCGACGGCCCCAGCACGCACGACACCTCACCACGCTGCACGGTCAGGTCGACGCCCTTGAGCACCTCGAGCGAGCCGAAGGACTTGTGGACGTTGTCCGCCCGTACCATCTCGGGGTTTTCCGTCATGTCGCCCCTCCCGGACCGGACGCGCCGACGCTGCCCTGCTCGGCCTGGATGGTCTGGAGGCGCAGGCGGGCCCGGCCCGCCGCGCCGTATCCCTTGCTGAAGTGCCGCTCCAGGAAATACTGGCCGATCATCAGCAGGCTGCACAGGATGAGATACCAGATCAGAGCGGCGATCAAGGCCGGAAGAACCACAAAGGTACGCGCGGACACGGCACGCAACTGGAAGAAGAGCTCCGCCGTCACGGGCACGAAAGCGACCACCGACGTGTCCTTGAGCATCGCGATGACCTCGTTGCCGGTCGGCGGCACGATGACACGCATGGCCTGTGGCAGCACGACCCGGCGCAGCACCTGCCCGCGGGACATGCCCAGCGCCACCGCGGCCTCGGCCTGGCCCTCGTCGATCGACTGGATGCCGGCCCGGACGATCTCCGCCATGTACGCGGCCTCGGAGAGCCCGAGCGCGAGCATCGCGGCGACGAAACCGGCCAGCAGGTCCTTGGACTCGATGCTCCAGATCTGGCCGTTGAAGTTGTCGATGCCGAACAGGTCGCCGATCTGCTTGTCGAACGGCAGGCCGAACCCGATCCGGCTCCACAGGATGTTCAGGTTGCCGAACACCACGGCGAGCACCAGCCGGGGCGCGGCCCGGAAGAACCAGGTGTATAGCCAGGCCACCGAGGACAGGACCTTGTTCGGCGACAGCCGCATGATCGCCACGATGACGCCGAGCACGACACCGATGAGCATCGAGAAGACCGTCAGCAGCAGCGTGCCGCGCAGGCCCTCGAGAACCGGCTCGGTGAACATCACGCCGCGCTTGCCCTCTTCGTACGAGACGAAGATGAACGACCAGCGGAAGCCGTCGTTGGTGAGCAGCATGTGCAGGAACATCGCGGTGAGCACCGCGAGCACGACGATGGCGACCCATCGTCCGGGGTGCCGTACGGGCACGGCCTTGATCGGCTCAGGCCGTGCCCGTTCGGTCGTGTTCTGATCCGTCATGCCGGACGGCTCAGGCCTTCGGGTTCACCGCGGAGGTGGTGACCGCGCCGGCCTCGACGCCCCACTTCTCGAGGGCCGTCTTGTAGCTGCCGTCGGCGATGACCGCGTTGACCGCCTCGGAGAGCACCGTGGCGAACTCGGTCTGGTCCTTGCCGACGACGTAGCCGTACGGCGCGGAGTCGTAGATGTCGCCGACCAGGGCCAGCTGGCCGTTGGTCTGCTTCACCGCGTACGCCACGATCGGCGAGTCGGCCAGCATCGCCTCGTCCTTGCCGGTCACCACCGCGTTGGTGGCGTCCGACTGGGCCTGGTACTGGTCGATCGTGATCTTCGCCTTGCCGGCGTCGGTGCACGCCTTGGACTTGGCGGTCAGGTCGTCGACCTGCACCGTCGCGGTCTGCACCGCGATCTTCTTGCCGCAGGCGTCGTCCGGGCTGATCGTGGTGCCGGCCTTGGCCGCCCACTGGGTGCCCGCCGAGAAGTAGGAGATCATGTTGACCTCCTTCATCCGCTCCTCGTTGATGGTGAACGAGGAGACGCCGACGTCGAACTTCTTGCTGCCCACGCCGGGGATGATGCTGTCGAAGGTGGCGGTCTGGAACTCCGCCTTCAGGCCGAGCTTCGCGGCGACCACGTTGAACAGGTCGACGTCGAAGCCGATGACGGTCTTGCCGTCGGCGTCGAGGAACTCGTTCGGCGCGTACGTCGAGTCGGTGCCGATGACCAGGGTGCCCTTGGCCTTGATGTCGGCCGGGACCTTGTCGGCGAGCGACGTGTCGGCGGAGGTCGTGGGCGCCGGGGCGGTGGAGCCGGAATTGGTCTCCTCGCCACAGGCGGTCAGCGACAGGGTCATCGCCGCCGCCGCGGCCAGGCCGAGGATCGCCCGCCGGCCGGGGGTGGTGCGGAACATGGGGTACTCCTAGGGGTAAGCGACGTTAGGCGACGCCGAGGTAGGCGTCCTTCACCGCGGGGTCGTGCAACAGGTCCTGGCCGGAGCCTTCCTTGACGATCCGGCCGGTCTCCAGAACGTACGCGCGATGTGCCCGCGAAAGTGCCTGCTGGGCGTTCTGCTCCACCAGCAGCACCGTGGTGCCCTGCTGGTTGATCTCGACGATGATGTCGAAGATCTGCTGGATCAGCATCGGCGCGAGGCCCATCGACGGCTCGTCGAGAAGCAGCAGCTTCGGCCGGCTCATCAGCGCGCGGCCGACGGCGAGCATCTGCTGCTCGCCACCGGACAGCGTGCCTCCGAACTGCTTGTCCCGCTCCTTGAGGCGCGGGAACAGCGTGTACGCCCGCTCCAGATCCTCGTTGATCTCGGAGCGGACGCGCCGCGTGTAGGCGCCCATCTCGAGGTTCTCCCGGACCGTCATGCCCGGGAAGATGCCCCGGCCCTCGGGCGACTGGGAGACCCCGCGCACCACCCGCAGGTCGGCGCGCATCTTGGTGATGTCCTCGCCGTCGAAGTGGATCGAGCCGACCGAGATCGGGCGCAGACCCGAGATCGCCCGCATCGTGGTCGACTTGCCGGCACCGTTGGCCCCGATCAGCGCCACGATCTCACCCTGTGCCACGTTCAGGCTGATGCCGTGCAGCGCCTGGATACGCCCGTACAGCAGGGTGATGTCGCGCAACTCAAGCAGCATCGGTGGGCACCCCCAGGTAAGCGGCGATGACCGCCGGGTTGTCGCGCACCTCGGCGGGCGTGCCCTCCGCGATCTTCTTGCCGAACTCCAGCACCACGATCCGGTCGGTCACCCCCATCACCAGGCGCATGTCGTGCTCGATCAGCAGGACCGTCACGCCGGTGTCGCGGATCTTGCGGATCAGGTTGAGGAGGTCCACCTTCTCCGCCGGGTTGAAGCCGGCGGCCGGCTCGTCCAGGCAGAGCAGGGTCGGGTTGGTGGCGAGCGCCCGGGCGATCTCCAGACGGCGCTGCTCACCGTAGGAGAGGTTCCGGCTGACCTCGCCGGCCCGGTGCTCGATGCCGACGAAGCGCAGCAGTTCCAGCGAGCGCTCGCGGCCGGACCGCTCCTCCCGCCAGAAGCGCGGCAGGCGGAACAGGGCGCTGATCACGCTGGTCTTGTGGTGGGCGTCCGCGCCGACCATCACGTTCTCCAGCGCGGTCATCTCCGGGAAGAGACGCACGTTCTGGAAGGTCCGGGCGATGCCGCCCCGGGTGATCTCGTGCTTCTTCTTGCCGACCAGGGACTCGCCGTTGAAGCGGATCCCGCCGCTCGTCGGCCGGTAGACGCCGGTCATCGCGTTGAAGCAGGTGGTCTTGCCGGCGCCGTTGGGGCCGATCAGACCGAAGATCTCACCCTTGCGCAGCGAGAAGCTGATCCCGTTGAGCGCCACGACGCCGCCGAAGCGCAGCGTGACGTTGTCCAGCTCCAGCAGCACGTCGCCGTCACGCTCGGCCGGTGCGGCCGGCGCCGACGACTTCTCCGCGGGACCGGTCGGGGCGGCCTCGTCCACCGGACGGGCGTTCGCCCTGTCGAGCTCTTCAGGAGTCTCGATGTGCGGCTCACTCACTGGGGAGCCACCTCCTTCTCACGGTCCTTGAGCTCCATCGCACGGCGGCGGCTCGGGATGAGACCCTGCGGCCGCAGCACCATGATCAAGATGATCACGACACCGAAGATCACGAACCGGTACTCGAACAGGTCGTAGTCGAAGAACGGGTCCTGGATGCCGCGCAGGCGGTCCGGGATGTACGAGATCAGCGCACCACCCAGGATCGCACCGGCGATGTTGCCGGAGCCACCCATGACCACGCCCGCCAGGACCAGGATCGAGAACTGGAGGATGAACGTCTGCGAGTTGATGAAGCCCTGGTTGCCGGCGAAGAGGACACCACCGAGACCGCCGATGAACGCGCCGATGGCGAACGCCCACAGCTTGTACTTGATGGTCCGCACGCCCATGATCTCGGCGGCTTCCTCGTCCTCACGGATCGCCAGCCAGGAGCGGCCGACCCGGCTGCGGTCCAGGTTCCGGCAGCCGATGATGACCAGGATGATCACCGAGAGGCCGAGCCAGTAGTACGGCGTCGCGTCCGAGACCCCGAAGATCTTGCTGCCGTCCGGGAGGGTGCCGGGCGGGTGCGGCAGGCTGGAGAAGCCCCGGTCGCCGCGCAGGGTGTCGGTGCTGGTGGCCACGATGCGGATGATCTCGGCGAAGCCGAGCGTCACGATCGCCAGATAGTCACCGCGCAACCGCAGTGTCGGCCAGCCCAGGATCACACCGGCCACCATGGTGACGGCGAGCGCGATCGGCACCGCGGCCAGCCACGCCCACTCGGTGTGCAGGATGCTGTCCGGCGAGGTCAGCAGCGCCGTCGCGTACGCGCCGACGGCGAAGAAGCCGACGTATCCCAGGTCCAGCAGGCCGGCGAAGCCGACCACCACGTTCAGGCCGAGAGCCAGCAGAACGTAGTAGGACATGTTGAACAGCGAGCTGGGCCAGTCGATGCCCTGTGTCTCGATCTGCGGGCCGATCACCGGGATCGACCCCACGTACGGCAGCAGATAGGCGCCGATCGCCACGAGGGCGACGACGACGGTTCGGACGGCGAGGGATTGCCTGCCGAACCAGCCGCGTACCGCGGCGGAACTGCGCTTGGTGGTGGTCGCCTCGCTCATGCCCGTGCCTTTCCGAGAGACTCACCCAGCAGACCGGTCGGCCGGAACAGCAGGATCACGACCAGCGCCACGAAGGCGGCGGCGTGCAGCCACTCCGTGCCGAACAAGCCGGCCGCGTAGTTCTGCAGGACGCCTAGCAGCAGACCGCCCAGCAGGGCGCCGCGCAGGTTGCCGATGCCGCCGAGCACCGCTGCGGTGAACGCCTCGATACCCAGGATGAACCCGGCGTCGTACTTGATGATGCCGATCTTCAGGTCGTACATCACCGCGGCGATACCGGCCATCAGACCACCGAGGAGGAAGACCAGGGCGATGACCCGGGACTTGTTCACGCCCATCAGGGCGGCGCTGTCCGGGTTCTGTGCGACCGCCCGGATGCCCCGGCCGAGCCGTGAGCTGTTGATGAAGCGGTCGAGCACGTACATCATGACCAGCGCCAGGGCGATGATCAGAACCTGCAGGTTGGTGATGTGCGTGTTGCCGATGACCAGCAGATCCTTCTGCTGGATGATCGGCGGCACACCGGTCGGGTTGCGGCGGGTCAGCACGCCGACCAGCTCGGAGATGGCCAGTGAGGCACCGATCGCGGTGATCAGGAACGCCAGCGGCGGCGCGTTGCGCTTACGCAGCGGGCGGTAGGCGACCAGCTCGACCAGCAGCGCGGCGAGGCCGGACACGATGATCGACGCCACCAGGCCGAGAAGCAGGAAACCAATCATGGGACCGAGCTCGGGCGCCGCCGAGTTCTGGTCCAGTCCGAAGAAACCCCACACGATCAGACACGCGTAGGTACCCACGAGGAACACTTCCGAGTGGGCGAAGTTGATGAGCCGCAGCACACCGTAGACCAGGGTGTAGCCCAAGGCGAACAGGGCGATGATCGCGCCCTGCGCCAGACCGGTGATGGTGAGCGGCCCGAAGTTTTCGATCAGACCAGCGAAATCCACTAAAGGGCTCCAAAACGACGAGGTCGGTGTGGCCGGAGATCATCCGGCCACACCGGCCCTACCAAGAGTTACCGCCGAAAGGTCAGGAAACCTTGATCTCCTGGTCCGCCTGGTCCACACCAGCCGAGTCGAACTTGAACGCCCACACCTTGATCAGCGTCGGGTCCAGCTCACCGGTGGCGGTGAACTTGTAGGTGTTCGCAATGCCCTTGTAGTTCACGGTCGACAGGTACTCGTTGAGCTTCTGCGGCGTCGTGTTGCCCGCGTCGATGCCCTGCAGGAAGATGTTCGCCGCGTCGTACGCCACGTCGGAGTAGGTACCCGCCGGGACGCCCCACTTGGTCTTGAACGCGTTGTTGAACTCGTCGCCGGCCTCAGCGGCGGGCGAGCACGGGCAGGTCACCACGGTGCCCTCCGCAGCGGCGTTACCGGCCGCCTTGGACAGACCCGGGTCCTTCATGCCGTCGCCACCGACCAGCGTGCCCTTCCAGCCCGCGGCGGTCAGCTGCTTACGGATCAGACCGGCGTTGGTGTAGTAACCGCCGTAGAACAGGGCAGTCGCCTGGCTGGAGACGACCTTCTGCACCAGCGCCGAGAAGTCGGCCTGCTTGCCGTCACCCTCGGTCTTGTCGCTCTGCACCACCAGCGCGCCGAGCTTGGACTTGACCACATCGGCCAGACCCGCGCCGTACGCGGACTGGTCGTCGGCCACGAAGACCTTCTCGGCCTTCAGAACGTCCTTGATGTACGCCGCACCGGCCGGGCCCTGCGCGTCGTCGTTCGCGACGGCGCGGTGGAACACCTTCCAGCCCTTCGACGAGAGGGACACTCGGGTCGCCGACGGGGTGATCGTCGGGATACCGGCCTCCTCGAAGATCGGGTCAGCGGCCTCGGACTCGCCGGAGAACGGCGGGCCGACGATACCGATGATCTTCTTGTCTGCGACCAGGCTACGAGCAACACCCGGGGCGACCTCAGCTGCACCCTGCGAGTCGAATTTGGCGACCTCGATGCAGGTCGACCCCTTCTTCTCGTTGTACTGGGTGATGGCGAGCTCGAAGCCCTGCTCGATGTTGACACCCAGGTTGGCGGCCGAACCGGTGAGCGCGCCGAAGAACGCAAGCTTGTAGCCGCAGTTCGAACCCGTCGCCGTATCGCTGCTCGTATCCTTGTTACAAGCTGCCGAACCGGCGAGCAGCCCGATGATGGCCACTCCGCCGATCGCTCGCGCGAGAACCTGCCTCAAGGTTGGAACCCTCCTCCATACCGAACCCACCGGGCCACCGGTCGCCGATTGGCACTTGCGTGCCGGGTCGTGCGCCATCAGCCCGTCATGGGGCCGGACGCTATCCCAGGAGAGTCACAGCTAGGTAGCGTTCAAACGGGCTTTGACCGAACCGTTACGTGCCGTGACCGGGCGCACGAGGAGAGTGTTACGGGCAATCGTCTGTCAAGGTCAACTTAAGCCTGGGGAGAGCCGGATTCCTGACCCTCCGCGAGGATGCGATCTGCTACCTCACGCATCGTCATCCGGTGGTCCATCGCGGTCCGCTGGATCCACTTGAACGCCTGCGGCTCGGTCATCGCGTACTTCGTCATGAGCTCGCCCTTCGCCCGCTCCACCGACTTGCGGGTCTCCAGGCGGTCGGTCAGGCCGGCCACCTCGGACTCCAGCGCGGCGATCTCCGAGTAGCGCGAGAGCGCGATCTCGATGGCCGGCACCAGGTCCGACTTCTGGAACGGCTTCACCAGGTACGCCATCGCGCCGGCGGCGCGGGCCCGCTCCACGAGATCACGCTGGCTGAACGCGGTCAGGATGACGACCGGCGCGATCCGGCCGCCCGCGATGCGCTCGGCGGCGGCGAGGCCGTCCATGATCGGCATCTTGATGTCCAGGATCACCAGATCCGGCTTGAGGTCCTCGGCCAGCCGCACGGCCGTCTCGCCGTCGCCGGCCTCGCCGACGACGTCGTAGCCCTCCTCGACGAGCATCTCGGCGAGGTCCAGCCGGATCAGGGCCTCGTCCTCGGCGATGAGCACCCGCTTGCGCTCGGCACCAGCCTGCGTGTCGGCCACGGAAACCCCTACCCCCAGAACGTCGAAGTCGCGACACCCCGGATGTGGGTACCGCCGCCCTCAGCCTAGTGGGTAGGCTGTCCGGGACTCATCCTGGCGTGACCAACTCATGCCCGGTTGGATATGCCCGCGACGGGCATGCCAAGATGAGCAGGCTGGCCCCTGTATTCCAACCGGCAGAGAAGATGGTCTCAAACACCATACAGTGTGGGTTCGAATCCCACCGGGGGCACAATCAATTAACGGTTGACGTGCATCTATGCGCGCACGATCCGCACCGGGAACAATTCAGCAACAATTGCTGAAACACGCATTCACGCGCGTTTTATTTCACTGCGATGGCGGACGCGTTAAGAACGCCATGACGCCTTTATGAAGCCCGGGGCAATCTGCCCGAACCCCGGGCCGGGACCCGCACCGGATGCTGTCATGGCAGGGACAGCTTCAGCGGGAGGCCTCATGTTGTGGTCCGGTTCTTCGCCCTTGACCGTCGCGCGCGGGAGCATGTGGGGATTCCTGATGTTCGCGGGAACGGCGTGGCTGGCGATCTCCTGGGCGGTGCTGCGGCTGGAGCCCACCGACATCGCCGCGGTGGCCGGGCCGGTCATCCTGTTCGGCGCCGTGTGCGAATTGATCCGCACGCTGGCCGGCACCCGCACGTGGTGGCTGAACGCGTGCCTGACCGGGCTGTTCGCCGCGACCGCCGCGGTGATGATGACCGCACCCGACTCCACCTTCACCACGCCGGCCTCGCTGATCGGCTGGTACCTGATGGTGCGCGGCGCGGTCGACGTGGCGGTCGGGATCATGACGCGCGGCTCGGACCGGGTGTGGAGCCTGATCGTGACCGTCGGCGTGCTGGAGACGGCCCTCGGGTTCTTCTCGGCCAGCCCGTTCTCGCGTACCGCGGAGCTGGCAGTCGTCACGCTGGGCGGGCTCGGGGTGCTGCGCGCGGTCGCGGACCTGGTGACCGCGTTCAGGTTGCGGGAGGTCGCCGGCCCTCGCAAGGACGTGCTCGAGCTGCCGCCGGAACGGGCGGCGGGCGTGGCGGGCTACTCGGCGGGCCTGACCGACTTCGAGGGACGCTCGCGGGCACGTCACCGGGCCCGGACACAGACGTCGGCCTCCACGGTCACCGCGCCCGGCGAGACCGGGACCGGGGAGACCTTTCACGACCGTGTGGTGCGTACCACCGCGGAGCTGGACACGATGCTGGCGCAGGCCGGTGTCACCGGGCAGCGCAAGGCCGACACCGTGCCGAAGGACCTCCCGGCGGCGCCGGACACGCCCGAGGGCGTCGAGGGCCTGCCCGCGGTGCGGGCCAGCGGCGAGGTGGAGCGGCCGGGCGGAGGCCGATGAGGCGAAGACCTGTCCCCGCCCGCCGGAGGTGGATCCGCAAAACGGTCAGTCGCCGGACCGGGATCCACCCCGGCGGGAACTAAGCCCTAACCGCCGATGCGGCGGAGCAGGCCCTCCTGCACGGCGCTCGCGATGTGCCGGCCGTCCCGCGTGAACATCCGCCCGTTGGCCAGGCCACGGGCGCCGCTGGCGGACGGGCTGACGCTGTCGTAGAGGAACCACTCGTCGGCCCGGAACGGCCGGTGCAGCCAGAGCGCGTGGTCGAGGCTGGCACCGATCACGCCGCCCGGTCCCCACACCTCGCCGTGCGTCGACAGCACGGCGTCCAGCAGCGACAGGTCGGAGGCGTACGTCAGCGCGCACGCGTGCAGCAGCGGATCGTCCGGCAGCTTGCCGTCGAAGCGCATCCAGACGCGCTGCTGCGGCTCGATCTCGCGGTCGCCCGGCGGCACCCATCCGGGTACGCCCACGTAGCGCACGTCCACAGCCCGCGGTGCCGCCTTGAACAGCGCCATCCGGTCCGGGTACCGCTCCACCCAGTCCAGCATCGTGGGCACCTCCTCGGGCGGCGGAACACCCTCCGGCGCCGGGGTGTGGTGGTCCAGACCCTCCTCCGGCACCTGGAACGACGCCGACATGAAGAAGATGGTCTTGCCGTGCTGGGTGGCCGTCGACCGGCGCACCGAGAAGGAGCGGCCGTCGCGGATGTGCTCGACCTGGAACGTGATCGGCGTGGTCGGGTCACCCGGCCGCACGAAGTATCCGTGCAGCGAGTGGACGTGCCGGTCCGGATCGACGGTGCGGCCCGCGGCGACCAGCGCCTGCCCGGCGACCTGGCCGCCGAAGACGCGCTGGGCGCCGGTCTGCGGGCTCTCGCCCCGGAAGGTGGCCGCGTCGATCCGCTCCAGATCGAGCAGTTCCAGGAGCTGATCGACGGCGGCCTGCCCCTGCAGCGGCAAGGTCACACCGTCGCCGGGTCGACCAGTGAGCCCAGCTGGTGCACGCGCAGGGTGTTGGTGGAACCGGGCGCGTTCGGCGGGGAGCCGGCCACGACGACCACGTAGTCGCCGGGCTTGGCCAGGCCGAGGCCCAGCATCTTCGCGTCGACCTGGCGGAACATGTCGTCGGTGTGCTCGACGAAGTCGGTCAGGAACGTCTCCACGCCCCAGCTCAGGGCCAGGGTGTTGCGGACCTCGGCGACCGGGGTGAACGCGTAGAGCGGCAGGTCGCAGTGGAGCCGGGCGAGGCGGCGCACGGTGTCGCCGGTCTGCGAGAACGCGACCAGGGCCTTGGCGCCGATGTTGCGGGCGATCTGCGAGGCGGCGACGGTCAGGGCGCCACCGTGCGTACGCGGGTCGTGCTGCAGGCGCGGCACGCCCATCCCGCCGGACTCGGTGGTGCTGACGATCTTCGCCATCGTGCTGACCGTGAGCACCGGGTACTTACCGACGCTGGTCTCGCCGGAGAGCATGACCGCGTCGGTGCCGTCGAGCACCGCGTTCGCCACGTCGGAGGCCTCGGCGCGGGTCGGCCGCGAATTCTCGATCATGGAGTCGAGCATCTGGGTGGCGACGATGACCGGCTTCGCGTTCTCCCGGCACAGCTGCACGGCGCGCTTCTGCACGAGCGGGACCTGGTCCAGCGGCAGCTCGACGCCGAGGTCACCACGGGCGACCATGACACCGTCGAAGGCGAGCACGATGGCCTCGAGGTGCTCGACGGCCTCCGGCTTCTCCACCTTCGCGATGACCGGGACCCGGCGGCCCTCCTCGTCCATGATCTTGTGGACCAGGTTGATGTCCTCGGGCGCGCGGACGAACGAGAGCGCGATCAGGTCGACGCCGAGGCCCAGGGCGAAGCGCAGGTCCTCCTCGTCCTTGTCGCTCAGCGCCGGGACGCTCACCGCGACGTTCGGCAGCGAGACGCCCTTGTTGTTGCTGACCGGGCCGCCCTCGGTGACCAGGCACTGGATGTCGTTGTCCTCGACACCGGTGACCTCGACCGCGACCTTGCCGTCGTCGATCAGGAGGCGGTCACCGACCTTGACCTCCTGCGGCAGCTTCGTATAGGTGCAGGAGACCCGCTCCCTGGTGCCCAGGATGTCGTCGCTGGTGATGACGACACGGTCGCCGGTCTCCCAGCGGTGCGGGCCGTCGGCGAACTTGCCGAGCCGGATCTTCGGTCCCTGCAGGTCGGCGAGGATGGCGACCGGGCGATCGGCCTGCTCGGCGGCGGCGCGAACCAGCTCGTACATCTCCCGGTGGTTCTCGCGGGTGTCGTGGCTGAAGTTCATGCGGGCCACGTTCATCCCAGCCTCGACCAGACCGAGCATCCGCTCGGGGGATTTGGTCGCGGGGCCCATGGTGCAGACGATCTTTACGCGGCGTGTCACGGCCATCAGGCTAGTCCTTCTCCTGGGTCAGCCCGGCGGCCGACCCCCGTCTTCGGCATGAACTGCGGGTGTCGACGGCGAGGTCGTCCCGCGTCGCCACGGGGTTCGCTGCGTCGTCCGCGGGCTTCGGCGACCGCGGGTCCAGCTTATCGGTCGCCTTCCGGCGATCGTCGGCACATTCGCCGGGTACGGCGTAAGCACGCTCTGAACAGCAAAAAGGGCCCGCCGGCAGCGGGCCCTCCCAACTGTGGACGTCAGACCGACAGCGGCTGCTGGTCCGAGCGCACCGGCGCGGGCAGGTCCCCGGCGGCGCCCAGGTACCGGTGGATGGACGCCGCTGCGGCCCGGCCCTCGGCGATCGCCCACACGACCAGCGAGGCGCCCTTGTGCATGTCACCGGCGACGAACACGCCCTCGGCCCCGGTCTGCCACGTGGCGTCCGCGTCGAGCACGCCCCGGCGGTTACGGGTGATGCCGAACTGCGCGAGCAGCGGCTGGTCCTCCGTACCCTCGAATCCGATGGCGAGAAGGACCAGGTCGGCGCGCAACTCGCGCTCCGAGCCCGGCGCGACGGTGACCGTGCGCACCCCGTCGATCCGTTGCACCTGGACGTCGGCGACGCGGATCGCGGTGAGGTTGCCGTCGGCGTCGCCGACGAACTCACTGACGGCCACGCCGAAGACGCGCTCGCCGCCCTCCTCGTGCGCCGCGTAGTTGCGCAGGATCAGCGGCCAGGTGGGCCACGGGTCCTGCACACCGGCCCGGATCTCCGGCGGCAACGGGTACTGGTCGAGCTGGGTGACCGAGGCGGCGCCCTGCCGGTGCGCGACGCCGAGGCAGTCGGCGCCGGTGTCGCCACCGCCGATGATGATGACGTGCTTGCCCGCGGCGTCGATCGGCGTGGTGTCCTGCAGGCCGGCGACGATCCGGTTGGCGGGGACCAGGTGCTCCATCGCCAGGTGTACGCCGTTGAGCTCGCGGCCCGGCGTGTCAGGAGTGTCCCGGCCGGCCAGCGCGCCCGCGGCCAGGAGCACCGCGTCGTACCGTTCGCGCAGGTCGTCGGCGGTGATGTCGACGCCGACCTCGACACCGGTCTGGAACACGACACCCTCGGCCGACATCTGGGCGAGGCGGGCGTCGATCACGTCCTTCTCGATCTTGAAGTCGGGGATGCCGTACCGGAGAAGGCCTCCGATGCGGTCGTCGCGCTCGTAGACCGTGACCGCGTGCCCGGCTCGCGCCAGCTGCTGCGCGGCCGCCAGGCCCGCCGGGCCGGAACCGACCACCGCGACCGACTTGCCGGTCGCCACCGGCGCCGGCTGCGGGCTCACGAAGCCCAGGTCGAACGCGTGGTTGGCGATCTCCACCTCGACCTGCTTGATGGTCACCGGGTCGTCGCCGATGCCCAGCACGCAGGCCGCCTCGCACGGCGCCGGGCAGAGCCGCCCGGTGAACTCCGGGAAGTTGTTGGTGGCGTGCAGCGACTCGGCCGCCGCCTCCCACGCCCCGGTACGCACCAGGTCGTTCCAGTCCGGGATGCGGTTGCCCAGCGGGCAGCCGTCGTGACAGAACGGGATGCCGCAGTCCATGCAGCGGGTCGCCTGGTCCCGGATCAGCTCCTCGCCGGCCGGCGGGTAGACCTCTTTCCAGTCCAGGATGCGGACCGGCACCGGGCGGCGCTTCGGCAGCTGCCGCTCGTAACGGAGGAAACCGTTCGGATCAGGCACTGGTAACCCCCATGACCGCCTCGTCAACATTGCGACCGGCGGCTTCGGCGGTCCTGATCAGTTCCATCACGCGCTTGTAGTCGCGCGGCACCACGGCGGTGAACCGCTCCACCGCGTTGGTCCAGTCCTTGAGCAGCTTGCGGGCGACCGCCGAGTCGGTCTCGCCGTGGTGCTTCTCCACCAGCGAGCGCAGCTGGTCACGCTCCTCGTCGGTCAGCGGGGCCAGGTCGACCAGCTCCGGGTTGACCAGCGACTGGTCGAGGTCGAGCAGGAACGCCTTGCCGCCGCTCATGCCCGCCGCGAAGTTGCGCCCGGTCGGGCCGAGCACCACCACGATGCCGCCGGTCATGTACTCGCAGCCGTGGTCACCGACACCCTCGACGACCGCGGTGCCACCGGAGTTGCGCACCGCGAACCGCTCGCCGACCCGGCCGCGCAGGAACAGCTCGCCGCCGGTGGCGCCGTACAGGATGGTGTTGCCGGCGATGATGTTCTCCTCGGCGACGAACGGCGCGTCCTCGGCGGGGCGCACGATCACCCGCCCGCCGGAGAGGCCCTTCGCGACGTAGTCGTTGGTGTCGCCGATCAGCCGCAGGGTGACGCCGCGCGGCAGGAACGCGCCGAACGACTGGCCGCCGGTGCCCCGCAGGGTGAACGCGATGGTGTCGTCGGGCAGGCCGTTGCCGCCGTAGCGACGGCTGACCTCGCCGCCCAGCATCGCGCCGACGCTGCGCTGGTTGTTGCGGGTGGGCAGCTCGGCCCGGACCGGGGTGCCCTCGGCCAGGGCCGGCTGGGCCAGCGCGATCAGCTCGTTGTCCAGGGCCAGGTCGAGACCGTGGTCCTGGGCGACGACGCCGCGGCGGGCCGCGCCCTCGGGCAGCTCCGGCACGTAGAGCACCGGCGCCAGGTCGAGGCCCTTCGCCTTCCAGTGGTCGACCGCCGCGGTCACGTTGAGCACGTCGGCCTGGCCGATCGCCTCGTCGATGCTGCGGAAGCCGAGCTCGGCGAGGATCTCGCGGACCTCCTCGGCCAGGAACAGGAAGAAGTTCTCCACGAACTCCGGCTTGCCGGTGAAGCGCTCGCGCAGCACCGGGTTCTGCGTGGCGATGCCGACCGGGCAGGTGTCCAGGTGGCAGACCCGCATCATGATGCAGCCGGAGACGATCAGCGGCGCGGTCGCGAAGCCGAACTCCTCGGCGCCGAGCAGGGCCGCGATCACCACGTCCCGGCCGGTCTTGAGCTGGCCGTCGACCTGCACGGTGACCCGGTCCCGCAGCTTGTTGAGCAGCAGCGTCTGCTGCGCCTCGGCCAGGCCCAGCTCCCACGGGGTGCCGGCGTGCTTGAGCGAGTTCAGCGGGGACGCGCCGGTGCCGCCGTCGTGGCCGGAGATCAGGATGACGTCGGCCTTCAGCTTGGCCACACCGGCCGCCACCGTGCCGACGCCGATCTCGGAGACCAGCTTGACGTGCACCCGCGACGCCGGGTTCACCATCTTGAGGTCGTGCACGAGCTGCGCGAGGTCCTCGATGGAGTAGATGTCGTGGTGCGGCGGCGGCGAGATGAGCCCGACGCCCGGAGTGGCGTGCCGGGTCTTGGCGATCCACGGCCACACCTTGTTGCCGGGCAGCTGGCCACCCTCGCCGGGCTTCGCGCCCTGCGCCATCTTGATCTGCAGGTCGTCCGCGTTCACCAGGTATTCACTGGTCACGCCGAAGCGGCCGGACGCGATCTGCTTGATAGCGGAACGGCGCTGCGGGTCGTAGAGGCGCTCGACGTCCTCGCCGCCCTCACCGGTGTTGGACTTGGCGCCCAGCCGGTTCATCGCGATGGCGAGGGTCTCGTGCGACTCGGCGGAGATCGAGCCGTAGCTCATCGCGCCGGTGGAGAACCGCTTGACGATCGCTTCCGCCGGCTCGACGTCCTCGATCGGAATCGGCGTCCGGTTCGCCGCGAACCTGAAGAGGCCCCGCAGATGCCCGGCCTCCGCCGCCAGCGCGTTCACTTTTTCCGTGTATTTGCGGAAAACGTCGTACTGCTTGGACCGCGTCGCGTGCTGCAGCAGGAACACGGTCTCCGGGTTGAAGAGGTGCACCTCGCCCTCACGGCGCCACTGGTACTCCCCGCCGACCTCGAGCCGCCGGTGCGCCCGCTCGGCCCGGTTCGCCGGGTACGCCTTCTCGTGCCGCGCCTTGACCTCGGCGTGGATGCCGTCGAGGCCGATGCCGCCGATCCGGCCGGAGGTACCCGCGAAGTACCGCTGGAGCAGCTTGTTCTCCAGGCCGACGGCCTCGAACACCTGCGCGCCGCAGTACGACGAGACCGTCGAGATGCCCATCTTGGACATGATCTTCAGAACGCCCTTGCCGAGCGCCTTCACGTAGTTGCGCACCGCCTTGCGCGGGTCGATGCCGCTCAGCGCGCCCGTGGCGATCAGGTCGTCGACGCTCTCGAAAGCCAGGTACGGGTTGACCGCGGCCGCACCGAACCCGATCAGCGTGGCCGCGTGGTGCACCTCGCGGCAGTCACCGGACTCGACGACGAGGGCCACCTGAGTACGCGTCTGCTCGCGCACCAGGTGCTGGTGCACGGCCGCGGTGAGCAGCAGCGACGGGATCGGCCCGAGGTCCGCGTTGGAGTCGCGGTCGGAGAGCACCAGGATCCGGACGCCGTCCTCGATCGCCTCGGAGACGTGCCGGCAGATCTGGGTGAGCCGGGCCTTGATGCCGGCCGCGCCGTCCCGCAGCGGGTAGAGGCCGGAGACCCGGACCGCCTTGAACCCGGGCAGGTCGCCGTCCTCGTCGATCGAGAGGATCTTGGCCAGCTCGTCGTTGTCGATGATCGGGTACGGCATGGCGATCTGCCGGCAGCTCGCCGGACCCGGCTTCAGGAGGTTGCCCTCCGGCCCGATGGTCGCCGCCAGGCTGGTGACCAGCTCCTCGCGGATCGCGTCCAGCGGCGGGTTGGTCACCTGCGCGAACAGCTGGTGGAAGTAGTCGAACAGCAGCCGCGGACGGGTGGAGAGCGGCGAGATCGGGGTGTCGGTGCCCATCGAGCCGAGCGGCTCGGCGCCGGTGCGCGCCATCGGCGCCACCAGGATCTTCAGCTCCTCCTCGGTGTAGCCGAAGACCTGCTGGCGGCGGGTCACCGAGTCGTGGGTGTAGATGACGTGCTCACGCGGCGGCAGATCGGCCAGCTCGATGATCCCGGCGTGCAGCCAGTCCGCGTACGGCTCGGCGTCGGCGAGCTGAGCCTTGATCTCGTCGTCGTGCACGATGCGGCCGGCGGCCGTGTCGACCAGGAACATCTTGCCCGGCTGCAGACGGCCCTTGGCCACCACGTCCGCCGGCTCGACGTCGATGACGCCGGCCTCGGAGCCGAGCACCACGAGGCCGTCGGCGGTGTGCCACCAGCGGCCGGGGCGCAGGCCGTTGCGGTCCAGCACCGCGCCGATGACCGTGCCGTCGGTGAACGCCACGGCGGCCGGGCCGTCCCACGGTTCCATCAGGCTCGCGTGGAACCGGTAGAAGGCGCGCCGCTTGGGCTCCATCCCCGGGTCGTTCTCCCAAGCCTCCGGGATCATCATGAGCACCGCGTGCGGCAGGCTGCGCCCGGCCAGGTGCAGCAGCTCGAGGACCTCGTCGAAGCTGGCCGAGTCGGACGCCTCCGGCGAGTTGATCGGGAAGAGCCGCTTGATGTTGCCGGGCAGGCTCGGGGAGGCCAGCAGCGCCTCGCGCGCGGCCATCCAGTTCTTGTTGCCGCGGATCGTGTTGATCTCACCGTTGTGCGCGATCAACCGGTACGGGTGCGCGAGCGGCCACGACGGGAACGTGTTCGTCGAGAACCGGGAGTGCACCAGGGCGATCGCGCTCTCGACCCGTTCGTCGGTCAGGTCCGGGAAGAACGCCGGCAGCTGCTCCGGGGTGAGCATCCCCTTGTACGTGATCGTGCGCGCGGACAGCGACGGGAAGTAGGCGGCGACACCACGCTGCGAGGTCTCCCGCTCGGCCTGCTTGCGGATGCAGAACGCCACCCGGTCCAGCTCGATGCCGGACAGCCGCTGACCGGCCGGGCCGGCGGGCGAGTCGACGAGCCGGTGCGCGGCCAGGAAGACCTGCCGGATGGCGGGCCGGGCGTCCTCGGCGGTGGCGCCCAGGTCGTCCGGGTCCACCGGGACGTCGCGCCAGCCCAGCACCTCGCCGCCCTCGACGAGCACGTACTTCTCGAAGACCTTGATCGCCCGGGCCGCGTCGTCGGGGTCCGTGGGCAGGAAGACCAGACCGGCGGCGTAGCTCCCGGCGGCCGGCAGCGGGAAGCCCGCCACCGCGCGGTAGAACTCGTCCGGAATCTGAATCATGATCCCGGCACCGTCACCGGTGTTCTGCTCGGCGCCGCGGGCGCCGCGGTGGTCCAGGCGAATCAGCGCCGACAGGCCCTTGGCGACCACGTCATGAGAACGACGGCCGTGAATGTCGGCTACGAAGGCCACACCGCAGGCATCGCGTTCTTGTGCCGGGTCGTAAAGCCCCTGGGGGTGCGGATATGCCACCGGGCCTCCTGTCGTCACTGGTGTTTCGTTTCGAGGTCGGGACGACGTCGGCCCTGCAAAGTCTCTTGAGTCTACGTTAAGAGGCGCTGATCTCCGCCAGATGCGGATTGGTCACACCTCGCACGCACTGCGGACGAACTGAATAGCACAGCCGGTGCGTGGACCGGTAGTCTCGCGCGATGGCGCCAGTGGATTCCGGCCTCTTCGACCGACTCGAACGGTTCTACGACGCTTTGCCTCGCCCGTGGTCGCGGATAGAGGAGATCGGCTCGCTGACGCTCTTCATCCGCGACGGGGAGGGCTGGCCCTACTATGCCCGCCCGCGGCGAGGTTCGCACACCCCTTCCGCGGCGGACATCACCGCGGCCCGTCAGCGCCAGGTCGAGCTCGGCGTCCCGGAGACGTTCGAGTGGGTGCACGAGACGACTCCGGACATGCTCGCCGTCGCGCGTTCGGCCGGGCTGGACGCGCTCCTCGCTCCCCTGCTGACCCTGGATCCCGCGGCTCTCGTACCCGATCTTCCGGTCCGTGACGCCTCCATCCGCTACGTGGATCCCGCGTCACCCTCCTTCGCCGAGGAGCTGCGCGCGTCCCGGGCCGTGGCCCGCCTCGGCTTCGGCGCCCCGGCCTACCGCTCGGCGCTCGAGACGGCCGAGAAAACCCTGGTCATCGACGGCGCCGGGCCGGCCGAGCGGGACGCCGCGGCGCCGCTGAGCGACGAGGCCGTGCGGCAGGCCGGCGCCATGTTCGACAGCGGTGACTACCTGACCGCGGTGGTCGAGTCGAACGAGGACGGCATCCTGGCCACCGCGACCAGCCAGCGTGTTGACGACGTCGCCGAGGTGGTGGGTGTCGCCACGCTGCCGTCGGCGCGCGGCCGCGGTTACGCCTCCCAGCTCACCGCGACGCTGGCCGGCCGCCTGCTCAACAGCGGGGTGAACCTGGTGTTCCTCTCCGCCGGCGACGACGACGTGGCGCGGCTCTACACCAAGATCGGCTTCCGCCGGGTCGGCACCGCGTGCATCGGCGAACCCGCCGCGGTCCCCCTCTGAAAACCATGCCTCTGCCGCGGCCTGAGCGATTCGCTCACAGTTCCCAAGATTTGGTACGCGGTAAGCGCCGATAATCCTCTAGGCCCTTACCAATGAGGTGCCGTTCGGGTGAAATCCCGCTTTCAGTCCGGCGGCGTCCAGTCGGCGACCGGATCGAGGGTGCGGCCCAGCAGACGCGGGCGCATGTGGTTGAGGGCGGCGTCGCGGGCGCGCAGCGCGAGGCGGCCGCGAGCCTGGACCACCGCGGACATCCGCCGGTTCTGCCGGACGACGGTGGTGGTGCGCGGGCGGCGCAGCCTGCTGTACGCCTCGACCGCGGCACACAGGTCCTGGCCGGGCTTCGCGTCGGCCATCAGCGAGCGCAGCGTGGCCGCGTCCTCGAACGCCAGGCACGCGCCCTGGCCGAGGTGGTGCGGCATCGCGTGGGCGGCGTCGCCGAGCAGGACCACACCTCCCGGGCCCGAACCGAAGCCGTACGCGCGCGGAAGCGGCCGCAACTCACGCACGCCCTGCGGGACCAGCTCCTCCGGGCGGGTGGCGGCGAGCAGCTCGCCGACCGGCGCCGGCCACCCGGCGAACCAGCGGCGCAGCAGGGCCAGCTGGGTGGCGGGCGGCTCGGGGCGGGTGGCACCGGCCGCGGTGGCCACCCAGTAGACGCCACCCTTGCCCGCGGCGCGCTCGCCGAGCGGGATGGCGACGAACCGGTACCCCGCGCCGAGGATCTCGCCGCCCGCGCAGTGGTCGTCGTCGAGCCGCGGCACCCGGAAGCCGGGGATCACAGCCTGCCAGGCCGCGAACCCGGAGCCGAGCGCGACCGACTCGGGCGCCAGCGCGGCGCGGACCCGGCTGTCGATGCCGTCCGCGCCGACCAGCAGGTCCGCCTCGATCGTGGTCCGCCCGTCGGTGACCGCCGGGCGCAGCCGGCGGCTGACGCGCACGGTGGTGGCCTCGAAGCCGGTGCGGATCTCCACCTGGTCGCCCAGCCCGGCGACCAGCGCGTCGTAGATGTCCTCCAGGTGCGCGGCGGCCGGCGCCGGGCCGGCCCCGGTCCGGGACCGCGGCGTGACCAGCCACTGGCCGTCGGGACGGCGGACGCCGCCGTCAGGCAGCGGCGACGCGATCGCTGACCAGCCGCCGTCCGGGTCGAGCGCGGCGAGGGCGCGCAGGCCGTTGGGCCAGAGCACCACCGCGGTGGGCGGCGCGGCGATCCGCTCGCCGCGTTCCAGCAGGGTGACGCGCCATCCGGTCCGCGACAGGGCGCCCGCGGCGGCCAGCCCGGCCATTCCCGCGCCCACCACCACCGCCGTACGCATGCCGGCGCCCGCGAATCAGTTGTCGTCCGCGGGCCGGGTCGTCCCGGCCTCGTCGCTGTCCTCGGAGCCGCCCACCGAAGCCGGTACCGCGTCCGCGTCCGCCTCCGGCTCGGCGTCGGCGGGTGGCAGCACGCCGGTCTTCTGGTACTCCCGGAACCGTTCGAGGCTGACCACCTGGTACGCCACCGGAGGCTTGCGGGCGGTGTCCTCGTCGGCGGCGACGTCGACCGAGGAGATGTCGCTCTCGGCGGCCGGCTCCGGCGCGGTGGTGGGCGCGTCGATCGGGACCACGTACTCCCGGGGGCCGCGCTTGACCACGAAGTAGACGGTGGCGGCGGCGAAGATGACGAACGAGACGAAGACGTTGACACGTACGCCGAAGAAGGTGTTCGCCTCGTCGACGCGGAGCATCTCGATCCAGGCGCGACCCGCCGTGTACGCCATCACGTAGAGCGCGAAGGCCCGGCCCTTGCCGAACTTGAACTTGCGGTCCAGCAGCCAGACCAGCCCGGCGACGCCGAGGTTCCAGATCGCCTCGTACGCGAAAGTGGGGTGGTAGAGCTCGGGCTTGGTCACCGGCTCGCCGTCGATCACCGTGGCGTGCCCGGGGTTCGCCGAGTCCATCTCGTGCACCTCGAGACCCCACGGCAGCGTGGTGACCTTGCCGTACAGCTCGTTGTTGAACCAGTTGCCGAACCGGCCGATGGCCTGCGCGACCGGCAGACCGGGCGCGAGCGCGTCGGCGATCACGGTCAGCGGCAGGCCGATCTGCCGAGCGGCGATCCAGGCGCCGACCGCGCCACCGCCCACCGCGCCCCAGATGCCGAGGCCGCCCTCCCAGATGTAGAAGGCACGGATCGGGTCACCGTCGGCGCCGAAGTAGTCCTGCGGCGAGGTGATCAGGTGGTAGATCCGCGCGCCGATGATGCCGAACGGCACCGCCCACACCACGATGTCCAGCGAGGTCCACGGCGCCACACCGCGGCGGCGCAGCCGGTGCTCCATGATGAGCGTGGCGGCGACCATGCCGAGGATGATGCAGAGCGCGTACGCGCGGATCGGCAGCGGTCCGAGGTGCCACACCGACGTGGTGGGACTGGGGATGGCGGCGATGTTCACGGGTGCACACGCTACCGCCGCGAGCCCTCCCTGTGATGGCCGGGCGGGTCTCAATTTCGCCGCCCGGGCCACCTTCTTTTCGTTATCTTGTCCGGACTCCGTCGGCCAGCTCGGCGCTCAGCGCGCGCAGGCGGTCCAGGCCGGTCGCCCGGTCCGGGGCGTCCAGGACGCAGCGGATCAGCGCGCTGCCGACGATGACGCCGTCGGCGAACGCGCCCACCTCGGCGGCCTGCTTGCCGTTGCCGACCCCCAGGCCGACACCGACCGGCATCTCCGGGTCGATCGCCCGGATCCGGGACACCAGCTCGGGGGCCTGCGAGGAGACCGAGGTACGGGCGCCGGTGACGCCCATCAGCGCGGTCGCGTAGACGAAGCCGCGGCAGTTGGCCAGGGTCATCGCGATCCGCTCGTCGGTCGACGACGGCGCGACCAGGAACGTACGGTCGATCTTGTGATTGTCGGAGGCGGCGATCCACTCGGCCGCCTCGTCCGGGATCAGGTCCGGCGTGATAAGACCCGTGGCGCCGGCCGCGGCGAGATCACGGGCGAACGCGTCGACACCGTACTTCTCGATCGGGTTCCAGTAGGTCATCAGCACGACCGTGGCGCCCGCCGACGAGACCGCGTCGATGATCTTCAGGGTGTCGCGGGTGCGCACCCCGTTGGCCAGCGCGATGTCGCTCGCCTTCTGGATCACCGGGCCGTCCATGACCGGGTCCGAGTACGGCAGCTCGACCTCGATCACATCGCAGCCGGACCGGTGCATCGCGATCATCTGCTCGATGCTGTCGTCCACCGTCGGGAACCCGGCCGGCATGCAGCCCACCAGCACCGACCGGTTCTCGGACCTCGCCTTGGCGAACGTCGCCGCGATGCTCACGTGTTCTCCCCGGGTACGACCTTCTCGACCTGGTCGAGGATGCCGAAGTACGCGCCGGCCGTGTGCACGTCCTTGTCACCGCGCCCGGACAGGTTCACCACGATCGTCGGCGTACGCCCGAGCTCGGCGCGCAGGCGCGGAGCGATCTTGGCGACGCCCGCGAGCGCGTGCGAGCTCTCGATCGCCGGGATGATCCCCTCGGTACGGCACAGCAGCTGGAACGCCGCCATCGCCTCCGCGTCGGTCACCGGCTCGTAGCTGGCCCGCCCGGTGTCGTTGAGCCACGCGTGCTCCGGACCGACACCCGGGTAGTCCAGCCCCGCCGAGATCGAGTGCGACTCGATGGTCTGCCCGTCCTCGTCCTGCAGCAGATAGGTGCGGTTGCCGTGCAGCACACCCACCGAACCGCCGGTGATCGACGCCGCGTGCCGCCCGGTCTCCACCCCGTCACCGCCGGCCTCGAAGCCGTAGAGACGGACACCCTCGTCCGGCACGAACGCGTGGAAGATGCCGATCGCGTTCGACCCGCCACCGACGCACGCGGCGACCGCGTCCGGCAGGCGGCCGATCATCTCCAGGCACTGTGCCCGCGCCTCGACACCGATACCGCCGACGAAGTCACGGACCAGCTCCGGGAACGGGTGCGGCCCGGCCGCCGTACCGAGCAGGTAGTGGGTGGTCTCGACCGTGGTCACCCAGTCGCGCAGCGCCTCGTTCAGCGCGTCCTTCAGCGTCCGCGAACCGTTGGTCACCGGGACCACGGTGGCGCCGAGCATCCGCATCCGGGCCACGTTCAGCGCCTGCCGCTCGGTGTCCATCTCGCCCATGTAGACGGTGCACTCGAGGTCGAGCAGGGCCGCCGCCGTGGCGCTGGCGACACCGTGCTGTCCCGCCCCGGTCTCGGCGATCACCCGCGGCTTGCCCATCCGCTTGGCGAGCAGCGCCTGACCCAGCACGTTGCGCACCTTGTGCGCACCCGTGTGGTTCAGGTCCTCCCGCTTGAGCAGGATCTCCGCGCCGAGCGCCTCGGAGAGCCGGGTCGCCCGGTACAGCAGCGAGGGCACACCCGCGTAGTTCAGCAGCAGATCCTGGAACCGCGCCTGGAACTCCGGATCCCGCTTCGCCGACCGGTACGCCGCCTCCAGTTCGTCCAGCGCCTTGATGAGGGCCTCCGGGACGAACCGCCCGCCGTACCGGCCGAAGTGACCGGCGAGGTCGGGCAGCGCCGGAGCGGTCATCGGACCGGCCTCGGCGTCGCCGGGTGGTTACCGGCGTTGACCAGCTCGGCCACCGCGTCACGCGGCGACTTCTGCGTCACCAGGCCCTCGCCGACCAGCACGGCGTCGGCGCCGGCCGACGCGTACCGGATCAGGTCGTGCGGGCCACGCACGCCCGACTCCGCGATCTTCACGACGTTGTTCGGCAGGCCCGGCGCGATGCGCTCGAAGACCGACCGGTCCACCTGGAGCGTACGCAGGTCCCGGGCGTTGACCCCGATCACCTTCGCGTTGGCCTCCAGTGCCCGGTCCGCCTCCTCCTCGTTGTGCACTTCGACGAGGGCGGTCATGCCCAGCGACTCGATCCGCTCCAGGAGGCCGACAAGCGCGTTCTGCTCCAGCGCCGCGACGATCAGCAGCACCAGGTCGGCACCGTGCGCGCGGGCCTCGTGCACCTGATAGCTGGAGACCACGAAGTCCTTGCGCAGCACCGGGATCTTCACGGCGTTGCGAACCGCGGTCAGATCCTCCAGCGAGCCGCCGAACCAGCGTCCCTCGGTGAGCACACTGATGCACCGGGCGCCGCCCGCCGCATACTCACCCGCCAGCTCCGCCGGGTCCGGAATGTCGGCGAGCGCGCCCTTCGACGGCGATGCCCGCTTCACCTCGGCGATCACCGCGACACCGGGCTTGCGCAACGCCGCGTACGCGTCGATCGCGGGCGGGGCCGCCGCCGCGAGCTCACGCACCTTTTCCAGCGGCGTACGCGCCTGACGTGCCGCTACGTCCTCACGCACCCCGGCGAGGATCTCTTCGAGAACGTTCTGCGGAGCCGCGGGTCCGCCACTGCCCACTTCCGCCTGATCGGATGTCACGTAATGACTCCCCTCTCCGGGTGTCTCCGGCCCGATGCTAGGAGGTCACGGCGGGTGACGGCCTCCCGGGGGTATGGCGCGCCTCACGGAATGGGCTGGGGCATAATGCCAGGCTGCCCGTTGCGGCTGTTCGTTCGCTCACACGTCTGGATCTCCCGCACCGGCTCTACGCTGCGGCACTTCGCCCGTTCGGCCGATACCACTTCAGTTTGACGTGCATGTCACCGTGCGGAAATAGGACTCCACCACCATGTGACTCGGGCAGACTTGTCCCGGCGCCCCGAAACGCCGCCAGCCGGACGATTGATTGCGGAGTCGAACGATGGCCACTGCCACTGATACCCAGCCGATGGGGTTCGCCACCCTCTCGCGGACTCTCGTCTCCCTCGCCGCCGACGTCGCCACCGGAGTACAGCGGGCGGTGGTGGGCGAGGACAACGTTCGTACTGCCCGGGACAACGCCTGGGATGCGATCCTGGCGGACCGGGCTCGGGCACAGGCGCGGCTGGACACGAGCCGGGCGGTGGCCGCTCTGGCCGCGACACACCCCGAAGGTCGCCGGGCGAACCGTGGGCGGTCGCTGGCCGCGCTGCCCCGCTGACCGCCGCCTCTTTCACAGTCAAGCGCCACCGAACGGCCCGGAACTAACGACAAAGGCGCTCAAGAAGGCGACCCCACCAACACGGACAAATGCCGAAATCCCTAACGGATATCCATTTCGGCTACCCCGCACGGGTGACGAGGCGTTCAGCGAGCAGTCGGATCCTCACCACGATCCAGAGCCTCCCAGAACGCCCGCGAGTCGACACCGGGCTCACGACCACCACTCGCCGCACCCCGCCCCGGCGCAGGCGAAGGCGGCGCACCGGACGCGGAGGAATCGACACTCCGCTCATACCGCGACGACATAGCCGCCCACAAATGCCCATACCGCGCGGCA
This sequence comes from Actinoplanes sp. NPDC051861, assembly GCF_040681145.1. Taxonomy (NCBI): domain Bacteria; kingdom Bacillati; phylum Actinomycetota; class Actinomycetes; order Micromonosporales; family Micromonosporaceae; genus Actinoplanes; species Actinoplanes sp. NPDC051861. The sequence goes on from NZ_JBFAYE010000004.1 coordinate 392,865, forward strand.
AGCACCCCACCCACCACAACCCCCGCGCCACCCAGCACAACAACAATCGGCCAAACCGACCCACCAACCCCCGCATCCCCCACGTCCAACCCCACCCGCGCCACCACCGCGCCCACCACAACCCCGACCCCCGCCACCACCAGCACCACACCCAGCCCCCGCCGAACCACACCCCGGGTAGCCAGCAGCGCCCCCGTCCCCGCCAACGCCACCACCGCCACCCCGATCAACCAGGGCTGAACATCGGCGCCCGTCTGCGAAGTACGCAAATCAGGCAGGCCGGGCCGCTCCTCCACCCGCACCGACCAGACCCGGAAAAGCGCGAACAGGGTGATTCCGGCGCCGAAAAGGCAGGCGAGGACCGCGGACAGTTGCGAGCGCCTCATCGGGCCGCGCGCAGCGTCTCGGCCGAGGCGATCGCGGCCAGGACGGCGGCGGCCTTGTTACGGGTCTCCTGTTCCTCGGCCGCCGGGTCGGAATCCGCCACAATGCCCGCGCCGGCGCCCACGTAGGCCACCCCGTCCTTGATCAGCGCCGTACGGATGGCGATCGCCATGTCCATGTCGCCGGTGAAGCCGAAGTAGCCGACCGTGCCGCCGTAGAGGCCGCGCCGCGTCGGTTCCAGTTCCTCGATGATCTCCATGGCCCGGACCTTGGGGGCTCCGGAGAGGGTGCCGGCCGGGAAGGTCGCGGCGAGCGCGTCGAACGCCGAGCGGTCCTCGCGCAGGCGCCCGACCACCGTCGACACGATGTGCATGACGTGGCTGTACCGCTCGATCCTGGCGAATTCCGGCACCTCGACCGTGCCCGGCTCGCAGACCCGGCCGAGGTCGTTGCGGCCCAGGTCGACCAGCATGACGTGCTCGGAGCGCTCCTTCGGGTCGGCGAGCAGTTCGGCGGCGAGCGCGGCGTCCTGCTCGGGTGTGGCGCCCCGCCAGCGCGTGCCGGCGATCGGGTGCAGCAGCGCGGTCCGGTTGTTGCTGACCTTCAGGTGTGCCTCGGGCGAGGAGCCGACGATGTCGAAGTCGTCGAAACGCAGCAGGTACATGTACGGCGACGGGTTCGTGGCCCGCAGCACCCGGTACACATCGAGCGCGTTGGCATCGGTGGGCCGCTCGAAGCGCTGCGCCACGACGATCTGGAAGCACTCGCCGGCCCGGATCGCCTCCTTGGCCGACTCGACAGCCTTCTGATATTCGCCCGGCGCGGTGCGGCTGACCGGCTCGCCTGCCGGGCGGCGGTCCACCGTGGAGACCATTGGCGGGGTGGGCCGGGACAGGGCGGTGGTCATCGCGTCGAGGCGGCCAACCGCTTGATGGTACGCAGCGCGCCGCGCAGCGTCGTCGGCGTCCTCGCCGAGCACCGCGTTGGCCACCAGCAGCGCCGAGCCCTCGTGATGGTCGAGCACCACGAGGTCGGTCGCGAGCATCATGCCCAGTTCGGGCAGCGGCACGTCGTCGACCGCCGTGGCGGGCAGCCGCTCGAAACGGCGCACCAGGTCGTACCCGAGATAGCCGACCATGCCGCCGGTGAGCGGGGGCAGCCCGTCCTCGGGCTCGACCCCGCCGGTCAGCGCGGCCACCGTCTCGCGCAGTGCGACCACCGGGTCGCCACCGGTCGGCACCCCGTCCGGCGGCGTGCCCAGCCAGGTGGCCTCGCCGTCGCGCTCGACCAGTGTGGCGACGCTGCGCACCCCGATGAACGAGTAGCGCGACCAGGCCAGGCCCTGCTCGGCGGACTCCAGCAGGAAGGTGCCCGGGCCGCCGGCCAGCTTCGTGTAGACGCCGACCGGCGTCTCACCGTCCGCCAGGAGCTTGCGCGTCACGGGGATCACGCGCCGTTTGACTCCGACGAACTCCGCCTCGTCCGGGAATGTCGCGCCGCTGGTCATCGCACCTCCAACGAGTCGGTGAAACAGGTGTGCGTACCGGTGTGGCAGGCCGCGCCCACCTGCTCGACGGTGACCAGCAGGGCGTCGCCGTCGCAGTCCAGCGAGACGCTCTTGACATGCTGGACGTGGCCCGAGGTCGCGCCCTTGACCCAGTACTCCGAACGGCTGCGGGACCAGTAGGTGGCCCGGCCGGTGGTGAGCGTGCGGTACAGCGCCTCGTCGTCCATCCAGGCCAGCATCAGGACGTCGCCGGTGCCGTGCTCCTGCACGATCGCCGCCACGAGGCCGTCGGAGGTGCGCTTGAGCCGCTGGGCGACCGCGGGGTCGAGGGAGGTCTTCATTTCAGGCACGAACAGGATTCTCCCCGCAAGCCCCACGATCCGGTAACCGGGGATGTGCCGGGCACTGGAGGAGCGGTACGGTCGCCGGAGCGCGTTCGTGGCTGACTGCCTCAGCGCCCGCCGCTCGGTGCGTCTGCGCTGGTACCGGCAAGCCCCGGCGGGCGCGACTCGCGACGGGAGTGGTGAAAACCGAGATGGAGCCGACGTCCAGCCCCGACAACACCCGGCCCTCGCCCGGCCTCGCCCGGTTCTGGCAGGTGCGCCCGGAGACGGAGGCGGCGGCCGGCGAGCCCGAGATCATCGCCCTGGGCAGCCCGTCCGACCTGCTGACCGGGGCGTACGGGGTGCGGCCCGCTGTGCCGATCCCACCCGACAAGCCCGCGGCTGATCCGTTCGGCCTGAACCGGGCGGCCGGGCGGGCAACCCCGGGACCCCCACGAGGCCCGGCCGGAGGCCGTCCGTCCTCCGGCCCCCCGGCCCGATCACGGCACGGCGATACTGATCACTCAGTCCCTCCGGACGAGGAGGCAGGTCCCGCTCAGGACGTAAAGTCCCTGGAGCCGGAGAACCGTGACGGGTCCTTCGGTGGCTTCGGCCTCGGTGGGCGGCTGAGCGGAACCGGGCGGTTCCTGTTCGGCGGCCGTAACGGCACCGAGTCCGAGGACAGTGGGCGCTCCGGCGACGAGGAGACTCCGGGTCAACCGGATTCCCCGGCGGCGGAGACCGAGACCGAGGCGGCGAAAGCCGAGGTGGCCGAGGCTGCCGAACAAGGCGACTCCCCGGTCGCCGACCACCCGGCCGACGAGCAGTCGGCCGGTGCGACACCGGCGGAGGATCCTGCGGAGGAGACTCCGCCGGAGGCCGACGACCAGGACGCCGCCGCGACGGCGGGCCCTAGCGACGAGAACGGACGTGAGGACATGAACGGACGGGCAGGGGCGCCCGGCTACACACCGAACGGCGAGGCGCCGGGCGTGGACGGCAAGCCTGTCCCGCCCCCGCCCGGCCTGCACGGCGACGCGGGCGAGGAGTCGCCGGCCGGTTCGCCGGCGGACATCCCTCGCCCGGCCGCCGGCTGGGCTCAGGTGCCCACCAGCATGGTTCCGACGACACCGGAGGGCCCGGTCTCCGGCGTCCCGGTGTCGCCGGGCTACGCGCCGGGTTCGTACGGGGTACCGGACTTCACCCCGGACCACGCGGCGGGCACGCTCACGCCGGTCTCCGGCCAGCCGGCGCAGGCCGCGGCACCGGTCGACCCGGCCGCGAACACTCCGGTCTCGCCGGCGCAGCTGCCGTCGGTGCAGATCCCGGCCACGCGGACACCGCCGGACTCGGCTGTGCGGGCCCCCGAGACGCAGCAGGCCGCCGAGACGCCGGACAACGGCGGATACGCGGGCCTGCCGCAGTCCGCGGACGGCGGGTTCGGGTTCAGCCCGACCGGCTACAGCCTGGGCCGCTCCGGTGAGGCGCTCGGCGTCGCCTCGGTGACGCCGGTGTCGCCGCATCCCGGTCTGGTGACCCCGCCGCCGCCCGAGTTCCAGGCGTACCCGGCCACCATCGAGGCCGGTGTCACCGGTCTCGCGGTCGGCGGTGCCGGTCGCCGCGCGCACCAGGAGCCGGAGGCCAAGCCGGCGCCGCGCCGCTCGGCCAGCCTGGAGGACCTCGAGCCGGTGCGCCGCGGCGGCCGCCGCGCGTCCCGCGAGGAGGACGAGCCGGTCGCCGATCTGGGCACCGGCGAGCCGCAGATCACCCGCACGATCTGGGACGAGGACGCGGCCCGGCACTTCCGGGCGGCGTGGCACGAGGTGAAGGCGGAGTTCGTCGACGACCCGGTGACCGCCCTGACCCGGGCGCACGACCTGCTCACCGACGCGGTGAACGAGCTGACCGAGGTGCTGCTGGCGGAGCGGGACGAGCTGGACCCGCTGCGGGGCACGGACACCCCGGACACCGAGAGCATGCGGATGGCGATGCGCGGCTACCGCGAGTACCTGGACCGGATTCTGTCTCTCTGACAAAAGGTGCGGCCACGCACCAGGTGTGGTGTGGTTGTGCTCTGCCGGCCGCGGCACCGGCCGGCAGAGCACAAAGACGGGATCCCGCGGCCTGACGGCGGCAGAAGGTGGCCGCTGGGATCCCGCCCGTCTTTGTGACCAGAGGTCAGGCCGTGCACCGCCGGCACAGGATCGGGTGGAGCAGGTGCGCCAGGTCGTGCCGGTCGGTGACCGGGCGAGGGAAGGCGAGCCGTGCGCTGCGGCCGCCCATCCGGACCAGGAATCCGTACCGGTCGAGGCGGACCACCTTCGGCTCGTCGCCGGGACGCGCGGCCGGGCCGAGCTGCCGCTGCACGTACGCGCCCATCTCGGCCATGTGGTGGTCGGCCAGGTCGGCGATCAGATCGAACTCGACGGCACGCAACGGGTCCGGAGTTGCCTCGGCGTAGTCGTCGGGATCGATCTCGATGAGATTCTCGTTACGCTCGTACCGCACCTCGGCGACGTCCATCCGGTACAGCGCCTGGCTCTCGCCGATGTCGAGCAGGTCGCCGCAGGCGTCGGTGTCGGCGTAGTCAAGCGCGGCCGCGCGGGCGTCGTCGCCGGTCAGCACGCTCGCCCAGCCGGACACCCAGACCCGCCCGAGCGACGGCGAGGTCGCCATCGGGGGCACGTCGCGAATGTCCAGGACCAGGGCGGTGTCGTCGTTTCCGTCCTGCGGGCGGAGCGCGGCCGCGAGAGTTCCGTCGGCCGGCGCGAGCAGCAGCACACGTCCCTGCGAGTCGGTCACGTGCCGGACCGGCGTGGGCCCGGGGCGGCACGCGATGTGCGCGACGGCGGGCAGGTGACCGGCGGCAAGCGTTCGCGCGATCTCGGCGGGACTGGGTTGCATGACGAGCACCTCCGGGCACCGGTTAGGCTTACCTAAGTAAGGCAAGGCTAACCGTAACAGGAGATCCCAGTTGAACAACTCTCGACCCAAGGCGAAGCTGTCGCGGGCCCTCGGAATCCCTCTGACGCGTAAGTGCGTCAAGTACTTCGAGCGGCGCCCGTTCCCGCCCGGCGTGCACGGCCGGGGACGCCGCAAGAGCTCGGACTACCAGGTCCGGCTGCTGGAGAAGCAGCGGCTGCGCCACCAGTACAACATCAGCGAGGTCCAGATGCGCGCGGCGTACGACGCGGCGCACAAGGCCGAGGGCAAGACCGGCGAGACCATGGTCACGCTGCTGGAGCGCCGCCTCGACGCGACGGTGTTCCGGGCCGGCTTCACCCGGACCATCTACCAGGCCCGCCAGCTCGTCGTGCACGGTCACTTCACCGTGGACGGCAAGAAGGTGGACCGCCCCGGCTACAAGCTCAAGCCCGGCCAGGTCATCGAGGTCAAGGAGACCAGCCGGCAGAAGCCGCCGTTCCAGATCGCGGCGACCGGGGCGCACATCGACGGCCCGACCGCGCCGTACCTGTCGACGGTCCTCGAGGAGCTGCGCACCACGGTCATCCGGGCGCCGCAGCGCACCGAGGTCCCGGTGCTCTGCGACGAGCAGCTGGTCGTCGAGTACTACGCCCGATAGACAACCAGCTCATGAATCGCTGAAATGGCGGGCCTCTCGCAGCGGTCGGCAGGGACTGCGGCCGCTGCGAGCGACGCGCTCATCTCACCGGGTCGAATACGACCCGGTCAGCGTGTCTGTTCCAACCAGCTGGCGTAGAGCTTGGCGTAGATCGAACCCTCCTCGGCGACGAGGCGGGCGTGCGGGCCGCGTTGCACGACGCGGCCCGCATCCACCACGATCACCTCGTCCGCGGCCTGCGCCGTGGACAGCCGGTGCGCGATGGCCACCGTGGTCCGCCCCCGGGTCACGAGGTCGAGGGCGTGCTGCAGCCGCACCTCGGTGGCCGGGTCGACAGCACTGGTCGCCTCGTCCAGGACCAGCAGATCCGGGTCGGCGACATAGGCCCGCACCAGCGCGACCAGCTGCCGCTCGCCCACACTGAGCGCCTCGCCGCGCTCCCCCACCGGGGTGTTCACGCCCTCGGGCAGGCCGTCCACCCAGTCCGCGAGCCCCAGTTCCGCGAACGCCGCGGCCAGCTGGGAGTCGGACAGGGCCGGTTCGGCGAAGCGGATGTTCTCGGCGACGGTCGCGTCGAACAGGAAACCGTCCTGCGGCACCATCACCACCCGCGAGCGCAGCGACGAGAACCGCACGCCGGTCAGCGGGACACCACTGAGCAGGACCGCGCCGGAGGCCGGGTCCATCAGCCGGGTCAGCAGCTTCGCGAACGTGGTCTTGCCACTGCCGGTCTCGCCCACCACAGCGACCTTGGTGCGAGCCGGGATCTCCAGGTCCACGTCGGAGAGAACAAGGGGGCCGCCCGGGTAGCGGAACGAGACGTCACGGAAGCGCACCGACAGCGGTCCCGGCGGCAGCTCCACGCCCCGGTCGTCGGGGTCGGCCACGTCCGGGTCGACGTCGAGCACGTCGAGGATGCGGCGCCAGCCGGCCACCGCGTTCTGCGCCTCGTTGAGCATGTCGGTCGCGATCTGCACCGGCTGGATGAAGAGCGTCACCAGGAACAGGAACGCGGTCAGCCGGCCCACGGTGATCTCGCCGTCGACGCCGAGCATCGTGCCGAGCACCACCACGCCGGCCAGGGCCAGTCCGGCGCCGATCTCACCGCTGGAGAAGCTGGTCACGCTCGTCCGCAGGGCCCGCTGCTGCGCGACACGCAGGTCGTCGACCGCGGTGTCGAGGCGGGCCTCGGTGCGGGCGGCCACCCCGTACGAGCGGATCACGGTGGCGCCGACGACGCTCTCGGCGATCGCCCCGAGCATCACGCCGGTACGCTCGCGGACCGCCCGGTAGACCGCGGCCAGGCGCTTCTGGAACAGCCGGATCACCGCGACCGCCGGGCCGAACGCGAGCAGCACCACGATCGTGAGCTGCCACGAGTAGACGAACATCACCACGGTCGAGACGATCAACTGGCCGCTGGCGAGCAGCAGCTGCACGCCGCCGGTCTGCAGGAACTGCGAGATCTGGTCGACGTCACCGGTCACCCGCGACACCATCGAGCCGCGCCGCTCGGACTGCTGGTGCAGCATCGACAGGTCGTGGATGTGGCGGAACGTCCGGGACCGCAGGCCGCCGAGCGCGGTCTCGCTGACCGTGAACAGCCGGCGGGTCATCAGGTAACCGCAGAGCGTCGAGATCGCCAGGGCGACCAGGGTGAGCGCCACGATGACGACCACGATCTGCGGGTCCGGGCCGCCGGGACCGCGGATGCCGTGGTCGATGCCCTGCTGGATGGCGATCGGCACGGCGACCCGGCCGGCCATCTGCAGCACGGCGAGCCCGATCGTCCCGGCCAGGCCGGTCCGCAGCTCCGGGGAGAGGGCCAGACCCCGCCGGATGGTGGCGACGGCGCCTTCGCTCATTTCGCCTGCTCCGCTTTCTCGTAGGCGGTGACCAGATCGGCGTATCCGGGCTGCGACGCCAACAGCGACGAGTGCGTCCCGGTCGCCACGACCCGGCCCTGGTGCAGGTAGACGACGACGTCGGCGAGCGCGATCGTGGCGCGCCGGTACGCGACGACCAGGATCGAGGAGCCGGCCTCACGCAGGGCGGACAGGATGGCGGCCTCGACACGGGGGTCGACCGCGCTGGTGGCGTCGTCGAGCACCAGCAGGCGGGGCCGGCCGGCGAGCGCGCGGGCCAGCGTGAGCCTCTGCCGCTGACCGCCGGAGAGCGAGGTGCCGCGCTCGCCGACGGCGGTGCCGAGCTGCTCGGGCAGGCCGTCGACGAAACGGTCGGCCTGCGCCAGCCGCAGTGCCGCCCGGACACGGTCGTCGCCGATCTCGGCACGGTCGAGGGCGATGTTGCCGCGGACGGTGTCGTCGAAGACGAACGGCACCTGCGGCACGAGCGCGGTGGCGTTTGCCAGCGCGGCACCGCCGAGGTCGGGCAGCTTCACGCCGTCTAGGGCGACGCTGCCGGACTCCGGGTCGACCAGGCGGACGGCGAGGGAGGCGATCGTAGACTTGCCGGAGCCTGTCGCGCCGACCAGGGCGACGGTCTGGCCGGCGGGGACCGTGAAGCTGACGTCGGTGAGGACGGGCGGACCGCCGGCGTAGCGGTAACTCACCTCGTCGAAGCGCAGTTCGGCGGGACCTTCGCCGGGCAGAGCGCTTTGCCCGTACCCCATATCGCCCTCGGCCGAAAGCACCGCCTGGACCCTCTCCCATCCGGCGACGCTGCGCGGCAGCTCGCCGACCACCCACCCGATCGCGCGCACCGGGAAGGCCAGCACCGTGAAGAGGAAGGCGACGCTCACCACCTCGGCCACGCTGACCGCGCCCTGCTGCAGGCGGAGGGTGCCCAGCAGCAGCACGGCGAGGGTGCCGATGCTGGGCAGGGAGTCCATCAGCGGGTCGAAGAGACCGCGCAGGCGGCCCACCGCGACCAGCGCGTCACGCAGCTCGGTGACGAACACGCCGAACCGGCGCGACTCGTCCGCCTCGCGGCCCATCGTCTTGACCACCAGGGCGCCGTCGAAGCTCTCGTGCGCGACCGCGCTGACCTTGGCCCGCATCCGCTGCGCGTGGATCTGCCGCGGCGACATCCGGCGCGAGTAGGCCAGGTTCAGCGCGAACAGCGACGGGAAGAGTGCGACGCCGACCAGCGCGAGCACCCAGTCGGTGAGGAACAGCGCGACCACCGCACCGAAGATCATGACGATGGTGCCGACCGCGAACGGCATCGGCGCGATCGGCGCCCACGCGGCCTCGACGTCCGAGCTGGCGTTGGAGAGCAGGGTGCCGGTGGCGTTGCGCTGGTGCCAGGAGGGCGGCAGCGCGAGATAGCGCCGGGTCACCGCACGCCGGTAGCGCGCCTGCAGCCGGAACTGCATGAAGCCGGCGCCGAGGCGCCGGGCGAAGATGCTGACGACACGCAGGCCGGAGATGCCCAGCAGCACGGCGACGACCAGCGCGAGCTGACCGCTGCCCACCCGGCCTGCCGCGAACGCCGGCACCACGACGTGCCCGATCACATAACCGACGACGTACGAGTTCGCGATGATCAATAGTCCGAAGAAACTGCTGCCGATCGCGCTGACGACGAAGAGCCGTGGCTCCGTCCGGATCGCGTGGCCGAGCACCCGCAGACCCCGTCCCAGCACGTCATTGCTGGCCCTGCCGCTCAATTTCCTACCCGACTGGTAAGTGTTCGCCGGGGCTACCGGCCTTACCGGTCCATACTGCCGGGAACGACGGCCGTTTACATTGTGGCCACGATTACACAGTTAGGATCGACGGATGACGAATTACGCCCGCCGGGAGCGGGAGCAACTGGCCGACCTGCTGCTCAGCACGGGTCCGGACGCGCCGACGCTCTGCACCGGGTGGACCACGCGCGATCTCGCCGCGCACATCGTGGTCCGGGAGCGGCGGCCGGACTCCGCCGCCGGGCTCGTCATCCCCCCGCTCCGGGAGTACGGGGAGAAGATCCGCCTGTCCCGAGCCGCGCTGGACTACGCGGAGCTGATCGACCAGCTGCGCAAGCCGCCGGTCTGGAGCCCGGTCAGCAACCCGCTCGTCGACCCGCTGGCGAACACCATGGAGTTCTTCATCCACCACGAGGACGTACGCCGAGCCGGCACCGGCTGGGAGCCGCGCACCCTGGACCTTCCGGAGCAGGTGGCCCTCTGGCGGGCCGTCAAGCTCACGTCGCGGGCCGCGCTGCGCCGCCTCAAGATCTCCGCGGAGATCACCGCGACCGGGTTCGAGCCGCTGCGCACCGGCGCGGAGCCGCAGGTGCGGATCTCCGGGGACGCGGGCGAGCTCGCGATGTTCTTCTCCGGCCGTCAGCGCGCCGCGCGGGTCACCGTGGACGGCGACCCCGCGCTCGCCGAGCGCCTCCGCAAGGCCCGGCTCGGGGTCTGAGATTGGCCCATCCGAACGGGCGGTAATTGGCTCGAACGAGACGCCAATACGGCCGTAGGTTCGACCGTATGAACGCTCGCTCCGGCCTTTCCGTCGCCCAGGGTGCCGCCCTCTCCGTCGGCGCCGTCCTGGGCACCGGGCTGATCTCCCTGCCCGCGCTCGCCGCCGAGGCGGCCGGGCCGGCCGCCCTGGTCGCCTGGCTCGCCCTCATCGTGCTCTCCGCGCCTCTGGCCTGGACCTTCGCCGCCCTCGGCGCCCGTTACCCGGACGCCGGCGGCGTCTCCACGTACGCCCGGATGGCGTTCGGCCCGCACGCCGCCACCGCGGTCGGCTGGTGCTTCTACTTCGCGGTGCCGCTCGGCGCGCCGGTCGCGGCCGCCTTCACCGGCGGCTACGTGGCCGACGTCTTCGGCGGCGGCAAGGTCACCGAGTTCGTCACGTTCCTCGCCCTGATCGGTACGGCGTACGCGATGAACTGGTTCGGCCTGCGCATCTCCGGCCGGGTGCAGCTGGTCCTCACCGCCACCCTCGCCGTCCTGCTCGTGGTGACCGTCGTGGCCGCCCTGCCGCACGCCCGCTGGGACCACCTCACTCCGTTCGCCCCGCACGGCTGGTCCGGCATCGGCGCCGCCGCGGCACTGCTGGTCTGGGGCTTCGCCGGCTGGGAGGCGCTCTCCTCACTGTCGGCCGAGTACCGCCATCCGCGCCGGGACGTACCCCGCGCCACCCTGATCGCGGTCGCCGTGGTGGGCGTCCTCTACCTGGCCGTCGCCGCGGTCAGCGTGCTGGCGCTGGGTCCCGCCCTGGCCGGCAGCCGGGCGCCGCTCTCCGACCTGCTGGCCATCGGCGTCGGCGGCCCGGTCCGCCTGCTCACCGCCGTCGTCGCGGTGATCCTGACGCTGGGTGCGGTCAACGCGTACTACGCCGGGGCGAGCCGCCTCGGTGCCGCCCTGGCCGCCGAGGGCGCGCTGCCGGCCAGGGTCTTCGGCACGCAGCGCCGGTCGCTGACGTTCATCTTCACGGCCAGCGTCGTCTGCGCCCTGCTCCCGCTCGGTCTGCACACCGCGACGCTGCTGGTGACCGGCTGCTTCACCCTGGTGTACGTGCTCGGCACGGCGGCGGCCCTGCGCCTGCTGCCGGCCGGCTGGTCACGGGTGATCGCCGGGTTCGCGTTCGTGGCGGTGGTCGCGCTGCTCTGGCTCAACGGCTGGCCGGCGCTGCTGAGCCTGACCATCGCGGCGCTGGCTGTCCTCTATCAGCGCCGGCAGTCGCGCAAGCCCCTCCTCGATCAGGTCCGGGTCGACCGCCCCGTACCCGAACACCAGGCCAGGGCGTGACGGCGGGCCCTCCGCCGCGTAGTCCGCGAGGTTCTCGATCTCCAGCCCGGATCGTCGTGCCAGCATGACGATCCGGGCTGGATCGCCGCGCTCCAGTAGTGCCGTGACGTGCAGTCCGGCAGCCGACGGGATGACGTCGAGAGCCGATATTCGGCCTATTTCACGAACAATTCGGATATGCCGGTCGAGGTAGGAACGACCTGCTTTGCGGACGTGCCTCGCCAGCTGGCCGTCGTCGATGAAGCGGGCCAGCGCCGCCTGCACCGCCACCTGGCCGTACCCGTCGCCGGCCTGCCTCGCCGCCACGATCGCGGGCCGCAGACCCGGCGGGACGAGCACGAACCCGGTACGCAACGACGGCAGCATGCTCTTGGAGAACGTGCCCACATAGAGCACCCGCCCGCTGCGGTCCAGCGTGCAGAGCGGCTCCAGAGGCCGGGCCGAGAACCGGAACTCGCTGTCGTAGTCGTCCTCGACGATCGCCGCCTGCCGCTTCCGGGCCCAGCCGAGCAGTTCCTGCCGGCGGGCCAGGCTCATCACCCGGCCCAGCGGGAACTGGTGCGACGGCGTCACGTAGACCAGACGGCAGTGCGCCGGGAGCGCGGACACCACCAGTCCCTGTTCGTCGACCGGCACGCCGACCACGCGGGCGCCGAGCGAGGTGAACAGGCGGCGGGCGGGCGGATAGCCGGGCTCCTCCACCGCCACCACGTCGCCGGGGCGCAGCAGGACCCGCCCGATCAGGTCGAGCGCGTGCTGGGTGCCGTTGGTGACGACGACATCCCCGGCGGTGGCGCGGACCGACCGGGCGTACCCGAGATAGCGCGCCACGGCGGCACGCAGCGCGGGATGGCCGGACGGTTCCGCGTACGTCCCGGGGTTGTTCGCCCGCAGGCGCAGCTCCGCACCGACCAGCCGCCGCCATGTGTCGAAAGGAAAGAGCCGGGCATCCGGGATACCGGTCCGGAAGTCGTAGCGCGGCGCCGGGCCCTCGCCGCTGGTCGGCAGCGGGGTCAGCGACCAGCCCGGCCGAGGGCGCAGTGGATCGGGTGCCGGTCCCGCCGCCCGCCGCCGGGCCGGGGCGGCCTCCGCCACGAACGTGCCGGCGCCGACCCGAGCCGTCAGGTAACCCTCCGCCACCAGGCGTTCGTACGCCCCGGCCACGCTGCCCCGCGAGACGCCCAGGTCGGCGGCGAGCACCCGCGTCGCCGGCAGCCGGTACCCAGCCGGCACCCGCCCGTCCACGATGGCCGCGCGCAGAGCCCGGTAGACGGCAGCGGTCTTCTCGCCACCGCCGGGCTCGATCTCGATGACCAGATCCACGCCGTTGATTCTCAGCCTGTTCTCAGCCGGGCGGCTGTCTGGTCCCGGCACCGCCGCTGACTAGGATTGAGGGCGCCGGGTTGCCGGGTTCAATTGATCCGCACTCTAGCCCTGGTGCCGGACGACCATTACCCTCCGGTAACACTGACGTTACTTACTCCCCGTTTCGGTTTAAGGCGGCGCCCGATATGGCTCTCGAGGTTCCCTACCGGTCGATTCCGGACATGCTCTTCCAGCGCGTGGCGAAGACACCGGACGCACGGGCGCTGGCCGCACCCAACGCCTCCGACACCGGCCCCGAATGGCTCACCTGGCGCCAGGTGGGTGAGCGGGTCCGGGCGATCGGCGCCGGCCTGCACGAACTCGGCGTCGGCATCGAGGACCGGGTCGCGATCCTGTCCAACACGCGGCTCGAGTGGATCCTGGCCGACCTCGGCATCAACGTCGCCGGGGCCGCGGCCACCACGGTCTACCCGACGACCGAGCCCGAGGACACCACGTTCATCGTGTCCGACTCCGGCTCCAAGGTCCTCATCGCGGAGAACGCGAAGCAGGCGCTGAAGATCGCCGGCGCGGAGACCTCGGTGACCAAGGTGGTGCTGATCGACGGCCCCGCCGACGCCGGCGCCACCCCGCCGCAGATCACGCTGGCCGACCTGGAGCAGCTCGGCAACGAGGCGCTCACCCGCAGCCCCGGCCTGATCGACGACGTCGTCGGCAAGCTCGGCCCGGAGAACCTGGCCACCCTGATCTACACGTCCGGCACGACCGGCCGCCCCAAGGGCGTCGAGCTGCTGCACAAGGGCTGGACCTGGGAGGGCGTGGCGCAGGAGCAGCTCGGCCTCTTCTCCCCCGACGACCTGCACTACCTGTGGCTGCCGATGTCGCACGCGTTCGGCAAGACGCTGCTCTGCGGCATCCTGCACGTCGGCGTTCCGACCTACGTCGACGGCCGGGTGGACCGCCTCATCGACCTGCTCTCGGTGATCAAGCCGACGCTGATGTGCGCCCCGCCCCGCATCTTCGAGAAGGTCTACAACAAGACCGTCACCAGCGGCACCTCCGGCGGCGGCCTCAAGCCCAAGATCTTCGCCTGGGCGGTCGCCACCGGAAAGAAGCGCGTCGCTCTCCAGCAGGCCGGCAAGCCCATCCCCGCCGCCCTCGGCGTTCAGTACTCGCTGGCCGAGAAGCTCGTCTTCAGCAAGCTGCAGGCCCGCCTCGGCGGCAACCTGCGCGTGCTGGTCAGCGGCTCGGCGGCACTCAGCCGGGACATCTCCGAGTTCTTCGCGGCGGCCAACCTGCCGATCCTCGAGGGCTACGGCATGACCGAGGCCTGCGCGGCGAACTTCGTGAACCGGCGCGGCAAGCTCCGGATCGGCACGGTCGGCCAGGCGGTCGGCGACCTCGAGGTCCGCATCGACTCCGACGGCGAGGTGCTGCTGCGCGGTGCACCGGTCATGCGCGGCTACCACAACCTGCCCGAGGCGACGGCGGAGGCCCTCACGGAGGACGGCTTCCTGCGCACCGGCGACATCGGCGAACTCGACTCCGACGGCTACCTGAAAATCACCGACCGCAAGAAGGACCTGGTCAAGACGTCCGGCGGCAAGTTCATCGCCCCGTCGGCGATCGAGGGCGCCTTCAAGGCCGTCTGCCCCTACACCTCACAGGCAGTCGTCGTCGGCCAGAACCGCAACTTCGTCACCATGCTGATCGCCCTGGACGAGGACGCCATCACCACGTGGGCCGCCACCGGCCCCCTGGCCGGCAAGACCTACGACGAGATCGTCGCCGCCCCCGAGACACACGCCCTGGTCGAGGGCTTCATCGCCGAACTCAACGCCAAACTGAACCGCTGGGAGACGGTCAAGAAATTCGCCATCCTCCCCCGCGACCTCAGCATCGAACACGGCGAGGTAACCCCCTCCATGAAGATCAAGCGCCGCAGCGTGGAGTCCAACTTCGCCACCCAGATCGACGAGATGTACGCAGGCTCCCTCGCCCAGATCTGACCTCTCTCCCGCCGGCGCACGCGAGCCGTGCGCCAGCCCCCTCCAAGGCTGCACGGAAGGGCCCTCACGCACGGCTCCCCCACGCGAGCCGTGCGCCAGCGCCCTCCAGGCTGCGCGGAAGGGCTCTCACGCACGGCTCCCTCGCGCCAGCCGTGCGCCGGCGCCCTCCAAGGCTGCGCGGAAGGGCCCTCACGCACGGCTCCCCCGCGCGAGCCGTGCGCCAGCGCCCTCCACGACCGCGTGGAGGGGTCTGGCGCACGGCCGGCGGGAGGGGGAGGGGAGGGTGGGGTCAGGCGATGACGGCGGGGGAGCGCCACGTCGGGCGGGGGGTGTGGTCGAGGTCGTGGCGTACTGAGGCGAGGCGGCGGACGGCCTCGGTCAGGTCGTCGGCGGCCAGGGTGAAGGGAAGGCGCAGGAAGCGCTCGAGGGTGCCGTCCAGGCCGAAGCGCGGGCCCGGCGCCAGGCGCACGCCCACGTCCTCGGCCGCCCGCGACAGCGCGCTCGAGATCGGCCCGTCCAGCTCCGCCCAGAGGGTCACGCCGCCGCCGGGTACGAAGAAGCGCCACTCCGGCAGCATCTCGCGCAGCGCGCCGACCAGAGCGTCACGCCGGAAGCGCAGCTGGGCTCGCCGGGCCGCCACGATCTCCGGGGCGAGTCGCAGCAGGTGGACCGCGACGAGTTGTTCCAGGACCGGGCTGGCCATGTCCACACCGACCCGGATCGCCGCGAGCCGCTGCACGAGTGGCGCCGACGCGCGGACCCAGCCGATGCGCAGGCCGCCCCAGTACGCCTTGCTCATCCCGCCGATCGACGTGACGCGGGAGTGGCGGTCGAAGACGGCGACCGGCGGCGGCATCTGCGGGTCGTCGAGGGGCAGGTCGACGAAGGACTCGTCGACGACGAGCTCGGTGCCCGCGGAGTGTGCCGCCGCCACGAGACGTTCGCGCAGGGCAGCCGGCATGAGGTGTCCGGTCGGGTTGTGGAACTCCGGGATCACGTACGTCAAACGGGGTCTTGTCTGCCGCAACGCGCCCAGCAGCATCTCGCCGTCCCAGCCGGTCGCGGTGTCCAGGCCGTGCGTGCTGATCCGTGCCCGCCGCGCGGAGAGTGCGGCCAGCGCGTTGGGATAGGTCGGCGTCTCCACCAGGACCGGCGCACCGGCCGGCACCGAGAGCCGCAGCACCAGATCGAGCGCCTGCTGGGTGCCGCTGGTGATGAGGACCTGCTCGGCCGAGGTCGGCACGCCACGAGATGTGTACCCGTCAGCGACCGCGGCACGCAGCTCCGGCAGGCCGGTCGGGTGGTATCCGGCACTGCCCAGATAGCGGGGCAGGTCGTCGGCGGCCGCGCGGGCGGCGGGCACGAGCTCAACGGGTGCGGCCGACGCCGCCACTCCCATGTCGATCATGTCGAGGTCGTCGTCGGGGGTCCACAGGCCGGATGTGGCGACGCGGTGGCCGTGCGGGAGGGTGGTCCAGCTGCCGGCTCCCCGGCGACTGGTCAGGTGGCCGGTCTCGCGCAGCGCACGATAGGCCGCGGACACCGTCGTGCGGCTCACGGCGAGTGCCTCCGCGAGCTCACGTTCGGCCGGCAGGCGTACCCCCAATGCCAGGCGACCGTCCGCCAGCAGGCCCCGGACCGCGGCCGCCAGGGCCGCGTAGTCCGGACTGCGCCGCCGCCCCGGCAATGCGTGCCACCGCCCCAGCAGGCGTGCCAATTGGTCCCCGCGCACCGACGTCGTCATAGCCACCTCCCCAGGATTGGCACTTTATCATCGCGGAATTGGCATCAAGAGTGGCAGCATGAGCCTGTACCGCCGCGTGCCCCAACTCTTCGCCGGTCTCATCCTCTACGGCGTCAGCATGGCGCTCATGGTGGAGTCCGGACTCGGCCTCAACCCGTGGGACGTCTTCCACCAGGGTGTTTCCGAGGTGAGCGGGATCAGCTTCGGCTGGGTGGTGCTGCTGACCGGTGTCCCGGTGCTGCTGCTGTGGATCCCGCTGCGCCAGCGTCCCGGGTTCGGCACGGTGGCCAATCTGGTGGTGGTCGGCTTCTCGGCGGACGCGGCGCTGTGGGCGCTCCCGGCCGGTGAGTCGATCCCGGCCCGGGTCGGGCTGCTGGTCGGCGGCATCCTGCTCAACGGTTTCGCGACCGGGCTCTACATCGGCAGCCGGATGGGCCCGGGCCCGCGGGACGGCCTGATGACCGGCCTGCACGGCCGCCTTCCCCGGCTGTCGATCCGCGTGATCCGCACCGGCATCGAGCTGTTCGTGCTGGGTGCGGGCTTCCTCCTGGGCGGCACGGTGGGCGTCGGAACCATCGCCTACGCGCTCGCGATCGGTCCTCTGGTGCATCTGTTCCTTCCCCCGCTGACCGTGAAGGAGCAGAAACCCGAACCGGTCCGAACGAGGCAGTGATCATCCGGACACATTCGCTTCCGGGTACGGCCACCGCACGGCATCATTGCGGCATGGGGGTCGGCGACTGGCACTGGAACGACGCTTGGATCTTCGTGTCCGCGGTCATCGCCGAGCGGCTCGAGCGTGACCGCGCCCTGCACGCCGCCCTGCCGGTGACCGGTGCGACCCTCGCCGACCTGCTGGCCGCGGCCGATTTCCTGCACCACAGCGTGCCCAGCCGCGACGAGCTGGAGGAGGCGGTCCGCCGTCTCGCCGGCGCCGGTCTGATCACCGTGGAGGACGACCTGATCGAGGTCGCCCCGGCCGGTGAGCAGCTGTGGCGGACCCGGCCGTTCAGCGGGCTCTCCTCCGCGGTGATGACCTTGCAGTCGCAGCTGAACCGGGCCGCCGAGCCGGGTTACGCGGACTGGTCCCTGGACGAGCAGACCTACGCGGCAGCCGTCAGGGAGTACAGCCTGCGGCTGGCCGACGGCCGCTGAAAGTCAGCCGGCGCCGCGGAAAAAAGCCAACAGCCGACGGCCGCCGAAGGGCAGCCGGCGCCGCGGAAAAAGCCGGGCGGCCGCTAGCGAACGGGATTGCCCGCCGCCTTCAAAGAGTTCTTGACCTCGCCGATGGTCAGATCTCCGAAGTGGAACACGCTCGCCGCGAGGACCGCGTCCGCCCCCGCCGCGACCGCCGGCGGGAAGTGCGACACCGCGCCCGCCCCACCGCTGGCGATCACCGGGATGTCGACGACGGCCCGGACCGCCCGGATCAGCTCCAGGTCGAAGCCGGCCTTGGTGCCGTCCGCGTCCATCGAGTTGAGCAGGATCTCACCGGCGCCCAGGGTGGCCACCCGCTCGGCCCACTCGATCGCGTCCAGCCCGGCGCTGCGCCGCCCGCCGTGGGTGGTCACCTCCCAGCCGCTCGGCTGATCGGAGGACCGGCGCACGTCCAGCGAGAGCACCAGAACCTGATTGCCGAACCGCTCGGCGATCTCCTGGATCAACGAGGGACGGGCGATCGCCGCCGTGTTCACGCCGACCTTGTCCGCGCCGGCCCGCAACAGCACGTCCACGTTCTCCACCGAGCGCACACCACCGCCGACGGTGAGCGGGATGAAGACCGTCTCCGCGGTACGCCGCACGACATCCAGCATCGTCCCGCGATCGTCCGACGACGCCGTCACGTCGAGGAACGTCAGCTCGTCCGCGCCCGCCGCGTCGTAGGCCGAGGCCAGCTCGACCGGGTCGCCCGCGTCCCGCAGGTCGACGAAGTTGACGCCCTTCACCACCCGTCCGGCGTCCACGTCCAGGCAGGGGATCACACGTACCGCGACCGTCATACGCCAACCCTAACGAGCGGCTCGGGGACGGCCTTCCGGGACCTGACCAGTCCCAAAAGCACGCCGCCGACGACCAGCACGCCACCGATGACGTCCTGCGCGAAGATCGGCTCGCCCAGGACGAGAGCCGCCGACGCCATGCCGAAGAATGGGACGAGCATGCTGAACGGCGCGACGGTCGCCGCGCCGTACCTCTGCATGAGAAAGCCCCATCCGGCGAAGCCCGCCAGCGTGGAGATCAGCGCGATGTAGAGCAGCGCCACGACCGCCTCGGTGTCGATCGCCCGCAGCGCGGCCAGGTCCGCAGCCGGGCCGTCGACCAGCAGCGTCAGCACGACGAGGGGCCCGGTGGCGAGCGCGCTGACCCAGACCATGAACCGCAGCGTGTCCGGCGGGGAGGCCTTGCGGGTCGCCACGTTGGACACGCCCCAGGCCGCGGCCGCGCCGACGACCAGCAGGAAGGCCGGCAGGTTCGCGCCCGTCCGGGTGGCCACGACGAGCACGCCGGCGGTGGCGACGGCGAGTCCGGCGATCTGCAGCGGGCGGGGCCGTTCGCGGAGGAAGAGGGTGGCGAAGACCATCGTGAAGATCGCCTGGCTCTGCAGGACGAGCGAGCTGAGCCCGGCCGGCATCCCCGCCGCCATGCCGCCGAACAGCAGCGAGAACTTGATGACACCGAGGACCAGCGCGACGATCACGACCCACTTCCACGGCACCTGCGGGCGGCCGACGAGCAGCACAGCCGGGAAGGCGGCCAGGCCGAAGCGCAGGGCGGAGAAGAGCAGCGGCGGGAAGTGGTCCAGCCCGGCGTCGATGGCGACGAAGTTGACGCCCCAGACGGCCGCCACGGCGACGGCAAGGGCGAGGTCACGCGGTCTCATGACGTCGAGCCTCGCCAACAAGACCGTTAAGCACCAGCAAAATAACCTTCACCCAGGATGTAGCATCGCTACATGATTGACCTGGGGCGGCTGCGGGCCCTGCACGCGGTGGCGAGTTACGGGACCGTGCTGGCGGCCGGCCAGGCCCTGCACTGTACGCCGTCGGCCGTCTCCCAGCAGATCTCGAAACTGGAGCGCGAGACCGGCTCGACGCTGGTCGAGAAGGACGGCCGCCGGTTGCGGCTGACCGAGGCCGGGCGGGTTCTCGCCGACCACGCCGAGCGGGTGCTGACCAGCGTCGACGAGGCGGAAGCGGCACTGGCCGCACACCGCGACACGGTCACCGGGCGGCTCACCGTGGCCTCGTTCGCGACGGCGTGCCGGGCTCTGATGCCGCACGCGCTGCGGAAACTCGCCGCCGAGCACCCCCAGCTCACCATCGGGCTGATCGAGGTCAACCCGCACGAGGGCGTCGAACTCCTCCGGCGAGGTCATGTGGACCTGGCCGTCCTCGACGACTGGCCCGAGGTGGGCCTGCGCTACCCGGACTGCGTCTCCAAGGTCCAGATCGGCACAGACCACGCCGACCTGATCGTGCCGGGCGATCACCGGCTGACCGGCACGGCCACGCTGGAGGACGTACGGGACGAGCGGTGGATCGCGGTCCGGGCCGGCGACGTCTGCTATGAGTACCTGATCCGCAAACTGCCCGGTGTCGTGCCGGAGTTCCAGGTCGGCGAGTTCGAGACGCAGCTGACGCTGATCGCGGCCGGGCTGGGCGTCGGCCTCATCCCCCGGCTGGCCCGGCCGGCCCTGCCGGAAAACGTCCGCATAATTCAAATAAATCCGATACCGACCAGAAAGATCACCATCGCCTGGCGCGATTCCTCGGCGGCCCGCCCTGCGAGGAGGGCCGCCGAGGAGGCGATCAGAGAAGCCTGGGCTCAGGCCGAGGCGAGCACGTCCAAAGCCTCACGCACGGTGAACGCGCCCGCATAGAGCGCCTTACCCGCGATCACACCCTCCACCCCGATCGACTCCAGGGTGGCCAGGGCACGCAGGTCGTCCAGCGTGGAGACGCCACCACTGGCGATGAGCGGCTTGTCGGTCACCGCGCCGACCTCGCGGAGCAGGTCCAGGTTCGGCCCGCGCATGGTGCCGTCCTTGGTGATGTCGGTGACGACATAGCGGGACGCGCCCGCCTTGTCGAGCCGGGCCAGCACCTCGTACAGGTCACCGCCGTCGCGGGTCCAGCCGCGCGCGGAGAGGGTACGCCCCCGCACGTCCAGCCCGATCGCCACGCGGTCGCCGTACTCGCCGCAGATCCGGTCGCACCACTCCGGGTCCTCCAGCGCGGCCGTGCCGATGTTGACCCGCTGCGCACCGGTCGCCAGGGCACGGGTGAGCGACTCGTCGTCCCGGATGCCGCCGGAGAGCTCCACCTTCACGTCGAGGCGCTGGACCACGCCGGCGAGCAGCTCGGCGTTGGAGCCCCGCCCGAACGCCGCGTCCAGGTCGACCAGGTGGATCCACTCGGCGCCGTCGTTCTGCCACGCCAGTGCGGCCTCGAGCGGGTCGCCGTAGGCGGTCTCCGAGCCGGCGGCGCCCTGCACCAGGCGGACGGCCTGGCCGTCGGCGACGTCGACGGCGGGCAGCAGTTGGAGGGTCATGTCTCTCCCATAGGACTACGAGCGGCGGCCGAGCACCACGACGACGAGGGCCGGCACGGCGAGGACGAGCATTGCGGTGAGGATGATCCGCAGCGCCGGGTCCGGGACGAGCACCCAGACCGCGACGGCGGCGAGCAGCGAGACGACCACGATGCCGATGCGCTGCCTGCGGCTGCGGTGGTACAGACGGCCGTTCTTGCCGAACCGGGGCTTGATCTTCATCGAGCGTTTCAGCGCACGGAAGCGCTCGCGGCGGGCCACCTTCCGGGCACGCACCGCCTTCTCCCGCTCCAGGACGGCGAGTCGTTCGGCTCGCCGCCGCGCACGTTCCTTGCTCATCCCAGCGTCGCGACCCAGTTGCTGAGCAGCGCGAATCCGGCGTCCGCCGACTTCTCCGGGTGGAACTGGGCAGCGCTGAGAGCGCCGAGTTCGACGACGGCGGCGAAGGGCAGGTCGTGGCTCGCGCTGGTCACTTCGGCGCCGGCTTTCGCCAGCAGATCAAAATCTTGGGCAGCGTACGAGTGGACGAAGTAGAACCTGGTCTCCTCGCCGAGCCCGGCCAGCAGCCTCGACCCCGCGGGCACGGACACCGTGTTCCAGCCCATGTGCGGGATCCGCTCGGCGGTGAGCCTGGTGACCGAACCGGGCAGCAGCCCCAGCCCCTTGGTCTCCACGCCGTGCTCCACACCGGAGTCGAAGAGCACCTGCATGCCGACGCAGATACCGAGTACCGGTTTTCCGGCCGCCACCCGTTCCGCGATCACCGGCCCGGCGCCCAGTGCCTCGATCCCGGCCATGCACGCCGCGTAGGCACCGACGCCCGGCACCACGAGACCGTCAGCGGCGGCGGCCGCCTCCAGGTCGCTGGTGACCGTCACGTCCACGCCGGTGCGGGCCACGGCCCGTTCCGCCGAGCGCAGGTTGCCCGAGCCGTAGTCGAGGATGACCACACTTGGCGCGCTCATCACGCCTCCCCCGACGGCCACCAGGCGAAACCGCCCGCGGTGGCCAGCAGCGCGAGCACCGCCGTGAGACCGATGCTGAACCGGGTGGCGTTCGCCTTGACCAGCTGGATCACGCCGCCGACGAGGATCCCGGCGAGCGCGAACAGCACCATCGAGATCACAGCACCCCCTTGGTGGAGGGCAGCGCCCCGGCGTTTCGCGGATCGACCTCGACGGCCTCGCGCAGCGCCCGGGAGAACGCCTTGAACTGGGCCTCCACCACGTGGTGCGCGTCCGGGTGCCCACCCGGGCGGCACGCGCGCAGGACGTCCACGTGCAGGGTCACCCTCGCCGCGTGGCCGAACGCCTCGAAGATGTGCCGGGTCATGCTGGTGGCGTAGACGGGCCCGATGTACGGCGTGAGCAACGGCTCGTCGTGCACCACGTACGGACGTCCGGACAGGTCGACGGCCGCGCGGACGAGCACCTCGTCCATCGGGATCGTGGCCGACCCGTACCTCCGGATGCCCCGCTTGTCGCCGAGCGCCCTCGCGAAGGCCTCGCCGAGCGCGATCGCGGTGTCCTCCATGGTGTGGTGCGAGTCGATCTCCAGGTCGCCCTCGGTCCGCACGGTCAGGTCGAAACCGCCGTGCTTGGCGAGCTGGTTGAGCATGTGGTCGTAGAAGCCCACGCCCGTGCTCAGGTCGCCCTTGCCGGTGCCGTCGAGGTCGATCTCGATCAGCACCTTGGTCTCGTTGGTGACGCGCTCGATGCGCGCGGTCCTGCTCACAGGATCTCCTCGGCGGCGGAAAGGAATGCGGTGGTCTCGGACTCGGTGCCGGCGGTCACCCTCAGCCAGCCGGCCAGGCCCACGTCGCGGATCAGCACGCCCCGGTCGAGGAACGCCTGCCAGACGGCCTTCTGATCGTCCGAGGCGGCGAAGAGCACGAAGTTCGCGTCGCTGTCGGCGACCTGGATGCCGCGCCCCCGCAGCGTCTCGACGATCCGGTCCCGCTGCACCTTGATCTGCTCGACGGTGGCCAGCAGCGCCCCGCTCTGCGAGACCGCCGCCCGCGCGGCGGCCTGGGTCAGCGCGCTCAGGTGGTAGGGCAGGCGGACCAGCTGGACCGCGTCCACCACGGCCGGGTCGGCGGCGAAGTAGCCCAGGCGTCCGCCGGCGAAACCGAACGCCTTGCTCATCGTGCGGGTCACCACGAGGCGCGGGTGGCCGGGCAGGAGCTCGATGGCGCTGCGGGTGCCGGTCCGGGCGTACTCGAAATAGGCCTCGTCGACGAGCACCATGCCACGCGCCGCGCCCAGCACCGCGTCGATCACCGACGGGTCGAGCGCGGTGCCGGTCGGGTTGTTCGGCGAGCAGAGGAACACCATGTCCGGGTCGTGCTTCTCGATCTCCGCAATCGCCGCCTCAGGACGAAGCCCGAAGTCGGGGTCGCGCAGCGAGCCGATCCACCGGGTGCCGGTGCCGGCCGCCAGCAGCGGGTGCATCGAGTAGGACGGGCCGAAGCCCAGTGCCGTCCGCCCCGGCCCGCCGAACGCCTGCAGCAACTGCTGCTGCACCTCGTTGGACCCGTTGGCCGCCCACACGCTCTCGTGGGTCAGCCCGTGACCGAGATAGGACGCCAGGTCGGTGCGCAGCGCCACCGCGTCCCGGTCGGGGTAGCGGTTCAGGTCGGCGAGCTCGTCCTGCAGCATCTTGGTCATGGCCTCGACCACGACGTCGGGCACCGCGAACGCGTGCTCGTTGGTGTTCAGCCGGACGGCGACGTCGAGCTGCGGCGCGCCGTAGGGCTTCTGCCCGCGCAGGTCGTCCCGGATCGGCAGATCGTCGATCGTCGTCACGCCTCGAACCTCCCGTCCAACCGCCCCGCCCGCCACCCCAAATCGGACTGAAGGCGAACCTTGACGGCGTCACCGTGCGCCGGCAGGTCCTCCGCGTTGGCAAGTGCCACCACGTGGCCGGCGACGTCGCGCAGGGCCTCCTCGGTGTACTCCACGACGTGGATGCCCCGCAGGAACGACTGCACCGACAGGCCGGAGGAGTGCCGCGCGCAGCCACCGGTCGGCAGCACGTGGTTGGACCCGGCCGCGTAGTCGCCGAGCGAGACCGGCGCCCAGGCACCCACGAAGATCGCGCCGGCGTTGCGGACCCGCAGGGCCCACTGCCGCGCGTCGCGCGTCTGGATCTCCAGGTGCTCCGCAGCGTACGCGTCCACGACCGCGAGCCCCTGCTCCAGGTCGTCGACCAGCACGACGCCGGACTGCTCGCCGGTCAGCGCGGTGCGCACCCGCTCCTCGTGCTTCGTGGTGGCGACCTGCTTGTCCAGCTCGATCTCCACCGCGTCGGCGAGCGCCGTCGAGTCGGTGACCAGCACGCTCGCGGCGAGGGGGTCGTGCTCGGCCTGGCTGATCAGGTCGGCCGCGACGTGCCGAGGGTCGGCGGTGTCGTCGGCCAGGATCGCGATCTCGGTGGGCCCGGCCTCGGCGTCGATGCCGACCGTGCCCCGCAGGAGGCGCTTGGCCGCGGTCACCCAGATGTTGCCCGGGCCGGTGATGACGTCAACGGGTTCACAGCGGTCGTCCTCGTCGGCGCCGTCCGACCCATACCCCAGCATGGCGATCGCCTGCGCGCCGCCGACCGCGTAGACCTCGTCCACACCGAGCAGCGCGCACGCGGCCAGCACCCGGGAGTCGGGCAGGCCGTTGTTGGAGGCCTGCGGCGGCGACGCCACGACCAGGCCCTCGACGCCGGCCTCCTGGGCGGGCACCACGTTCATGACCACGGTGGACGGGTAGACCGCGAGGCCGCCGGGGACGTAGAGGCCGACCCGGCGCACCGGGACCCAGCGCTCGGTGACCGTGCCGCCGTCGACCACCTGGGTCGTGACGTCGGTGCGCCGCTGGTCGGCGTGCACCTTGCGGGCCCGCTTGATCACCTCGAGCAGCGCCTCGCGCACGGCCGGGTCGAGCGTCTCGGCCGCGGCCGCGATCGCCTCGGCCGGCACCCGCAGGCGCTCCAGCCGGACGCCGTCGAACCGCTCGGTCGCCTCCCGGATCGCGCTGAACCCGTGCTGATGCACCGCCTCGACGACCGGGCGGATCCGCTCGACCGCCACGGAGACGTCGAGCTGGGCACGGGGCAGCAGGCCGCGCGGGTCCCGGCGGGAGCCGCGCAGGTCGATCCGATTCAGCACACGCCCAGTCTAGGGGGCAGGTGAACCGGGTTTTCGACCGCGACTCCCGGGCCCAGGCGTTGGGACGAACGGATACCGGGCGTGTCCGGGCCGCCGCGCCGGGTTGACCAAGGTCAGGCGATGACTAGGCTGAACGCGTGAGCGATCGGCTGCCGGTCTTCCCGCTGAGCACGGTGCTCTTCCCCGGTCTGGTTCTGCCCCTGCACATCTTCGAGGAGCGCTATCGCACCCTCGTGCGTGAGCTGGTGGCACAGTCCTCGGAGACACCGCATGAGTTCGGCGTGGTCACCCTGCGGCACGGCAGCGAGGTGGCGCCGGAGCCGGGCGAGGGCCCGGCCGCCGAGGTGCCGCCGGTGAGCGCCGCCGATCTTTACGAGGTGGGCTGCACCGCCGAGCTGCGGCACGTCACCGAGCTGCCGGACGGCCGGTTCGACATCATGACGGTCGGGCGGCGGCGGTTCAGCGTGCTCAGCATCGACCAGGGCACCGAGCCGTACCTGACCGCGCGGGTGCGCTGGCTGCCCGAGGAGGACGAGGCCGGCGCCGGCGCCCAGATGCTGGCGCCGCGCGTGCTGGCCGCCTTCCGGCAGTACCTGGAGTTGCTGCGGCCCAACAGCGAGATGCTCGACCAGGTGCCCGACGACCCGACCGTGCTGTCGCATCTGGTCGCCGCGACCGCGCAGCTGACCGTCGAGGAGCGTCAGCTGCTGCTCGCCATGCCGGACACCGCGTCCCGGCTGCGGGCCGAGCTGCGTCTGCTCAACCGGGAGGCGGGGCTGCTCGCCCGGGTGCGGGCGGTCCCGGTGCCGCTGTCGGATCTGGCCCGTCCGGCGAGCCCGAACTAGGCGAGTTGTGGTCCGGCTGGTACGCGGCCGGGTCGTACACCGGGTAGGGCGAGAACTCCGGGTGGTTGGGGCCGTAACCGGGCTGCGCGCCCGGCTGGTCCAGGTCCGGGTCGTTCGACCAGCCCGCGAGCAGCGTCAGCACGATCGCCGCGGCGAACGCCGGCACCAGCGTGGGCCCGAACGCGTGCACCTCGGGGGGCGCCAGGTACGTCGCGCCCTGCGTGGCGGTCTCCCGCCATCGGTCGTACGCGTCCCGGCCGATCAGCTCGCCGAGGAACGGCGCCACCCGCTGCGCGGCGAGCGAGGTGCCGACCACCACGGCCACCACCAGCCACGGTCCGCGGTCGCGGCGCAGCACCAGCCAGGCGACGATCGCCACGAGCACGCCGAAGCCGAAGCCGAGCATCGTGTACCAGCCGTCGGCCGCCACGTACTGCTCCGGTGACGGGTCGTTGACGACGACACCGCCGTCACCCACGTTGATCACCGGAACGTCCGGGGCGAGCCACGCCCAGAGCAGCCCGAACGGCGCGCCCAGGGCGCTGATCACCACGATGGCGCCGAAGAAGACCGCGAGGGTGCGCCGCCACGGCCGGCGGCTGCCGTCCTGCTGGAGCCGCCACCACGGCGCCCGGCGCCGCACCGGCTCCGCGGGAAAGGGCGGCGGCTCGGGGAGGTAGGTCGGCTCGGCCGGCTCGTGACTGGGGTGCACCTTACGATCCTGCCAGATCAGCCGCGGTGCTCAGGCCACGGCCGAGGGGCCGAGGATCATCTTGAGGTCCGCGCGCAGGGCCGGCGTCGGCGCGACACGTACGCCACCGAGGCGCATCACCGTCGTCCGGCTGCCGTTCTGCAGGTGTACGTGCACCTCCGTGTCGCCCGGATGGCTCACCAGGATCTCCTTGAGCTCGTCGACCAGCGGCGGCGTGCACCGGGTGATCGGCATGGTCAGGGTGACCGGCTTGCTGTCCGGGTTGTGCGTGATGTCCGGGATGGACATGTCCATCGCCATGATCCGGGCCTGGTCGTCGCGCCGGTCGATCCGGCCCTTGACCACCACGATCGCGTCCTCGGCGATGTACTGCCCGACCAGTTCATACGTGTTGGGGAAGAACAGCGCCTCGACGCCGCCGGCGAGGTCCTCCAGGGTGGCCGACGCCCACGCGCGGCCCTGCTTGGTGATCCGCCGCTGGACACCGGTGAGGATGCCGGCGAGCGTGACGACCTGGCCGTCCGGGACCGAGCCCTCCTCGCCCAGCGCGGCGATGCTGGTGTCCGCCGCGTTCTGCAGCATCATCTCCAGGCCGGCCAGCGGATGGTCGGAGACGTAGAGGCCGAGCATCTCCCGCTCGAAGGCCAGCTTGTCGCGCTTGTCCCACTCGGTGTCGCCGATGACCGGCATCGCGACCGTGGCCGACGACCCGCCCGGGGTGTCACCGAACGCGCCGAACAGGTCGAACTGGCCGGCCGCCTCGTTGCGCTTGACGTCCGCGTACGCGTCGATCGCCTCGGCGTGCACGGCGAGCAGCCCCTTGCGGCTGTGCCCCATCGAGTCGAACGCGCCCGCCTTGATCAGCGATTCGATCGTCCTCTTGTTGCACGCGACCGCGTCGACCTTGGACAGGAAGTCGTAGAAGTCGTGGTAGTCGCCCTTTTCCTTGCGGCACCGGGCGATCGCCTCGACCACGTTGCCGCCGACGTTGCGGACCGCGCCAAGGCCGAACCGGATGTCCTTGCCGACCGGGGTGAACGGCCCGGACGACTGGTTCACGTCCGGCGGCAGTACCTGGATGCCCATGCGGCGGCACTCCGCCAGGTACACCGCCATCTTGTCCTTGTCGTCGCCGACGCTGGTGAGCAGACCGGCCATGTACTCGGCCGGGTAGTGCGCCTTCAGGTACGCCGTCCAGTACGACACGAGCCCGTACGCCGCGGAGTGCGCCTTGTTGAACGCGTACCCGGCGAACGGCACCAGGACGTCCCACACCGCCTGGATCGACTCGTCCGAGTAGCCCCGCTCCCGGCAGCCGTCCCGGAACGGCACGAACTCCTTGTCGAGGATCTCCTTCTTCTTCTTACCCATCGCGCGGCGCAGCAGGTCGGCCTGGCCGAGGCTGTAACCGGCGAGGATCTGCGCGGCGCGCTGCACCTGCTCCTGATAGACGATCAGGCCGTAGGTGGGCTCCAGGATCTCCCGCAGCGGCTCCTCCAGCTCCGGGTGGATCGGCGTGATCTCCTGGAGGTTGTTCTTGCGGAGCGCGTAGTTCGTGTGCGAGTCGACGCCCATCGGGCCCGGCCGGTACAGCGCCAGGACGGCGGAGATGTCCTCGAAGTTGTCCGGCTTCATGAGCCGCAGCAGCGAGCGCATCGGCCCGCCGTCGAGCTGGAACACGCCCAGCGTGTCACCGCGGGCCAGCAGGTCGTACGCCGCCTGGTCGTCCAGCGGCAGCCCCAGAAGATCCAGGCCCGTGCCGTGGTTGAGCTCGATGTTCTTCACGGCGTCGTCGAGGATGGTCAGGTTCCGCAGGCCCAGGAAGTCCATCTTCAGCAGGCCGAGCGTCTCGCAGGTCGGGTAGTCGAACTGCGTGATGATCACGCCGTCGCTGGCCCGGCGCATCAGCGGGATGTGATCGATGATCGGCTCGGCGGACATGATGACGCCGGCGGCGTGCACACCGGTCTGCCGGATCAGCCCCTCGATGCCGCGCGCGGTGTCGATGACCTTCTTGACGTCCGGGTCGGTCTCGTAGAGGCCGCGGATCTCACCGGCCTCGTTGTACCGCTTGTCGTCCTTGTTGAAGATGCCACCGAGCGTGATGCCCTTGCCCATGACGTCCGGCGGCATGGCCTTGGTGATCCGGTCGCCGACCGCGAACGGATAGCCGAGCACCCGCGCCGAGTCCTTGATCGCGGCCTTCGCCTTGATCGTGCCGAACGTCGCGATCTGGGCGACCTTGTCGTCGCCCCACTTCTCGGTCACGTACCGGATGACCTCGCCGCGCCGGCGCTCGTCGAAGTCGATGTCGACATCGGGCATCGAGACACGCTCGGGGTTGAGGAACCGCTCGAAGATCAGACCGTGCGGCAGCGGGTCCAGGTCGGTGATGCCCATGGCGTACGCCACGAGCGAGCCGGCGGCCGAGCCACGGCCGGGACCGACCGCGATGCCGTTGTTCTTCGCCCACTGGATGAAGTCGGCGACCACCAGGAAGTACGCCGGGAAGCCCATCTGGATGATGACGCCGAGTTCGTACTCCGCCTGCTTGACGTGGGTGTCCGGGATGCCGTCCGGGAACCGCTTGCGCAGGCCCTCGAACGCCACGTGCCGGAAGTACTCCTCTTCGGAGTAGCCGTCCGGGATCGGGAACCGCGGCATCAGGTTCTTGAAGGTGAACATCCCCTCGGTGTCCACCTTCTCGGCCACCAGCAGGGTGTTGCGGCAGCCCTCCTGCCACGCCTCGGAGGAGTCCACCGCGCGCATCTGGTCGGCCGACTTCACGAAGTAGCCGGAGCCGTCGAAGCGGAACCTGTTCGGGTCGGCGACGTTGCTGCCGGTCTGCACGCACAGCAGCACGTCGTGCGCCTCGGACTGGGCCTCGTGCACGTAGTGGGAGTCGTTGGTGACCAGCGGCCGGATGCCGAGCTTCTGGCCGATCTCCAGAAGGCCGTCGCGGACCCGCTTCTCGATGGAGAGGCCGTGGTCCATGATCTCGAGGAAGTAGTTGTCCTTCCCGAGCGCCTCCTGGTACATCGCCGCCGACTTGAGCGCCTCGTCGAACTGGCCCAGCCGCAGTCGGGTCTGCACGGCGCCGGACGGGCAGCCGGTGGTGCCCATGATGCCCTCGGCGTGCTCCGCGATGATGTCGAAGTCCATCCTCGGGTACTTACCGAGCTGGCCCTCGATCGAGGCCCGCGAGTTGAGCCGGAACAGGTTCTTCAGGCCGACCGCGTTGCGCGCCCACATGGTCATGTGGGTGTACGCGCCGTTGCCGGAGACGTCGTCGCCCTTCTGCTCCGGCCGTCCCCACTTGACGCGGCTCTTGGTCAGGCGCGAGTCGGGCGCCAGGTAGGCCTCGACGCCGATCACCGGGATCACGTCCGCGGCCTTGGCCTGGGTGTAGAAGTCGTACGCCCCGTGCATGTTGCCGTGGTCGGTGATGGCGGCGGCCGGCATGCCCAGCCGCTTCGCCTCGCCGAGAAGTTCCTTGATCCGGGCCGCCCCGTCGAGCATCGAATACTCGGTGTGCACGTGTAGGTGCACGAACGAGTCAGACACCCGGAACCCCCTCTTCACGTTGACGTACGAGAGAACCTACTCCGCGAAGGGCTCCAGCATCACCGAGGCCGCGCGCAGCCACGCCTGGCGTGTCTCGTTCTGCAGATCCGCGTATTCGATCGAGGATCCGACCTCGAGCGCCGGGTCGTAGGGCACGACGGCGACCGCCCTGGTCCGCGTGGCGAAGTGCTTCTTGAAGTCCTCGAGCAGCGGCAGGTGACCGGGCGACGGGCAGGAGATCAGCGTCACGGCGTTGGACACCATGTCGCCCATCCCGCTCTCCTCCAGGACGTCGAGCATCCAGTCGGCGGTGAAGGCGGCGTCCTCCCGCGGCACCGTGGTGATCACGAGCTGGTCGGCCATCCGCATGACCGTCTGCCAGTTCACGCTCTCCACGTTGTTGCCGGTGTCGACGCAGATCACGTCGTGCGTACGCCGCAGCAGGTCCATCACCCGGCGCACCGTGCCCTGGTCGAGCCGCTGGGCGAACCGCGGGTTCTCCTCGCCGGCGAGCACGTCGTACGACCCGTCGGAGGCGTGGCGCAGGTAGGCGTCGAGCTCCTGCAGCAGCGCGTCGCCGTGCAGGTTCTCGATGCGCATGAGGTCGGCCAGCAGATGCTTTATGGTCCGCGCGTGCCTCGCGCTCCCGGCCCGCAGGCCGAGCGTGCCGCGCAGCTCGTTGTCGTCCCAGGCGAGCACGCCACGGCCGCGAACGCTGCCGATGGTGGCCGCGGCGAGCACCGTGGCGGTGGTCTTGTGCACGCCGCCCTTGGGGTTGGCGAACGCCAGCACCCGCGGCTTGCCGAGCTTGCGCCGCATCACCGCGACGGCGCGGTCCATGCCGTCGTCGCTGCGGGTCTGCCGCCACTCGATCCGGGCGCCCGTGGTCGAGGGCGAGGGCTGCGCGGCCGGTGTCCGAGGTGCGGCGGCCGGCGGGTAGGCCGGGGCGGCCGGCGACGCGGGGGCCGCCGGCGTGCGGGGCGCGACCGGAGCGGCGGGCGCCGGAGGGTACGCCGGCGCGGCGGGCGCGGGCGGGTAGGCGGTGGTGCCCGCCGCGTAGCCGTTGGTCGGCTGCGGCGGGTAGCCGTTGCTGCCCGGTGCGTACCCGTTCGGGGGATAGTCCCTCGCCGGTGCGGCGTAGCCGGTCCCGGCTCCGTAGTCTCGGGCGGGCGGCTGGGCCGGCGGCGCGGCAGGGGCGGGCGGCGGTGCCTGAGCGGTCCGCGGCGCGGGCTCGAAGAAGCTGTTGCCCTGATCGGTCTCCCGGCGCGACTGCCAGCGCGGGTCCAGCGGGTTGATCGGCCGCTGCGGCATCGCCCGCTGATCGGCCGGCGGCTCCGCGGCGCGGGGCTCGGTCGCACGGCGCTCGGCGGCGGCCTGCTGAGCCGAACGCGGGTCGAGCGGGTTGAACGGGCGGCGCTCCACCGAGGCCGATCCACGGCTCGGTTGCTGATGCGGCTGCTGCTGTTGCTGCTGCGGAGGGGTCTCCTCCGGCTCCTCGCTGCGGTTACCATGCCGGGCACGGTCGAGCAGCGCCCGCCAGCGCGGGGCTGGTTCCGCAGGCCGGCCCCAGCCGGTCTCGGTCCCGTCCACGGCTCGTCCTCTCTGCGCCTACCCGATGTACGTCCCTGACAGGCTACGGACGAGAACCCTATTCGGGCCACCGGCCGAGTGCCCATCCTCCGGTCGTTCTTGATCACATAGCGGCACGCTGGTCGTGCACGTGCATCCACCCGAACGTTTCGCAGACGGAAAACCTAACGGCCGGATGCTCCGCTGGATGCTCCCGAGGAGGCGCCGAACCCTTCCCGAGCAGGACTCGCGTCCGGAGCAGAGGGTACGGCAACTGGTTCCTCGGAAGGCAATACGGCCGGGAGTGACTCCCCGCCCGAATTCTCGGGTGAGGTGGATGTCACATGGGTCCCGATCGACGACGGTATAGGTGGCGGCGTCCCGGTCGCAACCGGCGATCCTGGCGACGGCACGGGTGACCCCGAGGGGTCGGCCTCGACCGTCCCCTCCTCCTCCGGAAGCGGCGGGCGGAACTCCGTGCGGTCCAGCTGCCGCACCTCCGGCGCCGGGTCCACGGACCGCACCCCGCCCCGGTGCGCCAGCTGGTCGAGCGCCTCGGGCCCGCCCCGGACCACCGCCGCGAACGTGCACACGCACCCGGCCCGGTACGCCGCCGCCTCCCGCGCCGCGACGCGGGCCGCCGCCTCGTACGTCGCCCGCAGCCTCTCCTCGGTCCGCCCGGAACCCTTCAATGCCCGGCTCAGCCGCAGGTAGTCCGCCTGCTCCTGGTCGCGCACGAGGGCGGCGTCGAGCATCCCCGCGGTCACGTCGTCCGGCATCGACCAGACCGGGATCTTGGACACCTGGGTGCGCGTCTCGGGCAGCGGCACCCGCGCGTACACCTGGGCCACCGCCGCGCCGGCCAGCAGCGCGGCCAGGCGGGCCGGTGCCGCGTACGACTCGAGGCTGACCAGTGCCCAGGTCTCCCCCGCCGACGGCGCGGTGGGGTCGGTGAGCAGCGCCATCTCGTGCCGCGAGTTCGCCAGGTAGCCGGCGACCGACTGGCCCTCGACCACGCCGACGCGGACCACGTCACCGGGCGCCTCGCCGGAGGGCAGGTCGCGATCCACCCAGAACACCGCGATCACCAGCACGAGGGTGGCCGCCAGCGCCACTCCGGTCATGATCTGCAACCGGAGCGAACTGCGCCCTTCCGCGGCGGACAACAATGGCGACCTGCTCACACGACGATCAGCCGGCGTCCTCCAGGACGTCGAGCGCGAACTTCAGGTCGTCAGGGTAGTCGCTGACGAACCGGACCTCATCGTGCGTCCGGGGGTGAAGAAATGCCAGTTCCCGCGCGTGCAACCACTGGCGGGAGAGCTTGAGCCGGGCGGCCAGGGTGGGATCGGCACCATACGTCAGGTCGCCGGCGCAGGGGTGCCGCATCGCCGAGAAGTGCACCCGGATCTGGTGCGTGCGCCCGGTCTCCAGCCGCACGTCGACCAGGCTCGCCGACCGGAACGCCTCGATCGTGTCGTAGTGGGTGACGCTGGGCTTGCCGCCGGACATCACCGCGAACCTGTAGTCGGCCGTCGGGTGCCGGTCGATCGGCGCGTCGATGGTGCCGCGCAGCGGATCCAGATGCCCCTGGACCACGGCGTGGTACCGCTTCTCCACCTCGCGCTCCTTGAACGCCCGCTTCAAAGCGCTGTACGCCATCTCGCTCTTGGCGACCACCATGAGACCGGTGGTGCCCACGTCGAGGCGGTGCACGACGCCCTGCCGCTCGGCGGCACCGCTGGTGGCCACGTTCTGCCCCATCGCGGCCAGCCCGGCGACCACGGTCGGTCCGGTCCAGCCGGGGCTGGGGTGCGCGGCGACACCGACCGGCTTGTCCACCACGACGATGTCGTCGTCGCTGTAGACGATGCCGAGGCCGTGCACCGGCTCCGCGACGAGAGCGGGCGCGGACACCGGCGCCGGGAGGGTGACCTCCAGCCACGAGCCGGCCGTGACCTTGTCCGATTTCGGACGGGGCACGCCGTCGACGAGCGCGTCCCCGGCCTCGACGAGGGTCGCCGCCGCGGTCCGGGACAGCCCGAACAGCCGGGACACCGCCTGGTCCAGCCGCATCCCGTCGAGACCGTCCGGCACGGGAAGGGAGCGCTGGCCGCTCATGCGGTCTCCCCCGAGTTCTCCGCCGCGGGCTGCGGTGCGGCCTTCTTGGACGGCAGGCGGCTACCGTCGCGCTGGCGGCCGGTGAGTTCGAGCAGCACGGCGAGCACCACACCGACGCTCAGGCAGCTGTCCGCGATGTTGAAGATCGCGAAATACTCACCGTACGGCCCGAAGACGCTGATCATGTCGACCACGTGGCCGTGCAGGAATCCGGGTGCCCGGAACAGCCGGTCGCCCAGGTTGCCCAGCGCACCGCCCAGCACGAGGCCGAGCGCGAGCGCCCACGGCAGCGAGCGCAGCCGGGTCGCCATCCAGGTGATCCAGCCGACCACCACCAGGGTGATCAGCGGGAACACCCAGGTGTAACCCTCACCGAGGCTGAACGCCGCTCCGCTGTTACGCATCAGCGAGAGGTGGATCAGGCCACCGAGGATCCGGACCGGCTCGCCGACCTCCAGATTCTCGGTGGAGAGGTGCTTGGTCCACTGGTCCAGTGCCACGGCGAGTGCCGCGGTGACGGCCAGCACTGCAACGGCGCGGGGCGCGAACCGCTTGTCGGCGTTCAGCGTCGTTCCTCCAACTGCTTACAAGAGACACAGAGCGTGGCGGACGGGAACGCAGCCAGTCGCTCGACCGGGATCTGGTTGCCGCACCGCTCACACCAACCGTAGTTGCCCGCACCGAGCCGACCGATCGCGCGTTCCACCTGAGTGATCCGCTCGAGCAGGTTGTTGGCCAGCGTGATCTCCTGTTCCCGCTCGAACGTCTTGGTGCCGGTGTCGGCCTGGTCGTCCCCGGCCGAGTCGGCGAACCGCTCGCGCTGCAACGCGGTGATCTCACTGAGCGCCTGATCGTACTCGGCCTGAAGCTCGTCGAGCCGCGCGACCAGAGCCTGCCGGATCTCCTCGGTCTCCGCCTCGCTGCGGCCACGCTTCGCGGCCGCCGGTGTCGAACCGGTCCGGATGTCGGTTGCCTTGGCCATCGTCGCTCCCTCGGCCGCGCCGTCGCGCGGCGATCAGCGTCTAGGGTTTCGAGACGGCGGGGTCGCTGCCGCCTCTCTCCCTCTGTCAAATCCCCGTGTCTGCCGGCGGCTCGCGCGCCGCCTGCCAGCCGGTGGGTCGGTCGCCGCCGTAGATCTTCCCCCACCTGCACAAATGGCGCGGCTGAAAATCCGCCGCGCACTCCAGAGGGTGGCAAGGATACGGAACGTGAAGTGCACCGACAACCCGTGGTGACCTTCAATTCCGACTAATCGGATAACCGATGATGCACCTCAGGTGAGGGAGTCGTCACGCAGCGACACATAGCGCTGCTTCCATCGCGACGCCGGCCCGGACACCGTGAAGACCTTGTCCCGGCTGGTCGCCCCGATCCGCAACGCCACCTCGGCGGGCCGGACACCGAGCGCCTCCGCCAGCGCCCGGCGGGCCGCCTCGGTGGCCTTGCCGTCGACGGCCGGGGCGCCCACCGCGATGATCAGAGCGGGGCCGTGCGGCCCCTCGTAACGGCCACCGACGCGTGTCCGGCCCGCGCCGGGGCGCACCCGCACCACCACCGACTCCACGGCGGCGGGGTTCGACGGGGCCGGCGACAAGGGTCAGCGGTGCGCGACCGTGGCGACCAGCCGGTCCACCGGGCGGCACAGGCCGCACGGGCTGAACCCGAGCTCGACCGCCTCGTTCGCCGGAAGCGGCTCGGTCAGCCTGCCGACCAGGTGCGGGCAGTCCGCCATGTGGTAGCGGGGCCGGCCGTCGACCACGAGCACCTCGAGGTCCAGCCGGGCGATCAGCACGGCGTCGGCGGGCCGCACCGACTGCGGCAGCGGCTCGTCGTCCGGATCGTCGTCGTCCGGATCGTCGAACTCGTCGGCAGCCTCGGCCATCGCGGCACTCTCGGCCATCGCGGCACGCTCCGCCCTCGCCGCGCTGTCCGCGCGCTCCGCCCTCGCCGCGCTGTCCGCGCGCTCCGCCCTCGCCGCGCTCTCCGCCATCGCGGCGCTCTCCGCCGTGGGGGCGCTCTCCGCCGTGGGGTCGCTCTCCGCCGGGCGGCGCCAGCGCTGATCGTCGTCGCCGCTGCGGGCCGCGTCGATCGTGGACGACGCCTGTTCGTAGTCGGGCACCTGTTCGTAGTCAGGCGCAGTCCCGGTTTGCGGCGGGAAGTCAGTTTGAACAGACTCTGCGGCAGCAGGCGCAACGGGCGGGCTGTCGTCACCCAGACGGGCGGTCGCGTCCCGGGCTCCGGCCGCGCGGGCCTCGTCCACGTCCGGATCGACGGCCGCGGGTTGCTCGACCGTCGCCGCGCCCGCCTGATCGGCGAGGACGGGCTCGTCGTCGTAGCTGCGGGAATCGCCTGCGAACGGTGCCGCCGCCGGGGCAGAATCTTCGGCGGGGAAGGCCCGCTCGGGAGTGACGGGATCCTCGGCCGGGGTGAGGCGGCGGGCGGCCGCGGCCTGCCGGGCGCCGATCACCAGGGCCACCGCGGCCAGCAGGCTGACCACGATCGAGGCTATGAGAAGGCTGCTCGAACCGTTGATCAGGCCGAGCGCGAGAAACAGCACCGCGACGGGGATGAGCAGGAGACTAGCAACGATCATGGCTCATCCCTCGTCGCGGCGCGGGGCTGGAAGTCAGCGACCCGATTCGATGGAGTTGGTACGGCTGCCGCCGTACGACCCGGCGAGACCGGCCGCGGCGAGACCGCCGGAACCGCCCACCGAGCGTGCGGCGTCGGCGCGCGCCATCTCGGCCTCGAGGCCCTGGCCCCGGCCGTCGAGGTCGCGCAGCTGGCTCTCCAGGTACGCCTTGAGCCGCGTGCGGTACTCCCGCTCGAACTGCTTCAGCTCCTCGATGTGCTTCTGCAGCGCCGTCCGCTTGGCGTCCAGGCCGCCCATGGCTTCCTGGTGCCGCTGACGCGCGTCGCGCTCGAGGGCGTCGGCCTTGGCCCGGGCCTCGCGGGTGACCTCCTCGGCCTTGGAGCGGGCGTCGGCCAGGAGCTTGTCGGCCTCGCGCCGCGCGTCCGACACGTGGTCGTCGGCGGTGCGCTGGGCCATCATCAGCACCCGCAGGGCCTGCTGCTCGCCGTCCGCACCGGTGGGGCCGGCGCCGGGGCCGGGGCCCTGGGTCCGGACCTGCTCCAGCTCGGCCTGCATCTGCCGAGCGGCCTGCTCGGCCGCAGTCTTGTCCCGCTGCACCCGGTCGAGCTGGGCCTTGAGGTCGTTGAGCTCCGCGGTCATGCGGGGGTCGGCACTCGGGCCGGCTGGTGCGCCACCCCGACCGCCGCGCTCCACCTGGGCACGCAGCTCGTTGTTCTCCTCGATCAGACGGGCGAGCTCGCGCTCCACCTCGTCAAGGAAGGCGTCGACCTCCTCCTCGTCATACCCCCGCTTGCCGATCGGGGGCTTCTTGAAGGCGACGTTGTGCACGTCAGCCGGGGTCAGCGGCATCGAAACTCCTCGGGTCAGTCGCGGCCGCGGTTGGGGCGGGGCTGCTGTCTAGCTGTAGGTGTGAATCAGCGGAGCTAGCACGAAGTTCATGAGCACGAACAGGATAACCAGCAGCACGATGGAAGCCAGGTCCAAACTCACGTTACCAATGCGCAGCGGTGGGATCACACGCCTCAACGCCTTGAGGGGTGGATCCGTGACGCTCCACACCGATTCGAGTCCGGCGGACGCACCCCGGCTCGGCTGCCATCGCCGTCCGTACTGGAGCACCGCACCCAGCACGAATCGAGCCAGCAGCACGATGAAGAAGACGTACAGCAAGATGAAGAGAATCTGGAACACGATCGACAGCACGTTCGGCGGATCCCTCGTTCGGGTTCAACTCTGAGTGAAGAAGCCACCCTCAGCGATCTTGGCCTTGTCCTCCGCGGTGACCTGGACATTCGCCGGTGAGAGCAGGAAAACCCGGTTGGTCACGCGCTCGATCGTACCCCTCA
Source organism: Actinoplanes sp. NPDC051861 (assembly GCF_040681145.1). Lineage (NCBI taxonomy): Bacteria > Bacillati > Actinomycetota > Actinomycetes > Micromonosporales > Micromonosporaceae > Actinoplanes > Actinoplanes sp. NPDC051861. Next base: position 430,905 of record NZ_JBFAYE010000004.1, read on the forward strand.
GGCCAAACGCCAGCCCGGCAGCGAAGTCGACCAGACGGCGTGCGTCCGACTCATCCATCTCGGTGAGATTGATGATCACGGGGACGCCGTCGCGGAAGTGCTCGCCGATCGTGCGTGCCTCGCGGTAGGTCGTCGGGTGCAGCGTGGTGATCTGGTAGCGCTGCTCCTCCTCGACCGGGCGCTGGTGAACCGGCGGCTGGTGCACCGCGGGCTGCGGCTTCAGCGCCAGGTTCTCCCTGGTGGAGTACGTCAGCGCACCGGACTGCTCGGGGGCGACGGAGGGCCGGGTGATGGAGCGCACGCTCGCCCGATCGAGGCGCTCGCTCTCCTCCCGGTCCAGGTCGTCCCGCGCGGCGGAGACCCGCTCGCCCAGACGGCGCTCGGAACGCTCGGGACGGGCGCGGGGAACGGAGCGCTCCTCCTCGACGTCGTCCTCGTCGCCGAAGTCGTCCGCGTACCGGCTGCTGGAGTAGCGGTCGCGATCACGGTCCCGGTCACGATCACGGTCCCGCTCACGACTGCGGTAGGAGCTCTCCCGGTAGCCACGGTCCTCGTACCCGCGGTCGTCGTCCTCCTCGACGAGGCCGAGCCAGACGCCCGCCTTACGCAACGCGCCGCTCATGCCGCCCCTCCCTGGGATGAGTCCATGCCCCCACCTCTCCATCCGCTGCTGCGGCCCGCGCCCCCTCCGGCGTGCCGCGTCCCCCCTTCAGCGAGCCGGGGAACAGGTCCGCATCGGACCCACGACTCGCTGCGACGCCGCGTCGTCGAACGCGCCGGCGCCTCCGCGGGAGACGTGTCGCGTAAAACAACACCTGTGTAGTTTGCTGCCCGCCGCAAGGCTACCGCAGCGAGTTTCGCATCCCGAGTAAAGATGTACCGATCCGTACGTGTGTCGCCCCGTGCCGGACGGCCGCCTCGAGGTCCCCGCTCATGCCCGCGGAAACGGTCGTGGCGCCGGGATGACGAGCGCTCATCCGCTCTGCCAGGGCCGCGAGCTGCGCGAACGCGCGATCGGGATCCCAGCCCAGCGGCGCGACCGCCATCACGCCGCCGAGACGCAGACCGTCCGAAGAGGCCACTGCGTCGGATACCCGCCAAAGATCATTCTCAATCACGCCGCCGCGGGCGGGATCGCCGTCGATGCTCACCTGGATCAGGATCTCCAGCGGGACCGGGCGCTCGGCGGCGGCGCGGGCCAGCGCGAGGGCGAGCCGCTCGGAGTCGACGGACTCGACGACGTCGGCGTACGTGACCACCGACCTGACCTTGTTCCGCTGGAGCTGCCCGACGAAGTGCCAGCGCAGGCGCGTGCCGGTGGCGCGTACCTCGGCGGCCTTGGCCGAGGCTTCCTGGTCCTTGTTCTCCGCCACGTCGGTGACGCCGAGCCCGGCGAGCAACAGGACGTCGCTCGCCGGGTAGGTCTTCGTCACCGCGGTCAGGGTGACCGCCTCGGCCGGGCGGCCGGCCGCCGCGCAGGCACGGTCGATGCGCTCCCGCACCGTGGCGAGAGAGGCGGCGAGCTCAGCGCGCCGTCCGGGGTCGGTCAAGATCGAAACCTCGTCAGGAGCCGTTCTTCAGGAAGTCCGGCACGTCCACGTCGTCGAAGAGCATCCGGCTGCGCGGCGTCGGCGTGGCCGCCGGCGGCGGGGTGACCGGCGCAGGCGGGGTCACGGCCGGCGGGGCGGACGGCTGCGGCACCTTGCGGGACGGCTCGGCCGGCTTGTACGACGGGGTGCCCCCGTCGAAGCCCGCCGCGATCACGGTGACGCGCACCTCGTCGCCGAGCGCGTCGTCGATCACGGCACCGAAGATGATGTTCGCGTCCGGGTGGGCCGCATCGGTCACCAGCTGAGCCGCGTCGTTGATCTCGAACAGGCCGAGGTCCGAGCCGCCGGCGATGGAGAGCAGCACGCCGCGGGCGCCGTCCATGCTCTGCTCCAGCAGCGGGCTGGAGATGGCCCGCTCGGCGGCCTCGACCGCGCGGTTGTCGCCGCGGGCGCTGCCGATGCCCATGAGGGCGCTGCCGGCGTTGCTCATGACGCTCTTCACGTCGGCGAAGTCCAGGTTGATCAGACCCGGCGTGGTGATCAGGTCGGTGATGCCCTGAACACCGGAGAGCAGGACCTGGTCGGCCTGGCGGAACGCGTCCATCATGCTGATGCCGCGGTCACCGAGCGCCAGCAGCCGGTCGTTCGGGATGACGATCAGCGTGTCGCACTGGTTGCGCAGCTCGTCGATGCCGGCCTCGGCCTGCACCTGGCGCCGCTTGCCCTCGAACGAGAACGGCCGGGTCACCACCCCGATGGTGAGCGCGCCGAGCTTGCGGGCGATGTTGGCCACCACGGGGGCGCCGCCGGTGCCGGTGCCGCCGCCCTCGCCACACGTCACGAAGACCATGTCGGCGCCCTTGAGCACCTCCTCGATCTCGTCGCGGTGGTCCTCGGCGGCGTTCTTGCCCACCTCGGGCTGGGCGCCGGCACCCAGTCCACGGGTCAGTTCACGGCCGACGTCCAGCTTGACGTCGGCGTCGCTCATCAGAAGCGCCTGGGCATCGGTGTTGATCGCAATGAACTCGACGCCCTTGAGCCCAACCTCGATCATGCGGTTGACAGCGTTCACGCCGCCGCCGCCGATGCCGACGACCTTGATGACCGCAAGATAGTTGTGCGGAGGTGTCATCGGGCTCAGCCTTCCCTTCCGGGGTTGGCGGACGTCGACGGCCCCTGCGGTTCCTAGGATCCGCACTCTCGACGTCCGCTGCCGTACAAGGGAGGGCGAGGAAACCCTCACCCTCTACTAGAGGTTTAGAGTTATGTCAACCACTCCAACCTCTCGACGCAACGTATGCGGACATGCGCCCGCAGCCAAAGACCTCGAGCGGCGTGTCGCGCGCGCTTACGTGGTGAGTATCCGACTCACCCGTAACCTTGGACGTAATATTCCGTTTGCGCCGCATTGTCCGGTTGGTTGCGCTCCTACCGAATGGTCACCACCGATGGGGCGCTGACGTTGATCTCGTCGCCCTTCTGCGCCAGCAGGGCCGTCGCCACCTTGCTCTTCTCGTCGCTCTTGGTGTCGTCGCCCCAGATGACGACGCGGCCCTTGCGGAGCTCCAGGCGGATCTCCACCGGCGAGGGCACCGACACCGCGACCAGCTGCTCGCGCAGTTCGTCGCTGAGCGAGGAGAGCACGGTCAGCGCGGAGCCGGTGTTCGAGTCGCCCGGCGCCGGGGTGGCGAGCCGGGCCAGCGGCAGGCCGCGCGGCTGCTCGGCCACCACCCGGTACGGCATGCCCTCGTCGTCGATCAGCAGGAACTGGTCGCGCGCCGGCACCGCCGCCACCGGGGTCCGCTCCACCACCTCGATGACCAGGGTCGACGGCCAGCTGCGGCTGATCACCACACGGTCCACCGGCGCCAGACCGCGTACCCGGGCGCCGACCTCATCCTTGTCGACCCGGGCCAGCGGGAGCAGATCCGGCACCGCGGCGGCCTGGCGCACCTGGTCCGCGCTGAGCACCTCGGTGCCGACCACCTCGACCTGGCGCACACCCAGCACCGAGGTGCCGTAGACGAGCCAGACCAGACCGCCGGCCACGACCAGCACGGCGGCGGTGATCAGCCACGGCCGGGCCGCCTGCATCCGGCGCTGCCGGGCGCGGGCCATGAACCGCCGCGCCGACGGCGGTACGGCGTCCGTGTCCGCCCGCACCAGCCGCCAGTTGCGCGTGCCCCCGCCCGCCACGGTGTTACCTCGCCAGGTCCGGCTGCTGGTCCGCCTCCGCGAGCGCCGCGAGCAGCTCGTCACCCATCAGCGAGATCGGCGGCGCGCCCATCGTCACCACCACGTCGCCGGGCCGGCTGCGCCGCAGCACCTCGGCCGGCACGTCCTCCCAGTCCGGCACGAAGACCTTGTGCTCGGCGGGCAGGTCGATGGCCGCGGTCAGCGACCGGCCGCCCTCGCCCGGGCCGCGCGTCTCGCCCGGACCGAAGACCTCCATGCAGATGACCTCGTCGGCGACGCCCAGGCCGTCGGCCAGCTCGGCCTCCAGGTCACGTGTGCGATACACCCGGTACGGCTGGAACACCACCAGCAGCCGCCCGTCCCCCGCCACGTCGCGCAGGGTCCGCAGCGCCGCCTTGACGGAGGTCGGGTGGTACGCGTACTCGTCGTAGACCCGCACGCCGGCCGCGATGCCCTTGCGCTCGAACCGGCGCCGCACACCCGGGAACGACTGCAGGGCCTCGACCACCTTTTCCAGCGGCAGGCCGAGCTTCAGCGCCGTCAGTACGGCTGCCGCGCTGTTCAGCCCCATGTGCAGTCCGGGCAGCGCGAGTTTGAACTCGCCGAGAGGGCTGCCGTCCAACTCGGCCTGGTAACGCACGCCGCTGACGGTGGTGACGATCTCGCTGAGCCGCAGGTCCGCGCCGGCCGACACCCCGTACGTGTAAACGGTCTTGCCGTCCGCGCGCAGCCCGGCGATCAACTCCTCGGTCCCCGGCCCGTCCGCGCAGGTCACCACGAACCCGTCGGCCAGCGACCCGAACTCCTGGAAGCCCGCCTTCAGGCTCGCCAGGTCACCCCAGTTGTTGAGGTGGTCGCCCTCGATGTTCGTGATGATCGCGACGTGCGGCCGGTAGATCAGGAACGACTTGTCGCTCTCGTCGGCCTCCACCACGAAGTACGGACCGGTGCCGTGGTGCCCGGCCGACCCGGCCGCGGAGATCTCACCGCCGATCACGAAGGACGGATCCTCACCGGCGTGCTGCAGGATCACCGTCATGATCGACGTCGTGGTGGTCTTGCCGTGCGTGCCGGCGATCGCGATGCCACGGCGGTTCGTCATGGCCGCCGCGAGAGCCTCCGACCGGTGCAGCACCCGCAGCCCGCGACGCCGTGCCTCGACCATCTCGATGTGGTCCTGCGGGATCGCGGTCGAATACACCACCGTGTCGACGCCGTCCAGGTTGGAGGCCACGTGGGACATGTGCACGGTGCCGCCGAGCGCGCGCAGCGCCGTCAGGGCGGGCCACTCGCGCAGCTCGCTGCCGGAGACCGGCACGCCACGGGTGAGCAGGAGCCGGGCCAGGCCGGCCATGCCGACGCCGCCGATCCCGATCAGGTGCACGCTGCCCAGGTCCTCGGCGGTCATCTCACCGGCCGGCGTCAGCTCCGCCGTGTTCACAGATCCACTCCCTCGAAGAAAGCCTTCAAAGCACTGCCTCCACACCGAAGAGGAAAGCCATCAGCGCACCGCCTCCAGAACGAACCGCAGCAGCGCCTCGTCACCGTCGCGCCGACCGTACTGGGCGGCCGACGCGCCCATCGCGGCGAGCCGCTGCCGGTCCCGCGCCAGCGGGATGATGTTGCGTTCGATCCAGTCCGGGGTGAGCTCGCTGTTGTCGACCAGCAGGCCGCCACCCGCCTCGACCACCGGCAGCGCGTTGCGGCGCTGCTCCTGGTTGCTGAACGGGTACGGCACGTACACGGCCGGCATGCCCAGCGCGGTGGTCTCGGCGACGGTGATCGCACCGCCCCGGCAGAGCATCAGGTCGGCGGCAGCGTAACCGAGCTGCATGTCCGACAGGTAGGGCACCACGACATAGGGAACCGGCAGGTCGTTCGGCACCTCGAACGGGTCGTTGCGCCCGCCCTGGACGTGCAGGACCTGGATGCCGGCGTGCGCCAGCCGCTTGGCCGCGGCGGCCACCGCCAGGTTGATCGTGCGGGCGCCGGAGGAGCCGCCGGAGACGAACAGCACCGGCAGGTCCGGGCGCAGCCCGAAGTGGTAGAGCGCCTGCGGGCGCAGCGCCGGCCGGTCCATGTGGGTGATGCCGGTCCGCAGCGGCACGCCGACCAGGCGCGCGTTGCGCAGCGACTCGGCCTCGGTGAGCTGGTGGGGGAAGCCGACGGCGACGCGCTTGGTGAACTTCATGCCCATCCGGTTCGCGACGCCGGGCGGCACGTTCACCTCGTGGATCACGATCGGCATCTCGCGGCGCCAGGCCGCCAGGTAGGCCGGCACCGACACGTACCCACCGAAGCCGACCACGACCTCGGCCTGCACCTCGTCGATGACCTCGCCGGCGGCGTGGGCCGACCGGTACATCCGGTCGGGGGTGCGCAGCAGGTCCAGGTTGAGCGAGCGGGGCAGCTGGAACGCCGGAATCACCCGCAGGTCGTAACCGGCCGCCGGGATGAGCTGGTTCTCCATGCCCTTGGGGCTACCCAGCGTGGTGATCCGGATCTGCGGGAAGTGACGCCGCAGGGCGTCGGCGAAGGCGAGCAGCGGATAGATGTGACCGCCGGTGCCTCCTCCGGCCAGCACGATCGACCGCAGCTCAACCATCACCGTCTCCTTCCAGCCCCGCTGTCCGCAGGAGCCTTCGCCGTCGGCCGCCGTGAGGGGGGAAGCGGCGGCAGCGGGGCCCAGACTAGTCGCACCCATCGAGGCGTCGGACGGGCGTTCAGGGCTCGCGCCGCCTGAGGTTCCGCGCGGGCGAACGAGGCCAGCATGCCGATTGCCGCGAGCGTCACGACGAGCGCGGTGCCACCTGCGGAGATGAACGGCAGCGGGAGGCCGGTGATCGGCAGCAGCCCGACCACGCCACCCATGTTGATCACGGCCTGGGCGACCAGCCAGGTGGTGATCGCGCAGGCGGCCAGCCGGCGGAACGGGTCGCTGACCCGGCGGGCGATCCGGAACCCGGTGTACGCCAGCACGCTCAGCAGCGCCAGCACCACGACGCACCCGACCACACCCAGTTCCTCGGCCACGATCGCGAAGATGAAGTCGTTCTCCGCCTCCGGCACCCAGCCCCACTTGAGCGCGCTCTCCCCCAGCCCGACGCCGAACCAGCCGCCCTCGAAGATCGCCGACCGGCCCTGGATCGCCTGGTAGCACTCCTTCGCCGGGTCGCACTGGTCGAGCGGGGTGAGGAAGCTGGTCAGCCGTTCGAGGCGGTAGTTCGGCTCGCCCGTCGCACCGGATCCGGCACCGCGCGACGCCGCCGCGATCAGCAGGCCCACACCGGCCAGCCCCAGCACACCCAGCGCGGTGAACACCCGCAGCCGCACGCCCGCCGCCCACAGCAGCCCGACGATCAGCGCCAGCAGCACCAGCATGGTGCCCAGGTCGTTGTAGCCGACCAGCACGAACAGCAGCCCGATCACCGGGAACAACGGCATCGCCAGCTCACGCCAGTACCGCAGGTCCGGCCCCTTGCGCGCGATCACGTCGGCGCCCCACAGGACCATGCCCAGCTTCGCCAGCTCACCCGGCTGCATGGTGAGCGGCCCGATGGTCAGCCAGTTCAGGTACGCGATCACCGGCCCGACATGGATCGACCCGTTCGCCGCCGGCTCCAGCACCCCGACCGACTTCAGCGCATTGATCAGCGCCAGCACCGTGAGCAGCACGAACGCGGCGCCCAGGACGTACTTGCCGAGCGCCCGCAACGTCATCGCCGGCAACCGCTGGCAGACCCAGAAGGCCACCAGGCCGAGCAGCGCGTAGAACACCTGACTGCTCGTCGCCGAGAACGCGTCACCGTGTGCGGCGAACGCCTCCACACTGGTCGCCGAGAACACCATCGTCAGCCCGATCAGCAGCAACAGCCCCGAACTGGCGATCAGCAGGTAGTAGGACGACAGGGGTCGCGCCAGCAGCCCGTGCACCGCGGGCAGCATCTGCCGGCTCAGCGACGGGCGGTCCACAGTACGGTCGTCCGCCATACCCCCATCATCGTCCGCCGTCCACATCCGACCCCTTCAAGAGCTGGGCGTGTCGCGGGAGATCTCCGCGGCTTTCTCACTCTTCCTTCAGAGGTACGGGACTCGTGCTCTACCGCTCCGAGACCCGCGACCCCAGCGCCCCCTCCGGACCGCCCGGCGCCTCACGCGCCCAGGCGGCCCCTCACCGGTTCCGCGCCCGGCGGCCGGACCATCGAGTTGCACAGGTAGCGAAAGGCGCCGGACGGCATCGTCCGGCGCCTCGTCGCGGGTCTCGGAGCGGCAGAGCACGAGTCCCGTACCGTATGAATTTGCCCTTTATCCCATTACTGCCAAATGGTCGCTGTAGAAGAGGCCCAGGCCGATGGCGGCGCAGATGCCGGCGATGATCCAGAAGCGGACCACGATGTTGACCTCGCTCCAGCCGGCCAACTCGAAGTGGTGCTGCAACGGTGACATGCGGAAGACACGTTTGCCGGTCGTCTTGAACGAGATGATCTGGATGACCACGGACATCGTGATGATGACGAACAGGCCGCCGATGATGACCGAGAGCAGCGTGGTGCGGGTGGCCACCGCGAGGCCGCCGATGAGGCCGCCGAGGGCGAGTGCGCCGGTGTCGCCCATGAAGATGCGGGCCGGGTTGGTGTTCCACCAGAGGAAGCCGACGCAGGCCGCCGCCGCCGCCGCCGCGATCATCGCGATCTCGAGCGGATCTCGGACCTGATAGCAGTGTTGTGCGGTGAGCGAGCCCGCCGCGCCCCGGTAGCCGTCGTCGCCGCACCAGTGGCGGTACTGCCAGAAGCCGATCAGCGAGTAGGCACCGAGCACGAGGATCGACGCGCCGGTGGCGAGGCCGTCGAGGCCGTCGGTCAGGTTGACGCCGTTGGACATCGCCATGATCACGAAGACGAAGACCATGACCGAGCCGACCTTGCCGACGTTGAGCCAGCTCACGTCCCGGATGAACGAGATGTTCTCGCTGGCCACGGTCTGGCCGTTGGTGCTCGGGAAGTAGAGCGCGGCGATGCCGAAGCCGGTGCCGATGATCAGCTGGCCGAGCAGCTTGCCCTTGGCGCTGAGGCCGTCCGAGTTGCGCTTGCGGACCTTCAGGAAGTCGTCCAGGAAGCCGACCGCGCCGCAGAACACGAACACGCCGAGCAGGACCAGCGCGGTCATGGTCGGCTTCTCCTGGGCGATCTGCCGGTCGGGCAGCGTGGTCAGGGCGAGATGCCCGGCCACGTACGCGAAGACCGTGGCGATGATGAACGCCACCCCGCCCATCGTCGGGGTGCCCTTCTTGCCCATGTGTGTCGCCGGGCCGATGGATCGGATGGGCTGTCCGGCCTTCAGGGCAGAGAAGACCCTGATGGCGAGCGGGGTGCCGAACAGCGAGATGAGAAAGGCGACCGCGGCCGCGACGATGACTGCCCTCACGGGCTAAACCTCCTCGGAACGCCGCAGCCAGTCGGCGACGTCCCATGTGCGGTACCGGGAACCCTTGACCAGCACGACGTCGTCGGCGTGCAGGTCGTTCTGCAAGATTTCGATCGCGGCCGCCTGGTCGGCGGCGAAGTGTGCGGTGCCCGGCCACCCCGTGAAGCCGGCGGCACCGTCCAGGATCGGCCGGGCGTTGCCGGCCACCGCGATCAGCCGGTCAACGCCGAGTTCGGCGGCGAGCCGCCCCACCTCCTCGTGGCCGGAGACTTCGTGCTCGCCGAGTTCGGCCATGTAGCCGAGCACGGCGGTGGTGCGCCGGCCCTCACCCATGGCGGCCAGCGCGCGCAGCGCGGCCGCGGTGGAGGAGGGGTTGGCGTTGTAGGAGTCGTCGATGACGGTCACGCCGTCGGGGCGGTCGAAGACGTCCATCCGGCGGCCGGAGGCGATGCTGACCTCGCCGAGCGCGGTGGTCAGTTCGTCGAAGTCCATCCCGGCGGCCGTTGCCACCGCTGCGGCCGCCAGTGTGTTGGCGACCTGGTGGCGCCCGACAACCCCAAGCCGGACATTTCCGATTTTTCCGTTAATTTCCAGGCGGTAGCCTGGCTGGCCCGCCGCGTTGAGCGTCACGTCGGCCGCGTGGACGTCGGCGGGCGACTCCCCGGTTCGGACAATTCGGGCACGGGTCCGGGACGCCATCGCGGCCACCAACGGATCGTCGGCGTTCAGGATCGCGACACCGTCGTCCGGGACGGCCTCGACCAGCTCGCCCTTCGCCAGCGCGGTGCCCTCGACAGATCCGAACTCTCCGATGTGCGCGGAGCCGACGTTCAGCACCACGCCGATCCGCGGCTGGGCAATATCGGTCAGATAGCGGATGTGGCCGACGCCTCGCGCACCCATCTCCAGCACCAGGAAACGGGTCTCGGTCGTCGCCTGCAGAACGGTGTACGGAAACCCGAGCTCGTTGTTGAGCGACCCCACCGGCGCCACGGTAGGACCCAGCCGCGACAGGAGCTGCCCGATGTAGTCCTTGGTCGTGGTCTTGCCCGACGAGCCGGTCAGCCCGACGACGGTCAGCTTGTCCAGGCGCGTGACCACCACCCGGGCCAGCGCCGCCAGAGCCGCGAGGGGGTCCTCGACGACCACTCCCGGCACGCCGGTGTCCCGGGTGCCGAGCACGCCCGCCGCGCCCGCCTCGACGACCGGCGCGGCGAAGTCGTGGCCGTCCACCTTCTCGCCGGCGAACGCGACGAACAGCCCGCCCGGTGTGACCTTGCGGGAGTCGTACTCGACGCCTCCCGTCACCGCCACCTCCGGCCCGGCGTTCACGAGGCGCCCGCCGGTGATCTCGGCGATCTCGGCCAGGGTCATGCGGATCATGGTCGGCCCTCCAGGGCGGCGGCGAGTTCGATGCGGTCGTCGAACGGCAGCACCTCGCCGCCGACCTCCTGACCCTGTTCGTTGCCCTTGCCGAGCACCGCGATCACGTCACCGGCCGCCGCCAGCCGCACCGCCTCGTCGATCGCCGCACGCCGGCCGGCCACCTCGAAGGCGTCCCCCGCGCCCTGACGGACCGCAGCCCGGATCGCGGCCGGGTCCTCAGTGCGCGGGTTGTCGTCGGTGACGATCACCAGGTCGGCGCCCTTCGCGGCGGCCTCGCCCATCAGCGGCCGCTTGCCCCTGTCCCGGTCGCCGCCGGCGCCGATCACGCAGATCAGCCGCCCGCCACGGGCCGTGGCCAGCTCGCGGAGCGCGGCGAGAGCGGCCACGATCGCGTTCGGCTTGTGGGCGTAGTCGACGACGCCGAGCACCTCGCTCGCCGCCTCGACCTGTTCGAGCCGGCCGGGCACGCCGCGGCAGGCCGCGATGCCCTCGCCCGCGGTCGCCGGGTCGATGCCGGCCGCGACCAGCAGGGCCAGCGCCAGGAGCGCGTTGGAGACGTTGTGGAGTCCCGGCAGCGCCACGCCGGTCTCGACGGTGATCCCGTCCGGCCCGTGCGCGGTGAACCGCTGCCCGAAGGCGTGCGGCGTGACGTCGCTCGCCCACCAGGTGGCTCTCCGGTCGCCGGCGGCCGAGAACGTGACCGATTTATCACGATAAAGGCGCATCACGGAGTGATCGTCGTAATTGAGGATCTCAACCGCCGACCGGCCGTCGAACAACCGAGCCTTGGCCTCGAAGTAATCCTCAGACGTCGGGTGGAAGTCCAGATGGTCCTGGCCGAAGTTCGTGTACCCGGCGGCCGCGAACCGGATCCCGTCGGCCCGGCCCATCACGAGCGCGTGGCTGGAGACCTCCATGACCACGGCCTGCACCCCGCGCTCCACGCCCGCCGCGAGGATCGCCTGCAGGTCGGTGGCCTCCGGGGTGGTCCGCACGCTCTTCACGACCAGCTCGCCGATCCTGGTCTCCACCGTGCCGACCAGCCCGGTAACCCGGCCGGCGGCCCGCAGACCGGCCTCCACCAGGTACGACGTCGACGTCTTGCCGGCCGTCCCGGTCACGCCGATCATCGTGAGCCGCCGCGACGGCTCACCGTAGATCGCGGCCGAGGCGGCGCCGAGCACCGCCCGCGGGTCGTCGGCGACCAGCACCGGCAGCCCGGCGGCGAGCGCGGCGTCGCGCCCGGCCGGGTTGGTCAGCACGGCCACCGCACCGGACCGGGCGGCGTCGGCGACGAACTCCGCGCCGTGCCGGTTGGCGCCGGGCAGCGCGGCGTACAGATCGCCGGGACGAACCGCACCACTACTGTGAGTGACCCCGGTGACCTCAGCGTCACCACCGGTCAGCGCCGCCAGCAGCAGCTCGGCGAGCTGTCGCAATCGGTACGGCGTGACGGTCTCGGGTCGGGGAATGCCGGACACGGCGTCAGACCCTACCCCGTGGCACACAGGTTCCTGTCAACGCCATGCGGCTCCGACTCATGGATGGATCTTGAAGGTGGGCGGCTTCGTACCGGACGGTGGCACACGGTAGTGGAGCAGAGCGTAGGACATCATCTGGCTGAACGCGGGCGCGGCCACGTCGCCGCCACCGCCGCTGGAGACGTCCATCGAGATCGCGATGACGAACCGCGGGTTCTCGGCCGGCGCCATACCGACGAACGAGCTGGCGTTGTGGCTGGTGTACTGCCCGTCGATGAGCATCTTGCCGGTCCCGGTCTTGCCGGCCACCCGGTAACCGCCCACCGCGGCGGCCTTGCCCGTACCGCCCTTGACGTCGACCACAGCCTCCATCATCGTCCTCAGTTCGGTGGCCACACCCGGATCGAGCACCTTGCGCTTCTCCGGTGCGGCGGCGGGCGTGACCTTGTCGTCGGCGGAGACGGTCGCCTTGACCAGGTGCGGCTGGATCCAGGTGCCGTCGTTGGCGATCGCGCCGTACCCGGCCGCCATCTGGACCAGCGTGGCCGAGACGCTGTGCCCGACCGGCACCGATCCGGGCGCCGAGCCGCTCCAGTCCTCCGGCTTGAGCAGCATGCCCTCGGCCTCGCCGGGCACACCCTCGCCGGTGGCCCGGCCCAGCCCGAACTTCTGCTGGTACTCGTAGATCTTCTCCTTGCCGAGCATCTCCCCGATGAGGATCGTGCCGACGTTGGAGGAGTACGCCAGCAGCCCCGGCATGGTCATCTCGGTGCCCGGATCCTGCGGATGGGTGTCCCGGAAGACCTCACCGCCCCGCTCGATCGCCGGGCCGATCTTGAGCGTCGACTCCGGAGTGATCAGGCCCTCCTGCAGCGCCGCGCCGAAGATGAACGCCTTGTGCGTCGACCCGGGGTCGGTGACCACGCTGGACGGCACGTCGGCCCGATCCTCCGGCTCGACCTTCTGCGGTTCGGCGGCGCTGTACGCCGGGTAGCTCGCCTGCGCCAGCACCTCGCCGGTCCGCGCGTCCAGCACCACCGCGCCGGCGACCGTGGCGTTGCGCTGCTTCGCCTCGGCGTGCAGCACCTGCTGCACCTTGAACTGCAGCTCCCGGTCGATGGTCAGCTGCAGCGAGCTGCCCGGTTTGGCGGGCGTCTCCTGCTCGTACCCGCCGGGGATCGGCGCGTTCAGGTTGCCCTTGCCGATCTCGAAGACCCGCTTGCCGTCGGTGCCGTGCAGCAGGTCGTCGTAGCGCGCCTCCAGCCCCTCGAGGCCGTGGTGGTCGTCGCCGGTGAACCCGATCAGGTTCGACGCCAGGTCCTTGCCGGGCACGTCCCGCCGCTCGTCGCTCTCGGTGTAGATGCCGGGCAGGCCCTTCATCGCGTCGATCCGGTCGGCGGTCCGCACGTCCACACCGCGCGCCAGGTAGCGGAACTGCGTCCACCGGCCCATCACCTGCTTGCGCTGCAGGTTCTCGATCAGCTCGGATTGCGAGACGGCGAGCATCGGCGCGAGCGTCTTGGCGATGCCCGGGATGTTCTTCTGCAGGTCGGCGTTCTCCGGGTCGGCATAGACGTACCTCGCCGGGACGCTGTGCGCGAGCACGTTGCCGTCGCGGTCCAGGATGCTGCCCCGCGGCGCCGGCAGCTTCACCGTGCTCAGCCGCTTCTCCCGCAGGCTCACCAGGCTCGCCACCTCGGCGTCCGACGTGGCCACCTGCAGCACCGCGAGACGCACGCCGATGGTGACGAACAGGGAGAGCGCCAGCACGGTGCCCAGGCGCAGGCGACGGGTGCTGTTCGCGAGCTTGGGCGGTTCCGCCGGCATGGGACGGCGCGGCGCGCTTCGTCGTTTTTCCTTTTCGGTACGGGAGGAGCCCGCGCGTCGGCGATCGTCGGTGTTCCGGGCCCTCTCCTGGGTCCTGTCCCGGCCGCTCGCCCGGTCTGCCGTCGCCCGCTGGCGCGGCTTTTCCCGCTCTTTCGGCTGCTCGCGGCGTTCCTTGGTCTGCTCGCGCCGTTCCTTGGTCTGCTCACGGCCCTCTTTGGCCTGCTCGCGGCGTTCCTTCGCCTGCTCGCGGCCCTCTTTGGCCTGCTCGCGGGGTGCGGGCGTCTCCGCGCCGCGGGTGCCGCGGCCACGGGTGCGCTGGCCGCCCTCGCCGCCGTCGAGCACCTGCAGCGCGGGCCGGAACGGGTCGGTGGTGCGCCCGGAACGCGGCAGGCGCCCCCGCTCGGCGACGGTCCGGCCGCGCGGGGTGTAGGCGCGCGCCTCCCCGATGCTGTTCCGGCCCCGCCGCCCGGCGCCGTCCTCGCGGTCGTCCTCGTCCGGGTTCGGCACGTCACGCGACGAACCGCGCCGGGGCTGCACACCCCGGCGCGGATCGTCCTCGGCTCGCGGCGCCATGCCGGCCTACTGCCCGGTGCCCGCGGAAGCGGCACCGGCCGACGGCGCCGTACCGTTGCCGTTACCCAGCCAGTCCTGCGCGGTCGGCGAGAGCCGCCCCCGCCCCGGCGTGGGCGTCCGGATGATCTTGCCGTCCGGCAACCGGATCATCGCCGGCGACTCGGCCACGACCAGACCCAGCCGGCGCGCGGCGGCGTGCAGGTTGCCCGGGTTGGACGCCTGGATGAGCTGCTGCTCCAGGCTCGCCTGCTGCTTGTCGAGAGCGGCCTGCTCCTTGCGCAGCGCGGTCAGCCGGAACGACTGCTCCATGGTCTTGGTGTTGATGTACAGAATGCCGAGCACACCGACCAGCACCACAGCGAGCACCGCCACGGCGAACGTCACCCGCGGCGCCCGGATCGGCGCCGGCGGCGCCACCCAGAGCTTGGGCCGGCCGGCCGGCTCCGGCGCCGCCGCCGTCACCTCCAGGTCGGTGACCCGCAGCGCCAGCGCCGCCGTCCCCTCGACCCGACCACCCTTACCACCACGAACCCGCTCTTCCCGCGCCACGTTCCGCCCAGCAGCCCGCTCAGCCCGCTCCCCCCGCGCCGACTTCCGCGCAGCCGCCGCGTCCAGCCGGTCGTCTCGCGCGGCCGCCCGCTCGGCGCGATCGCCCCGCGCCGCCGCAGCGCCCAGCCGCTCGTCCCGCGCCGACTTCCGCGCAGCCGCAGCGTCCAGCCGGTCGCCCCGCGTGGCCGCCCGCTCGGCGCGGTCACCCCGCGTGGCCGCCCGGTCGGCGCGCTCCCCCCGCGTCGCCGCCGCGTCCAGCCGGTCGCCCCGCGTCGCCGCCGCGTCCAGCCGGTCGCCCCGCGTGGCCGCCCGGTCGGCGCGGTCGCCCCGCGTGGCCGCTTCGGTGGCCGGGCGGTCGGCCCGGTCGCTCCGGATCCCGGAACGGCGCGTGTCGGTGCCGGGCGACTGGCGCGCCCCCCGGGCGCCAGTTCCCCGGTCTCGCGCATCGCGGCTGTCGTCGTGCACCCGACGCGACTGCGCCGCACGGCCCCCCGACCGCGGCGCGTCGTAACGCTCGCTCATGCTCGTCCCTCCCCCTCCTCTTTCGCCCCCGGGCGTAACCGCCCTCGTCCCCCGCGCGTTGTCTCCCCGGGCTGCCCCGGTTTCCCACCGCGGGTGGCTCCGGCCATCCGGGGCCGCTCGCGGCCGGTCCCGGGTGCCCGGTTGTACTGCCGTCCCTGCTCTTCGTCGATCCGCTCCACGGCGCGGAGCTTCACCGAGGCCGCCCTCGGGTTCTCCGCCACCTCCGCCTCGCTGGGTGGCTCGGACCCCCTGGTCAGCAACCGCAGCGTCGGACCGGTACCGGGAAGCTCGACCGGCAGGTCGATCGGCCCGGTGCTGCGCGACCTCGCGGCGAGCTCGCGCTTGACGATCCTGTCCTCCAGTGATTGATAACTCATCACCACAAGACGCCCCTTGGGCGCCAACGCGTCCAAAGCATGCGGAACCGCTTGCTCGAGGACCTCGAGCTCGCCGTTCACCTCAATGCGTAGTGCCTGAAAGGTTCTTTTTGCGGGATTTCCACCCGTTCGGCGCGCGGCGGCTGGTATGGCGTCCTTCACCAGTTCGGCGAGACGGGCCGTCGACGTGATCCGGCCCTTGGCCCGCTCCCGCACGATCGACGACACGATCCGGGGCGCGAACTTCTCCTCGCCGTACTGCCGGAGGATCCGCACCAGCTCCCCCGGCTCGTACGTGTTGACGATCTCCTCGGCGGTCACACCGCGGGACTGGTCCATCCGCATGTCCAGTGGTGCGTCCTGCGCGTACGCGAACCCACGATCCGCCTCGTCCAACTGCAACGACGAGACCCCGAGGTCGAACAGTCCGCTGTGGATCACCGGGATGCCGAGTTCGCCGAGCACCCGCGGCAGTTCGTGGTAGACCGCGTGCACCAGATGCGTCCGGCCCTCGAACCGGGCCAGCCGGCGCGAAGCGTGCTCCAGAGCCTCGGTGTCGCGGTCGAGTCCGATCAGGATCACGTCAGGGTGCCGCTCGAGCACCGCCTCGGCGTGCCCGCCCAGTCCCAGCGTGAAGTCGACGTGAACGGCGCCCGGCAGGTCGAGGGCGGGACCGAGCAGCTCGAGGCAACGCTCGAGCAGCACCGGAACGTGTACGCCCCGCGGCTCCCCCATGTCGACCCCCATAGCACTACCCGCTCGCGTATCACCCGGTTGTTCACTTGCCGTTCCGGCCCGGCCGCCCATCCGTACCGCCAGATCCCCATCCGCTCATGTCCCGCGCCGGGCTGAACCGGCCCCGGACACGCGCCTGGCGCCGGGGAAGAGGCGCCAGGAGCGGGAGCGGCTGGAGATCTCGCAGTACGGCGGCAGTGGCGTCCGGGCCGCTGCGGCGGCCCACCGAGGTGCCACGCCCTACAGTCCGCCGGGCAGCACCCCCTCCTCGATGTCGGCGAAGTCTTCCTCGCTCGCCGAGAGGTAGTCGTCCCAGGATTGCTTGTCCCAGATCTCGACCCGGGTGCTCGCTCCGATCACGACCAGGTCGCGGCCGAGGCTCGCATAGTCTCTGAGGTGCGCCGGGATGGTCACGCGTCCCTGCTTGTCGGGCACCTCGTCGTGCGCGCTGGCGAAGAACACCCGGCTGTAAGCCCGAGCGGCCTTGTTGGTCACCGGCGCCTCACGCAACTGACCGGCGATGCGCTGGAACTCCGGCATCGGGAACACGTAGAGACAGCGCTCCTGCCCTTTGGTGATCACGACACCTCCCGCCAGCTCATCACGGAACTTCGCCGGAAGGATCAGCCGGCCCTTTTCGTCCAGGCGCGGGGTGTGTGTGCCGAGGAACATCGGCCCAACCCCCCTTGCCGCGGCACCGGCTCCTTCGCGGGGAAGTCGGTCCGCCTGTCAACTCGGGCCGGCAGGCTTCGGTTGAGTTCCTCGGTCCTGCCACTGCGCACCACTTTACTCCACTTCCCTCCACCTGCAACCCGAAAGCGTCGGCTCGCGAGCCGTTTTCGCGGACGAAACCCCAGTTCACAGGCGGTGGAGCGGAATGGAGCCGCAGACCATGATCGACCTGGTCCGGTTTCCGACATCGGGCACACCAGGTGGGAAAACTCCCCCATTTCCGACCCTCCCACGCCCCCGACCCCCCTCCGACCCCCCGCCGTGGAGGAAAGTGGAGCACCCCGGTGGAGGAAAGTGGTGCCCTCCGGTGGACGAAAGCGGCTGCCCGCCGGGGAGGAAATCAGGGGTCCGGGAGAGAAATCAGGGTCCGGGAGAGAAGGCGGCCGGCCAAAGTGGCACACGCCACCCGCGGCAGTAGACAGTCCAACCAGGATCGCGTGTGGAGTTCGGGTGCGGAGCGGGGAGGAAGTTCACACGCAAGGAACGCGTGTGGAGTTCGGGTGCGGAGCGGGGGCGAAGTCCACACATCGCGGGGTGAGGGTGAGCCGGCGGGTCTGCCCGGCGGGCGCGGCAGGGGGCGGGACCGGTGATGGGCTCGCGGTGTGGGGGCGGTACGCGTAGTCGCTTCTGCCGGCCGTCGTGCACGTAGCGTAGAAAGAATTAGAGGGTGACCCACCGCGTGCCGGACGTGAAAAACGCCTGTGGGGCGTGACCCGAACCGGAATCACACCCCACAGGCGTATGCCTTACTTATTAAGGCTGTTGCGATGCCACCACACCGCGCACCTTACTTACTGCGGTCCACTACGCGACGAGGCGGCGGACCACGTAGTTCTTGCTCCAGATCTTGTGCTTGCCGACCCGGGCACCGCTGTGCGGCGAGTCGTAGATGTAGCCGTTGCCCGCGTAGATGCCGGCGTGGTAGCCGTAGGACCCGTTGCGGAAGACGATCAGGTCGCCGACCTTCTTGTTGCTCTTGGCGACCGCCTTGCCCTTGCTCTGCTGCGAGTTCGCCTTGTGCGGCAGGGACTTGCCCGCCGCCTTCTTGTAGACGTACTTGGTGAAGCCGGAGCAGTCGAAGCGCTTGGGGCCCGCCGCACCGTACTTGTACAGCGCGCCCTTGTGCTTCTTGGCCTCGGCGAGGATCTTCGCGCCGCTGGCCTTGACGTTCACCTTGGTCTTGCTGGTGATCACCTGGTTGAAGCCGGAGCCGGTGAAGACGGTCCGGGTCCACGTGTTGACCAGCGGCTTGGCGGTCAGGGTGACCGTACCGTTCGCGTTCCGGACGGTGTCGGTGTCCCAGGTCCGCCAGGCGCCGTTGCTCCAGCCCTGGAGGCGGACCGTGCCCTTGGCGATCTGGCCGGTCCGCGGGTCGATGACCTTCGCGGTGACCTTGAGGGTGGAGCCCCACTTCAGGCTCCGGGTGCTGACCGTATTGGACAGCTTGGGCGTGACCTTCACGGCAGCGGCTTCAGTGGTGACAGCGGCGACCGGGGTGGTGCCGGCGGCTGCGGCGGCCGTGGCCGTCATCAGCTGTCCGGCGCAGAGGCAGAGGCCCAGGGAGAGTGCGACAGTGCCGGTGCCGACAGACATGCTGCGGCGGCCCCGGCGCGAACTGTGTTCGCCCACGGTAGAGAGATCCCTCCGGCACGCCTGCGAGGTTAGCTGTCGGGTTCGGGCGGGAAGGTTGCCCGGCCGCCGGAGCGGCTTCACCCCAAGGTCACCCCTGGTGCGCCACGCGAGATGCCGTGGCGCGGGACGGACCGCGAATGGGTCCCCCGTCCCCGCCCCCGAATGCCTTGTCTTTCTTGCGAAACACTGTGTGGTCGCACCGTCCGGAACGGGGCAGGGCTCGGCGTGAACCGGTCCGGTGCGACCGGCGAGCGGATTGCCGCCGGCTCAACCTTGGTACCTGAACGCGGCCTAGATCGTCAGCGTGCTCGGGATCACGCTAAGTAGTTGGCACGCTGGGCGCTGTCCAGTTTGTTACCTCCACGAGACAAATGCCGTGACCAGGCGCTACCGAGCAACTACGCAACGTCCAAGGTTACGGGTGAACCAGAACACATAAATAACTCGCCGTCGCGTCCGAAGTGGCCGGAGCGGGGAAAACACGCTACGCACGTGATCTTGATGGTCTGGCAACGCGACGTAACCTTTGCGTCCGGTACCCTCGCTGGCGTGACGGACGGGAAGATGCCACTCATCGCCAAGGTCGCGACCTCGGTGTCCAAGACCGCGGCAGCGCTCTCCAGGGCCGCCGGGCGCGGCGACGGCTCGGTGATCGGCGGCTGGATCGGCCTCAAGATCGACCCTGACCTGCTGGCGCACCTCTCGTCCGGCCGGGCCGTGGCGCTGGTCTCCGGCACCAACGGCAAGACCACCACCACCCGGCTCACCGCGGCCGCGGTCGGCTACCTCGGACGGGTCGCGACCAACTCCTTCGGTGCGAACATGCCGACCGGGCACACCTCGGCCCTGGCGAAAGAGGGTCACACCCCGTTCGCGGTCCTGGAGGTGGACGAGCACTACCTGGCCCAGGTGATCGACTCCACCAACCCGCGCGTGGTGGCGCTGCTCAACCTCTCCCGCGACCAGCTCGACCGGGCGAAGGAGGTGGCGATGATGGCGCAGCTGTGGAAGGTCGCGCTCGCCGGCCACCCCGACATCCGGGTGGTCGCCAACGCCGACGACCCGATGGTGGTCTGGGCCGCGAGCGCCGCTCAGCAGGTCACCTGGTTCAGCGCCGGCCAGCGCTGGCTGGACGACTCGTTCGTCTGCCCGGAGAGCGGGCACGCGATCGAGCGGGCCAACGGCGACTGGTGGTGCACCGGCTGCCCGCTGCGCCGCCCCCGGCCGCACTGGACGGTCGAGGACGAGGGCGTGATCGATCCGCGCGGCGACTGGCACCTGGTGAAGCTCCAGCTGCCCGGCCGGGTCAACATCGGCAACGCGGCGACCGCGCTCGCCGTCGCCGCCGAGTTCGGGGTTCGCCCGATCGAGGCACTTCCGCGCCTCTCCCAGGTGACATCCATCGCAGGGCGTTACGCCCAGGTGGACCGCGACGGCCGCAACATCCGGCTGCTTCTCGCCAAGAACCCGGCCAGTTGGCTGGAGGCGTTCGACATGGCCGATCAGGCCCCTACGCTGCTGTCCATCAACGCGCGGGACCCTGACGGACTGGACACCTCGTGGCTCTGGGACGTCGATTTCGCGCCGCTGCGCACCCGTCCCATCCTCATCACCGGTGACCGTGCGTATGACTTGGCCGTACGCCTCGAGGTGAACCGGGTGCCGTTCCGGCACGTACTCAGTTTCGACGAGGCGCTGCGCGCCGTGCCGCCCGGCCGCCTCGAAGTGATCGCCAACTACACGGCGTTCCAGGACATCCGAGCGGAGTTGGACCGTGTCAACTGAGGCCCTGCGGATCGTGTGGATCTACCCCGATCTGCTGTCCACCTACGGTGACCGTGGCAACCTGCTCATCCTGGCGCACCGGGCGGCCGCCCGCGGCATCCCGGTGGAGACGTACGAGGTCCGCTCCGACCAGCAGATGCCGACCACAGCGGACATCTACCTGATCGGCGGCGGCGAGGACGGCCCGCAGTCCCTCGCGTCGCAGCGGCTGCTCACCGACGGCGGCCTGCACCGCGCCGTCAACCAGGGCGCGGCGGTGCTGGCGATCTGCGCGGGTTACCAGTTGTTCGGTCACTCGTTCTTCGCCAAGGGAGCGAAAGTCGCCGGGTTGGGCCTGCTCGACATCACCTCGGACCGGGGCGAGACCCGGGCGGTGGGTGAACTGCGCGGCGACATCGACCCCCGGCTCGGCCTGCCGCCGCTCACCGGATTCGAGAACCACGGTGGGCGGACGCATCTCGGCGCGCACGCGGCACCGCTCGCCAGGGTCACGGCCGGCATCGGCAACGACGGCCAGACCGAGGGCGCGTGGGCCGGCAAGATCCTCGGCACCTACTCGCACGGCCCGGCGCTCGCTCGCAACCCAGCGATAGCCGATCTGCTACTGAGATGGTCCACCGGCGCGGATAGGCTTGCGCCCCTGGATGACAGCTGGCCCGACCGGCTGCGAAGCGAGCGACTGGCCGCCGCCGGCGCTGTGTGACCGGCACGACCTGGACCTGAACCGACGACAGTTGGGGCGGTATGCCTGCATGACCGACATCCTGATCGCCCCGCGGGGCGCAACCCCCTCCGCGGACCCTCAGGCCGTTACGCAGACCGCACCGATCGCCTGGAAGCGCCGTCTCGCCCGGTTCGGCACGCTGGCCGCCGTGGTCGGCGTCCTCGCCGTCGCCGCCACCATGCTTCCGCTGCGGGAGATCGGCGACAGCGTCGACAACCTCGGCCCGGGCGCTCCGGCGGCCGTCGCGGTGGTCGGCGGGCTGCTGCTGTCGGTGCTCGTCCCCCGCACCGCGATCACCCTGCTCTGCGGCGTGCTCCTGGGCGCCGCCACCGGCGCGATCGCGGCGCTCGCCGCGGCCATCATCGCCGCCACGGCGACCTACTACGCGGGTCGCTGGGCCGGCCGCGGCGCGCTCAAGGCGCGGGCCGGCAGCCGCCTGGACCGTCTCGACGGCTGGCTGAACCGGCGGGGTCTCTCGGCCGTCCTGCTGGTCCGATTCCTGCCACTGGCACCGTTCGGCCTTGTCGGGTACGCGTACGGAACCACCAGCGTCTGCCGCAAGCGCTACCTGCTCGGCACGACGATCGCCGCCATCCCGTCTACGGTCACCTACGCCGTGATCGGTGCCGCGGTGGCCGCCCCCGGCGAGATGAACGCGATCACCCTCGCACCGGCCGCCATCGGCTTCGCCCTGTCGACGGCGATCGTGCTGCGGTGGCGCTACACGTCCCGCCGCGCCGCCGCTCCCGCTCCCGCTCCCGCTCCCGCTCCCGCTCCCGCTCTCCGCTGAGATCTTGGAGAGTTGCGCCCGTATTTGAGCCCGAACCCTCCAAGATCTCGGCAGACTTGGAGGCGCCGCCGGCGGGAGCGGTCAGTGGAGCAGCGCAGCGTCGGGCGGGGCCGACGGGTCCAGCGCGAACTCCAGGTAAGCCAGCAGATCAGCGCGGCGGCGGAACGGTGAGCGATAGCGCGGCTCTCCCCCGCACCGGATCCGCAGCGCCTCCTCGATGATCCGTTCCCAGCCGGGATAGCTGCGCAGTGCGTACCGGCCGCCCTCGGTCTTCGACGTCACCCGCTCGGTGACCAGCGTGTGCCGCAGGCGGGACACCCCGAGCACGCCCCACGCGACCGCCCACGAGCTCAACCCGGCCGGGCTGAGGCGCACACGGCGCGCCCACGGCCGCCAGTAGGACTCCATGTTCTCCCGGGTCGACGCGGCCAGCGCCGGCCAGTCGGTGAACACCTCCGGCCGCTCCGGCCCGCGCATCGGGACCCCGGCCTGCGCGAGCACGTGCCAGGTGACCAGGTTCCGCTCGAAACGCGACGACGAGACCCGGCCCTCGTGCACGGCCGGGCCAGGCGGCAGACCCGACGGATCCGCCCGCAGATCCGCCCAGGTGACATAGAGACCGTCGAAGTGCGGCCGGCGCGGCATCCCGCCGTGGATCTCCCGGACCAGGTCGAGGGAGGCGGGCTCGTCGGTGACCGCGACGAAGTCGATGTCGCTGATCCCCGGCCGGTAGTCCCCGAGCGCGGCGGAACCCTGCAGGTAGAGGCCCTCGATCAGCCCCGGTGCGAGGATGTCCGCCCGGATCAGGAACTCGGTGGGGATCAGCTCGATCGACACAGTCCTCTATACGACCACACTGACCAGCCGGCCGGCGACCACGATGACCTTCTTCGGCTCGCGGCCGCCCAGCGCGTCGGCCACCGCGGCCAGGGCGGCCGCACGGACCTCCGCCTCGGCCGTGTCCGGCGCGACCTCGACGCGGCCTCGCACCTTGCCGTTGATCTGCACGGGGTAGGTGATCGAGTCGGCGACCAGCTGGGCCGGGTCGGCGACCGGGAAGTCCGTGTACGCCAGAGTCCCGGAGTGCCCCAGCTTGCCCCACAGCTCCTCGGCCAGGTGCGGCGCGAACGGCGACAGCATCAGCACCAGCGGCTCGACCGCCTCGCGCGACACCGTGGGCAGCGGGGTCAGCGTGTTGGTCAGCTCGATCAGCTTGGCGATCGCGGTGTTGAACCGCAGCTCGTCCATGTCCTCGCGGACACCGGCGATGATGCGGTGCAGCACCTTGCGGGTCTTGGTGTCCAGTGGCTCGTCGGTGACCCGGACCGCGCCGGACTCCTCGTCGATCACCAGCCGCCAGGCGCGCTGCAGGAAGCGCTGGGAGCCGACGACCGCGCGGGTCTCCCAGGGGCGGGAGACGTCCAGCGGGCCCATCGCCATCTCGTACACCCGGAACGTGTCGGCGCCGTACTGCTCGCACATCTCGTCGGGCGTGACGACATTTTTCAGAGATTTACCCATTTTTCCGTACGATCGGACGACCTCGTCGGCGCCGTAGAAGTACTTGCCGTCGCGCTCGACGACCTCCTCCGCCGGCACGTAGAACCCGCGTGCGTCCTGGTACGCGTACGCCTGGATGTACCCCTGGTTGAACAGCTTCCGGAACGGCTCGAACGACGACACGTGGCCCAGGTCGTACAGCACCTTGTGCCAGAAGCGCGCGTACAGCAGGTGCAGCACCGCGTGCTCGACGCCACCCACGTACAGGTCGACGCCGCCGCAGTCGCCGTCGCGCTGCGGGCCCATCCAGTACGCCTCGTTCGCCGGGTCGACCAGCGCCTTGTCGTTGTGCGGGTCCAGGTAGCGCAGCTCGTACCAGCAGGAGCCGGCCCACTGCGGCATGGTGTTGGTCTCGCGGGTGTACGTCTTCGGCCCGTCGCCCAGGTCCAGCTCGACCTGCACCCAGTCCTTCTTGCGCGACAGCGGCGTCTCCGGCTCGGTGTCCGCGTCGTCCGGGTCGAAGGTGCGCGGCGAGAAGTCGTCCACGTCGGGCAGCTCGACCGGCAGCATCGACTCGGGCAGCGCGATTGGCAGGCCGGTCTCGTCGTAGACGATCGGGAACGGCTCACCCCAGTACCGCTGGCGGCTGAACAGCCAGTCCCGCAGACGGTACGTGGTGGCGCCGGAACCCTTGCCCTGCTCCTCCAGCCAGGCGATCATCGCGGACTTCGCCTCGGCGACACCCTTGCCGTCCAGCCAGGCACTGTTGATCGCCGGGCCTTCGCCGGTGTACGCGCCCTCGAAGCCCTCGGGCGCTTCCACCGTACGAATGATGGGCAGTTGGAAGACCTCCGCGAAGGCCCAGTCGCGTTCGTCCTGCCCGGGCACCGCCATGATCGCGCCGGTGCCGTAACCGGCCAGCACGTAGTCGGCGATGAACACCGGGATCTGAGCGCCGTTGACCGGGTTCACCGCGTAGGCGCCGGTGAAGACACCGGTCTTGACCTTGCCGTCGGCGGTCCGCTCCTCGGCGGTCTTGGCAGCCGTGGCGGCACGGTAGGCGGCCACCGCCTCGGCCGGGGTCGCCGCGCCGCCGGTCCACACGTCCCTGGTGCCCTCGGGCCAGGCTGCCGGGACGATGTCGTCGACCAGCTGGTGCTCGGGAGCCAGAACCATGTAGGTGGCGCCGAACAGGGTGTCCGGGCGGGTGGTGAAGACATCGACCTGGGAGGAGGCGACCGAGAAGCTGACGTTGGCGCCACGGGACCGGCCGATCCAGTTGCGCTGCATCAGCTTGACCGGCTCCGGCCAGTCCAGCGTGTCCAGGTCGTCGATCAGGCGGTCACCGTACGCGGTGATCCGCATCATCCACTGCTTCAGGCTGCGCTGGAAGACCGGGAAGTTGCCGCGCTCGCTGCGCCCGTCCGGCGTGACCTCCTCGTTGGCCAGCACCGTGCCCAGCCCGGGGCACCAGTTGACCGGGGCCTCGCTCACGTAGGCCAGGCGGTGGTCGTCGACCAGCTTGCGTCGCTCGACGGGGGTCAGGCCGGCCCAGTCCTCGCGGGCCTCCAGCTGCGGGATCAGCTCACTGATCGGCCGCGCCCGGCCCACCGACGGGTCGAACCACGAGTTGAACACCTGCAGGAAGATCCACTGGGTCCAGCGGTAGTACTCCGGGTCGGTCGTTGAGAACGAACGGCGCTCGTCGTACGCCAGGCCCAGCCGGCGCAGCTGACCGCGATACCGCTCGACGTTCGCGGCGGTGGTGACCGCCGGGTGGGTGCCGGTCTGCACCGCGTACTGCTCGGCGGGCAGGCCGAACGCGTCGAAGCCCATCGGGTGCAGCACGTTGAAGCCGGCCATCCGCTGGTAGCGGGTGTAGCAGTCGGTGCCGATGTAGCCCAGCGGGTGCCCGACGTGCAGGCCGGCACCGGACGGGTACGGGAACATGTCCTGGACGTGCAGCTTGGGCGCGCCCGCGCGGGGGTGCGCCGGGTCGGCCAGCTCGCCAACCGGGTTGGGCGCGTGGAAAGTACCGTTCGCGCCCCAGTAGTCCTGCCAGCGCTGCTCGATCTGCCCGGCCAGCGCGGCGGTGTAACGGAACGGCGGGGTCTCGGTGTCGCTCATCTTCACCATCTCGTCGAATCGCTGGAACGTCGGGGCGCAAAGGGCACAAAAAAGCCCCTCACGCAGGAGGGGAAGCCGTGCCTGGTCCGTTACCGGATCAGCACGGCCGGCTAAGGAGCAGAACGAACCGAGCCATGCATGGCATGATACCCGGCGTTCATCACGCACCGCGACCGGGTATACCGGCGCGGAAGGGCACATCCGTCGATCAGCCCTTTCGGCGATGCGTGCGGACGGAGATAACCTGTGGGGACGGGCGGCGAGCGCCGGAGGCCCACGGCCGCTGGGCGCCCGCACCTTCGGTGCCCCTTGACGGTGGGTGATATCCGTTCGACGGGGGCATTACACGCTTTTGGAGGAGGCCCGTGACAACGCCGACCTGGGGCGAGCCGGCAGGCCCGCTGACGAGCGCCGAGTTCGCTGCCGCGACCCAAGCCATCATGGCCAACATCGAGCAGGTCATCGAGGGCAAGAGCGCGACAGTGCGACTGGCGCTCGCGGTGCTGCTGGCCGAGGGGCACCTGCTCATCGAGGACGTGCCGGGCGTCGGTAAGACGAAGCTCGCCAAGGCCCTCGCCCGCTCGATCGACTGTTCGGTCCGGCGCATCCAGTTCACGCCCGACCTGCTGCCCAGCGATGTGACCGGGGTCAGCGTCTACAACCAGGAGACGCGCGACTTCGAGTTCAAGCCGGGCGCGGTCTTCGCCAACCTGGTGGTGGGCGACGAGATCAACCGGGCCTCGCCGAAGACCCAGTCCGCCCTCCTGGAGTGCATGGAGGAGCGTCAGGTCACGGTCGACGGCACGACCTATGAGCTGCAGGCGCCGTTCATGGTGGTCGCGACGCAGAACCCGATCGAGATGGAGGGCACCTACCCGCTGCCGGAGGCGCAGCGGGACCGGTTCACCGCCCGGATCGCGATGGGTTACCCGGATCCCCGCGCGGAGCTGGCAATGCTCAGCGGCCACGGCGATCACGACCCGCTCAACGACCTGCGGGCCGTGGCGGACGCCGCCCTGGTGCGGCGGCTGATCGACATGGTCCGGCACGTGCACGCCGCCGACGTCGTCCAGCAGTACGCGATCGCCCTCGTGACCGCGACCCGTGAGGCACCGGAGATCCGCCTCGGCGCGTCACCGCGGTCCACGCTGCAGCTGATCCGCACGGCCAAGGCGGTCGCCGCGCTCGAGGGCCGCGACTACGTGCTCCCGGACGACCTGCAGACGCTGGCCGTGCCGGTGCTCGCCCACCGGATCATCCCGACGGCGGACGCGCAGCTCAACCGCCGGACCACCGACACGATCGTCTCGGAGATCGTGCACCGGCTGCCGCTGCCGCACGACCGGGCGCGCAATCCCTACGACACCCGTGACGGCCGTACGTCGTACGAGTCACGGGGGCGCTGAGCATGCGGGAGGCGCTGCGGGGACTCACCACGCGCGGCCGCTCGTTCCTGGCCGCGGCCGTCGCCGCCGCGGTCTCCGCGCTCATCCTCGGCGAACGTGACCTGCTCCGGGTCGCGGTTCTGCTGGCGGCCCTGCCCCTGATGGCCGCCTGGTACGTCGGCCGCAGCCGGTACAAACTGGCCTGCACGCGTTCGCTGGAGCCGGGCCGCACCCCGGTCGGCTCCAGCGCGCGGGTGATCCTGCGCCTGCAGAACCTGTCCCGGCTGCCCACCGGCACCATGCTGCTGGAGGACCGCCTGCCGTACGCACTCGGCAGCCGTCCGCGCGTCGTCCTGGAGCGCCTCGGCGCACACCAGGCCAGCTCGGTGGCATACACCGTGCGCGCCGACGTCCGCGGCCGCTACCCGATCGGCCCGCTCATGGTCCGGCTCACCGACCCGTTCGGGCTCTGTGAGCTGACCCGCTCGTTCCCCAGCGTCGACCGGCTGACCGTGATCCCGCAGGTGGTCGCGCTGCCACGGGTGCGTCTCGCGGGTGAGTACGCGGGCACCGGCGAGAGCCGCGCCCGGTCGGTGGCCGTGCACGGCGAGGACGACGCCGCCACTCGTGAGTACCGGCGGGGCGACGACCTGCGCCGGGTGCACTGGCGGTCCACCGCGCGGACCGGCGAGCTGATGGTGCGCCGCGAGGAGCAGCCCTGGGAGAGCCGCGCCACGGTCGTGCTGGACACGCGGGCGTACGCGCATCGCGGCGAGGGCCCGACCGCCAGCTTCGAGTGGGCCGTCTCGGCGACCGCCAGCATCGCGGTCCACCTGCGGCAGGCCGGCTACAAGCTACGGCTCGTGACCGGCACCGGCGTGGACATCGACGCCACCGAGGCCGCCGGTGAGGGCGTCATCCTGGACACCCTGGCGGACGTGAAGCTCAGCGAGGGCGGCGACATCACCGGCCTGGTCGAGAACGTCCGGAGGCGCTCCGACGGCGGCCTGGTGATCGGCCTGTTCGGCACGCTCACCGTGGCCGAGGCGGAACTGCTCAGCGGGCTGCGCGGCAACGGCGCCAGCTGCATCGGCTTCGCCATCGACAGCGCCACGTGGGTGCCGATGACCTCCGGCGACCGGGAGGCCTCGGACCGCGAGCACTCGGCCGCGTCGCTCGCGCTGGTGCGCAGCGGCTGGCGGTCACTGCCGGTGACACACGGCGACACCCTTCAGGCGCTGTGGCCCTCGGTGGGCCGCGGTTCGCAGGGCTTCGCTTACCGCGCGGCGATGGCCGAGACCGTGAGCGGGGTGGTCCGGTGACCGGGCGGCGCCGACTCGGACTGGTCGCGGCTGCGGCGACACTGCTCGCCGCCGCGCCCCTCTCCTCGATCTTCGACTCCTGGACCTGGCTCCTGCAGAGCCTGCTCACCGTGCTGCTCGTCGCCGGCGCGGCGGTGGGCGCCCGGACGCTGCGGTTCCCGACCTGGGCGCAGACCCTGTGCATGGTCGTCGCGCTCGCGCTCGCGCTCACCTGGATCTTCCCGAGCGGCAAGGAGATCCTGATCCCGCAGCCGGCCACGTTCGCGCACTTCGCGGACCTGATCCGGCAGGCCGGCGAGGACACCCGGTCGTACGGCGTACCGGTTCCCGACCGGGACAGCCTGCACTTCGTGGCCGTCCTGGGCATCGGCGCCGTGGCGATCGTGGTGGACCTGCTGGCCGCGGTGTTCCGCCGCCCGGCCCTGGCCGGTCTGCCGATGCTCGCGATCTACTCGATCCCGGTCGCCGTCTACCTGGACAGCGTGCCGGTGTTCCCGTTCATCATCGGCGCGGCCGGCTACATGTGGCTGCTGGTGGCGGACAACGTGGACCGGGTACGCCGTTTCGGCCGCCGCTTCACCGGCGACGGCCGCGACGTCGACGTCTGGGAACCGTCGCCGCTCGCCGCGGCCGGCCGCCGGATCGGCGTGCTCGGCGTGCTCGTGGCGGTGCTGCTGCCACTCGTGGTGCCCACGGTCAGCGGCGGCCTGCTCTCCCGGTGGACCCAGTCCGGCGGCGGGGTCGGCCCCGGTGGCGGCGGCACCGGCGGCGGGCGGATCAACCTGTTCGCGGCGCTCAGCGGCCAGCTCAACCAGAACGCGACGGTCAACATCGTCCGGGTCAAGACGAACGACCCGGAGCCGTTCTACCTGCGGTTCGCGGTCGCCGACGTGCTGACCGCCGAGGGCTTCGGCAACGAGTCGCCGCGCGGCAGCTCACTGGCACGCGGCCTGCCCGACCCGCGAGAGCTCGGGCCCCAGGCGGCGTACGCCGAGTTCACCGCCGAGGTGGAGATCAGCGACGCGCTGCGGCAGAGCATGGTGCCGCTCTACGGGTTCGCGACGGACGTGCGTGATCTCGAGGGGCAGTGGGCGTACGACCAGACCCAACAGGTCCTCTTCTCCGCCCGGACGACGACGGCGAACCAGAAGTACTCGTTCAACTACCAGAAGGCGCAGTACAGCAAGGCGAACCTGCGCAGCGCTGAGCCGCTGGACCGGGACAGCCCGCTGCGCAAGTACCTCCAGGCGCCCAGCGACCCGACCGTGCAGAGCAAGGTCAACCAGCTGATCCGTGGTAAGGACACCGACTACGACCGGGTCCTGGCCATCTACGAGTCGTTCGCCGCGAAGTACGGCTTCAAGTACGAACTGCAGACCGAGAACAACAACAACGCCTCGGCGATCGCGTCGTTCCTGCAGAACAAGTCCGGTTACTGCCAGCAGTACGCGGCGGCCATGGCATGGATGGTCCGGGCCGCCGGCATCCCGGCGCGGGTGGCGTTCGGCTTCACCAAGGGCACCGCGCAGGGCGACGGCTGGTTCCAGATCACCAACCGCAACGCGCACGCGTGGACCGAGGTCTACTTCGAGGGCTTCGGCTGGGTGCCGTTCGACGCCACCCCGGCCTCCGGCGTGACCGGTTCGACCCGGACGGCCTGGGCCGAGAACGTCGACCAGCCCGCGCCGACCGCCTCCTCGTCGACCGGCACCACGGCACCGGGCCCGGACTCCTCCGCGGCGCCGAACACGCCGGAACGCCAGGACCAGGCCAACGACGGTGGCAACACGGCGTCCGGCAGCGGCTCGACCACCGACAACGGCTCCTGGACCCCGCTGCTCATCGCCGGCGGCATCGTGCTGATCGTCCTGCTGCTCCTGGTGCCGGCCATGCGCCGCGCCCTGCTGCGCCGGCGCCGGCACTCGGTCACCGTCGGCGCACCGCCGGCCGTGGTCATCGAAGGCGGGTCCGGCGCGGTCTCCGACATCGTGGTCACCAGCGAGTCAGCCCGCGCCAAGGCGGACGCCCACGCGGCCTGGGACGAACTCCTCGACACGATGATCGACTACCGCGTCCAGGTCGACCCGACCGAAACACCACGGATCACCGCCCAGCGCCTGATCCGCGAGACCGAACTGACCGGCGACCCGGCCGAGGCCGCCACGCTGCTGGGCTCGGCCGAGGAACGCGCGCGCTACGCTCGCGTCCCCCTCCAGGGCGCCGAACTGACCACGGCCCTCAACCGGGTCCGCTCCGGCGTCTCCGGCTCAGCCACCACCGGCACCCGCCTGCGCGCGGCGCTGCTACCACCCTCGGTCCTGCTCGCCTGGCGCCTGGCCATCACCGAGTGGTCCACCCGCACCGCCGAGTGGGCCGGCCGAGCAGGCGACACCCTGGGCCGCTTCAGCCCACGCCGCCTGCTGTCCCGAGCCCGCTGATCACCCGAGCCCGCCGATCACCTGGGGCCGGGGCTTCGCCCCCGGCCCCAGAGCCACGCAACCCGCGAACCTTGGGTCGCCGAGCACCCTCGCGCCGGCCAAAGCGCCCAAGGTCGCGACAGTGACAGTGACAGCGACAACGAGAGCGCCCCGGCGCCAGGCGGCCGGCGGGCGAGCGGCCGGCGGGCGAGGCAGCGAGGCAGCGAGGCAGCGAGGCAGCGAGGCAGCGAGGCAGCGAGGCCTGCGCTTCGCGCGGCCAGGGCGGATCTTGGGCGGCGGGGCGGCCTCTGGGCGGCGTGGGCGGTCCAGGTCTGCCGGGTGTGGGGCTTGGGTGCCCTAGATCCAGGAGCGGGAGGGCACGGGGAAACGACGAAGGCGGCCGGAGGCCGGCCGCCGTTCGTCGGGAGCCGGCTCTGTGGCCGGCTCAGCAGGTCAGCGATGTCCCTCCGGGCGCTGGCGCCACCGGTCCTCGAGCCTGTCGATCAGGCCACCCTTGCGGCCCTGCCGTGTGCGACGTGTCGCGGTGCCGCCGACTGACTTGAGGTCGGGTGCCTGGCTGCGGCGCCGCGACTGCATCGCGAAAGCCGCCGAGCCCAGCATGACGACGAATCCGGCCACGCCGAGTGGCGTGTTCTGACTCACCGTCCCGTAGACGACAAGGGCGAGACCAAGGACGATCACGAACGCGGCGATTAGGAGCCGGCGCCGTGCGTGGAAACGCGGGTCGCTGGCCCGCACAGCCGAGGCGAACTTGGGGTCCTCGGCAAGCGACCGCTCGATCTGATCGAACAGCCGCTGCTCGTGCTCCGAGAGCGGCACGGCATTCCTCCCCGGGCGCTGTCCGGCCCCGTGGTGGGGTCGGGGTGGTGCAGGTGTAGTTACGGGGCAGCCGTCGGCTGCCTTATCACGCAAGTCTACGAGCGGGTTGGCGGGTCGGAAAGCGGGACGACCGCCGAGTGCGGGTGATTTTCCATGCCCCGAAGATCGGTTCGTCCCAAAAGACCGACTACCCGGGCCGTCCGGCTGTCCATCACCGACCGAAGCAACGGCGCTCACGGCCGGTGAGCTGGGCTGTTGCATGATCGTACGGCACGGTCCCGACACACCCGGGCAATCCGTGCCAATCGATCCGGATCGCGGCAGGATCAAAGAAGAAGCAGATCCGGATCATCTCCAGCGGATGAGAACGACGAGCCGACAGAACGCTCAGCGGACGAGACCGATCAGCCGACGAGACCGATCAACCGACAAGAACGCTCAGCCGACAAGAACGCTCAGCGGACGAGACCGATCAGCGGACGACCAACAGCGGGACGGTCATCTCCGCCGCGGTGACCGACCCGTGATACGCCACCAGCTTGCCCGCTTTGTCCGGCTCCCACCCCGAGGCCACCGCCACCGCCCTCCCCTGGCAGATCACCACCACGTCCCCGATCCGGTCCACGTGGGCCGGCGGCACCGGGCCGTACCAGCCGCCCGCGATCGCCTCGTCCCGGTGCATCACGAGGGCGCCGTCGCCGAACACGCCGCGCCAGTTGGCGAGCACCGAGTCGAGCGCACCGTCCGCCGCGTAGAGGTAGCGGACCCGCGGCTCACCGGCCACGGCGATCACGCCGTCGCTCAGTTCCGGGATCGCGGCCATGTCGCAGCGGCCGTCCGGCGGGATGTTGAGCTGGCCGTGGTCGGCGACGACCAGCAGCGCGGCGTTCGGCGGCAGGTCGTGCACGATCCGGTCCAGCAGGTCGTCCACGCCGCGGGCCGCCGCGCGCCACGTCTCCGAGTTCACCCCGTCCTCGTGGCCGAAGTGGTCGAGGTCCGGGTGGTAGCCGTAGACCAGCGCGGGTCCGTCGGCCGAGCGCAGCGCGGCGAGCATCCCGGCCGCGACCGCCGGGCCGTCGCCGGCGCCGTGGTAGACGCCGCCCCGGTTCGCCGCCAGGCTCAGCCCGCTGCCCTCGAACGCCGGCTTGCTCACCACGGTGACCCGCACCCCGGCGGCCGCGGCGGTCTCCATCCAGGTCGGCACCGGCTGCCACTGCCGCGGGTCCGGGTCGTCCTGCCAGTAGATGTGGGTGAGCACCCGCCCGTCCGGCCGGCGAACGGTGAAGCCGAGGATGCCGTGCGCGCCCGGCGGCACACCGGCGCCGAGGGTGACCAGGCTGACCGGCGTGGTGGACGGGAACCCCGCGGTCAGCGTGCCGGCGTGACCGCGCCCGCCCGCGGCCAGGTCGGCGAGGATCGGGGCGTGCGGCGCGACGAGGGGCAACTGGTACGCACCCATGCCGTCGACGAGCAGCACGCCGATCCGGTCGATCCCGTCGAGGCGGGCGCCGAGGCCGAGGACGTCCACCGCACCCGGTACGCCGAGCACCGCGCACACGCTGGGCAACAGGTCGGCCAGGCTGCCCGACCCGTAGGCAGGCGCCAGCACGCGCAACGCGTCGGGATGCAGCCCGTCCTCGGGAACGCTCATGAGCGGCGGGCGAAGAGGTGGAGCTGGGAGGCGATGTCGCGGAACGGGGGGCGGGAGCTCAGTGCCAGTTCCAGCTCGAGCACCGCCTGGGGGTCCTCCTCGAGGACGGTGGCGGGAAGGAGGTCGGCCACCACCCGTACCCCATGGGTTTCCTCGACCTCGAGCCCCGCCTCCGCGAGCAGAGCCACGGCGCTGTCCGCATCGAATCTGCGAAGCAGGTTGTCGCGCGTGCCGGCGCGGCCCTCCGGGGAGGTGACCAGCGCGGACGCCGCGCCCAGGTGGCCGTTGATCGCGCGCGCCAGCACCGCCGCCGCGCGACCGGCGACCAGCAGGCTGACCGCACCGCCCGGCCGCAGCGCCGCGGTTATCGCCGTGACCACGCGGCCCGGGTCGTCGACGACCTCCAGCACCGAGTGGCACAGGATCAGGTCGGCGGTGCCCGGCTCGACCAGGGCGGCCAGCGCGTCGCCGTCGCCCTGCACGGCCTGGATCCGGTCGGCGACGCCCGCGTCGGCGGCCCGCCGGGTGAGCGCGGCGAGCGCGTCCGGGCTGGCGTCGATCACCGTGACCCGGTGTCCCGCCTCGGCCAGCGGCACCGCGAACCCGCCGGTCCCGCCGCCCACGTCCAGCACGGTCAGCTCCCGGCCGGCGTGCCGTTCCAACTCACGGCGAAGGACCGCCCAGACCGCCGCGGTGCGTGCCGTGACGTGCGGGCGCCCGGTGCGCGCTGAAGTTTCCACCCGAGCAGACTAGTCCTGCTCAGAAGTCGAAGAGGACACCCGTTGCGCGGTTCATCTCGCAGGTGTTGCCGTACGTGTGCTGCCACTTGACGGCCTTGCCCCGCCACTTGCCGGCAATGCGGGCGGTGACCGGCTTGTAGAGCAGGATGCAGAGCGAGTCCCCCGGCTTCAGCTTCCCCGGGTCTGCCTTGGCGCGCCGCAGGGCCGCGCACGCCTGGGCCGGCTGGGGATGGCCACCGCCGGCCGGGTCGCAGGTGAGCTTGACGGCTTTCGCACCGGTGTAGGTGAGGGACAGGCTGGACGCGGGCGCCGGAGCACCCACGAGCGCGGCGGTGAGCGCGACAAGACCGATCGCCGTGGAAACCATGGAGTTGCACAATACGCCACTAAACCGGGAATTATCGGAAATCGCGGGATGCGGGTGTCACCGGTGGCACCACCGTCTCCAAACGGTCCGCCACCAGGTTCAGCACGCCCTCGGCCTTCTCCAGGCGCCCGCGGACCAGCAGCGCCGTGCTGCTCCGGGCCACTCGGCGGTACCGCTGCCAGAGCCCCGGCGAACAGGTCACGTTCAGCATCCCGGTCTCGTCCTCCAGGTTCACGAACGTCACCCCGCCCGCGGTCGCCGGCCGCTGCCGGTGGGTGACGATCCCGCCGACACGGATCCGGGTGCCGGCCTCCACATCGGGCAGCTGGGAGATCGGCAGCGCGCCGGCCCGGTCCAGCTCCTCCCGGATGAACCGCGCCGGGTGCGTGTCCGGCGACAGCCCGGTCGCCCACACGTCCGCGACCAGCACGTCCACCTCGTTCATGCCGGGCAGCATCGGCGCCTCGGTGCCGGTCACCGTGCCGGGCAGCCGGTCCGGCTTGTCCTGTGCGGCGGCCCCGGCGGCCCAGAGCGCCTCGCGGCGGGACAGGCCGAAACCCGCGAAGGCGTCGGCCGTGGCGAGGGCCTCCAGGTTGGCGGTGGAGCATCCGGTACGCCGAGCGAGGTCCGTCATCGACCGGAAAGGACCACTGGCGCGACGATCGTTCTCGATCCGCTCGGCCAGGTCGGCTCCGATCGTACGAATGCTGGAAAGCCCTTGGCGGACGGCCGGGCCCCCGATTCCCCAAGCGTGCGGAGGCTCCCCGGCCTCGCTCTTTCGCCGGCTCGCCGGCGTGGTCTCCAACGTCGCCGCCGCGTCGCTCAGGTTGATGTCCGGCCGCCGCACCTCGACACCGTGCCGCCGCGCGTCGTCCACCAGCGTCTGTGGCGAGTAGAAGCCCATCGGCTGCGCGTTGAGCAGTGCCGCGCAGAACGCCGCCGGGTGGTACCGCTTCAGCCAGGCGCTCGCGTAGACCAGGTAGGCGAAGCTCATCGCGTGACTCTCCGGGAAGCCGTAGCTGGCGAACGCGGACAGCTTCAGATAGAGGTCGTCGGCCAGCGGACCGGTGATCCCGTTGCCGGCCATCCCCTCGTACAGTCGCTTTTTGATCCTTTCCATCTTCTCCACGGACCGCTTCGAGCCCATGGCGCGCCGCAGCTGATCAGCCTCGGACGGGTCGAATCCGGCGACGTCGATCGCCAGCTGCATGAGCTGCTCCTGGAAGAGCGGCACGCCAAGCGTCTTGGCCAGCGCGTTCTCCATGCGGTGGTGCGGCACGTGCGGCGCCTCAAGGCCGTTTTTTCTTCTGATGTACGGGTGAACCGAACC
Organism: Actinoplanes sp. NPDC051861; assembly: GCF_040681145.1. NCBI lineage: Bacteria > Bacillati > Actinomycetota > Actinomycetes > Micromonosporales > Micromonosporaceae > Actinoplanes > Actinoplanes sp. NPDC051861. Next base: position 466,867 of record NZ_JBFAYE010000004.1, read on the forward strand.
GCCCTGAATCGGACCAGGTCGGATCAGCGCCACCTCGATGACCAGGTCGTAGAACTTCCGGGGCTTGAGTCGCGGCAGCGTGGCCATCTGAGCGCGGCTCTCCACCTGGAAGACGCCGACCGAGTCCGCGCGGCAGAGCATGTCGTAGACCTCGTCGTCGTCGAGCGGCATCGTGGCGATGTCCAACTCGTCTTCGATCATGTCGTAGGCGTAGTGCAGCGCCGAGAGCATGCCGAGCCCGAGCAGGTCGAACTTGACCAGGTCCACGGCGGCGCAGTCGTCCTTGTCCCACTGGAGCACGCTGCGGTTCGGCATCCGGCCCCACTCGACCGGGCAGACCTCGATGATCGGCCGGTCGCAGATGACCATGCCGCCGGAGTGGATGCCGAGGTGCCGGGGGAAGTTCTGCACCTCGTTGGCGGCGTTGATCACCTGGGAAGGGATGTCGTTGTCGGCGGTGGCGACGTCACCCCAGCGGTCGATCTGCTTGCTCCACGCGTCCTGCTGGCCCGGGGAGAACCCGAACGCCCGCGCCATGTCGCGCACCGCTGAGCGGGGACGGTACGAGATGACGTTGGCGACCTGGGCGGTGTGCTCACGGCCGTACTTGCCGTAGACGTGCTGGATGACCTCCTCGCGGCGGTCGGACTCGATGTCGACGTCGATGTCGGGTGGGCCGTCGCGTTCCGGGGCGAGGAATCTCTCGAAGAGCAGGCCGTAGCGGACCGCGTCGACGTTGGTGATCCAGAGCGCGTAGCAGACAGCGGAGTTGGCGGCGGAGCCGCGGCCCTGGCAGTAGATATTTTTTTCTATACAAAATCGAACTATGTCGTACACGACTAGGAAATAGCCGGGGAAGCCGAGCTCTTCGATCATCCGGAGTTCGTATTCGATCTGCCGGTAGGCCGCCGGATTGTTCTCCCCGTAACGCTGCCGTGCGCCGTCCATGGTGAGGTGGCGGAGCCAGGACATTTCCGAATGGCCAGCCGGAACCGGATAATCCGGCAGTTTTGGCGCGACCAGATCCAGGTTGAAGGCGAGGTCCTGGCCGTAGATCGCAGCGTTCTCCACCGCACCCGGATAGTCCGCGAACCGGCGGGCCATCTCGTCGCCGCTGCGCAGGTGAGCGGTGCCGGCGGCGGGCAGCCAGCCGTCCATGTCGTCCAGCGAGCGGCGGGCCCGGACCGCTGCCAGCGCGGTGGCCAGACGGCGGCGGGCCGGGGTCGCGTAGTGGACGTTGTTCGTCGCCACCACTTCCAGGCGGCGGCTGGCGGCCAGCGCGAACAGGACGTCGTTGCGGTCACCGTCGTAGGGGTCGCCGTGATCGGTCAGTTCGACGGCCACGTTCGGTGCGCCGAAAAGATCCACAAGACGATCCATTTCGTACGCCGCGGACTCCACACCGCCGGTCGCCAGCGCCTGCGGCACCGGGCCCTTGCGGCAGCCGGTCAGCACCAGCACGTGATCCTTCAGAATCTCGGCGACCCGTTCCAGACTCTCGTACTCCGGCTTGCCCTTCTCCCCGCCGCGCAGGTGGGCCTGGGAGATCACCCGCGCCAGCCGTGAATACCCCTCGTGGCCGTGCGCCAGGGCCAGCAGGTGCATGCCCTCCGGGTCGGCCTCGCCGTTCTGCGGCCTGGACAGCCCCAGCGACAGCTCGGCGCCGAAGATCGTGGGCAGCCCGAGCTCGCGGGCCGCCTGGGAGAACCGGACCACACCGTAGAAGCCGTCGTGATCGGTCACGGCCAGCCCGGTCAGCCCGAGCCGGGCCGCCTCCTCGGCCAGCTCCTCGGGGTGGCTGGCCCCGTCCAGGAAGCTGAAGTTGGTGTGACAGTGCAGCTCGGCGTAGGGCGTGCTGCTCTCGGCCCGGACCAACCCGGGAGCTTTGTACGGTTCCCGCTTGCGGCTCCAGGCGGGCGAGTCACCGCCGTCACCGTCGATCGCCAGCGGATCGATCACGGCCGGGCCGGACAGCGTCCTCTCCAGCTGCGACCACGGCATCTGCGGATTGTGGAAGCCCATCAGTCGTAGATCGCTTCCACGGTCCAGAAACCCGCCGACAATGAGAGCAGCAGGGCCCGCCCGTCCGCGAGCATCACCTGGAACCGGGCCCGGCGCCGGGACTCCTCCTCCGCCCACCAGCGCTCGTCCACCGGCCACGGCCCGGCCCAGCCCACGATCTCGGCCGGCGCACCCCGCTCCACCGCGATCATGGCCGGCGCACCCCGCTCCACCGCGATCGTCGCCGGCGCCCCGGTGAGCTCCAGGCGGGCGCTCACCCCGACCGGCCGCCCTCCGCTGTCCAGCACGACCGCGGGAATCGGCCGCTCCGGAACGATCGCCGGCGCGGGCCGGGGAAGCCGCCCCGGCCAGGGCGGCAGCGCGACAGCCTTCCGCCTTCTTCCCTGCCGTGCCCGGCTCTCCACCTCGGGGAACTCGGCCGGCCGCGCCTCCTCCGCCGGCCGCGCCTCCTCCACCGGCCGCACCCCCTCTGCCGACCGCACCCCCTCTACCCGTCGCGGCCCCTCCGCCGGTCGCGCCCCCTCTGCCGGCCGCACTCCCTCCACCCGTCGCGGCCCCTCCGCCGATCGCGCCCCATCCGCCAGGAGAAACTCCGCTGGGAGATCCGGTACCGGCCGGAGGTGCTTCCCGGGCCGGGGCTGAGCCGCACCCCGGTCCAGCACCGGGACCGTGTCCACACCCGGGACCGGATCGCTGTGCACCGCCGACGCCCGGGCCGGTTCCCGCTCGTCGCCCCACGGCACCAGCAACACCTGATCGTCCGCCGAGCGCCCGCCGCCCAGCACCGGCGTCACCACCGCGCCCGGCCCGAGCAGGCCCTGCACCCGGCTGAACGCCCGGTGCGCCCGGTCCCGCTCGGCACCGGCGTCACCCCAGAGCCCCGGCTGCAGTCCGAGATGGACCAGCACCCCGTCCGGTACCAGGCGCAGCCGGACCAGGCCCGCGGTCGGCTGTGCCGCAGCACCGCGCCGGGCACCGGTGAGCCAGCCGTCCAGCTGCCACCGCACCCGGTCGGCGATGGCACCGGCGGTCAGGGTGCCGTCGTGCCGCCACACCCGGTACAGCTCGAGGCCGTCCGCGGTGACCGCCTCCACTCCCAGCCGGGTGCAGGCCAGCCCGTGCGCCGCCAGCCCCTCGTGGAGCCGCTCGGCCAGGGCACGACCGGCGAAGGCCGCGGTGTCGACCCGTTCGAGCGGTTCGTCGTAGGTCTCCTCGACGGCCAGGTCGAGCGGCGGCTGCCGGACAGCGAGCGGCCGGTGGTCGGCCCCGGACGCGAGCCGGTGGGCCAGCGCACCGTCGAAGCCGAACCGCGTCAGCACGTCACCCGCCGGCAGCGCCGCGAACTCGCCGAGCGTCTTGACCCCGAGCCGGTGCAGCAGGCCGGTCAGGTCCGGCCTCTCCAGAGCCTCAACGGGTACGCCGGACAGAAACGTCCTGGTCTCCCCCGCCGCCACGATCAACCCGGTCCTGGCCGCGATCCCCGCCGCGAACACACCCTCGGCGATCCCGACCTGACACTCCACCGCGCACGCCTGCGCCACCTGCTCGACGATCCGCTCGGCCGCCACCTCCTCACCGCCGAAGTAACGGGCCGGCCCGCGCACCGCCACCGCGCAGGCTCCCGGCCGAATCACCTCGACCCCGGCCACCACGTCCTCGACGGCCGCCACCACCGCCTCGAACGCCCGCGCGTCCCGCCCCGGGTCATGCTCCACCACGATCACCCGCGGACACCGGCTCTGCGCCTCCCGCCGCCGCAGCCCCCGGCGCACACCCTCCCGCCGAGCCGCCTCCGAACACGCGAGCACCCGATTACCGGCGATCACCACCACCGGCTCCTCCCCCGGCACCCCATCCACAATCTCCGCCGCGACAACCGGCCAGTCCGGGCACCAGATGAGCAGCGTCCGCACCCCGCTCTCCACTAACCACCCACCGCCTCAGACCCCACCGCGGGAAGCCGGCCCACCTCGGGCTCCCCCACCGCGGGACGCCGGGCCGCCTTGAACTCACTCATCCCGCGAAAGTCCGATATTTCCGGCAAAGCCACCTCCACCCCGCTCGCCGCCGAGGAGGCGGTTGAGGAGGTACCCACCACCGAGGAGGCCGCCGAAGAGGCCGCCGCCGAAGAGGTGCCCGCCGCCGAAGAGGCCGCCGCCGAAGAGGTGCCCGCCGCCGAAGAGGCGACCGAGGCGGCCGAGGAGGTCGAGGAGGCCGCTGAGGAGGCCGCCGGGGTGGTGCCCGCTGAGCGCACCGGTGGGATCGCCGAGGCTCGGTTGACCACGGCCGGCATCCAGAGTGTGATCTCCCGAGGCCGCGCCGCCGCCCCGCGCCCGGCCGCCACCACGGTGACCTCGCGGCGGCGCAGTCGGCCGCGGCCCGGCCCGAGACCTTCCCAACGCCCGCGCGCGACTTGCAGCGTCACGTCCGCACCGGGCCAGTCGCCGAACGGCACCAGCACACTCCCCCGCTGTCGCGCCCGCGCCGCCAGCCGGCCGGCTGTTCCGGCGGACACCGGGCCGGGGACCGCGGTGACCACCACATCCACCCCGTCGATGAGAGCCGCCACCACCGTGGGCCAGTCCGGCCCCGGGTCGGGCACGAGAGCGAGCCGCTCCAGCACCACGCCGCTCTCCGCGGCGGCGAGCGCGCCCAGTGAGGGGACGCCCACGACCGCGCACCAGGCCCCCTCTCGCGAGGCCGCGGCGAGCAGCGCCAGCATCAGCGAGGTGCCCCCGCCCGCTGGGGCGGACCGCCCGGTGGTGACCGCCACGGTGCTGCCCCGACGAAGCCCTCGGCCGGGCAGCAGCCCGCTCAGCTCGGCGGACACCGGAAGCATCCGATGCGCCCCCCGCGCATCGGAGGCCTCCGCCGTCCGCACCAGCTCGGCGAGGGCGGCCGAGCCGTCGATCATTCGCCCTGCCACGTTCCTCGCCCCGCTTCGCACCTCACCGCCCGGTCACGTCACGAGCCGTCCCCTGTCACGCCGCCAGCCGCGGCTGATAGCTCAGCCCCAGCGATCCCTCGACCACCGTCACGAACTGCTCCGCCGCGCGCAGCAGGTCGTCCGCCTCCCGCGCGCTCACCACGTGCGGGATCCCCGCCTCGGCGGCCGCGCGCTTGCCGGCGCCGAGCGCGAAGTAACCCGCCCAGTCCCCGAACTCCGGTGCCACCAGAACGAGCAGTGACCAGACGCTGGTCGCCGCACGGGTCCGGCGGCCACCGGCGGACGGGCGGGCGCGGGCGGCGAGCAGGGCGGCGGCCGCGCGCAGGGCGGCCATGTGCGCCGCCGCGTAACGCAAGCCGTCGGGAGTCGTGTGTGCCGCCTCGATCAAGCCCTCCCGGGCGATCGTCAGCAGCTGGGCCGGGGTCCGGTGGGGCAGCATGTGCGCCGGGACCGCCGGCGCGTCCGCACGGGCCGCCGTGCCGGCGTGCGCCGAACCGGGAGCCGGCTTGAGGCCCGGGGCAGTGGTGCTCGCCATGGTCGTTTCTCCTCGCCTGTTCCGCATCCGACTTGTCTGGTCGAACCGATCCGCTGCGGAGGAAGACACAGCACTGCATGACTCACGTCCCGGCCCGGGGGCCGAGACAGGGCCCAGGGCCGAGACAGGGCCCCGGCGGGCAGCGCCGAAGCCCTGTCGGGCCGGCCGTGAAAGGCCCACCCCGGCGGCGAACCGACCGGGTGTGAAGCTTCCCCACACCACACCCGGCCGAGTGCCGCCCGGCGGGTCCGTCGCCCGCCACCGGGGGTCGGGGGCGGCGAGCGACGGCCTGCCTTTGAACGGTCCGGGCCCGCGAATGCCCGAACCTCGTGCGGCACTTCGCGGGTGCCGCGCCGGGAGGCGCGCCGCGAAACACGCTCCCGGTCGATCAGAACGTCTGTTGTCCGGCCGCAGGGCTCATTCAACCTAGGGCTTTCGAACATCCGTTCTAACTACCGCAGAGACTAACACCCCCGTACGACAAAATCGCAACCCGAGCGACCGTCCCCCCACCATCTTTTTCGAACACATGATCGATACCCGTGGAGCGCCGAACCATGCACGATGGGTGACGGCATCGAGACGGGAGGCACTCGAGTGGCATCGACGATCGTGGTGACCGGTGGCAGCTCCGGCGTGGGGCTGGCCGCCGCCGAACAGTTCGCCGCCCGCGGCGACGAGGTCGTCCTGGTCGGGCGCGACCCACAGCGACTGGCCACCGCGGTCGAGCGGGTCACCCGGGCCGGCGGGGCGAGACCAGCGCACTTCCGCGCCGACTTCGAGTCCTTCACCGAGGTACGCGAACTCGCCTCCCACCTGCTCGCCACGTACCCCAAGATCGACGTCCTGGCCAGCAACGCCGGCGGCATGGTCGGCGACTACCGGCGCACCGTGGACGGCTACGAGGCCACCGTCCAGGGCAACCACCTGGCCCCGTTCCTGCTCACCTCCCTGCTGCTGGTGCGGCTGCAGGGCGGCCGGGTGGTCAGCACCGCGTCCCGCGCGCACGGGCAGGGCGTTCCCGACCCGGACCGGCTCGCCGGCGACCCCGGCAGCTACAACTCCTGGCGGGCGTACGGGGCGAGCAAAGCCGCCAACATCCTGTTCGCCGCGGAGGCCGCCCGGCGCTGGCCGGACGTCACGAGCGTGTCCTTCCACCCCGGCGTGGTGCGCAGCAACTTCGGCGCCGGCCGGGTCACCCGGCTGTTCTACAAGTACGCACCGGGCCTGGTCCCGCCGGAGAAGGCCGGCGAACTGCTGGTGTGGCTGGCCACCGCGCCCGCCGGCGAACTGCTGAACGGCGGCTACTACGTGGGCCACAAACCCGCCACCCCGGCCCCACACGCCCGCGACAACGCCCTCGCCGCCAAGCTGTGGGAAGCCAGCGCCAGCGCAACAGGCGCCTGAGAACCCAGGTCGGAGGACCCAGGTTGTGGGAAGCCGCCGCCACCGCAACAGGCGCATGGCCCAGGATGGAGCGATGCACAACCACCCCAACGTGACAGCAGTCCGGGACGCCCTCGAATCGGCCGGTGCCACCGCCGAGATCGTCGTCCTGGACGAGGCCGTGCACACCGCGGCCGCGGCCGCCGCCGCCCTGGAGATCGAGGTCGGCCAGATCGCCAACTCGCTGATCTTCGACGCGGACGGCGAGCCGTTGCTCGTGCTGACCTCCGGCGCGCACCGGGTGGACACCGCCAAGGTCGCCGCCTCGCTCGGTGTGGCCAAGCTGCGCCGGGCCACTCCCGAGTTCGTCCGGCTGCACACCGGCCAGGCGATCGGCGGCGTCGCCCCGGTGGGCCACCCGAAGCCGGTGCGCACGCTGGTCGACGTCGACCTGGAGCAGTATCCGGTGGTCTGGGCCGCGGGTGGGGTACCTCAGTCGGTCTTCCCGATCACCTACGCCGAGTTGGTGCGGATCACCGCCGGCACCCCCACCGAGGTGGCGTAAGGGAACGGGGACAGCCGCGGCCGCCGCCGGGCAGCCAGGTCCTCCACCCAGCCCAGCGCGAGCACCGCCACGGCGAGCAGCGCGACCACGACCGCCAGGCCGGTCACCAGAGCCGGCCAGTTGCTCAGCGAGATACCCGGCCAGGCCCCGCCCCGCACCGGATCCGTGGGCGGCCCGAGCGGCGCGCAGAGCCGGGCCGCGACCGCGATCGCCGCGACGTGCCACAGATAGATCGTCACCGCCCGGTTGTTGATCACGGAGACGAGGCGGTCCAGCGGCCGCACGCGGGCCAGCCAGCCCATCGGCGGCGACCAGCGCAGCAGCACGAGCACGAAGCCGATCATGTAGAGCGGGTAGGCGATCCGCTGCGCGACGAGATCGAAGCGGCCCTCCCACGGGTGCGCCCACGCCCAGGTCAGCGCCACGACGGCACACGCGCCCGCGAGGCTCAGCACGAGCGCCGGCCGCAGTCTGGCGAGGCCGCCCTCCCGGTGCGCGATCCCGATCATCCAGCAGGTGCCGTAGGTGCACAGGTTCGCCAGCCACCAGAACGCGTCCATGTTGGGCTGCACGACCTCGGGATAGCCGAAGAGCAGCAGCAGCCCGACGAACGGGGCGAGCACGGCCGGCAGATCCCACCGCCGATAGAGGCGGATCAAAATCGGGGAGAGAAGAACCATCCAGATGTACGTGTAGACGTACCAGAGCACGCCCACCCCGAGCTGATCGCCGATCTCGTTCCTGGGAGGTTCCGCCAGCGGCAGGATCCACAGCGCCAGTGACGGCCCCGGCTCCCAGCCGTTGTGGAGCATCAGGGGCACCAGGATCAGGCCCATCGCCCAGACCGAGGGCAGCAGCCTGCGCAGCCGGTTACGCACCGCCCGCGCGGCACCCCGGTCCACCGACGCCGTCATGAGCGATCCGCCGAGCGCGAACATCAGGCCCATCGACGGGAAGAGCAGTGACACGACGGGCAGCGACATGAACGAGTGATTCAGGACCACCCGGACGATCGCGGCCGCCCGGAGCAGGTCGAAGTACCGATCGCGCAAATGTGACCTCCCACACCCTCCAAGATCGATGGAGGATAGACGGATGTGGTCGAGGGTGGCGCAACCGGCCCCGGACGGTAACGTGGCGCGGTGACCGCCGATCTGGTCAGCCTGCATGTCTGGCGAGTGCCACCCCGCGCCGTGGGCTCCGCGATGCTGCGCATGGCTTTCGCGAGGCGACGCGGGCCGGGCATCCGGTTCGGCAAATTCCTGGGTACGGGTACCGGCTCCGGTTTCGGCCCGCGCGACGCCGACCTCACCCGATGGGCGGCAATCACCGTGAGCGACCGCCCGGTCTCCTTCCCGGCCTGGGACCGGATCGCCGTCAACCACGCCCGCCTCGACCTCGAACCGCTGATCAGCCGCGGCGCGTGGTCCGGCGGCAGCCCGTTCCGCCCGACCGGCCGCCGCACCGGCGGGACGGTCCTGGCCCTCACCCGCGCCCGGCTGCGGCCCTCCCGGGCGCTGCGGTTCTGGCGGGCGATCCCGGCCGTGGCGCGGGAGGTGGCCGCCGCGCCGGGCCTGCTCGCCCGGTTCGGGGTCGGTGAGGCGCCGATCGGCTGGCAGGGCACGGTCAGCGTGTGGCGCAGCGCGGCGGACCTCACCGCTTTCGCGTACCGTCAGCCGCAGCACCGCGCCGCGATCACCCGCACACCGGCCGACCGGTGGTACGCGGAGGAGCTCTTCACCCGGTTCGCGGTGCAAAATGTCAGCGGCGACCGCACCGTGCTGGGCTGGACGGAACCGTCCGACGACAGGCACGAACCGTCCGAGGAGCAGGACACAGCGAAGGAGCACACGGAGCGATGAGGCTCGTTGCCTGGCAACCGGACGACCTGCTGCGGCGGCTCGACGACGTGGTCGCGGTGTACGGCGAGGCGATGGGCTACCGCCAGGAGCTGCTGCAGACCCGGCGCGGCTACATCGGCTCGCACGTGCGCCGGCCAGGGTTCCGCGCGGTCGCCACGCTGACCCCGGAGGGCCGGGTCGCCGGTTTCGGGTACGGCTACACGTCCGCCCCCGGCCAGTGGTGGCACGACCAGGTCCGGTCCTCGCTCGACGAGCCGGCCCGGCGGCACTGGCTCACCGGCTGCTTCGAGGTCGTCGAGTTGCACGTCCGCCCGGTCGCGCAGGGCCACGGCGTGGGCGCCCGGCAGTTGCGCGCCCTGCTCGCGATGGCCGAGGGCCGCACCGTGCTGCTCTCCACTCCGGAGGCCGACGAGCAGGCGTCCCGCGCCTGGCGGCTGTACCGGCGGTTCGGCTTCGTCGACGTGCTGCGCGACTTCCTGTTCCCCGGCGACGAGCGCGCCTTCGCCATCCTGGGCCGGGAGTTGCCGCTGACCGCCGAGCGGCCGGTCGAGGACTCACCCGGGATAGTGGGTGGCTGACCGAGTCCCCTGGGCGCTGCTCGGCACCCTGGTCCTGGTCCAGATCTGCTATCCGCTCACCGACGGTGACGTCCGCGCCGCACTCACCGTCACCACCGTGCTCCTCGGGGTTCTGCTCTCCGTGTCGCACGCCTTCCTCACCCGCGGTACCCGAGCGGCGGCCGTGCTTCTCGCAACCGCCGGTCTCGGCGGGTTCGCGGTGGAGGCGATCGGGGTGGCGACCGGCTTCCCGTTCGGCACGTACGACTACTCGGGTCAACTCGGCCCGAAGCTGCTCGGCGTACCCCTGATCATCCCGCTCGCCTGGACCTGGATGTCCTGGCCGGCGTGGCTCGCCGCCGGCCGCCTCACCCACGGCCGCGCGTCCCGGATCGCCCTGGCCGCCGCCGGGCTGGCCGCCTGGGACCTCTTCCTGGATCCGCAGATGGTCGCCGAGGGCTACTGGCGCTGGCACGATCCGTCGCCCCACCTGCCCGGCCTCCCCGGCATCCCGGTCAGCAACTACCTGGGCTGGCTGGCCTTCGCCCTCCTCGTGATGACCGCGCTCACCATCACCCTGAAATCGGACAGGTCAGGACAGCGCGACACACCGATGCTCGCGCTCTGGCTCTGGACCTACTTCTCCTCGGTCCTGGCGCACGCGGTCTTCCTCGACCTGCCCGCCTCAGCCGTCTGGGGCGGAGTACTCATGGGTGCCACGGTGCTGCCACAGCTGCGGAGACGACGCACGTGACCTGGCTGCTCCTCACCCCGCTGCTCCTGCTCACCGCGCACACGGCCGTGAACGCCCTGCTCCTGCGCCGCCCGAAGCGGAACGCCACCACCACCGCCCGGATCGCGATCCTGCTGCCGCTGCGCGACGAGGCCGGCCGCGTCGAACCCTGCCTGCGCTCGCTGCTCGCCCAGCGGGGCGCCGGCAACCTCACGATCCACGTCCTCGACGACGGCTCCACCGACGGCACCGCCGACGTCGTCCGCGCGATCGCCGGTGACCGGGTCCGGCTACACACCGGCACTCCCCCGCCGCCCGGCTGGCTGGGCAAGCCGCACGCCTGCCACCTGCTGTCCGAGGCAGCCGGGGACGTGGACCTGCTGGTCTTCGTCGACGCCGACGTGGTGCTCGAACCCGACGCGATCGCCGGGGCCGCCGAACTGCTTTCCCGGAGCCGAGTCGCGCTGCTCAGCCCGTACCCCAGAATCTCCGGAACCGGCCGCCTGGTCCAACCCTTGCTCCAATGGTCTTGGCTCACCTTCCTGCCGCTTCGCGGCATGGAACGCTCCCCGCGCACGTCGCTCGCCGCAGCCGGTGGCCAATGGCTGGTCGCGGACCGCGCGGCCTACCGGAGAGCGGGCGGTCACGCGGCCGTGCGCGGCGACATCCTGGAGGACATTGGCCTGGCCCGCGCGGTGAAACGCTCCGGCGGCCGCATCGCGCTCGCCGACGGCTCCCGGCTGGCCACCTGCCGCATGTACGACTCCTGGCGCGACCTCACCGACGGCTACAGCAAATCCCTCTGGGCGTCGTTCGGCTCCCGGTCCGGCGCGGCCGCCGTCGTGGTCCTTCTCCTTCTTCTGTACGCCGCTCCGCTCGCCTTCCTGCCGGCTCCCTGGGTCCTGGCTGCCTACGCCCTCGGTGTCCTCGGCCGGATCATCACCGCCCTCGCCACCGGCAGCCGCCCCTTCCCCGACCCGCTGGCGCACCCACTCTCCGTCGCGCTGTTCGCCTGGCTCGTGGCCCGCTCGTTCCACCTGCGCCGCCGGGGCCGTCTGGCCTGGCGCGGCCGCCCGGTCTGAGACACGGCATCATTCCTCGCATGAGCGACGTCGTAGTGATCGGAGCCGGGGTCGGCGGTCTCTCCGTCGCCACCCGCTTGGCCGCGGCAGGCCATCGGGTGACCGTCTTCGAACAGTCCGGCACCGTGGGCGGCAAGCTGGCCGTCCACGAGCGCGACGGCTACCGCTTCGACACCGGCCCGAGCCTGCTCACGCTCCCGCACCTGTTCGAGGACCTGAACCTGCAGCCCCAACCCCTCGACCCGGTAGTCCGGCACGTCTTCCCCGACGGCACAACCCTGGACTCCTCCCCGGACCACGCGACGTTCCTCAACCGGATCACCGCCGCGCTGGGCCCTTCAGCGAGCGCCGACTGGGACCGTTTCTGGCACCGCGCCGAACGCATCTGGCACGCCTCCTACGACTCCGTACTCACCCGCCCGGTGACGGCGGCCTCGCTCGCCCGGCTCTCCTGGCGCTTCCGCGATCTCGCCGCCATCGCTCCCGGCCGCTCCCTGCGCGACCTGGGCCGCCGCTACCTGCGCGATCCCCGGCTGCGGATGCTGCTCGACCGCTACGCGACGTACACCGGCACCGATCCGCGCCGCGCTCCAGCGGCGCTGGCGGCGATTCCCTATGCGGAACTCACCCACGGTGGGTGGTATCTGGCCGGCGGGCTGGGCACGCTGGCCGACGCGCTGCACGCTGCGTGCGTTGCTTCAGGGGTACGGGTAGAGCTGCACTCACCGGTGACCGCGATCGAGGCGGACAGCGCTGTGCGTGGGGTTCGGTTGGGAGAACGAACGTTCTTTCCGGCCGACATCGTTGTCTCCAATGCGGACGCCGTGACCCTCTACCGCGACCTATTGCCCACTCCAGGCCGGCTAGGCGGCCTGGCCGACCGCAGCCTCGCCGGCTTCGTCCTGCTACTCGGCGTCCGCGGCGAGACACCCGAACTCGCCCACCACACCGTCTTCTTCCCCCACAACTACGACGCCGAGTTCGACGCGATCTTCGGCTCGCCGGGCCGCCGCGCCCGCCCCGCCGACGATCCCGCCGTCTTCGTCACCCGCGCTGCCGACCCCACGGTGCACCCACCCGGCCGCGAGGCCTGGTTCGTCCTGGTCAACACACCCCGGCACGGCACCGAACACTCCGCCGTGGACTGGCGTCGCCCGGGGCTGGCCGAGGCCTACCGCGACCACGTCCTGGAGCTGCTCGCCCGCCGCGGCCTGGACGTCCGCGATCGCCTCGAGTTCGCCGAGGTCCGCACCCCGGCCGACCTGGCCGAGGCGGTCGCGGCTCCGGGCGGAGCCATCTACGGCACCACGGGAGGCCTCCTGCGCCCCGCCAATCAGGGCCCGGTCGACGGCCTGTATCTCGTCGGCGGCTCAGCCCACCCGGGCGGCGGCCTCCCGATGGTCACCCTCTCCGCAGCCATCGTCGCCAACCGGATAGGCCCGGCGTAGCCCGCCCCTCCCTCACCGCCCGCCGCCACCGGTCCGGGCGCAGCCCGCCTCCCTCACCGCCCGCCGCCACCGGTCCGGGCGCAGCCCGCCTCCCACGCCGCCCGCCGCCACCGGTCCGGGCGCAGCCCGCCTCCCACGCCGCCCGCCGCCACCGGTCCGGGCGCAGCCCGCCTCCCTCACCGCCCGCCGCAACCGGTCCGGGCGCAGCCCGCCTCCGACGCCGCTCGCCCTCGTCGGCCCGGCTCCGGTTCTCGGTTCGGGTGCGTTTCTCCCTTCGGCCGGTCTTCCTGGGTCGGTCGCCCAGGACCGATTTTTCCGACTTATCAGCTTGAATGCCGCGGCTTGCCGGTTGAAGTGCTGCGGGTCAGGGCTTGGTGTGTGCGGCAAGGAAGGCCTGGGCCATTGCGGAGGCCAGGTCGGCCGGGTCGCGTGCTTCGATGGCCTTGCCGCCGGTGGCTCGGGCCATGGCCTGGAGGGCGCCGGTGTTCGCGTCAGGGCCGTAGCCGACCGCGAAGATCGGCACCGCCTTGGCCGGGTCCTGGCCGGCCGCGAGGCGCTTCAGGAACTCCGGCTGGGACATCGCGAACCGGCTGCCGCCGTCGTCGCCGTCGGTGAGCACCACGACCGTGGTGGCCGTGTCCGGCTTGACCTTGGCCCGCATCTCCGCCACTCCGTCCAGCACCGCCTGGTAGAGCGGTGTGCCGGCGTTCGGCTCCGGCCGATACGCCTTGATGGCGTCGACCAGCGCGGTGCGCCGCGGCTTGCCACCGGCGTCGGACTGGACCGGCCCGAACGAGACCTGCTCGGTGTGTGCGGGGCCGTTCTTGTCGCCGGTGCCGAAGAACCACATCCCGAGGGAGGCGTCGTCGTCGAAGAGACCGGCCGCCGCGGCGCCGGACTGGCGCAGCAGCTCCGCCTTCGTGGTGGTCTTGCCGCCGGGGCCGGTGATCCGCTCGTTCATCGAGCCGGACGAGTCGATCAGCAGCAGCACCTGGAACTGGATCTTCTGATACTGCGACCACTGCCGGGCCGGCCCGAGCAGCTTGTCGGCCTGGGTGGGCAACCGCAGCGCGCCGGCGGTCGGCTCGGTGCGGAATCCGGCGGCGGTCAGCGCCTGTTTCGTGATCGCGTTGCGGAGGCGGTCGGCCAGGTCCTTCTTGGCGTCCTTGGCCACCGCGTACGGATAGTCGGCCTCCACGCGCCCGTCGACCGGCGGGGCACCGACCAGCTGGACCCGGTTGTCGGCCTTCTCGTAGACCCGCAGCTGCTGCTCGATCACCGGGAAGACGCCGACCTCGTAGACGGCCGTGGTGGCGTCCGGCTGGGCGGCCATCCGGCTGAGCAGGCCCGCCTGGTCGCCGCCGGAGACGTTGACCCGGCTGCGCAGGGTGAGTGCCCGCAGCTGGGCGATGCCGGCGTCCTTGGTGGTCCGTGCCGTCGCGGTGTTCACACCGTGCACGCTGAGCAGCCCGATCGTGGAGCGCAGCGGATCGGGCATGGTGACGCTCGGGATCCGCCCGCCGGAGATCCCCTGGATCACGTTGGTCCAGCCGCTCTTCTCGTCGGTGATGTAGAGACTCTCGACGCTCTCCGGAGCGGCCAGCAGCACCGGCGACCAGGCCATCGGCTTGCCCACCGCGGTGTATGAGGCGCCCGCGGCGGCGGCGATCGGCAGCCAGGCGCTGCTGGAGGGCACCCATACGCCGGGCTTCTCGGCCGCGTTGACGGTGACACCCGGCTCCTCCGCCCGGACGACGATCGGCGCGCAGCGCTGCCCGTCGGGGTTGAGGGTGTCCGCGGCCTCCCGGACGATCGGCTCGATCTCCGGCGCGGCGACCACGGTGAGCTCCGGCTCGGGGCACGGCGTGACGCTGGGCTGGGTGGACGCCGGTGACGGCGCGGCGCTGGGCTGTGCGGCCGGGCGTGAGGATCCGTTGCGCATCAACTGCCAGGTGACGCCGCCGGCGACCAGCAGGACCACGAAGACCAGCACCGACGAGATGACTATCCGGTGTGGAGCGTGTTTCTGTCCCCACTCGTCGGTGTCGCCCGGCATGGGCGCCGGTTTTGGCCACTCGTTGTCGGACATGCCACCTCGCTCGTGACGTCGGGGGGATCGAGACCGGTGCGCGGATACTAATCCCGGATTCACATATCGCAATGGGTTAGCAAGGTATCGGCTAGATCTCGGCACATTCAGGACAAGATCATCTATACGCCCCGCGTTTCGGCGACCGCGATCACTATGAGTTCATCGTCGGCGCTGAGGCCGACCGGCTCCCGGCCCCACCCGCCGTAGAGCTGGTCCACCCGGAATCCCGCCGTCCACAGCGAGTCCCGGATCTCCTCCTCGCTCCGGAAGCGCAGCCGTGCCGAACTGGTCAGCTCCTGCTCGTCGCGGAACAGGTAGTGGTGGGTGAGCGCCACGACGCCGTCACCGCCGGGTTCGGCCGCCTCGGTCCACACCTCGACGACCTCGCCACCCGGGAGCACGACGGAGCGCCGCGAGTCCTCCGGGTTCCACTGCTCCCAGGCCCGGCCCGCCGGGTCCCGGCTGTCGAAGACCAGCCGCCCGCCGTCGTCCAGCGCGCGGCGAAGGGCAGAAAGAACGTTCTCCCACTCGGCGTCGTCTACGAAGAACTGTGCTACGTGGCCGGTCAGGAACGCCGCGTCGAACGCCCGCGCCGGAAGGCTCTCGACCGAGCCCTCGATCCAGCGCACCCGCTCGGCACCCGGTTTGCGGCGCGCGGCGTCGAGGCTCGCGCGGGCCGGGTCGACGCCGGTGACCTCATGGACCGCGGCGGCCATCGCGATCGCCAGCCGGCCGGTGCCGCACCCGAGGTCCAGCACCCGCGAGGAGCTGTGCTCGGCGAGCACGGACAGGAAGAAGTCGTCCTCCCAGCCCCACGGGTACTCGGCGTCGTAGACATCGACCAGTCGCGGATGCCGGTACTCGCCATGCCACACGTTCGGATGCTAAACGCGCGGTGACCGGTTGACCACCCGATGTGGACGGTCAAAAATCGCGCTCACAACGCCCGTACCCCTAAAGGTAGTTGACCTGACGCGATGTGCTCGAGCAGAACCTCACGCAACGCGGACGCCGCGTGTGGCAGGACCGCACCCCGGCGCTGCGCGAGCGCGATCGTCCGGCGCATGCCGGGCGGCGCGAGTGGCGTCGCCCGCAGCAGCGGCCGATTCACCAGGACCATGCTTGGCACCAGGGCGACACCGAGGCCGGCCTCGACGAACGCCAGCACCGCGTCCATCTCGCCGCCCTCGACCGCGAACTTCGGGGTGAAGCCGGCCCGCTCACATGCCTGCAGCGTGACGTCGCGGATGTCGTAGCCGGCCCGGAACATCACCATCGGCGTGTGCCGGAGCTCCACGAGGTCGAGCTGGCGGCCGACGGTGAGCGGCGGGCCGTCCGCGACCGAGGCGACCACGAGGCTCTCCCGCAGCAGCTCGGTGGCCTCCAGGTTGGCGTCGGCGCCGTGCTCCGGATGCACGATCAGCGCCAGGTCGAGGGTGTGCGCGAGCAGTTCGGCGATCAGGTCCTGCGAGCTGCCCTCGTTCACGTACAACTGGATGGCGGGGTGGTACTCGCGGAACGCGCGCAGGACGGCCGGGACCAGGGAGGAGCAGAGACTGGGGGTGGCACCCAGGCGCACCTCACCGCGGCGCAGGCCGACGATGTCCTGAACGGCATCGCGGGCGGCGTCGGCGTCGGCGACCATGCGGCGAGCCAGGGGAAGCAGCGCGATGCCCGCAACGGTTAGGGACACATCACCGCGAATCCGCTCGAAAAGGGGCGCCCCGAGGGATGCTTCAAGGGTGTGAATCTGCTTACTCAAGGTGGGTTGCGCGACGCCCAGATTGTCCGCCGCATGGGTGAAATGTCGGGTCTCCGCCACCTCCACGAAGTACCTAAGTTGTTGCAGCTGCACTCTAATAGCTTATAGCTATCAAGCGCCCCTCGATCATGCATTAGACGAATCGCCAGGGCCTTTCTACCTTCAAGCTTGTGGCGGTAGACACCTCAATTTCCAAGACGGCGAACGCGGCGGGCGCGACGGCACGCCCCGCCCCGCGCAAGCCGGTTCGGCCCTCATCGGTCGTCCTCAAGCTGATCATGGCGGTCAGCGGCGTACTCCTGATCCTGTTCCTGTACGCGCATGCCGCCGGAAACCTCAAGATCTTCGTGGGCGACGAGGCCTTCGACCACTACGCGCACTGGCTGCGCACCATCGGCACGCCCCTGCTGCCGGACGCCTGGTTCCTCTGGATCCAGCGGATCGGCCTGCTGGTCGCGATTCTCGCGCACATCTACGCCGCGACTGCACTGACCAGGCGCGCGAAGAAGGCACGCCCGGTCAAGTACGCGCACCGGCCCAAGGTCCAGGGCAGTTACGCCGCCCGGACGATGCGCTGGGGCGGCGTGATCATCGTGCTCTTCGTGATCTACCACATCCTCGACCTGACCACCCACCACCTGAACCCGGTCAAGGACGCGGAGCACCCCTCCGCGAACGTGATCGGTGACTTCGCTCCCGAGCGGTGGTACGTGACGCTCTTCTACGTCGTCGCAGTCGTCGCCGTCGGCTTCCACCTGCGGCACGGCATCTTCAGCGCGGCACGAACCCTGGGCCAGCAGACCAAGCAGGGCGAGCGGCGGGCCAAGGCGATCGCGCTGGTGCTCGCGGTGGTCCTGGTCGCGATGTATCTCTCGGTGCCGTTCGCGGTGACGACCGGATTGGTGGGCTGATTACCGATGACCGACTTCTGGACCGAGGGCGACCCGATCGCCGACACGGCCGCGCCGGACGGGCCGGTCGAGACCCGCTGGGAGCGGCGCAAGTTCTCCGCCAAGCTGGTCAACCCGGCCAACCGCCGGAAGCTGACCGTGATCGTGGTGGGCACCGGCCTGGCCGGCGGTTCGGCCGCGGCGACGCTGGCCGAGGCCGGGTACCGGGTCAAGTCGTACTGCTACCAGGACAGCCCGCGGCGCGCGCACTCGATCGCCGCGCAGGGTGGCATCAACGCGGCGAAGAACTACCGCAACGACGGCGACTCCGTTTACCGGCTCTTCTACGACACGGTCAAGGGCGGCGACTTCCGCGCCCGCGAGTCGAACGTGTACCGGCTCGCCCAGGTGTCGGTGAACATCATCGACCAGTGCGTGGCTCAGGGCGTCCCGTTCGCGCGTGAGTACGGCGGCCTGCTCGACAACCGCTCGTTCGGCGGCACGCAGGTGTCCCGGACGTTCTACGCCCGGGGGCAGACGGGGCAGCAGCTGCTGCTCGGTGCGTACCAGGCCCTGGAGCGGCAGATCGGCCTCGGCAACGTCGAGATGAACTCCCGGCACGAGATGCTCGAGCTGATCATCGTCGACGGCAAGGCCCGCGGCATCGTCGTCCGGGACATGGTCACCGGCGAGATCACGACCGAGTACGCCGACGCCGTGGTGCTCGCCTCCGGCGGCTACGGCAACGTCTTCTTCCTGTCGACGAACGCCAAGGGCTGCAACGTCACGGCCTCGTGGCGGGCGCACCGCAAGGGCGCGCTGTTCGCGAACCCCTGCTACACGCAGATCCACCCGACCTGCATCCCGGAGTCCGGCTCGCACCAGTCGAAGCTGACCCTGATGTCGGAGTCGCTGCGCAACGACGGCCGCGTCTGGGTACCGAAGGGGCAGCGGGACACCCGCAAGGCCGCGGACATCCCCGAGGACGAGCGCGACTACTACCTGGAGCGCATCTACCCCTCGTTCGGCAACCTGGTGCCTCGTGACATCGCGTCGCGGGCCGCCAAGAACGTCTGCGACGAGGGCCGTGGTGTCGGCCCCGGCGGTCTCGGCGTGTACCTGGACTTCGCGGACGCCATCAAGCGGCTGGGCCGCAAGGCGGTCGAGGCGAAGTACGGCAACCTCTTCGAGATGTACCAGCGGATCACCGGCGACGACCCGTACGAGACGCCGATGCGGATCTACCCGGCCGTGCACTACACGATGGGTGGTCTCTGGGTCGACTACGACCTGCAGTCGACGATCCCCGGCCTGTTCGTGGTGGGCGAGGCGAACTTCTCCGACCACGGCGCCAACCGGCTCGGCGCGTCCGCGCTGATGCAGGGCCTGGCCGACGGCTACTTCGTCCTGCCGAACACGATCAACAACTACCTGGCAGCGGGACCGTTCCCTTCCCTGTCGGACAACGACGCGCCCGTCGTCGAGGCCCGCCGGCAGGTCGAGGACCGGATCAGCAAGCTGCTCTCGATCGACGGCGACCGGACCGTCGACTCCTTCCACCGCGAGCTCGGCCACATCATGTGGGAGTACTGCGGCATGGAGCGCACCGAGGAGGGCCTGACCAAGGCGATCGGCCTGATCCGGGCGCTCAAGGAGGAGTTCTGGACCCGGGTGAAGGTGCCGGGCAAGGGCGAGGAGCTCAACCAGAACCTGGAGAAGGCCGGCCGCGTCGCCGACTTCCTGGAGCTCGGTGAGCTGATGTGCATCGACGCGCTGCACCGCCGCGAGTCCTGCGGCGGCCACTTCCGGGCGGAGAGCCAGACCCCCGACGGTGAGGCGCTGCGTCACGACGACGAGTTCAGCTACGTCGCCGCCTGGGAGTACGCCACGGCCGAGGACGGCAAGCCGACCCTGCACAAGGAAGCGCTCGATTTCGAGTACGTCCACCCGAGCACGCGGAGCTACAAGTAATGAACATCAAGGTACGGGTGTGGCGTCAGTCCGGCCCCGTCTCCTCCGGGAAGATGGTCACCTACGACGTCAAGGACATCTCCCCTGACGCCTCGTTCCTCGAGATGATCGACGTCCTCAACGAGACGCTGATCCTCAGTGGCGAGGACCCGATCGCGTTCGACCACGACTGCCGTGAGGGCATCTGCGGCATGTGCAGCATGGTCATCAACGGCGTGGCGCACGGTCCGGAGAAGGCGACCACCACCTGCCAGCTGCACATGCGGCACTTCTCTGACGGCGACGTGATCGACGTCGAGCCGTGGCGCGCCGCCGCCTTCCCGGTGATCAAGGACCTGGTCGTCGACCGGACCGCCTTCGACAAGATCATTCAGGCGGGCGGCTACATCAGCGCACCGACCGGCACCGCGCCGGACGCGCACGCGACGCCGGTGCCGAAGAAGGACGCCGACGCGGCGTTCGAGGCGGCCACCTGCATCGGCTGCGGCGCCTGCGTGGCGGCCTGCCCGAACGGCTCCTCGATGCTCTTCACCGCCGCGAAGATCACCCACCTCGGACTGATGCCGCAGGGTCAGCCGGAGCGCGACAGCCGGGTGATCGACATGCTCCAGGCGCAGGACGACGCGGGCTTCGGCGGCTGCACGAACATGGGCGAGTGCGCTGAGGTCTGCCCGAAGGGCATCCCGCTGAGCCTGATCGGCCGCCTCAACAGCGACTACCGCAAGGCGATCGCCAAGCGCTGACGCACGGCAACCCGCCTCGGCGAGGCGGGTTGCACAGGATCCACGGTGCCGGGCACAACGACGTGCCCGGCACCTGGCTTTCCGGCGCCGGCCAGAGCGGCCCCACGACCCGGAGGGGCGCGGGGCGCGAGGCGCGAGACGGCGCGAGGCGCGAGACGGCGCGAGGCGCGAGGCGCGAGACGGCGCGAGGCGCGAGACGGCGCGAGGCGCGGGGCGGCGTGGGGCTGCGTTATCCGGTGGGCTGGGTGAGGGCCTGGGCTATCGCCAGGGTGTGCTGGTATTCGCGCCAGTGGGTCAGTTTGCCGGCTCGGGTTCGTAGGACGCCGATGAACGGGGCCGCGGCGGAGACGCCGGTGGTGGTGTGGGTGCCCACCAGTTCGTATTCGACGACTATCACGTCGGGGTCGGCGGTCTGGTGGATGACCACGTCGCGGCAGTCGGTGAAGTGGACGGGGAACGAGGCGCGGCCGGCCTCGGTGAACGCGAGCACCTGCTGTTTGCCCTCGCGGCGGGTCGGGTGGCCGGGGGCGGCGAACGGGGTCTCGACCACCACGTCGTCGGCGAGCAGGTCGGGGTCGTAGGTGGGGCGGTTGGCCAGCCACCGGGTGCGCATGCTCGCGAAGATCTCGCTCGGTGTCATTGTCGCTCTCCCTTAAGATGAGTGCCGACTCGACTTCGTAGCGAGAATAGTGAGTGGAGACTCATTTTGCCAGAGGGTCCCCTGCGCGCCGATGCTCAGCGCAACCGTGCACGCATCCTGGACACCGCGGAGGCGGTCTTCGCGGAGGCCGGACCGCGCGCTTCCACCGAGGAGGTGGCGAGGCGGGCGGGTGTTGCCATCGGTACGGTCTTCCGGCACTTCCCCACCAAGAACGACCTGCTCGCCGCGATCATGAAGCGGCTGCTCGCCCGCCTCGTGGAAGAGGCCGGGCGGCACGACCTCTTCGCGTTCTTCACGTACATGGTGGCTCAGGCCGCGGAGAAGAAGACGGTTGTGGACCTGCTCGCCGGCTCGGGCGTGGACATCCGGCTGCCCGAGGCGGTCGGTCACCTCTCCGAGGCGGTGGGCGCGCTCCTCGACCAGGCCAAGAACGCGGGGACCGTTTCGGATCAGCTCGAACTACCCGAGGTGACAGCGCTCCTCGTCAGCGTGTGCCAGGGCGCGCTGCACGGTGGGTGGGATGGTGAGTTGCGCACGCGTACGCTCAATGTGGTTTTTGCCGGAATGCGCAGCCGGACCTAACCGCCCAGGCCCGTGTGCAGAAAGCTGGTCACCGTCTCGACAGCAGCGTTCTCGTCGAGCCCGGGCCAGCCGCCGGAGTGCCAGTTAGCAGCTGTGGTGGACACGGTCATGGTGAACAGCGACGCCGCGACCAGCGGATCCCCGGGCAGATCGAGCCCGGCGAGATGTCCGGCGATGTGGCCGAGATCGGGTTCGAGAAGCTCCCGGCTGCGCTGGGCGAACCCTTCGTCGACGATGGCGGCCTGCTGAAGCGCGGTCATGACCGCCCGGTGCCGCCGATAAAAGCCCCAGTAGGCGGCCACGTGCCAGCGGATCGCGGCCCGGTCCCGGAAGTCGGTGGGGTGATCGGGCTGCTCGGCACTGACGTCACCCTCGGCCAGCAGGTCCACCAGCAGCGCCTCGAGCAGCTTCTCCTTGCTCGCGAAGTGCTTGTAGAACATGCCGGTCGCACGGCCGGCCTCCACGGTGATGTCCGTGATCTTGGCGTTGAGATAGCCGACGCGCTCGAACACCCGGATCGCGGCGGCCTTGAGCTCCGCCTCCGTCTGCACCGCCTGCTGCCTGCGGATTCCCGCAACCGTCATGCCGCCTCCTTGACGTGGAGGCTATCAGCCGCTTACGGTGAATCCATGTTCACTGAATCTGTATTCACAGTAATCGTGGGCGCCGGGCCGACCGGGCTGACGCTCGCCCGGGACCTGGGGAGGCGCGGGGTGCCGTTCCGGATCTTCGAGCAGGCGCCGGGTTCTGAGGGGCCGGCCTCCGCGGGGCGACTGTCTCCGACAGAGGGGCCGCCGTCACCGTCGCCGCTGTCGCCGCTTGAGGGACCGCCGGCTCCGCTTGAGGGACCGTTTGCGGGATCGCGTGGCAAGGGACTGCAACCCCGGACGCTCGAGGTGCTCGACGACCTCGGGCTCCTACCGGAAATTTCGGCTTTCGGGGCGGAATATCCGGTGATGCTCGTCCGCCAGCCCGACGGAACGACCGTGACGTGGCGCATGGACGAGCTGCACGAGGCGACGCCCTCAGTGCCGTACCCCAACATGCTGATGATTCCGCAGTGGCGGACGTCCTCGATTCTGGCGTCGTCGGTGCCTGTCGAATTCGGCGTCGCGGTGACCGGATTCGAACAGCGCGACGACAGCGTGATCGTGTCCCTCGACACCGGCGAGACCGTCGTGGCGCGCTATCTCGTCGGCGCCGACGGCGGCCGGAGCGTGGTGCGCCGGACGCTCGGGATCCCGTTCGAGGGCGAGACGCGCGAAGAGGAGCGGATGCTGATCGCCGACGTCACGGTGACCGGTCTGGATCGGTCACACTGGCATGTCTGGCCGGAGCTCAGGGTCGGGCTCTGCCCGCTGCCGGGCACGGATCAGTTCCAGCTGACCGCGCCGCCCTCCGAGCTGTCGATTGTCGAGCTCCTCGCCTCAGTTGACCCGTCGATCACCGTCACGCACGTGGGGTGGACGTCGGAGTACCGCGCGAACATGCGCATGGCCGCCCGATTCCGATCAGGCAACGTGTTCCTCGCCGGTGATGCGGCGCACGTTCATTCGCCGGCTGGCGGGCAGGGGCTCAACACCGGCGTTCAGGACGCCTACAACCTGGGCTGGAAGCTGGCGACCGGCGATTCGGCGCTGCTCGACACGTATGAGGCGGAGCGCCTGCCGGTAGCCGCGGACGTTCTGGGCATCAGCACGCGCCTGCATCGGGGACATGTCACGAACGGACAGTCCTCGTCGACCGTGCGGCGGGACGACCCGGTGCTCCGCCAGTTGTCGCTGAACTACCGCCACGGGCCGCTCGCCTCGGAATGCCGCACGTCGCCGGGTGAGGTGCAGGCGGGCGACCGGGCTCCCGACGCGCTGATCGATTCCGGACGCATCTTCGACCTGCTGCGCGGGCCGCACGCGACGCTGCTGGCCTTCGGCTGGTCGGAGCGGCTGCCAGATCTGCCGGACGGCATCCGCGTGCACCATGTCGATGCGTTCAAAGCCTATGACGTACGCGAACCGACGCTGTTCCTGATCCGCCCCGACGGATACGTAGGGTGCGCGACCCACAACCCGTCGGACGTCGTGGCGTATGCGGAGCAGATCAGTGGAGCCCTGCTACCTCAGTGATCCCTCACTGATCCGGGAGCGTCCGACCACCACGACGGCACTGGTGAACACGACCGCCGCCCCGAGGAGAAGCGGAAGACGCGCACCCTGAAGCACCAGCGCCGCCCCCAGCAACACGGCCGGCGCGATGGCGCCGAACATGAGCATGTTGCCCGTGGCGGCGACCCGGCCCAGCAGATGATCCGGGGTGTTCAGCTGAATCGCGGTGAGCGCGGCGATCAGCGTCCACGGCAGCCCCAGCCCGGCCAGCACGCTTCCGCCGATCAGCATCGGCCACCAGGGCAGAGTCCACGCCACACAGGCCACCCCGAACGTCACCGCACCGATCACCGCCAACCGGCCCGGGGCGATCCGGGCGAGCAGCCGTCCGGCCAGCACACCGCCGATCACCGAGCCGGCACCCTGCGCGCTCGCCAGACAGCCGAGGTGGGTGGCCGGCAGATGCAGGCCGTCAACCACTCGCGACAGGACAGCCGCGTTCGTCATCCCGGACACCGCGGTCGCTGTCGAAGCCACCAGTACCGGGGTGCGTGCCGGACCTCGCCACAGAGCAACCATCCCGGCACGCACCTCAGACCAGACCCCGCCGGGCGCGCGGCCCGGGCCGGCACCGCCGGAAGCAGGAGCGAGCCGACCAGCAGGAAGGCGGACCAAACCGTAGAGACCCGCCGTCACCAGAGGCAGAACAGCGCACACCACAACAATCGGAACCGGACCACCCCACGTGTACAACGCCGCCCCCGCCAACGGCGCCAGCAACCGCATGCCCTCCTGCGCACTGGACCGCCAGCCGTTCACGTCACCGAGCCGGCTCGCCGGTATCGCCGCCGGCAGCAACGCCGTCTCCGCGGCGTCGAGGAGGACATAGGCGAGTCCTCGCACCAGCAGGACCAGGTAGATGAGCGGTGCCTGAGCCGGTGACCGAACCGTCAGCAGTCCGAGCAGCGACAACCCGACCACGACGTCGACGGTGACCAGCAGCGCCCGGCGCGGGAGACGGTCGACGAGGACACCCAGCCAGGGAGCGGCCAGCGAGGGTGCGTAGATGCCGAACGACGCGAGGGCCGCCAGCGCCGCGGAGCCGGTGAGGTCGAGGATCCAGATGCCGGCGGCCAGGGTCATGGCGGTGCCGCCGAAGCCGGAGAAGAGCGAGATCAGCACGAACAGGGTGGCGTTGCGGCGCACCACCACCTCCAGGAATTGAGTCGGCTGGACTCACATCCTGGGCGATTGAGCGGAGCCGTGTCAATCCGGCGTTGCCGCGGCCCATCGTTCGCGGAGACGGTTGACGGCGAGGTGCAGTGCGCCGGGCAGCGGCGGGACGTCGGCCCCGGACAGGTCGGACAGCGCCGCGGCGACCAGGTCGAACAGCCCTCCGGCCGGCGCCTCGGTGGCGCTCCGGAGCGTCTCGCGCACCAGCGCCGCGCGGGCGAAGCGGCGATCCCACCGACGGTCGGCGGCGATCCTCCGGTGCAGGTCAGCAGCGGATTCCCGCAGATAGGGGACGGCCTCACCGTACCCTTGATCAAGCGTCGGCACCGCACGAGCCAGCCTGGACCGGCGCTGCTCCGCGGCCTGCCGGCTGGCCAGGCCGAGCGCCTCGGCGATCTCCGGCCACGTAGCACCGGCTCGCCGGGCCCGGTCGATCAGCTCGAGTTCGGCGGCGTCGAGGCGCGCCCGCTGCGCGGGGATCTCCCGCAGCTCCGTCAGATCAGCCACGCAGCCACGCTAGCATATGTCAACGTTTTGTTGACATCAGCAAGTCGATGCCGTCGAGCAGCCGGGCCAGCCCGACGTCAAACGTGACGTCCTCCTCCTCGCGACCGAACTCACCGGACGAGATCAGCTCGGCGAGCGCCGGGAAACGTTCCCTGGTGACCAGCCCGCTGAGCAGTTCGCCGTAGCCGACGACCGCGTCCGGGGTGTCGCCGAGCAGGACGGTGTTGACGTGCGCCTGACCGCGTACGAAATAGAGGGTCGCCATCAGTGCCTGATATCGCTCGCGCTGCGTCAGCGGGGTGCCCGCGAACACCGACAGACCGCACTCGAACCAGATCAGCTGCCCGGGTTCGAGCGGCGGTCGACCGGCGGAGACCTGCAGGACCCACGGATGCCGGAAGTAGACAGCCTGCAGCGCCCGCGCCCACGTCTCGAGGCTCGCGCGCCAGCCGGGCGGCAGTGCGGGAGGCTCGCCCGGCGCCGCGTCCTGCATGAAGACGAGCAGCTCGTCCTTGTTGGCCACGTGCCGGTAGAGCGACATCGGCGCGCTGCCGAGCCGCTCCGCGAGGCGGGCCATGGAGAGCGCGGCGAGGCCGTCCCGGTCGGCGATCTCGATCGCCGCGGCAACGATGCGGTCCAGGCTGAGCGCCGGCTGCGGGCCACGGGTTGATCGGCCTTCCAGACCCCAAAGAACCTTGAGCGTACGGGGAAACTCTGACGTCACCGGCCCATCGTAGGGGCTGCCGACGCTACTGCGTATGCCGTACGCTCGATGCGTACGCCATACGCAGTTAGGAGCTCGACATGACCCGATGGTGGCGCCGCCCCTGGATCGTCCCGCTCGCGGCGATCGTGGTGATCTTCGTGGCCTTCTCGATCCCGCCGTACCTCAGCTTCGACCCCGCCCAGTCGCGCGTTCCACAGCCGCCCGAGCTCGGTGTCGCGCACTTCTGGCTGCTCGTGCCGCACGTCCTGTTCGGCAGCGTCGCGCTGGTCACCACGGTCTTCCAGATCTGGCCGTGGTTCCGCAGACGGCATCCCGTCGCCCACCGCCGGATCGGCCGGGTCTACGTCTTCGGCGGCGTGTTACCCGCCGCGACGGCCGCGCTGACCATCGGCGCGCTGAGCCCCTTCGGCCCGGTGAGCCGCGCGAGCAACGTCGTCCTGGCGATCCTCTGGATCTATGTGACCGTCAAGGGGTGGCAAGCCGCCCGGCACCGCCGTTACGGCGAGCACCGGCGCTGGATGATCCGCAGCTTCGCCCTGACCGCCTCCATCATCACCAACCGCGTCTGGGCAGTCGTCTTCGTGATCGGGCTGAGCCCGCAGCTGGAGACCACGTTCCACGGCGACGAGGGCCTGCTCGCGTGGGTCGCGTCCGGGGCCACCACCTGGCTGGGCTGGACGATCCCGTTCCTGATCGCCGAGTGGTGGCTGGAACGCGACCGCTCCCGCCCCCGCTCACCCACCCGACCCGAACGCACCGAAGCCGACGCCGTCCCCGTGCCCTGACCACGGCATGCCGGCGTCAGGGAGGAAGAGGGCGGCCGGCGGGTCCCCGTGTTCACCCGCCGGCCGCCGGTTCAGCCGAAGACCGCCCACACCGGCGCGGACGGAGTCACGCGCAGCGGCATGCGGGCCTCGGACGGCGTACGGTCACCCTTGCGGTTGTTGCACCGCCCGCAAGCGGCAACGGTGTTCGCCCACTCGTTGCGGCCACCCCGCGAACGCGGCAGCACATGGTCGATCGTGGACGCCGGGTCGCCACAGTAGGCGCAGGTCCGGTGGTCCCGAGCCAGCACACCCGCGCGGGACCACGCCGGGCCCCGGCCACGGCGCCAGCGGGTCACGACGTAGCTGACCAGCCGCACGACGGTCGGCACCGGGTACACACCGATCGTCGCGTCCGGGCGGGACTCGTGCACCACGGCCACCTGACGGAACAGCATCCGGATCGCGTGCCGGAGGCTGACCCGGTGCAGCGGCCCACAGTCGGCGTTCAGTACCAGTACCGCGCTCATAGTTGTCACCTCCGGGCAATTAGGAGAGAAGGATTTCGCAGGTAAAGATAGGTGTGGCAGGAATCGCCGACAACCGATTAACCGATCAGCGAAGGGTGCGGCGCAGAGCCACGACGAGCTGCGCGAGACCGGCGACCTGGAGGACGAGCCAGACGGTCACGGCGACGACCAGGGCCGCCGGGTGGACCGCGCCGACCAGCAGCGCGACGGCGGAAACGGCCACCCGGGTCGGTCGTTCACCGACGGTCACCGCGCCGATCTCGGGTGCTCCGGCGGCAGCCGCGCGCGCCCGGACGTATTCGTGCAGCCAGCTGGTCACGCCGGCCGCCACGACGAGGGGCCCGGGCGCCCCGGCCAGCCAGAACGCCGTCAGCCAGGCGAGCTCACCGATCCGGTCGGCCACCGAGTCGTAGACGAAGCCCGCCCGCGACGTCCGCCCGGTCAGCACCGCCACCGCACCGTCCAGGCCGTCCGCCATCGCCGCCAGCAGCACCAGCAGCGCACCCACGATCAGGCCGGCCGGGCCGAGCAGGACAGCCGCCGGCACCGCGAGGCAGAGCACGACGCCGGCGACGGTCACGGTCAGCGGTGAGATGCGGCGATTGCCGAGAAAAATGCCGATTTTGTACGCGCAGAGCACCCACCCGCGAACCAGCACCGACGCGTTCCGCGGGTCGAATCCGCCGTGCAGCCTTGACCAGGCGCTGACGTACTCGTCCCAGGTCACGCCGCCGCGGCCACCTGCGACGGCGCCAACTGCTGCCACACCTCACGAGTCGCCGTGGACCGGTTCAGGGTGATGAAGTGGATGCCCGGCACGCCCTCGTCGAGCAGCCGCGCGCACATCTCGCTGCACACCTCGATGCCGAGCTTGCGGACCGCCTCGTCGTCGCCGGCCAGCGCCTCGAAGCGGCGGAGCAGCGCGGGCGGGAAGGGCGCCCCGGTGAGCTGCCCGGAGCGTTCGATCGTGGCCATCCGGGTCACCGGCATGACGCCCGGCACGATCGGTGTGTCGCAGCCGACCGCCGCCACCCGGTCGCGCAGCCGCAGATACTCGTCGGCGTCGAAGAACATCTGGGTGATGGCGAAGTCGGCACCGGCGCGGCACTTGCGTACGAAATTGCGGGTGTCGCTCTCCACGTCCGCGGACCGGGGATGTTTGTAGGGGAAGGCGGCCACGCCGACGCTGAAGTCGCCGGCCTCGCGCACCAGCCGGACCAGGTCCTCGGCGTAGAGAACGCCCTCCGGGTGCTGAACCCACTCGCCCATCGGGTCGCCGGGCGGGTCACCGCGGACCGCGAGGACGTTGCGGATCCCGGCGCCCGCCAGCCGGCCGATCACGTTGCGCAGCTCGGCGACCGAGTGGTTGACCGCCGTGAGGTGTGCCATCGGCAGCAGGGTGGTCTCGGTCGCGACCCGCTCGGTCACCGCGACCGTGGTGTCCCGGGTGGTGCCGCCCGCGCCGTAGGTGATCGAGACGAAGCTGGGCCGCAGCGACTCCAGCTCGCGGATCGCCTGCCAGAGCAGCCGTTCCCCCTCGGCCGTCTTCGGCGGGAAGAACTCGAACGAGAACGTCGGCGTCTCACCGCGGATCAGCGCGCCGATCGACGGCGTACCGGGCAGGCGTGAGGGAAGTCCGAGAGACACGTCAGCACTGTACCGGGCCGCCCCGGCGGGTGATCTGCTCGCGCCGTGCGCTGTTCGACCAGATAGCGTCGTTGCCGTGACGAACTCTCCCCAGGACCTGGCCGGACTGCGCCAGCGTGTCGACAAGGCGCTCGCCGGTTTCCTCGCCACCCAGCGCGCCCGGCTCCTGGAGATCGACCCGGCGCTCGACGAGGTGGCCGGGACCGTGGCGGACTTCGTGCTGGGCGGGGGCAAGCGACTGCGGCCCGCGTTCGCGTACTGGGGGTTCCGCGGCGCGGGCGGCCTGGACTCCGACGAGGTCGTGACGGCCGTCGCCGCGCTGGAGTTCGTGCAGGCCAGCGCCCTGATCCACGACGATCTGATGGACCGCTCGGACACCCGCCGCGGCGAGCCCTCGGTGCACCGCCGGTTCGCCGCACGGCACGCCGGTGCCGGCTGGCGCGGGCCGGCGGACGGCTTCGGCGACGCCGCGGCGGTCCTGCTCGGCGACCTCGCCCTGGTCTGGTCGGACGAGATGCTGCACGCGAGCGGGCTGCCGCTCGCGGACCTGGCGCGGGCCCGGACGGTCTTCGACCAGATGCGTACGGAAGTGACCGTCGGCCAGTACCTGGACGTGCTCACCCAGGCGACCGCCGACACCTCTGTCGAACGGGCCGGAAAGGTCGCCCGGTACAAGGCCGCCAAGTACACCGTGGAGCGGCCGCTGCTGCTCGGCGCCGCCCTCGCCGGTGGCGGTCCGGACGTCTTCGCCGCCTACGCCGCGTTCGGCCTGCCGCTGGGCGAGGCGTTCCAGATGCGCGACGACGTGCTCGGCGTCTTCGGCGACCCGGCACAGACCGGCAAGCCCGCCGGCGACGACCTGCGCGAGGGCAAGCGCACCTACCTGATCGCCGCCGCGTTCGGCGCCCTCGACGAGCCCGGCCGCTCCGAACTCGACACCGCCCTCGGCAACCCGAAACTCGACGACACCGGCGTCGAGCGCCTGCGCACCGTCATCCGCGACTCGGGCGCCCTGGCCGCCACCGAGCGCCGCATCGACACCCTCAACACCCAGGCCCTCACGGCCCTGCGCGACGCACCCATCGACGACGAGGCCCGCACAGTCCTCCACGCCCTCGCCGAAGCCTCCACCCGCCGCTCCGTCTGACCGACGAGCAAGCGCCGACACCGACGGGGTTTCGGTTTTGGGCGCAACCACTCACGCACGTCGCCGGGTGGTGGTGAGCGCTCTGACCCGCCAACCCCCACCCAGCGTGTGGAGTTGGGGTGCGCAGCGGGGCCGAACTTCACACGCAACGTTTGTGTGGGCTTGGTGTGTGGAGTTGGGGTGCGTGGCGGGGCGTAAGTCGACACGGAACCGGGTTGGGGTGGGGGTGACCACTTACGCAGGTTGCCGGGTGGGGGTGAGTGTTTTGGACGCGTCAGCGGCCAGCTCGCCGCCGCGCGGCCCTCGGCGGGAGCGGCGGTCTGTACCCCCCACCCCGCTACGACATCAAGCTCTTGATCTTGATCTTGGGGAAACGCTCAGAAGCCCAACGCCTGAGCCCGGCGCTTAACCTCACGCGCTTGATGGCCCCCGAGAGCCGTAGCCGCATTCCCCAATCCCTCGTCGGGGGTGTAGAGCCACTCGAGGGCCTCTTCGTCGTTGTACCCCGCGTCATGCAAGAGGGTGAGAACGCCGGGCAGGTGCTTGAGCACGGTGGGGTTGGCCACCAGTTCCGCGGGCACGAGCCGGATGCCGTCACGACGGACGGCGAGCAGGGCTCCCTCGCGGATCATCTGGTGCACCTTGCTGATCGAGACGCCGAGTTTCTCGGAGACGTCCGGCAGGGTGATCCATTCGCTCGGGGCGGTTACGGGTTCGCTCACCGGTACAGCGTGCCAGACCGATCGGAGAACAGTTGATGAGCCTGTGGCGGAGGGTGCACGGCGAGGTCGCCGGAGCGTGGCGCTCGGTCAGTTACGACCTGGGGCGCCGAAGCGCGGACGGCCCGGACGAGGGGCCGGATGTCACCTCGACGGGCATGGGCACGTTTCCGGGTTCGCTGGTGGAGATGCCGGCCGGGCCGGTGCGGACGGACGCCCGGCCGCCGCGGCGATTTGTCGCGGTCGTCACGTTCAGCATGCTGGCGGTTCTCGGGGCGAGCGGGTCCTACTTCGCCGCCACCAGCGTTTTCGCGGAGGAGCCGGCGGGTGGAGCGGCCGCAGCGCCGGTGAAGGCGGTGGCCGCGCCCGCGCCGGTGGCGGCCGACGGGGCGGAGCAGTCGGGCATGGGCGCGGGGCCGGGGAAGGTCGTGCGGCCCCGGACCACGCCGCCGTCCGCACCGCCGGCCGGGACGTCCGGGGCCGCGGCGACCACATCGGCGCGGACCGTCACCCGCCCGGGGAGCACCACGGCGCCGCCGCCGACCCGGAGTGCCGGCCCGGAGTGCCACTGCGCGACCCCGCCGGTGCCCACGCCGACGGCCGCGACGAGCAGCCCGTCGCCGAGCCGTACGGGAAGCCCCTCGCCGTCGGCGACGTCCGGGTCGCCATCCGCCGATCCGAGCGGCTCCGCTCAACCCGCGGAACCTAGCGAATCGGTCGAACCGGAACCGACCGGTGACCGCCCGCACCGCCGCCGGCACCGTGATTGGTCCTGAAAATCCGATTTGCGAAACCGGTTCCGGGGGAATCGACGCAGGTCACAAGCGTGCAGGTACCCGTTTGGACTCAGCTGTGACATCCTGACTTACCCCCACCGGAAAGACACATACACTTCACGCCGATGGACACCACAGTCGCCGATACGTTGATCGGCACAACGATTGACGGGCGCTACCGGATCACCGGTCGCGTCGCCCGTGGTGGCATGGCGACCGTCTACCGCGCCACCGACGAGCGGCTCGAGCGCACGGTCGCCCTCAAGATCATTCACCCGTCGCAGGCCACCAACGTCCACTTCGTGGACAGGTTCACCGACGAGGCGAAAACGATCGCCAGGCTGACTCATCCGAACGTCGTCGCCGTCTACGACCAGGGCCGCCATCAGGGCCTGCCCTACCTGGTGATGGAGTTCGTGCAGGGGCGCACGCTGCGCGACCTGCTCAGCCAGCGCCACAAGCTGAGCCCGGCCGAGGCCCTCGCCATCCTGGAGCAGATGCTCGCGGCCATCGCCGCCGCGCACCGCGCCGGGCTGGTGCACCGCGACGTCAAGCCGGAGAACGTGCTGGTCGCCGAGGCGCCCAGCGGCGGCACCGCCGACCTGGTCGACGCGGTGGTCAAGGTGGCCGACTTCGGTCTGGCCCGGGCCATCGAGGCGAGCACCGTCGACGAGTCCGGCCAGCTCATGGCGACGGTGGCCTATGTGGCTCCTGAGCTCGTCCAGACCGGGCACGCCGACGCGCGCACCGACGTCTACTCGGCCGGCATCGTGCTCTTCGAGATGCTCACCGGCCGGGTGCCCTACGACGGCGACGAGCCGGTCGAGGTGGCCTGGCAGCACGTCGACAACGACGTGCCCGCGCCGTCGACCGTGACACCGGGCCTGCCCGGCGTGCTGGACCGGCTGGTCGCGCGGGCCACTCGCCGCGACCCCGGAGCACGGCCCACCGACGCCGGCCAGCTCCTCAGCGAGGTGCAGGCGGTCCGTGAGGGGATCGGCGCCACCCACGTGGAGACCGCGCTGCTGCGCCAGGTCCCGGGCCGCCCGGCGGACGCCACCAGCATCGTGCCCGCGGTTCCCTCCGCCGACGCCACCGCGATGGTGCCGCCGGTGCCGGCCGCCGGGACATATCAAGCCTCACACCGCCCGTCCTGGGCCCGGCTGCCCGAGCAGGGCGCAGCACCCCGTCCTGGGGCGTACGGGCGGGCCGCCGGACCGGCCGGTTTCTTCGACGACCGGCGCAAGGTCGTGCTCACCTCGCTGTTCGCCGTGATGGCGGTGGTCATCCTGGGCAGCATCTGGTGGGTGACCTCGGGTCGCTACACGGAGACGCCCCAGCTGACCAGCCTGACCCAGGCGGAGGCCTCCGCGCTCGCCACGGACCGGGGCTTCAAGCTCGTGGTCGGCGACGGGGTCTACAACGACGCGGTGCCCAAGGACGCCGTGGTCAACCAGAACCCGGCGGCGAATTCGAAGATCGTCAAGGGCGACACCATCACGGTGAACCTGTCGCTCGGCCCCGAGGTCCACCCGGTGCCGGACGTCGTCGGCGTCGAGCTGTCCCAGGCCAAGGCCGACCTGGAGGGCCTCAAGCTCAAGGTCAAGGAAGGCAAGGCGCAGTACAGCGACACCGCGCCCGAGGGCGTGGTCGTCGCCACCGACCCGAAGGCGGGCGAGCAGCTCAAGCCGGGTGACACGGTCACCGTCGTGCTCAGCAAGGGCCGGGCGCCGATCACCGTGCCGAACCTGGTCGGGCAGAACATCAACAACGCCCGGGGCGAGCTGCAGAGGCTCGGCCTGACCGCGCTCGAGCGGCCCAAGGAGAGCGACCAGCCGGCCGACACCATCCTGGCCCAGTCGCTGAAGCCGGGCACCGGTGTGGACCGCGGCACCGAGATCACCTTCGACGTGAGCAAGGGCCCGCCGCAGGTGCCCGTGCCGGACCTGACCAACCAGCCCTGCCAGCAGGCGGCGCAGACGCTGCAGGGCCTGGGCCTGCGTGCCCGGCTGGACATCAACCCGAACGCGTTCGTCCGCGCACAGAACCCGGGGCCGAACACGCCGGTGCCGCCGGACACCGAGGTCATCCTGACGTGCATCTAGACCGGCGGATCGGTTCACACACGAAGACGTCGGGAGGGCTGGCCAAGGCCGCCCTGCCGTACGTGGACGCGGCGGGCTCGGAGACCCTCCAGGTGTACGTCTCCAACTCCCGTGGCTGGGCGCTGCCACCGGGCGACCCGAAGCAGGACACGCTGTTCCGGGACGGGTGCGGCGAGCGCGGCGTTCCGGCGTACATCCACGCGTCGCTGCTGGTGAACCTCGGTTCGCCCACCGAGCTGACCGTGGAGCGCTCGATCGCGACGCTGGCGCACGCCCTGGACCGGGGACAGGCGATCGGCGCGACGGCCGTCGTCTTCCACGCCGGCAGCTCGGTCGACGAGGCGCACGCCGAGAAGGCCATGCACCAGCTGCACGAGTCGCTGCTGCCGCTGCTGGACCGGGCCGCCGCCGAGGGCATGCCGAGGCTGCTGGTCGAGCCGAGCGCAGGCGGTGGCCGCAGCCTGGCGTCGAAGGTGCAGGACCTCTCGGCCTATCTCGCGGCGGTGGAGAACCACCCGTGGCTGGGCGTCTGCTTCGACACCTGTCACGCCTGGGCGGCCGGGCACGACCTGTCCACGCCGGCCGGCATGACCGGGACCCTGGACGCGCTGGTCGCCGCCGCCGGACCGGGCCGGCTCCAGCTGATCCACGCGAACGACTCGAAGGACGAGTGCGGGTCGACGCGGGACCGGCACGAGACGATCGGCAAGGGCCGGATCGGTGTGGAGCCGTTCGGCGCGCTGTTCACCCACCCGGCGACGGCCGGGGTGCCGGTCATCGTGGAGACGCCGACGGTGGAGCACGAGGGACACGCCGCGGACATCGCGCTACTGAAGGGCCTGCGGACTCAGTGAGGCCTCGCTGCCCGGCGCGTGCAGCAGTTCGACCCGGTGCACCAGCCGGGGTGCCGTGATCGGTATCCCGGCCAGGCCGGGCCGCCCGGCGACCAGGGCCGCGGGCAGGACGAGCAGTCCGTGCCCGGCGGCGATCAGGCCGGTGAGGATCGTGACGTCGGCACCCTCGTACCGCAGCCCGGCCCGCGGGCCGTCGACGGGGAGCCGGGAGAACGGCGCGATCGAGGGCGCGTCGATCCAGTAGCTGTCGGCCAGGTCCGCGAGGTTCACGCCGGTCCGGCCGGCGAGCGGGTGCCCGGCGGCCACCGCCACCACGGCCGGGTTCTCGGAGACACCCACGGCGGTCCGCTCGGGCAGCCGGATCGGGTCGCTGGGCGCGGTGAAGCCGTCGATGAGTCCGGCGTCGAGTTCGCCGGTGGACACCGCGGTGACGATCCGGTCGCGGTCGGCGGCCACGACCCGCGCCTCCCGAACCCTGGTGATCGCCGTGACGACCGCCGGTGACCAGGCAAGCGGGGTCAGGCCGAGCCGGAGGCGCCCGGGCGGGGCGAGAGCGCGGGTGACGTCGGCGCGGGCCGCCTCGACGCGGATCAGGATCAGGGTGGCGTGCCGGTGCAGGCGCTCGCCCGCGGGTGTCAGGGTCACCGGGCGGCGGGTCAGCAGCGCGGTGCCGAGGTCGGCCTCGAGGGCGGCGATCTGCTGGGAGACGGCGGACTGCGTGTAGGCCAGGCGCTGCGCGGCCGCCGAGAACGAGCCGGTCTCGGCGACGGCGACGAAGGTGCGCAGCAGGTGCGGATCCACATCAGCAATGCTAATGACAACGTCAGAACTGATCGTTGGACGTGATGTCGTGCCGCGGCCGACGATGGGGGCATGATTTCGATTGCCCTGGTGGGAGACCGATCGCCGTCCGTGCGGGCGCACACCCGCATCCCGGGACTGCTCGACGCACTTCGTGAAGACATCGACATAGACGTCTATTGGATACCGACCCACGAAATAGGCGACTTATCGAATTTCGACGGTATCTGGCTCGTGCCCGGAAGCCCGTACCGTAGTCCCGAAGGCGCCATCGCCGCAGCCCGCACCGCCCGCGTCGAGGGCATCCCGTTCCTCGGCACCTGCGGCGGCTTCCAGCATGCCCTCTGGGAGTTCGCCCGCAACGTCTGCGATTTTCCGGCCGCGCGGCACGCGGAGTACGGCCCCGCCGGCGATGACGAGCTCATCGTCGAGCTCGCCTGCTCCCTGGCCGGCCACGAGGCCCCCATCAACCTGACCCCGGGCTCGCTGATCGAGCGCCTGATCGGCGCGGGACGCACCGTCGAGCGTTACCACTGCGCCTACGGCGTCGCTCCCGAACACCTCGGGCTGCTGGAGAAGCACGGCCTCCGGTTCACCGGGCACGACGACGAGGGCGCGGTGCGGGTGGCCGAACTACCCGGCCACCCGTTCCATCTGACCACGCTCTTCCAGCCCGAACTCAGCGGCGACACACCGCACCCGGTGATCCGCGGATTCGTGCGCGCCGCTCAGTCCGTGTAGTTGAACGTCGCGGCGGTGGTGAACCGGCTCGGCGTGCCCGCGGCCGAGGTGAAGGCCACCCAGACCGGGCCGGCCTCGGTCGCCGGCGGCACCACACAGGCGAACGTGGTGGCCATCCCGGTGCCCTTCGCCTCGCAGTCGGCCGGCACGCCGCCGAACGTGAAGCCCGTCGCACCGGCGATGTTCGCCCCGGCCACCTTCACCGTGACCGTCTTA
Source organism: Actinoplanes sp. NPDC051861 (assembly GCF_040681145.1). NCBI lineage: Bacteria > Bacillati > Actinomycetota > Actinomycetes > Micromonosporales > Micromonosporaceae > Actinoplanes > Actinoplanes sp. NPDC051861. The sequence goes on from NZ_JBFAYE010000004.1 coordinate 503,574, forward strand.
CCGCCGACGACCGTGTCCTCCTTCGCCGACAGGCTGGACACGACCGGCGCCAGATCCACCGTGGCCGGTGCACCGGGAACCGTGTCGTGCTCCACGGTGATCTGAGCCTCCTCGGCCGCCAGCCCCGGCATGGTGACCGTCAGGTGGGTGGAGTCGACGTACGCCGACTTCAGCACGGAGCGGCCCATCTTCACGGTGATCCGCTCGGCGGCGTAGTCCCGGGCGGTGGCGCCGATCGTCCCGCCGGTGATCTCCAGGGTCAGCGGGCCGCCCAGGGCCTTGACCACCAGGCCGCCGGAGGCGGCGATGCCGAGCGGCGTGCGATAGATGACGTTGCGCGCTCCGCTGGTGCCGGCGGACGAGGTCACGGCCACCGCGGCGTTGCCGTTGGAGCCGGCCGGCGCGACGGCGGTGATCTTGGTGGCGGACACGACGGTGACCTCTGTCGCGTCGCTACCGCCGATCTTGACCGCGGTGACACCGGTGAAGTTCGAGCCGGTGATGGTCACCGGCGTGCCACCGGCCGCGCTGAGCCTCGCGGGAGAGATGCTCGCCACCGCGGGGACGGCCGGTGCCGCGGACGCGCCGACAGCGACGAGGGTGACACCGGCCGTCACGACGGCGGCGCAGGCGGTCGCCAGGGACTTCTTCACGGTCGGCCTCTCAGTCGAGATCGGTGTAGTTGAACGTGGCGGGCACCGTGAAACGGCTGGCGATGCCGCTGCCCGAGGTGAAGCTGACCCCGACCGGCCCGGCCTGCGAGGCGGGCGGGACGGTGCAGACGAACACCGACGCCGATCCGGTGCAGGTGGCCGCGTTCGCGCCGAACTTGAAGTCGGTCGCCGTCGCGGCTCCCGGGCCGGCCACCCGTACGGTCACCCGCTTGCCGCCCGCGAGCGGGCCGCTGGTCGCGGAGAGGCTGACCACCGCGGGCGCCACCGTGATCGTGGCCGGCGGCCCGGCGATGGTGTCGTGCACGACCTGAAGCGTCGCCTCCTCACCGGCCAGCATCGGCAGGGTCACCCGCAGCCGGGTCGGGTCGAGATACGTGGCCGGCAGCGACCGCCCGCCCGACTTCACCACGATTCCCTCGGCGGTGAACGCCTTCGCGTCGGCACCGAGCACGCCGCCGCTGACGGTCATGACGACCGGGCCGCCGCCCGCCTTGAGGACCCAGTCACCGGCGGTGTCGATCGACAGCGGCGTCCGGTACGCGATCCGCGCACCCGCCGAGGCGAGACTGTCGCCGACGCGTACCGCCGCCCAGCCGTTCGTGCCGGCCGGCACCTGAGCCTCGATCACCGTCGGGGACACGACCCGGAACGACTCCGCCGGAACGTCCGCGAACGTCACCAGGGACGTGTCGGAGTCGTCCAGGCCGAGGAAGCCCGAACCGGTGATCCGCACCGTCGCGCCGCCCTCGGTGCTCACCTTGGCCGGGCTGACCGAGGTGACCGCCGCGACGTAGTCGACGGTGGAGACGGACTCGGGCCCGGCGAACCCGTCGTGGACGAGCCGCAGGACGGCCGATCCGATCTTCGTCGCGGGCGGGACGACGACCCGCACGTGACTCGCGTCCATGTAGGCGACCTGCGCGTTCACCCCGCCCACGGTCGCGGTGATCTTCAGGGTCTTGAACTGCGCCGCGGTCGCGCCCACCGTTCCACCGGTCACCGTGACCGGGATCCCGGTGCCGCCGCTGGTGCCGGCGGTGACGGTGTCGAAATCGGCGCTCAGCGACATCCGGTAGCCGAACTTGCCGGTCACGACGCCGCCGCCGGTGGTGACCGTGAGCGTGACGGCACCGATCGTGCCGGGCGGCGCCACCGCGATCACCCGGGTGTCGCTCATCACCACGATCCGGGCCGCCGGCTGGTCGCCGAACGTGACCGCCGAGGTGGTCTTGAGGCCGGTGCCCGCGATCGAGACGACCGTGCCGCCCTCGACGTCCGCGAGAGCGGGCGTGAGGCCCGAAATCTTGGGCACCGCGGCCGCCGAGACAGCCGGGGCCGAGGGGACGGCCGCGGCCATCGGGGCGGAGAGGGCAGCGGTCTGTGGAAGGACGGCTACCACGACGGCAGCGGTGGCTGCCAGCGCGGTGGCCCTGCGGGCGCGGAATGAGTTCGTCATGGCGAGACCCAATATCGGCGGGTCCCGCCACGCCCCTGAGGTTTTATTTGGAGAGCAACTCGCTCAGTACCGTGATCGCGTGATCGGCGGCCGCGTCGTCCAGGTCGAGGTGGGTGACCAGGCGCGCCGTCCGGGGCAGCATGGCCGCGATCAGCACGTCCCGGCGGGCCGCCTCGGTCGCCAGCGTCGGCGCGTCCAGCGCGGACTTGGACAGGTCCAGCGGCACCAGGTTGGTGCGCACCCGGGCCGGGTCAACCACGCCGAAGGCCGCGAGTTCCGAGGCGATCCGGTGCGCCCGCTCGTGGTCCTCGGCGAGCCGGTCGATGTGGTTGTCGAGCGCGTACCGGCCGGCGGCGGCGAGAATGCCGGCCTGCCGCATGCCGCCGCCCATCCGCTTGCGGACCACGCGAGCCCGCGCGATCCGTTCCCGGTTGCCGATCACGAGGGAGCCGACCGGCGCGCCGAGCCCCTTGGAGAGGCAGACCGAGAGGGTGTCGAACAGAGCGCCGTACTCGGTCAGAGGCACACCGTCGGCGACGTGCGCGTGCCAGATCCGGGCGCCGTCGCAGTGCAGGGCGAGGTGGTGGGCGTCGGCGACCGCGCGCAGGTCACGCAGCACCGACAGCGGCACCACTCCCCCGCCGCCGAGGTTGTGGGTCTGCTCGACGGCGATCGCCGCGGTCGGCACCGACGGGTATCCGGCCGGCCGGATCATCCCGGCGATCCGGTCCACGTCCAGGGCCGCGCCGTCCGACGGCCAGGTCCGCGTGGAGATGCCGCCGAGCGCGGCGGCCGCGCCCACCTCGTACGTCACGACGTGCGCGTCGGCGCCCGCGAGCAACTCGCCACCGGGCGGGACGAGCAGCTGCAGGGCGATCTGGTTGGCCATCGTGCCGGAGGGGGCGAACAGCGCCGCCTCGTGCCCGAAGAGCGCCGCGACGTGGTTCTCCAGCGCGTTGATCGTCGGGTCGTCGCCGAAGACGTCGTCGCCGACCGCGGCGGTGGCCATCGCCTCCCGCATCGCGCGGGTGGGGCGGGTCACGGTGTCGGAGCGCAGGTCAGCCACGAAGCATCTCCGCAACCAGGAAGGCCAGCTCCAGCGACTGCTGGGTGTTCAGGCGCGGGTCGCAGGCGGTCTCGTAGCGGTCCGGCAGGTCGAGGTCCTCGATGCCCTGCGCGCCGCCGAGGCACTCGGTGACGTCCTCACCGGTCAGCTCGATGTGGATGCCGCCCGGGTGGGTGCCGAGGCCGCGGTGCACCTCGAAGTAGCCGAGCACCTCGTCGACGACCCGGTCGAAATGCCGGGTCTTGTAGCCGTTCGAGGACTCGTGGGTGTTGCCGTGCATCGGGTCGCACTGCCAGACGACCTTGGCGCCGGCCGCGGTCACCTTCTCCACGATCGGCGGGAGTGTGTCGCGTACCTTCCCGTTGCCCATCCGGCTGATCAGCGTGAGCCGGCCCGGGATGTTGTGCGGGTTGAGCTTCTCGCACAGCTCGATGGCGGTCTCCGGCGACGTGCCGGGGCCGAGCTTCACACCGATCGGGTTGGCGAGACGGCTGATGAAGTCGATGTGCGCGTGGTCGAGCTGACGGGTCCGCTCGCCGATCCAGAGGAAGTGGCCGGACAACCCGTACGCCCGGCCGTCCGACACCCGGGTCAGCGCCCGGTCGTACTCCAGTGCCAGCGCCTCGTGCGAGCAGTACAGCGAGACGGTCCGCAGCGCCTCGCTGTCGGTCATGCCGCAGGCCCGGATGAAGTCGAGGGCGCGGTCGATCTCGCGCGCGATCGCCTCGTAGCGCTCGCCGGCCGGTGAGGCGCGGACGAAGTCCTTGTTCCAGTCGTGCAGGCCGTGCAGGTCGGCGAGACCACCCGAAAGGTACGCCCGGAGCATGTTCATGGCGGCGGCCGAGTTCGCGTACGCCCGGATCATGCGCTGCGGGTCGGCGACCCGGGCCGCCTCGTTCGCGTCGAGCGAGTTGATCAGGTCGCCCCGGTACGCCGGGAGCCCCAGCGAGTCGGTCATCGACGAGCGCGGCTTGGTGTACTGACCCGCCACCCGGGCCACCTTCACCACCGGCATCGACGCCCCGTACGTCAGCACGACCGCCATCTGCAGCAGCGTGCGCGCGTTGGCGAGCAGGTGGCTCTCGGTGTTGTCGGCGAACGTCTCCGCGCAGTCGCCGCCCTGCAGCAGGAACGCCCGTCCCTCACACACCTCTGCGAGGCGGGACCGCAGCTGGTCCACCTCGTAGGGCGCGACGATCGACGGGACGTTGTCGAGGACCTTGCAGACCTCGGCGACCTCGCCCATGTCCGGCCAGGGCGGCATCTGCACCCGCGGCAGGGTCCGCCAGTGGTCGAGGCCGAGAGCCTCGTCCTCGGCGGAGTCGGTGGACGGGCGGGAGGTCTGCAGGGCGGGGTTGCCCACTCCCGGGTGACTGAGCTGATGCCACTCTCGGCGCATGGTTTCCAAGCCTACGGAAGAGGGGCACCGGCCACGCGGCCGGTGCCCCCATCTCACTGAGTATCAGCCGACGTTGTTCTTGATGGCGGTGATCAGCTCACCGTTGGTGGTGTCACCGGAGAGCTCCCAGAAGAACGCACCGCCGAGACCCTGGTTCTTCGCGTAGGTCATCTTGCCGGCGATGGTCGACGGGGTGTCGTAGCCCCACCAGTTGTTGCCGCAGAAGGCGTACGCCGTGCCGCCGACAGTGCCGGTGGCCGGGCACTTGGTCTTGAGAACCTTGTAGTCCTCGATGCCCGCCTCGTAGGTACCGGCAGCGGCGCCGGTGGCCGAACCACCCGGCGCGGCCTGGGTGACGCCGGTCCAGCCGCGACCGTAGAAGCCGATGCCCAGCAGGATCTTGCTGGCCGGAACACCCTTGCTCTTGAGCTTCTGCACGGCGGCGTCGGAGTTGAAGCCGGCCTGCGGGATGCCCGAGTACGAGGTCAGCGGCGAGTGCGGAGCGGTCGGGCCCTGAGCGTTGAACGCGCCGAAGTAGTCGTAGGTCATCGGGAAGACCTTGTCGAGCTTCGCGATGCCCGCGGCGTAGTCGGCCACGTCGAGCTTGCCGCCGTTGCTGCCGTCCGCCGAGATGGCGGAGGTGATCAGGTTGCTGGAGCCGAACTTGTTGCGCAGCGCGGTGATCACGTTGGCGTACGAGTTCGGGCCGCTGGCGTCGCAGGAGAGACCACAGGCGTTCGGGTACTCCCAGTCGATGTCGATGCCGTCGAACACGTCCGCCCAGCGGGAGTCCTCGACCAGGTTGTAGCAGGAGTCGGCGAACGCGGTCGGGTTCGCGGCGGCCTGGGTGAAGCCGCCGGACCAGGTCCAGCCACCGACCGAGTAGATCACCTTGATGTGCGGGTACTTCTTCTTCAGCTTGCGGAGCTGGTTGAACGAACCGCGCAGCGGCTGGTCCCAGGTGTCCGCGACGCCGTCGACGCTCTCCGCGGCGGTGTACGCCTTCTCGTAGTCGGCGTACGAGTCACCGATCGTGCAGCGGCCGCCGGTGGTGTTGGCGAACGCGTACAGGATGTGGGTGAGCTTCGAGGCCGAGCCCGACGTGTCGATGTTCTTCACGTGGTAACCGCGGCCGTAGACGCCCCACTCGGCGAAGTAGCCGACGACCCACTTGCTGCCCGTGGGCGGGTTGGTCGTGGGCGACGTGGTCGGCGGAGTGGTGGGGGTGGTCGTCGGCGGAGTCGTCGTGGGAGCGGTGGTGGGCGGCGTCGTGGTACCACCACACACGCCGTTGTCGATCCAGACAGCCCACTGGGTGCTGTTCGTCGCCGGCGACTCGTTCTGCGTCCACCACTTGGCGGTGTAGTTATGGCCGTTCTGCGAGGCGACGTTGTCCTTCACATAGACGGCGGTGGAGCTCCATGCGGGGGCACAGGCGGCGGCTGCCGAGGCTGACATGGCCGGGACGGCGATACCACCGGCGACCATGACTGCGCCGACGAAGATCGCCCGGCGGGCGGATTTGTGCACGGGGATGTCTCCTCAACAGTTAGGAAACTTTCCAGAGAGAGGGTTGAAGAGACCGTAGTCACATCGATTAACAACAGTCAAGCCAGGTGAACAGCTTTAAGGTCTGTTTAACATCGCGGAGCGCGACGCGACGGCGTGCATTCGGATGGGCACAGCGCGTAGTCTTCCGTCATGACCATCTTCGACGTCGACATTGACGCCCTCACCGGTGGCCCGACCGAATTGGACCGTTACCGCGGCTCGGTCGTCCTCGTGGTCAATGTGGCCTCACTCTGCGGACTGACCCCGCAGTACGCCGGACTCCAGACCCTCTATGAAACCTATCGCGACCGGGGCCTCGTCCTCGTCGGTGTGCCCTGTGACCAGTTCGGCGGCCAGGAGCCGGGAACGGCCGAGGAGATCGCCGACTTCTGCCGTACGAACTACGGAGTGACCTTCCCGGTGACCGAGAAGGTCGAGGTGAACGGACCCGGGCGCCACCCGCTCTACCGTGAGCTGGTCGGCGACGGCGACGACATCCAGTGGAATTTCGAGAAGTTCGTCGTGGCCCCCGACGGCACCGTCGCCGCCCGGTTCGGCCCCGGCACCCAGCCAGATGACGCGGAGTTGATCGCCACAATCGAGAAGCACCTTCCCGAGCGATGACCGTAACCGTCATCGGCGTCGACGCTTACGCGCTCGGCTGGGTCGGTGTCGAGCTGCGGGACGGCGTCTTCGGCCGGGCCGTGCTCGCCGCCACGCTCTACGAGATCGTCGCCGGCAGCTCGGGAGCCGCGGTGATCGGCGTCGACATCCCCCTGGGCATGCTCCCGGACCGCTGGCGCGCCGCCGACACCCTCGCCGCCGACCAGCTCGGCCCGCGCCGCAGCAGTGTGTTCCGGGTGCCGCCGCGCGCGGTCTGGGACGAGCAGGACTTCGCCTCGGCCAACCGGCTGTGCCGCGAGCTGACCGGCGCGGGCCTCAGCCGCCAGTCCTGGGCACTGCGCGCCAAGCTGCTGGAGGCGAACGCCATCTGGGAGCGACACCCGCGCCTGCTCTTCGAGGCTCACCCCGAGGTGTCGTTCCGGGCCATGGCGGGCGAGCCCCTTCCGTACGCCAAAAAGACCTGGAGCGGGCAGGCACAGCGACGGGAGCTCCTGGCGAAACACGGCATCGTGCTGCCTGATCGTCTGGGCCCCGCGGGCCAGGCGCCGCCGGACGACATCCTGGACGCCGCGGCAGTGGCCTGGACCGCCCATCGGGTCGCGACAGGCTCTGCGCAAAGTCATCCAAACCCTCCGGAAGAGGGCATTGCGATTTGGTATTAAAACCCTTTAAAGGTACGCGACTCGTGCTCTGCCGCACCTAGACCCGCGACCACCTGCCACCCGAGGCCGCAGCGCGGCCGCCGGGACACGGGGAGTGGTCGCGCGGTCCGGCAGTCACCTCGCCCGGCCCGCGATCACCTCGCCCGGTCCGCGATCACCTCGCCTGGTCGGCGATTTCCCGGGCCCGGTCGCGGGCGGCCTCCAGGGCCGACAGCAGTGCCGCCCGGACGCCGTGCTTCTCCAGCTCGCGGATCGCCGAGATGGTCGTGCCGGCCGGCGACGTGACCGCCTCGCGCAGCTTCACCGGGTGCTCCCCCGAGTCGCGCAGCATCACTGCCGACCCGATCGCCGTCTGCACGATCAGCTCGTGCGCCACCTGCCGCGGCAGGCCGAGCAGGATGCCCGCGTCGACCATCGCCTCGACGAGCAGATAGAAGTAGGCCGGACCGGAACCGGACAGCGCGGTCACCGCGTCCTGCTGTGACTCCGGCACCCGCAGCGTCACGCCCAGCGGCTGGAACATCTCCTCGGCGATCGCCAGATGCTCGCCGTTCGCGTGCGGGCCCGCCGAGATCGCGGTCATCGCCTGGTCCACCAGCGCGGGCGTGTTCGTCATGACCCGCACGACCGGCGTGCCCTCGGGCAGGCGGGCGGCGAAGAAGCTGGTCGGCAGCCCCGCGCAGAGCGAGACCACGAGCTTGCCCTCGGGCACCTTGCTGCCGATCTGCTCCAGCAGCGCGGCGGCATCCTGCGGCTTCACCGCGATCGCCAGGATGTCGGCCCGGCTCACCGCCTCGGCGTTGTCGACGACCGTCACGCCGTACTTCTCGGCCAGCTCCTCGCCGCGCGCGCCGCGCCGGACCGTGACCAGCAGGCGCGACGCCGGCCAGCCGGACCGCAGCAGGCCGGAGAGGACGAGTTCACCGATCTTGCCGGCACCGATGACCGCGACGGTGTGCTTGGGCAACGCTGTCCCTTTCCTGAGTTCCCGGGCGCATCCACGCCGGGCCTCCACCCGGCCCGCGCATCCACGCCGGGTTTCCGCCCGGCCCGCGCATCCACGCCGGGTTTCCGCCCGGCCCGCGCAGCCGACGAGAAAGGGCCGGGGAAATCCCCGGCCCTTTCGACGAATCAGTTGCCGAAGAAGACCTCGGCCTCTTCGTAACGCTCGATCGGAACGGTCTTCAGCTCGCCGGTGCCCTCGATGAGCGGGACGCGGACGATGTCGGTGCCGCGCAGCGCCATCATCTTGCCGAAGTCGCCCTCGTGCACGGCGTCGATCGCCTGCAGGCCGAAGCGGGTGGAGAGCACGCGGTCGAACGCGGTCGGCGTGCCACCGCGCTGGATGTGACCGAGGACGACCGTGCGGGCCTCCTTGCCGGTCTTCTCCTCCAGCTGCTCGGCGAGCCACTGGCCGATGCCGCCGAGGCGGACGTGGCCGAAGCTGTCCAGCTCCTGGTTGTGCAGGACCATCTGGCCGTCGAGCGGCTGGGCGCCCTCGGCGACGACGACGATCGGCGCGTACTCCACCTGGAAGCGCTTCGTCACGTACGTCGCGACCTGCTCGACGTCGAACTTGCGCTCCGGCAGCAGGATGACGTTGGCGCCACCGGCGAGCCCGGCGTGCAGCGCGATCCAGCCGGCGTGCCGGCCCATGACCTCGACGACCAGGGTGCGGTGGTGCGACTCGGCGGTGGTGTGCAGCCGGTCGATGGCCTCCATCGCGATGTTGACCGCGGTGTCGAAGCCGAACGTGAAGTCGGTGGCGTTGAGGTCGTTGTCGATCGTCTTCGGGACGCCGACCACGTTCACGCCGAGGTCGTTCAGCTTGGTGGCGACACCCAGGGTGTCCTCGCCACCGATCGCGACGAGCGCGTCCACGCCCTGCTCAGCGAGGTTGGCCTTGATCCGCTCGACACCGTTCTCAATCTTGAACGGGTTGGTCCGGGACGAGCCCAGGATCGTGCCACCACGAGGCAGGATCCCGCGGACCTCCGCGATGCCCAGCGGCTTGGTCAGACCCTCGAGCGGGCCCTTCCAGCCGTCCCGGAATCCGACGAACTCGTGCCCGTACGCCGTGACGCCCTTACGCACCACGGCACGGATGACAGCGTTGAGACCGGGGCAGTCGCCGCCGCCGGTGAGCACGCCGATACGCATTTTGGTTCCCCCTGGATCGGGTAGCGAGATGCGGTTAGCCCGTGCGAGCCCCCGGGGGACGAAAACTAGCGGCAGCGTTGCCGGGCCCGGGGCGGGCCGCAACCGAACTGTAGTCGCCACCCCGGACCCACTCGACGCCACCCCGCAATTCCCCTCCACCCAGCGTGTGGAGTTCGGGTCGCTATGACGGCCGAACTCCACACACCGGGGCTGGCACCGCAAGGCGTGTGGAGTTCGGGTCGCTATGAGGGCCGAACTCCACACGCCGGGGCTGGCACCGCAAGGCGTGTGGAGTTCGGGTCGCTATGACGGCCGAACTCCACACACCTGGGCGGGGTGTTCAGTGGGCCATCGCGGGCGGAGCGTCCGGATCGGTGTCCAGCGGACCGGTGCGGAACAGGACCGCCGCGACCAGAGCGGCCAGCACGAAGAAGCCCGCCGACCACCAGAAGACCGTGTGGTACCCGGCCAGCTGAGCCTCCAGGGCGAGCTGCGCCGACGGCGTGTGACTGGTCGCGTAGTCCTCGACCCGGGAGGCGAAGAAGGAGCTCAGCAGCGCGGTGCCGATCGAGCCGCCGATCTGCTGGACCGTGTTGATCATCGCGGAGGCGACGCCGGCGTCACGGTGCTCGACGCCCGAGGTGGCGGCGTTCTGGGTGGGCGCGAAGACCAGGCCGAGACCGAGGCCAATGATGATCAGGCCGGGCAGGACGCTTCCCGCGTACGTCGAGTCCAGGTCCAGCCGGGTCAGGAACAGCATGCCGCCGGCGGCCACCAGAGCGCCGACCGGAACCAGCGGGCGCGGGCCGACGCGCGGTGCCAGCATCGAGCCGGCCGTCGTCGCGGTGAGCATGACCGAGCCGAGCATCGGGAGGAACGCAAGACCGGTTTTGATCGGCGTGAAGTGCAGCACGACGGTCAGGTAGTAGGTGAGGAAGAGGAAGATGCCGAACATGCCGGCGCCGGCGATCGCGATCGACGCGTACGAGCCACCGCGGTTGCGGTCGAGGACGACGCGCATCGGCAGCAGCGGGTGGGCGACGCGGCGCTCGATGGAGACGAAGAGGGCGAGCAGGATCAGACCGGCCACGATCGGGCCGAGCGTCATCCGGTCGGTCCAGCCGTCGGTCTCGGCGTTGGCGAGGCCGTACACGAGGGCGACCAGGCCGGAGACCGCGGTGAGCGTACCCGGAATGTCGATCTTGCCGTCGGCGCGGACCGGCTCGTCACGGAGCTTGACCATGGCGCCGGCCACCGCGATCGCGGCGATCACCAGGTTGACGTAGAGGCACCAGCGCCAGGAGACGTACTCGGTGAGGACGCCGCCGAGCAGCAGGCCCATGCCGCCGCCCGCGCCGGAGATCGCGCCGAAGATGCCGAACGCCTTGCCGCGCTCGGCGGGCTGGGTGAACGTCGTGGAGAGCAGCGAGAGCGCGGCCGGGGCCAGCGCCGCGCCGAACGCGCCCTGCAGCGCGCGGGCGAAGATCAGCACCTCGAGGTTCTGCGCCGCGCCGCCGAGCGCGGAGGCGAGGGCGAAGCCGACGAGGCCGATGAGGAACATCCGCTTGCGGCCGAAGAAGTCGGAGAGGCGGCCGCCGAGCAGCAGCAGGCTGCCGAAGGCCAGCGCGTACCCGGTGACCACCCACTGCCGGCCGGCGTCGTCGAAGCCCAGGTCGGCCTGTGCGGTGGGCAGCGCGATGTTCACGATCGTGGCGTCCAGCACCACCATGAGCTGCGCCAGCGCGAGGACGACGAGCGCCCACCAGCGCCCGGTGTCCTTATCCGCCGCGAGTTGCGGTCGATCAGAAAGCGTGGTCATGCGTGCGTCCCCCGGAGTAGCTAAGTTGAGATCTGTCCTCCACATCGGCAGGCTAACAGGACAAGTTGAGGAACTACCTCCACTTTTGTTGTAGGCTTGCCCACATGACCACCGAGGCCCGCCCGCTGCGGCGCGACGCCCAGCGCAACCGGGAGCGGATCATCGAGGCCGCCCGGGAGGTCTTCGCGGGCCGGGGGTTCGCCGCCACCCTCGACGACGTCGCGCACCACGCCGGGGTCGGTGTCGGCACGGTCTACCGCCGCTTCCCCACCAAGGAGGCGCTGGTCGAGGCGGTCTTCACGGACCGGCTGGAGGATCTCGTCACGCTCGCCGAGGAGGCCCTCGCGGCGCCCTCGGCCTGGGACGGCCTGACGGACTTCCTGCGGCGCTCGGCGCGCATGCACGCCACCGACCGCGGGCTGCGCGACGCGGCGCTGAGCATGGACGAGACCCATTTCGCGCGGGCCGGCGAGCAGATCGTGCCGCTGCTGGAGCAGCTGATGGCCCGGGCGCACGAGGAGGGCTCACTGCGGCCGGACGCCGGCTTCCGGGACTTCCCGATCATCATGGCGATGGTCACCGAGCTGGCGCAGAACAGCGCCGGGTGCCGGTCCGGCCTCTACGAGCGTTATCTGGAGCTGATGATCGACGGCCTGCGGGCCCGGCCGGGCAACGGCGAGCTCGGCGACGGGCCGTCCGAGGCCGACGTGCAGGCGGTCATGCGCGAGTGCGTGCCGCCGCTGGAGAGTCGCCGCCGCTGAGACCGGCCATCGTCTGCCAGCGGGCCAGGTTGTGCCGGGCGTCGACGAGCGCGTCGTGCCGGCCGGCCATCTCGGGCAGCCGTGGGCGGCCCAGGTCGTCCCAGCGCTGCCGGAGGTCCTTGGTGAAGCGCGGGATCTCACGGGGCAGGGCGGGCATCGCACCCCACAGCTGGGCGAGCGCCACGTGGTCGTACGCCGCGTACCACGCCCAGAGCTCCATCTGCTCGTCACGGCCGTGGATCGGCTCGGTCAGGAACTCGTACAGGTCCTGGCGGATGCGCTCCCGGCTGCGCCACGCCTTGTCCGAGGGCGACGGAAGCTTGTCGAGCACGTTGCGGCGTACCCACGGCACGGCGCGCGTGTCGTCGAACTCGGTGCTGACCGCGTAGAACTCGCGGCCGAACTCGTCGACGACACCGATCGAGACCAGGTCGACGATGCGCCCGTCCTCGATGAACTCACAGTCGTAGAAATAGCGATACACCATCGGGTCCCATCCTCGCCCATCGTCATCCGGGCATGGACTCCAGGGCCTCCCGCGCCGCCGACAGCGCCACCGGGCAGCCATAACGCGTCGCGCGGTCGGCCTGCACCGCCCACCGCAGGCGCAGCATCACCGGCAGTGCCGCGTCCAGTTCGTCGGCGCTCACCGGGCCCGCCGCGCGGTAGCCGTCGAGCAGTTCACCCGCCTCCTCCGGCCCGCCGGCGTAGGTGACGGCGGCGGCCACGTCGTACACCAGCGGCCCGGTGCCGCACGAGCCGCAGTGCAGCAGGCCCAGGCGGCCGGTGTCCGGGTCGAGGACGAACGCGTCCGGCGCCGGGTCACCATGCAGCACGCCGTAGGTGAGCTGGTCGGTCACGGTCAGCCGGGTCGCGGCGGTCACCGCTGCCGCCGCGGCGTCACGGAGCCAGGGCTCCGCTTCGCCGGAGACAGCGTCGGGGTCCAGCAACTGCCACGGGCGCAGGCCGGGATGCCGAAAATGCTGAAGAGCCTTGTGTACGAGTCCCAAGCGCTCGCCCCACCATTGCTGATCGAGTGGATCCCGCCCGTCGAGGTGCCGCCCCGGCACACGTCGCAGTACGGCGAGAGCGCCGAACTCCGTCTCCACGGTCAGCGCCCCGCCGAGTGTCCGCATCGGCTCCCCGGCCGCGATCCGCCGGGAGCGCAGATGTTCGGCGGCCATCTGCCCGGCCTCCATCGACGGCCGGGCGACGCTCTCACCCAGCCGTGCGACGTACCTCTCCGCGCCCGCGGTGATCTCCCAGCCCCGCGACATCACGGACGGCGGGCGCTCGGTGATCTCGGACGGAACGAGGTGCCACTGGTCGCGCAACGTCGATCGAAGGAGCTCATCATCCGGCACTGCGGGATTATCTCGACAGATGCCACCAAGAGGACGGACAGACTGGGCGACAATCACAGAAGGCAATGGGTGGTTTACAGAACGCTACCGAAGGGACATGATCGTACAGGGTGAGCTTCGATGTCCGGGCAGGAATGGCGCTCGGAGCACGCTTCGTGCTATTAGTGATCGTTCGCGTCGTGGGGCCGACGCCGGCCGAGTCGACGCGGTCCCCATCGGGGGAGGGATAACGCCGTGGACCATCGCATGCCGGATAACGGCGACGCATTGACCGGCGTGGACATGTTCGCCGGGCTGGAGCCGGATGTTCGGCAACGCGTCATCGCCACGGCCGTCCCACGTCACTACCGCAAGGGGCAGATCCTCTTCGTGGAGCACGACCCCGGGGACTCACTGATCATCATGAAGCGCGGCGCGGTGGCGGTCTTCCGCACCGCGCCGACCGGTGAACGCGCCGTCCTCACCGTCGTACGCCCACCCGACGTCCTCGGCGAGGTCTCCCTGTTGGACGCCTCCACCCGGAGCGCGTCCGCCGAGGCGATCGAGGACTCCCAGGCGCTGTCGCTGTCCCGGGCCGCCTTCATGGACCTGGTCCACTCCAACCCGCGCATCCTGGACGCCGTGATGCGTTCTGTCGGCGGCCTGATCCGCAGGCTCACCGAACAGAACGCCGACCACGTGTTCCTCGACCTGCCGGGCCGCGTCGCCAAGACCCTGGTCCGGCTCTCCGGCGAGAGCCAGGCTCCGATGATCACCATCGAGCTGAACCAGAGTCAGCTGGCCGAGATGGCCGGCGGCTCCCGGCAGAGCGTCAACCAGGCGATCGGCTCGTTCGCGAGCCGCGGCTGGCTGCGCACCGAGGGCCGCCGCATCGTCGTGACCGACGTCCAGGCCCTACGCCGCCGCGCCGGGATGGGCAGTTAGCGGCTGATTCTTGAGCGTGGAGGCGTAAACGTCCACGTACTCGCGGCCGGAGAGAGCCATCAGCTCGTACATGATCTCGTCGGTGATGGCCCGCTCCACGAAGCGGTCGCCGCGCTGCTCGGCGTACCGGCTGAAGTCGAGCGGCCGGCCGACGCGGATCCGGACGCGCTTGACCGTGGGCACGAGCGTGCCGGTCGGCTGGATCTCGTCGGTGTTCAGCAGCGCGACCGGGACGACCGGCGCGCCGCTCTCCAGGGCCAGGCGGGCTACGCCGGTCTTGCCACGGTAGAGGCGGCCGTCGGGCGAGCGGGTGCCCTCGGGGTAGATGCCGGCGATGTTGCCCTCGCGGAGGACCCTCAGGAGGGTGTCGAGGGCCGCCTGGGCCGCCTCGCCGCCCGAACGGTCGACGGGGATGGTCCCGGCGCCGGTGAAGAACATCCGGGAGAACCAGCCCTTGATCCCCTTGCCGGTGAAGTATTCGGCCTTGGCGACGAAGGTCACTTTCCGCTTCATGATCAGCGGGGTGAAGATCGAGTCGGAGAACGAGAGGTGGTTGCAGGCGAGGATGACCGGCCCGGAGCGGGGAACGTTTCCCAGCCCCTCCACCTTGGGGCGGAAGAGCAGTCTCAGCAGCGGTCCGAGGACCACCAACTTCAGCAGCCAGTAGAACACTGACGTCCTTTCAGCGGATGCCACCCGAGCGTCCGGGGCGAGGAGAAGCGTACGAAGCGGGGGCGGCGCGCCACAATCGCACTCCCGCAAGAGGTGCTTGCCGTGTCACCATTCAAGGCACGGTCGGCAAGGGGGTGTGCATCGGTGACAACGGGTGGCGCCCGTCGTGGGCGGCGGGACAACGGGCTCGACGCCGCTGACTACGCGGCGGCGGGTGACGTGGATCCACGGGTCGGCGAGCATCTGCTCGACGTTCTCGCAGCCGGCGGCATCGCGGCTTACCTGCAGCCGACCGCGGATCAGAACCCGATCCTGCGTGCCACGACGCTCCCCGCGCGGCCGACCGACCGGCTCTTCGTCGACCGCACCAGGCTGGAGACCGCCCGCGAGCACCTGCAGAAGGTGACCGGCGGCGCACCACCGACGCCACCCGCTCCGCCTCCCGCCGACCCGCGTCCGCAGGCCGAGGTGGACGCCGAGTGGGACAAAATCATCGCGGGCTTCCACACCACGGCCGACACCGAGGCGCCCTGGCCCGAGACGGAGAACGTCGACCCCCAGCAGGAGCAGCCCCGCACGGGCCGCCTCACCGAGGACGGCACGCCGTACAACCGGCGGCGCACCGACCCGCAGGAGCCGTCGATACTCTACGGACTCGACACCTTCGGCGCCGGCCTGCCCGACGAGGAGTTCGACGAGGACGAGGACCGCTACGTCCCGCCGCCACCCCCGCCGATGCCCCGCATCTCGAAATACGCGGTGATGGGCGTCCTCGGCGTGGTGCTGGGCTTCGTGCTGTTCCTGTTCCCCAACCTGATCCCGATCGACACGCACTACGTCACGCTGATCGGCTTCGGCGCGATCGTCGGCGGCGCGGTCATGCTGGTCTGGCGGCTGCGCTCCGGTGACGACGACGACGAATTCGACGACGGCGCTGTCGTATAGACAGGGATCGGTGTTCGCACAGTAACCTACGGTGATGCGTCAGAGTTCGCTCGTCGTCGTCGCCAACCGTCTGCCCCTCGATGACAACGCCGCCCCGGACGGCGCCTGTGAGTGGCGCCGCAGCCCAGGCGGGCTCGCCAGCGCCCTGCACGCCATCCTCGCCCCGACACCCGCGACCTGGGTCGGCTGGGCCGGCGGTGTGGGACCGGCGCCCAGCCTGCCCGACATCGGCAGCCTGCGGCTGCGCCCGGTGGCGCTGACCGAGGACGAGCTGCGCGGCTACTACGAGGGTTTCGCCAACTCCACGCTCTGGCCGCTCTACCACGACGCGGTTCAGCAGCCGGTGTTCAACCGGGAGTGGTGGGAGACGTACCGGTCGGTCAACCAGCGCTTCGCCGAGGCCGCCGCCGAGGTGGCCGAGGAGGGCGCCGCCGTCTGGGTGCAGGACTACCACCTGCAGCTGGTGCCGCAGATGCTCCGCGAGCTGCGCCCGGACCTGCTGATCGGGTTCTTCATGCACGTGCCGTTCCCGCCGCCGGAGCTGTACATGCAGCTCCCCCGCCGGGTCGAGCTGCTGCGCGGGATGCTCGGCGCCGACCTGGTCGGGTTCCAGCGGGAGCAGGCCGCGCACAACGTCGCCCAGCTGGCCAGGAAGCTGCTCGCCGCGGAGTCCACCGACACGGCGATCACCGTGGACGGCCGTACCGTGCAGACCGGCGCCTTCCCGGTCTCCATCGACGTCGCCGAGATGCGCGCGCTGGCCAGCCGCCCGGACGTGGTGGGTCAGGCCCGGCAGCTGAGGCACGATCTGGGGCAGCCGAAGCGGGTGCTGCTCAGTGTGGACCGGCTGGACTACACCAAGGGCATCGAGCACCGGCTCACGGCGTACAGCGAGCTGCTGCGGGACGGCTTCGTGAAGGTACGGGACACCGTCATGG
Source organism: Actinoplanes sp. NPDC051861 (assembly GCF_040681145.1). Taxonomy (NCBI): domain Bacteria; kingdom Bacillati; phylum Actinomycetota; class Actinomycetes; order Micromonosporales; family Micromonosporaceae; genus Actinoplanes; species Actinoplanes sp. NPDC051861. The sequence continues at coordinate 520,589 of NZ_JBFAYE010000004.1, forward strand.
TCCAGGTCGCCGTTCCGAGCCGGGAACGGGTGGAGAGCTACCGGGACCTGCGCGACCGGATCGAGGGCGAGGTCGGCCGGATCAACGGCGAGTACGGCCGGGTCGGCGAACCGGCGATCCACTACCTGAACCAGCCGTTCGACCGGTCGCTGCTGGCCGCCCTCTACCAGACCGCGGACGTGATGGTGGTGACCCCGCTGCGGGACGGGATGAACCTGGTCGCCAAGGAGTTCGTCGCGGCCCGGGAGGACGGCGCCGGCGCGCTGGTGCTCAGCGAGTTCGCCGGGTCGGCCGCGGAGCTGGAGCAGGCGTTCCTGGTGAACCCGCACGACGTGGACGGCCTCAAGGAGACGCTGCTGAAGGCCATGGAGGCCGAACCGGACGACCTGGCGGCCCGGATGACCGCGATGCGCCGGCACCTGACCCACCACGACATCCTGGCCTGGGCCCGCGCCTACCTGTCCGCTCTTGATCACACAGGCCGCCTGGCCGAACGGGTGCCCGGCGACCCGGCAAGGCGCCGCCGCGTCCCCCGGCAGAGATCAGTGACCCGGCCCCGATAGACCGGCTTCCTTGCCCAGCCAGTCCAGGATCGCGTCGATCGGCTCCACCCAGCCGGTGTCCAGCATCAGGTCGTGGCCCATGCCCGGGAAGAGCAGCGGTGCACCGCCGTAGTGCGCGGCCGCCTTGTCCAGCGCTCCGCGCCGCACGATCCGGTCGTCCGGGCTGCCCGCCACCAGGGTGGGCGGCGCACCGACCGGCGCCGGCGGCGCAGCACGGCCGAGCAGCTCGGCGCGCGGCCGGGCGTCGACGCGCTCCAGATACGCGGCAGCCTCTTCAACCGGCAACGACGGGCCGAACATCTGCCGCGCGGACAGCCGCAACCGTCCGCCGAAGACCGCCGGGAGCGTGCCGAACGGGTTGCTCCGCAGCGCGGCACCCAGCGCCGCCCAGCCGTCCAGCACCGGCGCGACCAGCACCGCCGCGCGGGCCGGGTAACGACTCAGGGCGCGGGACACCACGAGGGCGCCGACGCCGTGCCCGATCAGCACCGTCTGGCGCGGCAGCGAGGCGGCCGTCTGCACCACGTCGTGGACCTGGGCGCGCAGGTCGCCGCCGGGGCGAGGGGTGAGCGCGTGCGCCGCGAAACCGCGTCCGGCCGCGTGGCCGAGCCAGTGCTCCGCGTACGCCCACGCCCCGTGTCCCAGTCCCGGCACGAACAGCAGCGGCGGATGACCCTGGTCGTCGTCCTCGGGCAGCCTCGACACGACCTCCCGCTCGGCCGGTGGCACCGGGTCGGTCCAGTCGGAGAAACGCAGCAGGTCGGACTTCACCGGGCTGTCTCCATCTGCTTCAGCAGGCCGTCCAGGGACCGCAGGTAGTCGATGTGGTCCACCTCGAACCAGTGGCGCTGCGAGGGCACCACCTGACGGCGTGACCAGCTCGCCAGCGGGCGGGTGGACTCCTTCTGCTGCACCGCCGCGGCGCGTACCGGATCGGTGGTGCGCAGCCGCAGCCAGCGGGCGATCGCGACGCTCTGCCAGTGCGCCAGCGGCAGCACACCGGAGTCCGGCTGCAGCAGGCCCACCACGGCCAGCGTCGGGTGCTTGCGGGCGAACGCGTGCAGGTGCAGGTCGGGCCGGCCGTTCTCGTCGGTGTCGAGCAGCTCCGGCGCGAGGAAGTCGAAGCGCGGCCGGTAGCCGGTCGCGGTGATCACCAGGTCCGGCTCGACGCGGGTGCCGTCGGCCAGTTCCACCGCGGCGCCGTCGAAGCGGGCCACGTCCGGCACCGGGCTGATCCGGCCGTGCCCCAGGTAGTAGGGCAGCTGGCTGTTGACCACCGGGTGGCTCTCGAACGGACCGTGGTCGGGCGCGGGCACGCCGAACCGGGTGAGGTCACCGGTGGTCAGCCGGACCACGCGGCGGTAGATCCACTCGCGCAGCCGGCGCGGCAGGCCCCACTTGAGCACCCGGGCGTTGGTCTGGTCGGCGGGGCGGCCGAAGACGTACTTCGGCGCGTACCAGTAGCCGCGGCGGGTGGAGTGCCACACCTTCGCGGCCTGCTGTGCGGCCTCGACGGCGATGTCACAGCCGGTGTTGCCGCCGCCCACCACCAGCACCTTGCGGCCACGCAGCTTCGCCGGGTCCTTGTACGCCGACGAGTGCATGACCTGTCCCTGGAAGTCCCCCGGTATCTCGGGGGTCAGCGGCGACCAGTTGTGCCCGTTGGCGACCACGATCGCCGCGTAGCGCTGGGTCCGCGACGATCCGCCACCGGTCGAGCGGATGGTGACGTCCCAGCGCCCGTCGTCGGCCGGCACCGCGGAGACGACCTCCATGCCGAACCAGACGTGCTCGCCTAGGCCGAAGTGCTTCGCGTACCGCTCCAGGTACGCCAGGACCTGGCTGTGGTGCGGATAGTCGGGCCAGTCGTCCGGCATCGGGAAGTCGGGGAACTCGGTGAACGGGCGGGAGGAGATGAGGTGGGTGCTCGCGTACACCGGGCTGCGGTCGTGGCGCCAGTTCCAGGCGCCGCCGACGGAGGTCTCGCGCTCGTAGCAGTCGACCGCGAAGCCCAGCTCGCGCAGGTTCTTGATCGCGGTTAGTCCGCTGGCGCCGGCCCCGACGACACAGACGGCGTCGCGACGGTCACCCGGGTCGGGGGTGTCGTGCACCCGGCGATCCTTGCAGACCTCAGGGCTGGGAGGAAGGGAGCAGAAGGTCCGCGACGACGGGCAGATGATCACTAGCAGCGCGAGCGCGGTCCGTCGATATGATCTCGTAACTTTCGATGGAAACGTCCGGGGTCACGAAGAGCCCGTCGATCCGCCGCTGCGGCAGGGCCGCCGGGAACGTGGGCACGTCCTCGCCGGCGCCGAGCAGCCCGTCCTCGACCATCCGCCAGGCGCTGCCGCCCGGCCCCTCGTTCAGGTCGGCCGCGGCGATCAGCGGGCCCTCGGCGCGGTCCAGCTCGGCCTTCCAGTGCTGCGCCTGTGCCGGGCGCTCGGCCGGGTCGGTGGCCAGGTGCGAGCCGGAGACGGTGAACGTGGCACCGCGGACCGAGCCCTCGGCGAAGACCGCGCCGCGCAGGTGCCGCCCGGGCGTCAGCGGATAGCGCAGGCACCAGGTCCGCCGGATGGCAACCCGCAGGCTCACCAGCAGCAGGTTGCCCAGCGAGGGCAGGCCGCCGGCGGCCACCACCAGGCCGGTCTCGGAGGCCAGCAACGCGCACTTCTGCCGCCACCGGAACCGGCGCGGCGCCTCCTGCACGACGAGGACGTCCGGGGCGAGGTCACGGACCAGGCCGACCAGCGCGGCCCGGTCGTCCCGCAACCCGTGGACGTTGTAGCTGACCACCCGCAGCGGAACCCCGGACATCCCCGTTCCGCCTCAGCCGGCGAGCCGGGCGAGGTCCGCGGCGCCGACGACGCCGGCCACGTTGCCCATCCGCGCGGCCCGCACCTCGGCCACCGGGAACCGGTTGCGCTGGGCGAGCTGGTCCCGGTACGTCCGTTCGGCCGGGCCCATCAGCAGCGGCCCAGCGTCGATCACCCCGCCGCCGATCACCAGGATCTGCGGGTCCAGGCTCTGCGCGAGGTCCGCGAGGGCCACCCCGAGCCAGTAGCCGACCTGCGCGAACGCGTCCATCGCCACACCGTCACCGGCCCGCGCCGCCTCGGTGATCTGCCGGCCGGTGATCGCGAGGGCGTCGCCACCGGCCAGCTCGAGGAGTTTCGCGGCCCGCTCCGGCTCCTGGCGCGCGCCGGCGCGGCCGAAACGGACCAGGGCGTTGCCGCTCGCGTACTGCTCCAGGCAGCCGAGCCGGCCGCAGCCGCAGGGGTGCCCGTCCGGGACCGACTGGATGTGCCCGAGCTCGCCCGCGATGCCGTTGGCGCCGTGCCAGAGCTTGCCGCCCAGGACGATGCCGCCGCCGATGCCGGTACCCACGGTGATCATGACCATCGAGTCGTCGGCGTGCGCGGCGACACCGAACCGGAACTCCGCCCAGGCCGCCACGTTGGCGTCGTTGTCCAGCACGGTCGGCAGTCCGACGGCCTTGCTCACGTACGCCTGCAGCGGCTCGTCACGCCAGGCCAGGTTCGGCGCGAACAGCACTGTCGAGCCGGCGGCGTCGATCCACGCGGCGGCACCGATCCCGATCGCGGTCGCCTGCGGGTACTGCGCCGCCAGCTCGGCGGCCACCTCGACGATCGTGTCCCGGGTGCCGGCCGGGTCCTCCGCCGGCGTCGGCCGGCGGTTCGACGCGAGCACGTTGCCCGACTCGTCGACCACGCCGCCGGCCACCTTGGTACCGCCGACGTCGATTCCGATGGTCAGCGTCACGCTGCCCGTCCCCTCTGCAAAAAATCACACCGCGTCGCCGGCACGGGCGCCGTCGCCCGGAGCCGCGTCGCGGTCCTCGGGCGCCGAGGCGCCCAGGTCATGATCCACGCTACGGGGCGCGGCCGCGTCACCGGCGGCGGGCTCCGCGGTGGCCATGGCCCAGACATCTCCCCCGAACTGCGGCTTTCCACCCGTCTGACCGCTTTCCCGGGTGGCGGTGGCGGCCGCGCGCGCCTGTTCCACAGCACGTGCCACGGCCTCCTCGGCGGCCGCGGCCCGGGCCCGCGCCGCAGCGGCGGCCTCACGGGCGGCCTCCCGGGCACTCTCCGCGGTCGCGGCGGCCCAGGGGTCGTCGTCCGGCGCGGCGCCGGCCTCGGGGGCGTCGTCGGTGGCAGCAGCCCAAACCCGGTCCGGGTCAGCCTTGCGGGAGGGATCAGCCGGGCGGGCCTCGGCGCGCGGCGACGGCGGCCGGGGACGTTCGGAAGCGACACCCGAGAGGGCGCGCATCAGACCGGCCACCCCGTTGGCGATGTCACCGGCACTCGTGGCGAGCCGCTCGGCCGTCTCGGGGCTGGGGTCGCGCATCGCGGCGATCACCTTGCAGACCGGGCAGACACAGCACTCGGCACTGCCCGTGGACCACCCGCCGGAGAACGCTCCGGCCAGAAGTCCGAGGAGATCCGCGTGCGCTTTCTCCGTACCCTCTGAAGGGTTTTGAGAGGAAGCGGCGGCACGGGCGAGAAACGAAGCGACCAGCCGCTCGGCCTCCTCGCGCGCTGACCCGGCCATGTGCTCTCCTCAGTCCGCGGGAATGCTCTCGACACGGCGCTTGAGCTCCTTCAGCGCCGTATCCATGATCAACTTTTCGGCCTTGCGCCGGAACATGCCGAGCATCCCGATGGCAAGATCCACCGCCAGGGTGTACGTCACCGTCGTGCTGCCGTCGGCGTTCTCCGCCAGGTCGTAGGAGCCCTCCTGGGACCGCTGCGTCTTCGACGGCTCGACCAGGTGCCACTCGATGCGCGACAGGTCGTCGGCGTACGCGTACTCCAGCGTGTACTCGTCGACCAGCACGGTCGCGTCGATCTGGAAGCGGACCTGCGCCGCGTAACCGTCCTCGTACTCCTCGAGGACCTCCACCCGCTTGATCGACTCCGCCCACTCCGGATAGCGCGGGAAGTCGCAGATCACCGCAGCCACCTTGGCCAGGGGCGCATGGACCTGAATCGACTGCGTCGAGGTGTCCGCCATGCACGGCAGGCTACCCGCTGTTCGCCCCGGCACATGAGCCCGGGGCGCTGTCGCCGACGGGCCGTTTCCGGTCACTACCGCTACCATCCGTCACGTGCCAGCCCTAGCCAGTGCCCCGACGCGCCTGCGCCCCGCCGAAGCCGTGGCGCGCGTCGTCATGCTCGCGCTGGTCGCGGTGCTCACCCTGACGGCGACCGAGGACCCCGCGCAGCTCATCTGGATCGTGCTGCTGGCGATCGCCGCGGTGCCCGCTTTCGTGGCCCGTGAGCACCCGATCCTCGCCCCGCTCGGCAGGTTCGCCGAGGTCGTGGTCACCGGGCTCGCGGCCGGTTCGATCGCCACGGCGGCGATCGGCCAGGTCGACGCCGGGTTCGGTGCCGAGGCGGTGCTGCCCTACCTCGCGGTTCCGCTGCTGACCGCCGCCCTGCACCGGCGGCACACCGAGGGCGCCGCACTGCTGGGCGCCGCGGCACTGGCCATGGTCGCCGGTGGACTGGTCAACAAGACCGGGGACGACTTCACGCTCACCCAACCGGGTTATCTCGCGGCGTGCGGACAGTGGCTGGTGCTCGGGGCGATCATCACGTTCGCCGCCGAGACGATGCGCCAGCTGCTCCAGCCGCCGGAGCCCACCCCCCAGCCGTACGCGGAGGCCACCCGACTGCTGACCCAGCTCCGCAGCGTGGCGCGGTCCCTGCCGGGCGCCACCCTGGACCCGGGCGGCATCTCCGAGCACCTGCTGGAGGAGCTGCGCATGGTCGCGCCGGGTCACCGGGCCGCGGTCCTGTCGGCCAGCGGCGGCGGGCGGCTCGTGGTGCTGGCGCAGACCGGGGCCGAGCGGGTCGACTGGGAGACCACGCTCGACGCGGACTCGGCCATCGCGGACGCGTGGGCCACTCAGCAGCCGCAGGTGGCGAGCCGGTCGCAGGCGCGTACGCATCAGGACGGCGAGGTCTCGTCCCTGGTCGTCCCGCTGGTCGCCGGGGTGCGCACGATCGGGCTCGTCATCCTGGAGACCGATGGCACGGGGGCGTACCCATCGGTGGTTGTCCAAGGGGTGACCGAGGTGACCGGCCCGGCCGCGCTGCGGCTGGAGGCCGCCCTGCTCTTCGACGACGTGCGCTCGCTCGCCACCAACGAGGAGCGCCAGCGCCTGGCCCGGGAGATCCACGACGGGGTCGCGCAGGAGCTGGTGATGGTCGGTTACGGCATCGACAACGCTCAGGCCACGCTGCCCGAGGGTGCCGAGGAGACCGCCGAGGAGCTGCGGGTGCTGCGCGCCGAGGTGACCCGGGTGATCACCGAGCTGCGGCTGAGCCTGTTCGAGCTGCGTTCCGAGGTCGACCGCAACGGCGGCCTCGCCGCGGCCATCGCCGAGTACGCCCGGACGCTCGGCACGAGCGCCGGACTGCGGGTGCACTTCACGTTCGACGAGTCGACCGCGCGGCTGCCGGCCGCGACGGAGGCGGAGTTGTTGCGGATCGCGCAAGAGGCGATCACCAACGCCCGCAAGCACGCCGGCGCGTCGAACCTTTGGGTCACCTGCACCGTCGACCCGCCCTATGCGGAGATCGAAGTGTCCGATGACGGCAAGGGGTTCGCCGACGAGCGACCGGACGGCCGTTACGGACTTACCATCATGGCCGAGCGCGCCGAACGCATCCGAGGACGTCTCAAGATCACGCCGCGACACCCCAGCGGGACAACCGTCGCCGTAGTACTCGGAACCCCGCCTCGGCGCGATAGCGTGCGGGATAGCGTTTCCGCTCCAGAAGGGGAGTAACCCGAGCATGTCGACCAGTCCTGCGCCGACGGGGCGCACCAAGGTCCTCCTTGTTGACGATCACGACTTGATCCGTAAGGGGCTGCGACACGCATTCGAGCGCGACCGGCAGTTCGAGGTCGTCGGCGAGGCCGCCACGGCGGCGGAGGCGGTGCGCCAGGCCGGCGCCCTGCAGCCGGACGTGGTGATCATGGACCTGCGGCTGCCCGACGGCAGCGGACTCGAGGCCACTCGCGCCCTGCGGAAGAACAACTCGAACATGGGCATCGTCGTGCTCACGATGTATGCGGGCGACGACCAGCTCTTCGGTGCGCTCGAGGCCGGCGCCAGCGCGTTCGTGCCCAAGACCGCCCCGGCGGACGAGGTCGTGGCGGCCGCACGGCACGCCGCGTCGGCACCCAGCGCGTTCACCGCCGCCGACCTGGCCGAGGCGATGAAGCGCCGGCTCGCCCCGAGCGGGCCGCAGCTCTCGCCGCGCGAGGGCCAGGTGCTTCGCCTGCTCGCCGACGGCATGAGCGTGGCCGGGATCGCCAAGCAGCTGTTCGTCTCCGAGTCGACGGCGAAGACCCACATCTCGAAGCTCTACGAGAAGCTGGGTGCGGCGAACCGGGCTCAGGCGCTCATGACGGCGCTGCGGCTGGGGCTGCTCGAGGCTCCCGACGCGCCGAAGTTCTAACTATTTTCGACATTTTCGGCGTTTCTGGTCTTTAGCCTTTGAAACGCCAGATAGGCCTCGCAGCCCAGGCACAGTCCGAAGGCCGCGTTGAGGAAGGCCGCCAGTAGGCCGAACGCGGCCGCGACGAGCCCGAGAGTCTCCGCGCCCCCGAGATATCCCCCCGCGGAGACGCTCAGGAAGATAAATCCGACAAATTGCGCGAATCGCACTGGTGCGGCTGGCTCACGCTCCGCGGGTGGGCTCAGCCTGGGCAAGGCACGGAAGATCATCGCGTACGGACCTCGCCGCGGATCAACCGCGGTGATCGCGAAGACGATTGCCTGAGCCAGCGCCAGCCAGCCCGAGCCGGTGATCAGCACGACGGCTGTGACGACGGTGGTGATGGCGGCGGCAAAGCGCTGGCCGCGCGGATCTAGTTCGCTATTCACCTAGGGATAGTAGGACTTTCCGCAGCAGCTCGTTAAGCCTGATCAGCTCGTCTTTTTTCAATGCTTTAAGGGCTGCCTGATCGCGGGCGATTCCTTCGAAGATGTACCGGTCCCACATCTCACGACCCTTTTGCGTGGGCCGGATGATGATTCGCCGGCGGTCCATGCCGTCCACCTGACGCGTGATCAACTCGGCCTCCGCCAGCCGGTCGAGGCGGCTCGTCATCGCCGCCCGGGTCACATTGGCCGCCTCCGCCAGTTGCGCGGGAGTGGCCTCGTTGGGCCAGGGCTGGACCATCAGGACGTGCAGCGTCTTGTAGTCCTGCAACGTAAAGTCATCATTTTTCGCGTTAAATGCTGCAATGTCGGCGCGCTCGATCCATCGCAGCAGGCGCTTCATCCGAACCAGCGCGCCCTCGACCTCCGGATCGAACGCCGGCTCGTCCTTCCAGAACGCCGCCCACCGGGCCACATGCTGATCCGCACCGTCTTCCATGGGCGCCATTGTGCCATCCTTCTGATTATTAGATTGCTGATAGTTAGACGGTGAACTACTTTGAGAGCATGACTCGCGACTTCCGCCTCCTCGCCGCCGGCCAGGCTCTCTCCTGGATCGGCAACGGCTTCCAGACCGTCGCGCTCGCCGTCGCGATCGTCACCACCGGTGGCGGTGCGGGCGACCTCGGCCTGGTCATGGCCTCCTCGGTGATCACCATGCTGGCCGGCACCCTCTTCGGCGGCGTCTGGGCCGACCGCCTCCAGCCCCAGCGCGTCATGGTCGCCTCCGACCTGATCCGCTTCCTCACCACAGCCGGCATCGCCGCCATGTTCGCCACCGGCGGCTACCACCTGGCACTGCTCTGCGCGCTCACCGTCCTCTCCGCGGGCGCCGGCAGCTTCTTCACACCGGCCATGAGCGCGCTGCGGCCCCTGCTGGTGCCGGTTTCGCTGCGCCAGCGGGCCAACGCCACGCTGAGCATGCTGCAGACCGCGTGCGGCATCGCGGGACCCACCCTGGGCGGCATCACCGTCGCCGCCTTCGGCGCTCCGGCGGGCTTCGCGGCCAACGCGGTCAGCTTCCTCTTGTCACTGGTCTTTGCCGCCTTCATTCGGGTACGCGCGACCCGCGGCGACTTCGAACCCATGCTCCGCTCGCTCGGAGCCGGCTGGCGCGAGATCCGCTCCCGGAACTGGCTGATCGGCGGCCTGTTCGGCGCGACCGCCTACCACATCGCCAACGGCATGATCCTGGTCCTGGTCCAGATCGTCGCCGTCTCCGAACTCGGCGGCGCCCACGCCATCGGCTTCATCTCCGCCGCCGAGGGCCTGGGCGGCTTCCTCGGCGCGGCCCTCGGCATGCGCTTCCGCCCCCGCCGGCTCCTCCGAGCAGGCTGGCTGGCCCTGATGCTGATGCCGGTCTGGGCACTCTCGTACGTCTGGCCCGGAACCCTGACCGCGGTCCTGGCCGGCGCGGTGATCGGCTACGGCGGCCTGATCTTCTTCGACGTAGCCTGGGAGACCGCCATCCAGGACAACGTCCCCCACGCCATGCTGGGCCGAGTCGCCTCCTGGGACTACGTCACATCCTTCCTGGCCATGCCCGTCGGCAACGCCCTGGCGGGGCCCCTGTCCGCCCGGTTCGGGGTGGACCGGGTGCTCACGGTGTGCGCTTTCGTCCTGCTGGCCTCCGCCGCCTCCCAACTCCTGATCCGCGACTCCCGCACCCTGACCCGCTCCGCCTCCCCCACCGAACTCCCAGTCCCCGCCTGACCCTCTCCCCCACCCCACCCGCGCCGCCCGCACCACCCGCACCACCCGCACCACCCGCGCCACTCTCCCTACCCCGCAACGCCCCCTGCCCCGCCGCCCGCTCTCCCGCCTGCGCTTATGCCCCCTCGCCCACGCCGCTCCTCGCGCCCGTCGACGATCCGGACCACTTCCCGGCCCGCCGGGCTGGCATCCACACCGGTAGTCAGGCGCCGAAACTCGCCCCGATGCCAGCCGGCACCGGGGGTCAGCCTGCGGGGCGGCGGGGTCAGCCCGCGGGAGCCGTTGGCGGCTGGGTGGGGAGGAGCTCAGCGAGGGCGGCGATCAGGTGCGGCTTCGTGGGCACACCCGTAGCTCGCCTGGTCACATGCCCACCCGAGTCCAGGACCAACAGGGTGGGGGTGCGCCAGATACCCAGTTCGCGTACCTCGTCGAGATGACTCTCGGCATCCACCTCGATGTGCTGAACACCCGGCAGCAGCGCGGCCACCTCAGTGCTGACCCGCCGCACAGCCCGGCACGGCGCACAGAACGCGGTGGAGAACTGCAACAACGTGGCGTCCGCAGGCCCAACGCCGAGTCGCCGCAGAAGCGAGGAATCAAGCCGTACCGCGTCCACCCCTGATTCAGTCACCCCTGGATCCTGACTCGCGTCTCCCGCCCTGCCCACAGAGGCCACCGCCGCGTCGAGCTCACCCGACGCCGGAACACCACCCTCGGACGCCACCCGCGAAGCAGCCACCGGCCGGAGGCGCCCATCGGTAGCGCGGCGCCACACACCCACCGCCACCCCCACGACCAGCACCGCGCCAACCGCCACCAACCCCACTGGATCCATGGGTCAACTCTGACATCCGCCCCGCCCGATCAACAGGCCACAACCCGGACACCCCAGCGATCCCGAACACCTCTCACGCACCGCATGGCGGAAATTTCAGGACAAAGCGACGCCCAGGCGAGCCAGGCACCGCCTGCCGTAATGAGCAGCGCCTGCCCCGCGCCGGGTCAGGCACCCGACGCCAGGCACCGCCCGCCGCCGTAATGAGCAGCGCCCACACCTCACCGCGCCGAGCAGCGCCGAGCAGCGCCCACACCTCACCGCGCCGAGCAGCGCCCAGACCTCACCGCGGCGAGCCAGGCACCGCCCGCCGCCGTAATGAGCAGCACCCACACCTCACCGCGCCGAGCAGCGCCCACACCTCACCGCGCCGAGCAGCGCCTGCCCCACGCCGGGTCAAGCGCTCAGGAGCCGTGCAGCAAAGCCGTCAACCTCTCCGCCTGCGCCTCCCACCGCCACTCCCGCTCCACCCAGTCCCGCCCGGCCTTACCCATGGCCCGAGCCCTCTCCCGATCCGCCAGCAGATCCGCCACCCGCCCCCCGATGGCAGCCACATCAGACCCGCCGACCACGAACCCCGTCTCCCCCTCACGGACCGCGTCCGGCGCACCCCCCGAATCCCCGCCCACCACGGGCAACCCCATGGCCGAGGCTTCCAGGTAGACGATCCCCAGCCCCTCCACGTCAAGCCCCGCCGCCCGCGTCCGGCACGGCATCGCGTAGACGTCCCCCGCCGCGTAGTGCTCCGGCAGCGACTCCCACGGCACCGAGCCCGTGAACACCACGTCCGCTTCGACACCGTTCTCGCGGGCCAGTCGTTCGAGGGTCTTTCTGTACGGCCCGCCGCTCACCAGGAGCAGGGCCGCCCCCGGCACCCGGCGGCGGATCAGGGGCAGGGCGCGGATCAGCATGTCCTGGCCCTTGCGCGGCACCAGCCGCGAGACGCAGACGACGACCGGGCGGTCGGACAGCCCGTGGCGGGCGCGGACCACGGAGCCGTCCACGTCAGGGTGGAACGTGTCGACGTCGACGCCCGGTGCGAGGCGGCGCAGGTCGGTCAGGCCGTGCAGGGCGCGGTCCAGGCGGACACGCTGGTAGTTCCCCAGGTACGTGATCACGTCGTTGCCCCGCGCGATCCGCCGCAGCAGGGTGCGCGCGCCGGGGAGCGCAGCCCAGCCGATCTCGTGCCCGTGGGTGATGCCGACCGCGCGTGAGATCCCCGCGTCCCGTCGCAGACCCTGGGCGAGCAGTCCGAGCGGGGCCGCGGCGCCGAACAGGACGCTGGAGCAGTCGTGAGCGCGGGCCAGCGACGCGGCGCGGCGGGCGACGGCCGGGGTGGGCAGCAGGATGCCGGTGTCCTCGCGAACGACCTCGAAAGGCTGTGCCGCGTCGAAGGAGGCCGCGTCCCGCCAGGTCGAGGAGTAGACCACGACCGAGTCGGCGGGTAGCCGGACCGCCAGGTTGTGCACGAACTGCTGGATGCCGCCGGGGCGGGGCGGGAAGTCGTTGGTGACGAGCAGGGTGCGGCCCATCAGCGGGCACCCCGGGCGTACGCACGGGCCGCGGCCATCCGCTGCACGGTGGACGGGTGTGAGGCGAACATGGCGTGCTCCCAGTGCGGCGGGTCGGGGTCGGCGAGGTTGACGCTGCCGAGGCGGCGCTGCATGGCCTCGAAGGTCTGCGGGTCGGCGGTCAGGTCGAGGGCGTGGCGGTCGGCGCGGGCCTCGACGCGGCGCGACACGAACGCCTGGGCCGGCCCGGCGATCAGCCCGGCGACCGTGGTGACGGCCAGCAGCAGGCCGATGGCGCGTGGCTCGGCGATCGAGTCGACGCCGGCCAGGCGGAGCAGCCCGGTCCAGGAGCCGAGCAGGTAGAGGGCGATCACCGCGAGCGCCGCGCCGAGTGCGCCCAGGACGGTGCCGGTGAGCACGTCGTTGTCCCTGGCGTGGCCGAGCTCGTGCGCGGTCACCGAGACGACCTCGTCCGGTGTGGCCTCGGTCAGCATCGTGTCGTAGACGACGATCCGCCGGGTGGGCCCCAGGCCCGACACATAGGCGTTCACCGCCCGGGTCCGCCGGGACGCGTCGGCGACCAGCACGTCCCTGACCGGCACGCCGTCGCGCTCGGCCAGGGCCAGCAGCTCGGTTCGCAGTGGCCCGTCGGGCATCGGGGTGAACCGGTTGAAGACCGGCTCGACGAGCACCGGCAGCACGAACGAGAGCAGCACCACGAGCCCCGCCGCGCCGGCCGCCCCGATCGCCCACCACCAGCGCGGCGCGAAGTGGGTGACGGTGAAGAACCCGGCCAGCACGATCGCGCCGAGGACGGCTCCCACCGCATAAGACTTCAGCAGGTCGATGGCCCAGCCGCCCCAGCTCTGGGTGGAGATCCCATACCGCACGACGATGGTGTGCCGCCACGCGGCGAGCGGGAGGGTGACCACCTCGGCGGCCAGAACGACGACGAGACCACCGAGCACGGCGCGCGCAAGCCAGTGGTGGCCGGTCCACTCGACCAGGCGGGCGGCGGCCGGGGTCAGGCCGAGCACGAGCGCGACCAGCAGCCCGAGCGCCATGCCCAGATAGTTGCCGGGACGCAGCGCGGCGTGGAACTCCCGCCCGCGGGCGACCCGCTCGGGGTCGAGCTCGCCGAGCGCGGCCAGCTGATCGGCGCGCGGCGCGGGAGCGCGATGCCAGGGGATGGTCACCAGAGCGAAGACCGCCAGGGCGGCGAGCAGCACGACGAACGCACCGATCGCCCAGCCCCGCGTCATCACGTCACCATCCTAAGGATCACGCAACGTTGCGGCGTCCCGGGAACAGCGGGACCACGACGGGCGGCTCGGGCGTGGAAATCAGCTCCACTTCGAACCCGGCCAATTCGAACGTCTCGATCGCCCGCAATTCGCCGGGGGTCAGGTCAGCAATGCCGTCGGGGGTCGAATCCAGGACGCTGACCAGGCATCCGTTGCAGTCGTCGGTGCGTTCCGCGCACCGTCCGCAGTCGATGATCATTTCCCCTCCTCCAATGAAGTGGAGACGTGACAATCACGCTAAGCGAGGGGTACGACAAAAATTACGACCGGGACAGGCGGCGCAAAAGCGAATCCGCGCCCATCGGATAGGCACCGTGGCGGCGAACCCCGTCGGCCACCTCCCGGTCGGAGGAGACCACGACCACCGGGCGCCCCGGCGGCTCGGCACGCACCAGCTGGCGGATCAGCTCGTCGGCCGTCGTGCCCTTGCGGGAGAAGAGCACCCGGACGCCCCGCGGAGCCGGCGGCAGCCCGTGCACCCGCTCGGCACCGTCGAAGACCACGGTCACCTCGTCACCCGTCTGCGCCGCTATCCCGCCCAGCCCGGTGATCAGCCGCTTGCGCTGCTGTTCCAGGGACATGTCGGCGAAGCCGCGCTTGGTCACGTTGTAGCCGTCCACGACCAGGTGCGCGCGGGGCAGCGCGAGCAACTGGTCCAGGCGGCCGGGGTCGTCGGTGTCCTGCGCGCGGGCCCGGGACCGCTCCGGCGCACCCGGGCGCTCGGCCGCGGTGTCGGCCACGAAGTCGGCGGGCAGTTTCTCGGCCGGGCCCAGGGCGAGCTCGCGCCGCAGGCCGGTGGCCGCCTGCCCGATCGTCTCGAGCAGCAGCCAGAGACGGGCGTCGTCGACCGCGCGGGCGTCCTTGGCGGTCTGTTTACCGGTGGCCGCGGCGGCCTCGGCCTCCGCGAGGCGCGAGCGCATCCGGCGTACCTCTGCCTCATGATCGAGGGCGGCACGCGCCGCCCTCCCTTTCTCCGTCGCCAGCAGGTCGGCGGCCCGTTTCTGGGCCGCCTGCGCCTCGCGCAGGGCTTTCGCGGTGGTCCGCGCCTCCTCCCGCAGCTGGCCCAGCTCCTGGCTGATCTTGGCGAGCTCGTCGCGCAGTTTGTCCGCCTCGGCCCGGGCCACCGCCCGGTCGTGCTCGGCGCGGGTGGCACGCTGCTCGGCCGCGCGGATCTGCCCGGCCACCGCGGCGGTGTCGGCCTCGGCCCGGACCGCGTCGCCGGCCGCCTCGACCAGGTCGCGCCAGCCGTCGGGTCTCGCCAGGTACGCCAACGCGGCGACCTCGACCGGATCCGCCGCCGCCGGGGCGACCCCGTTGGTCACGGCCGCGCCCAGGTCACCGGCCTCGGTCACGATCCGGGCGCCGATGCGCTGGCGGAACAGCGGGTCGGCGACCAGCTGGGCGGCGATGTCCCGGCCCCCGAGCCGGGCTCGGCGGTTCGGCGCGAAGCGAGCCACCCGGCGCAGCGGCACGGGCATCTCGTCGGCGGGAAGGCCGGGCAGGGCCGCGGCGGCCAGCGTCATGATCCGCTGGCGCACGGTCTCGGGCAGCACCGGCTCAGGCGAGAACTCCGCCGCCTCCTCATCGGGGCGGTGTTCTGGATCGAGCGGCGCGGACATCCACCCATTCTCACACCGGTCAGGACCGAATCGCCGGTCAGAGCAAGTGATCTTTTCTCCCGGGCCGGAAACGAGTAGACCAAGAAATGTCGTACCCCACCTCTAGTGTTCCGGGCCGTGACACAACCGGCCTACGTGCAGGGCACTCTGGACACGCTCCTGACCGCCGACGGCTCGGTCGATCCGGCCGCGTTGTCCCTGGCGGACACCACGTTCGTGGTGCTCGACCTGGAGACCACCGGTGGCGCCGCGGACGGCGCCGGCATCACCGAGATCGGCGCGGTCAAGGTGCGCGCCGGCCAGCGCCTCGGCGAGTTCGCGACGCTCGTCAACCCCGGTGAGCCGCTGCCGCCGTTCATCACCGTCCTGACCGGCATCACCGAGGCCATGCTGCGCCCGGCCCCGCCGATCGAGACGGTCCTGCCCAGCCTGCTGGAGTTCCTGCGCGGCGCGGTCCTGGTGGCACACAACGCGCCCTACGACGTCGGCTTCCTGAAAGCCGCCTGTGCCCGCCACGGCTACCCCTGGCCGCAGATGCGGGTGCTGGACACCGCGGCGCTGGCCCGCCGCGCGCTGACCCGCGACGAGGTGCCCAACCGCAAGCTCGGCACGCTCGCCCACTTCTTCCGCTCGTCGGTCACCCCGACGCACCGCGCGCTCGACGACGCCAAGGCCACGGTCGACGTGCTGCACGGCCTGATCGAGCGCCTGGGCAGTTTCCGGGTGCACACCCTGGGCGACGCGATCGAATTCGCCAAGGCGGTGACACCGGCCCAGCGCCGGCAGAGACACCTGGCCGACGGCCTGCCGCATGTCCCGGGGGTCTACCTGTTCCGGGCCGCCGACGACCGCCCGCTCTACGTCGGCACGTCGAAGGACATCGCCACCCGGGTGCGCACCTACTTCACGGCCGGCGAGAAACGGGCGCGGATCTCCGAGATGCTGACCGCCGCCGTCCGGGTGGAGGCGGTGGAGTGCGCGCACTCGCTGGAGGCCGAGGTCCGTGAGCTGCGGCTGATCGCCGCGCACGCGCCGCCCTACAACCGCCGGTCGAAGTTCCCGGAGCGCGTCGTCTGGCTGAAGCTGACCGCCGAGGCCTATCCACGGTTGTCCGTGGTGCGGCGGATGGCCGAGGACGGCGCCACCTATCTGGGTCCCTTCTCGTCGCGGCGCACGGCCGAGCTCGCCGCCGCGGGCGTCTATGACGCCGTTCCCCTGCGGCAGTGCAACCACAAGCTGTCCGTCCGGACCAAGACGCCGGCCTGCGCGCTGGCTGAGCTGGGGCGATGCCCCGCACCCTGCGAACACGAAATAACCCCTGAGGAGTACGACGTTCGCGCCGCCCTCCCCTTCCGAACCGCCACGACCGGTGATCCCGGAGGAGTCGTCGACGCGATCCTGGCCCGCATCGACACGCTCTCCGGCCGCCAGCGTTATGAGGAGGCGGCCGTCGTCCGGTCCCGTCTCGTGGCCCTGCTGCGCGCGCTGATCCGGATGCAGCGGCTGGACGCCCTGACCAGGATGCCGGAGATCGTGGCGGCCCGGCGCGACGGCAAGGGCGGCTGGGAGATCGTCGTGGTCCGGCACGGCCGTCTCGCCGCGGCGGCCACCTCACCGCCCCGCGAGCACCCCCGCCCGACCCTGGACGCGGCACGCCTGACGGCCGAGACGGTCCTTCCCGGACCGGGGCCGGTGCCCGCCGCCACGGCCGAGGAGACCGAGCGGATCCTCGCGTGGCTGGAGCGGCCGGACACCCGCCTGGTGGAAACTATCGGCGACTGGGTGTCACCGATTCGTGGCGCCGCGCGTTTCTCCGGCCTTCTCACCAGGGCGGAGACCGCCTCATCGTTCCAAGACTCGACCGTTCGCCTATCGGTAACTGACCGTTCGGATGACGCTCGCTCGCTTAGGCTGTAAGGCACGCGCGACCCTCGCGGTGATTCACCTCATTTGGCGGCTTGATGCCTTTGGCGAAGCGGCCCTTGAAGTGCTTCGCTTGCGAGACAACGCACAGCAGATCGGTGAGGGGGTGTCCGGGTGGACGTCGACGCCGGCCACGGCGCCGCTCTCGGTCGTGCCCTGCCGGCCGCTGCCCGCGATCTCTCGTTCACCCAGCGGCTGCGCTCGTTCCTCAGCTTTCAGGGCAATGACGACGACCCGGTCGCCACACTGACCCGCACGCACCGCAGCATCCATCCGTCGGCCGACGTCGCCGTGGTGCGCCGCAGCTACGCGATCGCCGAGAGCATGCACCGCGGCCAGTTCCGCAAGTCCGGGGATCCCTACATCACGCATCCCCTGGCCGTCGCGCAGATCTGCGCCGAGCTGGGCATGGACACCACGACGCTGGTCGCCGCGCTGCTGCACGACACGGTCGAGGACACCAGCTACACCCTGGAGGCGCTGCAGGGCGACTTCGGGCCCGAGGTGAGCCACCTGGTCGACGGCGTGACCAAGTTCGACAAGGCCTACTACGGGAAGGCCGCCGAGGGCGAGACGATCCGCAAGATGATCGTCGCGGCCGGCAAGGACGTCCGGGTCCTCGTGATCAAGCTGGCCGACCGGCTGCACAACATGCGCACCCTCGACGCCCGTTCGCCGGCGAGCCGGGCCCGGATCGCCAACGCCACGCTCGACGTGCTGGTCCCGCTCTGCGACCGGCTCGGCATCCAGGCCCTCAAGCGCGACCTCGACGACGTCGTGCTCTTCCACCTGGAGCCGGACGCCTACGCGCGGATCGACGAGCACGTCCGCAACCGGCCCGGCTGGAGTGAGTATCTGATCGACGTCTCCGGGAAGGCGCGCACCGCGCTGCGCCGCTCGCGCGTGGACGCAGCGGTCACGGCGCGCCCTCGGCACTACTACTCGATCTGGAAAGACACCGTCGCCGGCAACCACAGTGTGCCGCTGGACCTGCCCCGCATCGCGGTGGTGGTGGACGGCCCGGACACCGACTGTTACGCGGCGCTCGGCGCGATCCACGGCAGGTGGCGCCCGGTGGCCGGCCGGTTCAAGGACTTCATCGCCTCGCCGAAGAACAACCTGTACCGCTCGCTCCACACCACGGTGGTCGGGCCGGAGGGGCGGCTGGTCGAAGTGCTCATCCGCACCGAGACCATGCACCGCTACAGCGAGTACGGCGTCGCCACCAGCTATCGATATCCCAAGGTGGCCGACGAGCCACCCGGCGCCGACCAGCTCACCTGGCTGAAACGAGTGCTGGACTGGCAGCAGGACGCCACCGACGCGGGACAGTTCCTCGACTCGCTGCGATGTGACCTCGCCGAGGGCCAGATCACCGTTTTCGCCCACGGCAACGCCTACGAGTTGCCCAGCGGATCAACTCCGGTCGACCTGGCGTACGAATTGGGTCCTCAACAGGGTGACCAATGTCTTGCCGCAACCATCAACGGACGTCTCGCCCCCCTCAGCTCCCCCCTGCGCGACGGTGACGTCGTCGAGATCTTCTCCGAGACCGACGGCCACGTCGAGGTCGAGCCCAACGCGCCGCGCGGCCCCCGCAAGGAATGGCTCGGATTCGTCAAGTCCAGCCAGGCGCAGATGCAGATCAACCGGTATTTCGACGAGAAGAACGAGCCGGGCATCAGCATCGCCGACAAGGTCCGCCTCGGCCGCGCCACCATCGGGCTCACCCTCCGCAAGCACGACCGCGGCCTGGCCAGCGAGGTGCCGCTGCGCCGTCTGGCCGAGGAGCTCGGCTATCCCGACCTGGAGACGCTGCTGGTGGCGGTCTGCGAGCGCAGCCTGGAGCCGGATGCCGTGGTCGAGCAGCTAATCGCCCTCGTCGACCACCCGGACTGAGATATTCGGCGAGCCCGGCTAGCCTTACCGCGTGAACATTCCCCGGCAGTTTCGCGGCCTCGCCTATCAGGCCTTCTACGGGCTGCCGCTGCCGGTGCGCCGCCAACTCGCCCGGATGATCTCCCCGAAATACCTCGTGGGTGCCGTCACGATCATCCGCGACACCGAGGCCACGTCGCCGGGGCGCATCCTTCTGCTCCGCCAGCCTCCGGGACGCGGCTGGGGCTTACCGGCGGGCCTGCTCAAGCGCCGCGAATTGCCTGCGGTGGGTGCCGCGCGCGAGCTTTTCGAAGAAGCAGGGGTACGCGTAGAGCCCACCGACCTCACCCCCGGCAACCCGAACGCGGTCGTCCATCCGAACGGCGGCGTGGTCGACACGGTCTGGTTCGGCTCGGTCCCCTCCGCCACCACTCCCCTGTCCGTCGACGGCGGCGAGGTCCTGGAGGCCCGCTGGTTCCCCCTCGACGACCTGCCGACGCTGACCTGGCCGACCGAACGCCTCCTCGGCATCTACGGCATCGGCCCCCGCGCCGGCGAGCTCCCCCCGTCCGTCCCACCCGGCCCGGACTACGGCCCCCCGCCGATGTCCTCACCCGCCGCCGCAACCCCCGGCGCCGCCTCATCCGGCCGGGCCCCTTCGCCCGGCGCCGCTGCCGGCGGCGCGGGCTCCCAGGAGCGGCCGCGGTGACCGCTCCCGCTGTCCCCGTCTGCGGTGTGGTGCTCGCGGCCGGTGAGGGCCGGCGCCTGCGCCCGCTCACCGAGACCGTGCCGAAAGCGCTCTGCCCCATCGGCAACCTCCCGCTGCTGGACCACGCCCTGCGCCGGGTCACCGGCACCGGCCTGACCGGACCGGATCAGATCGCCGTGAACGCGGCGTACCTGGCCGCCCAGGTCGTCGCCCACGTCGGCACCCGCGCGCACCTCTCCGTCGAGCCGGACGGCCCGCTGGGCACCTCCGGCGGCATCGGCCGGCTCAAGGGCTGGATCGACGGCCGCGGTGTGCTCGTCGGTAACGCCGACGCCTACCTGGTCGACCCGTTCCGGGAGCCGGGCAAGGACATCGCCGCGCTGCTGGACGGATGGGACGGCGAGACCGTACGAATGCTGACCCTGCCCTGCCGCCCCGGCGAAGCCGGCGGTTTCAGCGGCCACCGGTTCGCCGGCTTCTCACTGCTCCCCTGGCGCCGAGTGCGGTCGCTGGACGACGTCGACAGCAATCTGGTCCGCACGGTCTGGCGTCCCGCCGAGGCCGAGGGCTCTCTGGAACTGGTCGGCTACGAGGGTTACTACCTGGACACCGGCACTCCCGCCGACTACCTGGCCGCCAACCTGCACGCCGCCGCCGGCACGAGTCTGATCGAAGCGTCCGCCGTGGTGACCGGCGACGTCACCGAGTCCGTCGTGGGCGCCGGCGCCCGGGTCGAGGGCTCGGTGACCCGCTGCGTCGTCTGGCCCGGCGCGGTCGTCGCACCCGGAGAGAAACTGACCGAGGTCATCCGCGCCACTGACGGCCTGACCGTCCCCGCCTGACCGGGGGCGCCGCCGCGGATAGCATGGTCGCGACCCACTTCCGCCCTCACAGCCGAGGAGCCCGCAGGTGAACACCGCGATCGTCCACATCGACTGCGCCACCGACTCCATCCCCGAGGTGGCCGAGGCGCTCGCCGCGCTCGACGGGGTCAGCGAGGTCTACTCGGTGGCCGGCAACGTCGACCTGATCGCCATCGTGCGTGTCGCGAAGTTCGACGACATCGCCGAGGTGATCGCGGGCCGGATCTCCAAGACCCGCGGCGTCATCAACACCGAGTCGCACATCGCCTTCCGCGCCTACTCGAAGCACGACCTCGAGGACGCCTTCGCCATCGGCCTCCCCGACGCCGACTGACCCCACCCAGCGTGTGACTTTCGGGCGCACAGAGTGGCCGAACTCCACACACAACGACAACACCACCCAGCGTGTGACTTTCGGGCGCACAGAACGGCCAAACTCCACACACAACGACAACACCACCCAGCGTGTGACTTTCGGGCGCACAGAACGGCCAAACTCCACACGCAACGACAACACCAGTCAGCGTGTGGCTTTTGGGTGCGCAGAGCGGCCGAACTCCACACACAACGACAACACCAGTCAGCGTGTGACTTTTGGGTGCGCAGAGGGGCCGAACTCCACACGCAATGGCCCGCCGCACCGGCCGGGGGCGCGGCACGGGGGCGGTGGGGCGCCTGGCTCGCGTGGTGGGGCGGGACGCGGTTGTCGCGGTTGGGGGCGGCCGTTACTGCGTACCGTAGAAGGAGAAGGGCCCGCCGCATGCGCGACGGGCCCACTCAGAACGAACCGGGATCAGCGGCCGGAGGAGATCTCCTCGCGCTTCGCCGGAGCGCCCACGGCCGGCGAGACCGGCGCCTCGGCCGGCTTCTCGACCGGGAAGAAGAAGCCCTTCACCGCAGGCGCGAGCGCGCCGATCCGGTTCATCTTCTTCGGGACGACCCAGCCGGCGTACTCCAGCGGGACCGGGTGGCCGTGCTCGTCCACCGGGCCGAGCGGCTGGTGCACCTCGATGAACTGACCGTTCGGCAGCCGCTTGATGATGCCGGTCTCCACGCCGTGCGCCAGCACCTGGCGGTCGTGCTGCTGCAGACCGAGGCAGATGCGGACGGAGATGTAGTAGGCCAGCGGCGGCAGGATGAGCAGGCCGATACGGCCGGCCCAGGTCATCGCGTTCAGGCTGATGTGGAACTTGTCGGCGATCACGTCGTTGCCGCCGGAGAGGGTGGCGATGAAGAAGAACGTGAACGCCATCATGCCGATGCCGACGCGCTCCGGGTTGTCGCGCGGGCGCTCCAGCAGGTGGTGGATGCGCTTGTCCTTGAGCTTGCGCGCCTCCAGCCACGGATAGGCCATCGGCAGCGTGAACAGCGCGCCCAGGCCGACGACGGCGGGCCAGAACATCGGCGGGATGCTGTAGCCGTCGCCGAACGGGATGTAGATCTGCCAGTTCGGCATGAGACGGACCAGGCCGTCCATGAACATGACGTAGAAGTCGGGCTGCGACGCCGACGACACCTCGGCCGCGCGGTACGGCCCGAAGAGCCAGATCGGGTTGATCTGGAACATGCCCGCCATCAGCGCGATCACGCCGAAGACGGCCATGAAGAAGCCGCCCTGCTTCATCGCGTAGCGCGGGAACATGCGCTCGCCGACCACGTTCTGGTTGGTCCGCAGCGGACCCGGCCACTGGGTGTGCTTCTGCGCGAAGACCAGGCCCAGGTGCACGCTGATCAGCGCCAGCAGACCGCCGGGGATGAGCAGCACGTGCGCGATGTAGAAGCGGCCGATGATCAGCTCACCGGGGAACTCGCCACCGAAGATCGCCGCCGAGAGCCAGGTGCCGATCACCGGGAGGGTCAGCATGATCGCCGAGGCGATGCGGAGACCGGTGCCGGAGAGGCCGTCGTCGGGCAGTGAGTAACCGGTGAAGCCGGCGAAGAAGCCGAGCAGGAAGAGCACGATGCCAATGACCCAGTTGGTCTCACGCGGCTTGCGGAACGCGCCGGTGAAGAAGATGCGGGCCATGTGCACGATGATCGACGCCATGAACAGCAGCGCCGCCCAGTGGTGCATCTGCCGCATGAAGAGACCGCCGCGCACCTCGAAGGAGAGGTTCAGCGAGGACTCGTAGGCGGCCGACATCCAGGTGCCCTTGAGTGCGAGGTACTCACCGTCGTACTGCACCTCCTTCATCGACGGGTCGAAGAAGAGGGTGAGGAACACGCCGCTGAGCAGCAGCACGATGAACGAGAACAGGGCGATCTCGCCGAGCAGGAAGGACCAGTGGTCCGGGAACACCTTGTTCAGCAGGCCACGCAGCGGGGTGGACGCGGTGAACCGGGCGTCGACCCCCTTGGCGAAGGTGACGGGTGCCTCTGCGAGGTCGAGCTTTCGGCGCTTCACGGCCGCTCCCAGAAGTCAGGTCCGACGGTGTCGCGGTAGTCGGACGCTGCCACAAAGAAACCTTCCTCGTCCACTGTAAGCGGCAGCATCGGCAGACGCCGAGTCGCGGGCCCGAAGACCGGCTGCGCGTTGTCGGTGATGAGGAACTGCGACTGGTGGCACGGGCAGAGGAGACGGTTGGTCTGCTGTTCGTAGAGGCTGGCCGGGCAGCCGGCGTGCGTGCAGATCTTGGAGTACGCCACGTAGTTGCCCCACATCGAACCCTTGTTGCGCGGGTCGGCGTCGGCGTTCTCGCGAGTTTTCGCGGCGTCGTCGGCGCGCAGGTGGATGAGGAGCGTGGGCGAGTCGGCGTGCTGGTTGGTCGCGCCGTGCGGGATGCCCGGGAAGACCGTCATCTGGCCGCCGGCGCTGACGTCCTCGGGACGGATCGGGCTGCCGTCCTCGCGGGTCAGGCGTACCGGCTTGCCGTCGTTGTTGGACGGGTGGAACCCGGTGGTGAACATCATCGGGTGCTCACCCTTGTGCGGGTCCTCGATCAGGCCGCCGACGAGCGGGGCCGCCGCGGCGAGACCCAGCGGGGCCATGCCCAGGGCGATCGCGCCCTTTAGCAGCGGGCGCCGCTGGACGCCGAGCTCGTCCGCCACGTACAGCATGGTCTGACCGGTGATCAGCTGCTCGTCCTCGGGCGACGGGCCGCCGTGCCGCTGCTGGATGGACAGCTCGTGCGGCAGCAGCTTCTTGGCCCAGGCCAGGATCGCGAAGCCGAGCGACAGCAGCGCGATGCCGAGCGTGATGCCCAGGATCGGCGTGTAGTAGTCGCTCATCGTGTGGCCGAGCTCGAACTCCCACGGCCACGCGATGTAGAAGACCAGGAAGGCCAGCGACGCGATGCCGGAGAGCACGAACAGGAACGCGATGTTGCGGACGACCCGCTTCTCCGCCTTCGAGTTCGGCCCGTGGAACTGCGACTCGTACGTGATGATCTCGATGTCGTCGCGCCGGAGACCCTCTTTGACGATCTCGAAACGCGTCAGGTGCGGGTCGTGCACGTCGACCGGCTGGGTGCCGGACTCGCCCGCGTGGTGATGCACAGCCGTCATGACTTCCCCGCAATCCAGAGCGCCGTGAAGACGAGGATGGTGATGCCGACCAGGAAGATGGCCATGCCCTCGGTCGACGGGCCGTACCGGCCCAGGTTGAAGATGCCGCCCGGGTCCTTCTCCTGCTGCAGCTGCTCCTGGATGTAGGTGATGATCTGCCGCTTCTGCTCCGGCGTCAGCTGGTTGTCACCGAAGACCGGCATGTTCTGCGGCCCGGTGAGCATCGCGGCGTAGATCTGCTCGGCCGTGGCGTCGTGCAGACCCGGAGCGAACTTGCCCGAGGAGAGCGCGCCACCGCCGCCACCGAATCCGTGGCAGGAGGTGCAGTTGACCCGGAACAGCTCGCCACCGCGGGCGATCGCGTCAGGGTTGGTCTTCAGATCCTCGACGAGCTCGCCCTCCGGGATCTGCGGACCGCCGCCGATCTCCTGGATGTACTGCGCGAGCTGCTTGGTCTGCTCCTCGTTGAAGTGCGGCGCCTTCTGCTCCGCCTGGGCCTCCTGCCGGGTCATCGGCATGCGGCCGGTGCTGACCTGGAACTCGACGGAGGCCGAACCGACACCGATGAGGCTCGGGCCGCGGTCGTCGACGCCCTGGCCGTCCCGCCCGTGGCAGGTGATGCAGCTGGTGTCGAAGAGGGCCTTGCCCTCACGGGCGGCCGCGGAGAGCTGGATGTCGTCGTCCGCGAAGGCGCCCGGCGTGAAGACGGTGTAGACGCCGCCGGCCAGGAACAGCGCGGCGAGCATGCGTACCGCCGCGCCTAGCCGCCGTCGCGCCCGGCTGGGCGCGGAGCGCCGCCGGGAGAAGAACACCCGGGCACGCCTGCGGGCGGGGGTGTCAGAAGTCATGGGCTATGTCCCTCTGGGTTTTGCGAACCTGAAGCTCAGCGGAGTTCGGCGGGTCACTGAAGCCAATAGATCATGGCGAACAGCGCGATCCACACGATGTCCACGAAGTGCCAGTAGTACGAAACGACGATCGCCGAGGTGGCCTGCGCCGGGGTGAACCGGCCCATGGTCGTCCGGATCATGTAGATGATGAACGCGACGAGACCGCCGGACACGTGCAGTCCGTGGAATCCGGTCGTCAGGTAGAACATCGACCCGTAACCGTCACCGTTGATGGTGACGCCCTCGTGGACGAGGTTCCGGTATTCGTTCGCCTGGCCGAGCACGAAGATCAGGCCCATCACGAAGGTGATCGTGAACCAGCGCCGCAGCGCGAACACGTCGCCCTTCTCCGCCGCGAAGACGCCCAGCTGGCATGTCACCGAGGAGAGAACCAGGATCACCGTGAAGGTGGTGGCGTACGGGATGTCGAGCACCTCGGTGTGCTTCTCCCACTGCTCCGGCGCTGCCGCACGGATGGAGAAGTACATGGCGAACAACGCCGCGAAGAACATGAGCTCGCTGGAGAGCCACACGATGGTCCCGACGCTGACCATGTTCGGTCGAGTCAGCGAGTGGATCCGGCTCTTGTCGATGGCTGCCGCTGTCACGGCCTCATTATTCATCCGAGAAAGGTCCAAGGTCCCCCGGGGTCCCCAATCCGGCACTGTGGGCGCCCCGGAATATTCTGTGACCAGCCGGTAGGCCTAGCCTCTAGTGGTGCAGCTCGACGTTTTGCCCACACTGGCGGCCGACAGCGGGGATACTGGACTTCCGCCGTTCACCCCGGCCGCGATCTTCACCGAGTTCCACTTGGTCAGCCTGATCGCACTGGGCCTGTTGGTCTCGGCAGCGCTTTATCTGTACGGCGTCTGGCGCCTGCGACAGCGCGGCGATCACTGGCCGGCGGGCCGGATCGTGGCCTTCGTCGCGGGTGGACTGGGCTCGATCGCGGCGGTGACCGTCACCGGCATCGAGGCGTACGACACGACACTCGTCTCCGTGCACATGGTCCAGCACATGGTGCTCTCCATGGTCGGGCCGATCTTCCTGGCCCTGGGCGCACCGACCACTCTGGCCCTGCGCACCCTGCAGCCGGCCCCGCGCAAGGTGCTGCTGACCGTCCTGCACAGCCGCCCGGTACGCGTCCTGACCTTCCCCCTGGTCGCGTTCGGACTCTTCATCGCCAACCCGTTCGTCCTCTACTTCACCGGGCTGTACCGGCAGACCCTCGAGCACGCCTGGCTCCACGAGTTCATCCACTTCCACTTCATCGTGACCGGATGCCTCTTCTTCTGGCCGCTGCTGGGGCTCGACCCGCTGCCGAACCGCTGGCCGTACCCGGGCCGCGCCCTGCTGATGGTCCTGTCGGTGCCGTTCCACACCGTGCTCGGCCTGACGATCATGCAGAGCGAGCAGCTGCTGGGCGGCGACTGGTACCCGAACCTGGGCCTGACCTGGATGGATCCGCACGCGGACCAGGTCACCGCGGGCGGCATCCTGTGGGCCGGCGGCGAGATCGTCAGCGTCACGATGCTCGGCATCCTGGTGGTCCAGTGGGTCCGCCAGTCGGAGCGGGAGGCCAAGCGGATCGACCGCGCGCTGGACCGCGAGGAGGCCGAGCAGGCCAGGGCCGCGGCGGCCGCCGCCACGCCCCGACCGGACCCCGACGCCGGATAACGGATTCGGTACGATCGGGCGGACCTACGACGTGAGGCGAGACACACCATGAGCGACGCGGCGACGCCGACCCAGTACACCGTTCTGCTCTACAGCGACGACGCCGCCGTGCGCGACCGGATCCGGCTCGCGATCGGCCCGCGTCCCGCGGCCGATCTGAAGATCGAGTTCGCCGACGCCTCCACCTGGGAGGACTGCCGTCAGCTGCTCGACGAGTACGAGATCGATCTGATGGTGCTCGACGGCGAGGCCACTCCGGCCGGCGGTCTCGGCATCGCCCGCCAGACCAAGGACGAGTACCTGAACCCGCCGCCCACCTGCGTCGTCATCGCCCGCGCCGCCGACCGCTGGCTGGCGGCGTTCGCGCAGGTCGACGCGACCCTGCTGGCCCCGCTGGACCCGGTCACCACCGGGCAGACGGTGGCCGGGATGCTGCGGGCCCGCCGCGCGGGCGCTGTTCCGCTGGGCACTCAGGGCGAAATCGCCCGCTGATCAACGGACGGAGACTTCCCATGGGCGCGCGTACCTGGCCGAACCTGACGAGTGCCCTGCTGCGTGGCGAGGAGCTCGCCACCACGGACACCGCCTGGGCCATGGGCGAGATCATGGCCGGCAACGCCACCCCGGTGCAGGTCGCCGGTTTCGCGATCGCGCTGCGCGCCAAGGGCGAGACCCCGGCCGAGCTGGCCGGCCTGGTGGAGGCGATGCTCGCCAACGCCACGCTGGTGACGCTGCCGGAACAGACCCGGACCAGCGCGGTCGACGTGGTGGGCACCGGCGGCGACCGGGCGAACACGGTGAACATCTCCACCATGGCGGCGATCGTGACCGCCGCGTCCGGCGTGACCGTGGTCAAACACGGCAACCGGTCGGCCTCCTCCACCACCGGCACCGCCGACCTGCTGGAGCACTTCGGCCTGCCGCTGGACCTGGGCCCGGAGGGCGTGGCGCGGACCGTCGAG
This sequence comes from Actinoplanes sp. NPDC051861, assembly GCF_040681145.1. Classification (NCBI taxonomy): domain Bacteria; kingdom Bacillati; phylum Actinomycetota; class Actinomycetes; order Micromonosporales; family Micromonosporaceae; genus Actinoplanes; species Actinoplanes sp. NPDC051861. The sequence goes on from NZ_JBFAYE010000004.1 coordinate 548,515, forward strand.
GAGGCCGGCATCGGCTTCTGCTTCGCCGCGCGGTACCACCCCGGCATGCGCCACGCCGCGGTCACCCGGCGCGAGCTGGGCGTGCCGACGTTCTTCAACGTGCTCGGCCCGCTGACCAACCCGGCCCGGCCGACGTCGGCCGCGGTGGGCTGCTTCGACCCGCGGATGGCGCCGGTGATGGCCGAGGTGTTCGCCCGGCGCGGCGACTCGGCGCTGGTGATGCGCGGTGAGGACGGCCTTGACGAGTTCACCACCGCCGCGCCCACCCGGATCTGGATGGCCCGCGAGGGCAAGGTGGAGGAACTGCTCGTCGACTCGACCGACCTGGGCCTGCCGCGCAGCGCGCCGGACGCCCTGCGGGGCGGCGACGCGGCGTTCAACGCAGACGTGGCCCGGCGGACCTTCGCCGGGGAGCCCGGACCGGTGCGCGACGCCGTGCTGCTGAACGCGGCGGCCGCGATGGCGGCCCACAGCGGCTTCCCGGGCGACTTCCACGACACGCTGCGGGCCGGGATAGCCAGGGCGGCCGAAACGATCGACTCGGGCGCTGTGACGGCTCAGCTGGACCGTTGGGTGAACGCGGCACAGGCTGCCAAAGCCGCGGAATAACGAGGAAAATCCGCAACACGCCGCGGGCAATGCCCGAGATTGCCCGATTTACGTGTCAGCGTCTGAATGACATTCGGGTAATTCCACCTTCCGGCGAAGGAGACACCCGTGCGGGAACGAGAACTCCGCTGCGTCATCTGTGACGGCGACATGCTCTTCGAGGTGCCGCCGTGCGGCGACGGGCACGACGACTGCCCCGAGCTGGTCTGTACCCGGTGCGGTGCGGCCGAGGTGGTCGCGCCGATCGTCGTACACCTGTGGCTCAAGCCCCCGAAGGGCCTTCTCCCGCAGCAGCGCCGCGCGGCATGAAAGAGCCCGCGCCCTTGAAGGGCGCGGGCTCATCAGCAGGCGACGGGCCTAGTGCTCCGGCGCGCGGGTGCCCGAGTAGTACTCGAACAGCAGGCCGCAGGACGCGAAGATCACCATGACCATGCCGAGGGCGACCAGCCACCACATCCAGAAGACCAGGCCGATGCCGGCGACCGACGCCGCCAGGGCGATGCCGAACGGCCAGTAGCTGCCCGGGCTGAAGAAGCCGACCTCGCCGGCGCCCTCCGCGATCTCGCCGTCCTCCCGGTCCTCCGGGCGCAGGTCGATACGCCGCGCGACGAACCAGAAGAAGCCCGCGCACATCGAGCAGAGCAGGCCGGAGAGGATCAGCGCGACGGTGCCGACCCACTCGACACCGGGCGTGGCGCCATGGGTGTAGAAGCCGTAGACCACAGCCGCGCCGAAGAGGAAGGCGGCGACCCCGGCGAAGATCTTGTATTCGGTCCGCACGTCGAGGCTCCTACTTCCCTGCGGCTTGGTTCTCGGGCTGGTTCCAGCTGTGCTGCTGGCGCCGGGTGTTGAACGGCTCGGTCTTCTCCGCGTAGGAGGCGTCACCGGTGAAGCCGATCGCGGCCATCGCCTCCTGCGTCGAGGCGCCGCCCTTCTTGCTCTCCAGGAAGGTCTCGAACTTCTCCGGCGAGACGACGACCAGCTCGAAGTTCATGAAGGCGTGGTACGTGCCGCACAGCTCGGCGCAGCGGCCGACGTACCGCCCCTCCTTGTCCAGGGTGGCCTCGAAGACGTTGCGCACGTTGCCCGGGAAGACGTCCCGCTTGAACAGCATCTCCGGCACCCAGAACGAGTGGATGACGTCCTTGCTGGTCTCCTCGAAGCGGATCTTCTGACCGACCGGGAGCACCAGGATCGGGATGACGTCGGAGGAACCGACCGTCGAGGCGACCGTGTTCGCCTCCTCGCCCATGCCGTCGCGGTAGTTGAACTGCCAGTTCCACTTGAAACCGACGATCTCGACGACCTGGTCGGGGTTCTTCGACAGCTTGTCCACGCTGGTCTGCACAACGGCGGTGTAGTAGAAGAGCACCGCCACGATCAGCACCGGGGTGACCGTGTAGAGGATTTCCATCGGCATGTTGAACCGGGTCTGCACGGGCAGCTCGTCGCCGCGCTTGCGATACCGGATCACGCACCAGAAGATGAGGCCCCAGACGCCGAAGCCGACCACCAGCGCGGCGATCGTCGACGCGATCCACAGGTCGTACATCTCGTGGGCCTGCAGGCTGATGCCCCGGCTCGGCCACCCGAAGTGGCCGAAGGCCTTGCCCCAGTCCTCAATCGAGCACCCTGAGAGCAGGATCAGCAGCGCAGCGCCGCCGAGACCCAGCCCGGCCGCCCGGCCAACTGCCCGCGGCCGTGTGGCCGAACTCCTTGCGCCCACCTGCTTCTGCCTCCTTAGCAGCGCCGCCCGGCCCAATTCGGACACCTGGCGGCAAGGCTCACCGACGGTCGCACACTACTCGACCTGGCCCGGCCCGCCCGCCACCGGGGGGCCGTAGGCCCGGCCGTCCGGCGAAAGTCCCGCACAACCGGACGATACCGTTCCCTCTGTGGATTACACAGGCGATCCGGCGGGGGCGGCGGTATACCTCGACGCCGCGAGCGCGACACCGCTCCATCCCGTGGCCCGGGAGGCCATGCTCGCGTCCCTTGCCGACGGATGGGCCGACCCCGCACGTCTCTACGCGGCTGGGCGGCGGGCCCAGCAGCTGCACGAGGCAGCCACCGCGGTGGTTGCCGAGATCTTGAGCGTACGGGTGGACGAGCTCTCCTTCTGGCCATCGGGAACATCCGCCGCGCAGGCCGCGGTGCTGGGTGGACTGGCGGGACGCCGCAGGGCCGGCAGCACCCTGGTGCACTCGGCGATCGAGCACTCGGCGGTCCTGCACGCCGCCCGCACGGCTTCGGCGAGCGAGGTCGGCGTGGACCGGCTCGGGCGGCTCGACCTCGACGCCTGGTCCAAGGCCGTCTCCGCGCCGGGGGTGGCCCTCGCGAGCCTGATCAGTGCCAGTCACGAGGTGGGCACCGTGCAACCCGTGGCCGCCGCCGCGGAACTCTGCGCCGAGGCGGGCGTGCCACTGTTCGTGGACGCCGCGCAGACTGTCGGGCGTTCTCCCGTACCCCATGGTTGGTCCTTGCTGAGTGCGAGCGCGCACAAATGGGGTGGCCCGGCCGGCGTCGGTGTCCTCGCGGTGCGCAAGGGTGTGCGATGGATCTCGCCGCTCCCCCAGGATGATCTTTATCGCCCCGGTCATTCCGGCGCGGCGAATCTGCCCGCCGTCGTCGCGGCCGCGGCGAGCCTGCGGGCCGTCGTCGCCGAGGCCGCCGCCCTCAACGCGCGGCTGAGCGTGCTCGTCGACCGGATCAGGGATCGTGTGGCCGCGACCGTGCCCGACGTGGAGATCGTCGGTGACCCCGTCGAGCGGCTGCCGCACCTGGTCACGTTCAGCTGCCTCTACGTGGACGGCGAGGCCCTGCTGCACGCCCTGGACCGGCGCGGCTTCGCGGTCTCGTCCGGCTCCTCGTGCACGTCGTCGACGCTGAAACCCAGCCACGTGCTGGAGGCGATGGGCGTGCTCAGCCACGGCAACGTGCGGGTCTCGCTGCACCGGGACACCACCGAGGACGAGGTGGACCGCTTCCTGGCGGTGCTGCCGGGCGTGGTGGCCGGCATCCGGCGAGAGGCCGGCATGTGATCACCCTCGACTGCCTCGGCCAGCGCTGCCCGCTACCGGTGATCAAGCTGGCGAAGGCGATACCCGGCGTGGCGGTCGGCGAGATCGTGCGGGTGCTTGCCGACGACCCGGCCGCGGCCAACGACATCCCCGCCTGGTGCCGCATGAAGGGGCAGGAGTTCGTCGCCGGCCACGGCCATCAGTTCGACGTACGCAGAATCACCTGAGGTAGCTGACCACCTGCGGGACCGGGTCCTTGGCCAGGTAGGTGTCGACGACCAGGCGGGGGCCGAGGTACGGCTCGTACTCGGCCTGCCGCTCCAGGACGCGTACCCAGTCCGGGACGCCCTCGTGGTCGCGGGACGCGTACCGCGCCTCGACCCGGCGGCGGTGCTCCGCGTCGTCGCCGCAGATCACCTCGACCACGCGCAGCGGCACCTGCATCCGCTCGGCCAGCTCGACCCAGAGGTCACGGGCCGCGCGGACCGGGTTGACCGCGTCGATGATCACGTGGTGGCCGATCCTGAGCTGTTCCTCGGCGAGGGCGGCCACCACGCCGTAGGCGGCGTAGCCGGGCCGCGGCTCCTGCACCCCGTACCGCTGCAGGGTGAAGTCGACCGTGTCGACGGCGAGCACCGCCGCGGGCAGCTCGGCGGCCACCTGCGCGGCGAGCGTGCTCTTACCGACACCGGGCAGCCCGGCGAAGACCGCGAGAACCATTACCTTTCGCTTACCGGGGAAGGAACGGCGCGATCTCGGCGGCGGCCTGCTCCCCGTACGCGGCGGCCAGGCGCTTGGTGAAGTCGTCGGGCTTGATGTCGTACTCCTGGGTGCCGACCGTCTCCAGCACGAGCGCCGCGACGAGCGAGCCCACCTGGGCCGAGCGCTCCAGGCCGAGGCCCCAGGAGATGCCGGAGAAGAAGCCAGCCCGGAAGCCGTCGCCGACACCCGTCGGGTCCTCGCCGATCACGCCCGGGATGACCGGCACGTGGATCCGCTCGATGCCCCGCCCGGTGATCTCCACGCCGTCCTTGCCGAGCGTCGTGACCCGGATCTTGACCTCGTCCAGCACCTGGTCGGAGGTGAGGCCGGCCTTGGTCTCCAGGAGCGAGCGTTCGTACTCGTTCGTCAACAGGTACTCCGCGCCGCGGATCAGGCCGAGCACGTCCGAGCCGTCCATGCGGGCGAGCTGCTGCGACGGGTCGGCGGCGAACGCGTACCCCCGGGTCCGGCACTCCTCGGAGTGACGGATCATCGCGGCCGGGTCGTTCGCGCTGATCATGACGAGGTCGAGGCCGCCGGAGCGGTCGTGCACCGGAGCCAGCTCGATGTTGCGGGCCTCGGCCATCGCGCCGGCGTAGAACGAGGCGATCTGGTTCAGGTCGTCGTCGGTGGTGCAGACGAAGCGAGCAGTGTGCGCCACGTCGCTGATGTGCACCGAGTCGCAGTCGACCCCGTGCCGCTCGAGCCAGGACCGGTAGTCGGCGAAGTCCGCGCCGACCGCGCCCACCAGGATCGGCCGCAGGCCCAGCTTGGCCATCCCGAACGCGATGTTCGGCGCCACGCCACCGCGCCGGACCACCAGGTCGTCGACGAGGAAGGACAGGGAGACCTTGTGCAACTGGTCCGCGATGAGCTGCTCGGCGAACTTGCCGGGGAAGTGCATCAGGTGGTCGGTGGCGATCGAGCCGGTGACGGCGATCTTCATTTCGGCCCTCGGGGTCGGGAAACAGGGGGCGTTACGGGTTGAGACTACCGGTCGGTTACGGCAAACAGGCCGCCCCGTTAACGGGACGGCCTGTTCGAACGTGCTGAGTTCTCGATCGGAGCCTTGATCAGTGGAACGAGTCACCGCAGGCGCAGGAGTTCTGCGCGTTCGGGTTGTCGATGGTGAAGCCCTGCGCGTCGATCCGGTCCGCGAAGTCGATGGTTGCCCCCGCGAGATACGGAGCGCTCATCCGGTCCACGACCACCTCGACACCGCCGAAGTCGTTCACGACGTCCCCGTCGAGCGAGCGCTCGTCGAAGAAGAGCTGGTAGCGCAGGCCGGAGCAGCCACCGGGCTGTACGGCGATGCGCAGGCGCAGGTCGTCGCGCCCTTCCTGCTCGATCAGGGCCTTGACCTTCACAGCGGCGACGTCGGTCAAGATGACGCCGGTCGGGGCGGTCGCCTCGGTCGACTCGGTGTGCGCTTCAGTGGTCACTAGGGCTCTCCTGCCAGGTGCGGTCAAAACTGCCGTACAAAGGCAACGCTAACCCCTCTTCCACAGATTCCCAATCCGGGCAGGACGCAGATCACCTGCTCCACTGCTCAGCCAAGCCCTTCGCAAGTTCGCGCAGGCCGCGGGCCGGTTCGGCGAGTGCCGTCTCCACCGACCCGAAATGCTCCACGAGCGTGTGCGTCTCGGTGACCCCCGCGGCCGCTGCCTCTCGGTATCCCGTCTCGTTACGGCCCGCGAGCACCACGCACGGCAGGCCACGGTCCCGGGCGCCGGCCGCGATCCCGGCGACGACCTTGCCGCGCAGCGACTGGTGGTCGAACGAGCCCTCACCCGTGATCACCAGGTCGGCGGCGTCGAGCTCGGCGTCGAGGCCGATCAGATTCGTGACCAGGTTGATACCCGAGGTCACCCGGCCACCGAGAGCGATCAGGGCGGCGCCGATCCCACCGGCCGCTCCCCCACCGGGCGCGGCGGCGAGATCCTTCACGCCGAACGCCTCCTCCAGGACACCGGCGAAGTGCTCCAGGGCGGCGTCCAGGCGCAGCACCGCCTCACGGCTCGCGCCCTTCTGCGGGCCGAAGACGTTGGAGGCGCCGTGCAGGCCGGTCAGCGGGTTGTCGACGTCGGTGGCGGCGACGAGGCTCACCTGGCGCAGCGGCGGGACTCCGGCCAGGGCGGTCGCGGTGATCAGCGGCGCTCCGCCGTACGGCAGCGAGTATCCGGCCGTGTCGACGGGACCGGCGCCGAGAGCGGCCAGCATGCCGGCGCCCGCGTCGTTCACGGCCGAGCCGCCGAGCCCGACGACGACCTCGGCCGCTCCGGACTCCACGGCCGCGGCGATCAGGAGGCCGAGCCCGTACGACGTCGTCCTCTCCGGGTCTCGTTCCTCGGTGGTGAGCAGGTGCAGGCCGCACGCCTGGGCGCTCTCCACGTACGCCGTGGTGCCAGCCAGCAGGATCTCGCCCCGCGCCGGCCGGCCCAGCGGGTCGACCGTGGCGACCGGGATGCGGCGGCCGTCCAGCGCGGTCGCCAGCACCTCGACGAATCCGGGGCCGCCGTCGGCCAGCGGGCGCTGCACCAGGTCGTCGCCGGGCACGGACCAGCCCTCGGCGACGGCCTGGGCGACAGCGGGGGCGGAAAGGGTACCGGCGAACTTGTCCGGACAGATCAGTACGCGCACCCCGCGAGTGTGGCAGCCCACTGTCGGTGACGCAGCTACCGTCCCAGCCGTTGTGCAACGATGATTTCCGTGACGTCGACCTGGACCGAACCCTCGAACACCCCTCTCGCGCTGCTCCTGCTCGGCAAGGGCACCGACCCGGCCAGTGAGCGGGGCGTGGACTGCCCCGGCGACCTGCCCGCACCCAGCGACCCGGACCTGGTGGCCCGCGCGACGGCCGCCAAGGCGGCGCTCGGCTCCCGGGTGTTCGTCCTCGGGCACCACTACCAGCGCGACGAGGTGATCCAGTTCGCCGACGTCACCGGTGACTCGTTCAAGCTTGCCCAGCAGGCCGCGGCCCGCCCGGACGCCGAGTTCATCGTCTTCTGCGGCGTGCACTTCATGGCGGAGAGCGCGGACATCCTCACCACTGCGGCGCAGCGCGTCATCCTGCCCGACCTCGCCGCCGGCTGCTCGATGGCCGACATGGCGGTGCTCGGCCAGGTGGAGACCGCCTGGGAGCACTTCCAGGACCTCGGCATCACCGACCAGATCGTCCCGGTGACGTACATGAACTCCTCGGCCGACATCAAGGGCTTCGTCGGCCGCAACAAGGGTGTCGTCTGCACCTCGTCCAACGCCAAGCGCGCGCTGACCTGGTCGTTCGAGCAGGGTTCGAAGGTGTTCTTCCTGCCCGACCAGCACCTCGGCCGCAACACCGCGGTCCTGGAGATGGGCTTCGACCTGGACGACTGCGTGCTCTACGACCCGCACAAACACAACGGCGGGCTCACCGACGACGAGCTGCGCAACGCCCGGATGATCCTCTGGCGGGGCCACTGCTCGGTGCACGGCCGGTTCACCATCGACAGCGTCCGCGAGGTCCGCGAACGGGTGCCGGGCGTCAACGTCCTGGTGCACCCGGAGTGCCGGCACGAGGTGGTCCGGGCGGCCGACTACGTCGGCTCGACCGAATACATCATCAAGGCCCTGGACGCGGCGCCGGCCGGTTCGGCGTGGGCGGTGGGTACAGAGCTCAATCTCGTACGACGACTCGCGCTCGCCCACCCGGACAAGCAGATCATGTTCCTCGACCGAGCCGTCTGCTACTGCTCGACGATGAACCGCATCGACCTGCCCCACCTGGTGTGGGCGCTGGAGGAACTGGTCGCCGGCCGGGTCCCCAACGTCATCACGGTCGACGAGAAGACAGCGCACGAGGCACGCGTGGCACTCGACCAGATGCTCGCCCTGCCGTAACTGTCAGTAGCCGGTTGAATCCACCTTTTCGTTAAGGCTTCCTTAGTCAGCGGCGTTTCGCATGCCACCACGACTGGCGGACTTGTCACTCAGCGCTATGCTTCCCCGGTTGCAGAAACGGGTACCCCCACCCGCGCTCTGCCCCCTCGATCACCGGGCGTTCCCACGCCCGCCGGCTGGAGGTTACGTTGACCGACGATGTCCTGGTCGTGCACGGCGGTACGCCGCTGCAGGGTCAGATCCGGGTCCGTGGCGCCAAGAATCTCGTCTCCAAGGCGATGGTCGCCGCCCTGCTGGGCGAGTCACCGAGCCGTCTCTTCGACGTACCGCGGATCCGCGACGTCGAGGTCGTCAGCGGCCTGCTGGAGCTGCACGGTGTGAAGGTCACCGCCGGCGCCGAGGACGGCGAACTGGTGATGGACCCCACGAACGTGGAGAGCGCCAGCACCGACGAGATCAACGTGCACGCGGGCTCCAGCCGGATCCCGATCCTGCTCTGCGGCCCGCTGCTGCACCGCCTGGGTCACGCGTTCATCCCGGACCTCGGCGGTTGCCACATCGGCCCGCGGCCCATCGACTTCCACATCAGGGCGCTGCGCGAGTTCGGCGCGGTCGTCGACAAGACCCCCGAGGGCATGCACCTGAGCGCCCCCAACGGTCTGCACGGCGCCAAGCTGGAGTTGCCGTACCCGAGCGTCGGCGCCACCGAGCAGGTGCTGCTCACCGCGGTCCGCGCGGAGGGCGTCACCGAGCTGCGCAACGCCGCCATCGAGCCCGAGATCATCGACCTCATCTGCGTCCTGCAGAAGATGGGCGCGATCATCACGGTGCACACCGACCGGGTCATCGAGATCCAGGGTGTGCCCCGCCTCTACGGCTACGAGCACAAGCCGATCCCGGACCGCATCGAGGCCGCGAGCTGGGCCGCCGCCGCGCTCGCCACCCGCGGCGAGATCGAGGTGCTCGGCGCCCGCCAGGCCGACATGATGACGTTCCTGAACGTGTTCCGCTCCATCGGCGGCGAGCTGAAGATCACCGACGACCGGGTGGCCCGCACCGGCGTCACCGGCTCCGAGGGCGGCATCAAGTTCTGGCACCCCGGCGGCGAACTCAAGGCCGTCGCGCTGGAGACCGACGTACACCCCGGCTTCATGACCGACTGGCAGCAGCCGCTCGTCGTCGCCCTCACCCAGGCCCGCGGCATCTCGATCATGCACGAGACCGTGTACGAGCAGCGGCTCGGCTACACCGAGGCGCTCAACCAGATGGGCGCCACCATCCAGGTCTACCGCGACTGCCTCGGCGGCACACCCTGCCGCTTCGGCCGCCGCAACTTCATGCACTCCGCGGTCATCGCCGGCCCGTCCAAGCTGCACGCCGCCGACCTGGTCATCCCCGACCTGCGCGCCGGTTTCGCCCACCTGATCGCCGCCCTGGCCGCCGAGGGCACCTCGCGCGTCTACGGCGTCAACCTGATCAAGCGCGGCTACGAGGACTTCGAGGCCAAGCTGGCCGCCCTCGGCGCCCACGTCGAGCGCCTCTGATTCTCGGGTCTCTGACAGGCATTTTCGTCACGATCAACGGCGCGGTGTGTGGCACGCCGCGCCGTTTGGCTACGCTCGTTGCGTGTCCCCGCTGTTTCGCCGCAAGCCAGCTGATCTCGTCGAAGACGCCACCTCCTCCGTTGAGCAGGAGGTGACCTCCGCCGAGTCCCGCCCCAAGGGCTACACCCCCAGCAAGAAAGAGCTGGGCGTGGTGACGCCGAAACGCGTCGCCACGGGCCGCCGGGTGCAGGATCCCGCGCCGGCCAACCGCAAAGAGGCCTACAAGCAGCTCCGCGAGCGCCAGCGGGCCGAGCGCGCCGAAGCCGCCGAGGGCATGCGCAACGGCGACGAGCGCTACCTGCTGGCCCGCGACCGCGGCCCGGAGCGCTCCCTGGTCCGCGACATCGTCGACTCCCGCCGCACCGTCGGCTCGTGGTTCATCGGCGGCGCGGTCATCGTGCTGATCGGCTCCTCCGTGCCCAACCCGCTGATCCAGCAGATCAGCACCCTGATCTGGGCGGGCCTGGCACTGGCGGTGATCCTCGACAGCATCCTGATCGCCCGGCGCATCAAGAAGCTGGTCAAGGAGCGCTTCCCGCAGACGGGTCAGCGGCTCGGCTCGCTGTATCTCTACGGCATCATGCGGGGCCTCACGTTCCGCCGCATGCGGATGCCCAAGCCCAAGGTCGACCTGGGCACGAAGCCGTAAAGCCCGCTCCTCCAGAGCATCTCCCCACTGCCCGGCGACGGTGAGATCTTGGAGGGTTGTGCCCGTATGTGAGCCGCAACTCTCCAAGATCTCAAGGAACGCGCGGATGCGCCGATGCGATGCGGGCGACTTCTAGGGGACTCCGGCGAGGCGCAGCAGGGCGGCTACCGCAGCCGCGGCGATCACCACCACGACGAACGGGGCCCGTCGCCAGGCAAGCACGGCGCCGACCAGGACTCCGGCCGGCCGGGCGACACCGGCGAACTCGCTGCCTGCCATCAGCGCGGCGGTTCCGGCCAGGGCGGCGAGCAGGGCGGCGGCGGCCATCGGGAGCAGCCGCTGGAGCGGATCGGAAAGTTCGATGCGGTCGCGGAGCACCACGCCACCGAGGCGGATGGCATAGGTCCCGGCGGCCAGCACCAGAATCGCGGCGATCAGCATCGGGTCTCCTCGACCGGGAACTTCGCAGCGGCGGACTGAGCGACAGCAGCGGACCAAGCCGCGGCGGCGGGCTCAGCGACAGCGGCGGGCTCAGCGACAGCGGCGGGCTCAGCGACAGCGGCGGGCTCAGCGACAGCGGCGGGCTCAGCGACAGCGGCGGGCTCAGGGGTAGCGGCAGGGCGGCGGCCGCGAGGGCGGAACAGCACCAGCAGGCCGAGCAGGGCGCACAGCACCGGCAACCCCGCCGGCAGCACCGGAGTGAGCAGGACCGCGATGACCGCGCCGGCCAACGCCACCCGCCGCGTGTCCCGGTCCCGCAAGGACGGCAGGAGCAGGGCGATCAGGCCGGCCGGGAACGCCGCGTCCAGCCCCAGCGCGTTCGGATCCCCGGTAGCCCCACCGAGCAGCACACCGAGAACCGTCCCGGTGTTCCAGGTGACGAAGAGGGTGGCGCCCACCGTCCAGTACACCCGGCGGCGCTGTGCCGGGTCGCTCTCGGCCAGCGCGAACGCCACCGTCTCGTCCGTCATGATGTGGCTGCCGATCAGCCTGTCCCGCCACCGAACCCCGACGGAGTCCGCCACGGCCAGGCCGAACGGGAAGTGCCGGGCGTTGAGCAGCAGCCCCGCGAACACCGCGGCGATCGGGTTGCCGACCGCGAGGAGGCCGGCCGCGAGGAACTGGGAGCCGCCCGCGAAGACGAAGACCGACATCACGAGCGGCGCCCAGACCGGCAGCCCGTACGCGATGGCGATCGCCCCGAAGGAAGCGCCGACGGCGAGTGTGGCGGCGGCGAGCGCACCCACATCTCGGAGTAGCGTTCGTTTTGCCGTACTCATAGTTCGTTATGCTGAACGAAGCAGCAGCGTTCGTCAAATCGAACGCATGGACCGATGGAGCGAACATGCAGGAGCCGGCACCGCCGCTGGCCGTCATCGCCGCCGCCCTGCGCCGCGAGCGGGAGCGCGCCGGGATCTCCCTGGCCGAGCTCGCCCGGCGCGCCGGACTGGCGAAGTCGACGCTCTCCCAGCTGGAGTCCGGCACCGGCAACCCGAGCATCGAGACTCTCTGGGCACTCGGTGTGGCGCTCGGCGTCCCGTTCAGCCGCCTGGTCGAGCCGCCGCCCTCGCCGGTCCGCGTGATCCGCGCGGGCGAGGGCACCAGCCTGCGGGCCGACCGCGCCGAGTTCGTGGCGACGCTGCTGGCCACCGGGGCGCCGCACACGCGGCGTGACATCTACACGTTTCAGCTCGAGCCGGGTGATCCCCGCGAGGCCGAGCCGCACATCCCCGGCAGCGTCGAGCACATCGTGGTGGCGTCCGGCCGGATGCGCACCGGCCCGGCCGACGAGACCGTCGAGGTCGGTCCGGGCGACTACGTGACGTTCCCGGGCGACGTGCCGCACCGCTACGAGGCCCTCGAACCCACCTGGGCAGTGTTGATCATGGAACACCGTTAAGACCGATAAAGACGAGCCACCACGTCCTCGATGTCCGGCTCCAGAAGGGACAGGTCGCGAACCGGGACGGCCGCCACCAACCCCGCGACTGCCGCGCCGGCCGCCGACGAGTCCAGCGCGAACGTCACCCGATGCCCGGCCGCCTCACTGCCGACCAACGTCGCACCGGGCAGGACGAACCCCGAAGGCAGCGGGTTCTCCAGGTCCACGACCAGACTCCGGCGGGAACCGTACCGGGCGTGCAGCGCCTCGATCGTCCCGTCGTGGACGACCCGCCCGTGATCGATGACGACCAGGCGCTCGCAGAGCCGTTCGATGTCGGCCAGGTCGTGGGTGGTCAGCACGAGCGTCACGTCACCCGAGGCGCCCAGCTCACCGAGGAACGAGCGGACCGCCTGCTTGCTGACCACGTCCAGCCCGATCGTCGGCTCGTCCAGGAACAGCACCTCCGGCCCGTGCAGCAGCGCCGCGGTCAGCTCGCCGCGCATCCGCTGCCCGAGCGAGAGCTGCCGCACCGGCGTGTCCAGGAACTCGTCCAGGTCCAGCAGCGAACGGCAGCGGCGCAGGCGGGTCTCGTGCTCGGCCGCCGGGACGCGGTAGATGTGGCGCAGCAACCGGAACGACTCGCGCAGCGGCAGATCCCACCAGAGCTGCGAGCGCTGACCGAAAACGACGCCGATCCGCAGCGCCAGCCGGGTACGCTGCGGCACCGGGGCGAGACCGCAGACCGAGACGTCGCCGCTGGACGGGGTGAGGACGCCGGTGAGCATCTTCAGCGTGGTGGATTTGCCGGCACCGTTCGGGCCGATGTAGCCGACCATCTCACCGCGATCGATGGTCAGGCTCACCCCGTCCACGGCGGCGACCGTGCGTTTCTCCCGGCGAAAACGGGACGCTTTTACCCGTACCGTAAAATCTTTCCTTAAATTGCGCATTGAGATCATGAACCGGTGCTCCTGTAGTGACGGATGCCGATTCGCCAGACCATGGCGGCGACAGACGCCGAGGCGAGCGCGGCCAGCGGGGAGAGAAAGCCGGCCCAGCCCGGCAGACCCAGGGGATCGGTCCGGCCGAGCAGCGCCAGCGCCGGCTGATAGGCGACAAAGGCAAAACCTATGGCGTACGCGAAAAGCGCTCGGAACCACGATGAGTACACGGTGATCGGATACGAGGTGTAGTCACGCCCGCCGTAGGTGAACGCCGCACCGATCTCCCCCGAGTCGACCCACCAGAACGCCAGGCTCGCGCTGATCACGAAGATGGACGCGAAGAAGACACAGCCGGCGAGCGGGGTCAGGACCACCAGCACCAGCCGACCCGGCGTCCAGTCGATGTCGTTGACGGCGACCGCGCCGCACAGCACGACGAAGGCGAACACCACCCGCAGTGTCTTCCGCAGCGGTATGTCCATCAACAGCAACTGCGGCAGCGCGGGCAGTGGCCGCACCAGGACGGCGTCGAGCGTGCCGGCCCGGACGTAGAGCTTGAGCCGGTCGACATTCCCGACGGTCATGTCGGCGAGCGCGAACCCGGCCGAACTCAGCCCCACGATCAGCAGCGCCTCCTCCAGCGAGAAGCCACCGATCGCCGGCGTCGCGCGGAACAGCACCAGGACCGTGAACACGTCGAAGACCGTGGCACCGGTGTTGGCGACCATCTCGGTCAGGAACGACGCGCGGTAGGACATCGCCGATCTGATCTGGGCGCCGGCGAGTGCCCCGTACGCCCGCAGCTCACCCACCCTGCACCACCAGACGGCGCTCGGCCCGTCGCTGCACCACCCCGGCCAGCAGCAGCACCGCCACCGCCCACACCGCCTGCAGCCCGACCAGCCCGGCCTGCAGGAGCGGCCCGTCCCGCTCGGCGATCACGTCGAGTGGCGTCTGCAACAGGCTCGGCATCGGCGTGGCCACCCAGAGCGCCAGCGCCAGCTCCTCCGGCAACAGCCGCAGCGGGAAGTAGAGACCGCCGAGCACACCCGCACCCAGCGTCCAGACCATGATCGGGCCGCGCGCGTCGTGCAGCCAGTAGGCGGTCGCGTTCACCAGGTAGCGGCAGCCGAAACAGACGACCACGGCCAGCGTCACGGAGAGGACGAACAGGGGGATCGTCTGCCAGCGGGTGGGCGTACGCAACGGGAAGAAGACGGCGCCGGCGAGCAGCGGCCCGCCGAACCGCGTGAGCGCGCCGTGCAGGGCCCGGCCCAGGTCAGCGGCGAGATAGCCGACCACCGGGGAGACCGGGCGCAACAGGTCGGCGGCGATGTCACCGGTGCGGATCCGGTCGGCCAGCTCGGTCCAGCCCCAGAGGCCGATCACGCTGAGTAGGCCCTGACCCACCCACACGTACGTGGCCAACTGCTCGGCGTCATATCCCGCCGGCTGCTGCCCGGCCGCACCCTCCACGACAGCGAGTAACACGTAACACCGCAGGAAGCCGAACACGATGTTCGTGAACGTTCCGGCTATGGTGGCTTGCCGGTAGGTCGAGTACCGCCGGAAACCCGATCCGATCAGCGCACCGAAAGTAGTAGCGGAGCCGCGGAACGGACCGTTTCGAGAGATCGTCAGCACCCTGGCGTCGATCCGGTCCACGCCGTTAATCTCCTCTCGAAACCCTTCGCAGTGGAGCCGGGCGACTCTACCCGGGTCCCCGGCCGGCCGCGGCACGATTTTTGACAAGGTGGAGTTCGCCGTGACGGAGCGTTGCCAATCGCCGGGCCACCCTTCGGGTGCCCGATGAACGGTTGGAGCTCCCGGCCGGGCGCGGACAGCTGGGACGACGAACCCGCCTGGGTGTACGAGATCACCTGGGAGTGGGAACCCCTGCCCGGCCAGCGCTACCCGGGCGACCCCGGCCGCCGGAAAGCCGTGCACACACCGGTCTACGAGGCATCCCGCGGCTCGGCGTCCGCTCCGGTCAGCTCGTCCCCGGTCAGCTCGTCCCCGGTCAGTGCCGCGCCGGTCAGCGGGCCCGGATCGGCGCCGGACAATCGTGGGCGGGGGCGGGCTGTGGTCGGCGGTGCGCCTGTTCCGCCGCCGACGTGGCCGGACGCGCCGGCGGCATCGCGCGACGAGCCGTCGTGGAACCGCCCGGTCCGCATGCATGACCGGGTCGATGAGGAGCGCGGCGGGCCGGCTGGGCCCGCTCCTGAGCAGCGGCGGGGCTCCGCGCCGGTGTATGGGCGGGCGCAGGGCGAGGACTATGCGGGCGGGCGGCCGGGCGCCGGGCGTCCGATGCCGGGCGGTCCCGGGAATCCCGGGCAGGGTCAGGTCAGCCCCGGGCAGGGTCAGGTCAACCCCGGGCACGGTCAGGTGAACCCCGGGCATGGCCAGGTGCCGGTCAACCCCGGGCATCAGTCGCCGTCCGTGCCGGTCTCGCCGGGACGGTCCGGGCGTGGGCCCGCAGGGCGCGTTCCGCAGCAGCCGATGCCGCCGGACGGTGGCCCGTGGGTGCGCGGGCAGGGCCCTCAGGGTTACGGTCCCCGACCCGTCTCCCCCGTCTCCCCCGCCGACCGAGGCGAATATGGCCGCCCGGCGCCCCAGCAGGGCGGCCCGGCGCAGCCCGGCCCTCGCGGCCCGGGTTCCCCCATGCACGGTGGGCCGTCCCACAATCCTTCCGGTCCGGGCCCGCACGGTGCTCCCGGTCAGCCGCGGCCCGGTTTCGCTCCTCAAAACGGCCCCGGTGCTCCCGGCGGTCCTGGTGGCCCCGGTGCTCCTGGTGGTCCTGGTGGCCCCGGCAGTCACGGTGGACCCGGCGCCTCGGGTGGTCCGGGTGCGCCGATGCGTCCGGGAGATGCCGGTCGGCACGGGCAGGTTCCGCCGCCCGGACGGTTCGGCGGCACAGTGCCCCCCGGCTACGGCCAGCCACGACCCGAACCCGGCTACCAGGGCCGGCGGCAGGCCCCCGAACAGGGCTTCCCCCGCCACGACGCCGAGGGCCGCCCCATCACCGGTCCGACCTCTCCGGCCGGCCCGGCCTACGGCAGCGCGCGCCCCGCACCTCCCGACGCCTTCCCCGCCTATGCGGAAGAGCGCCGCGAGGCCCCCTTCAACCTGCGCCCGGTTCCTCAGGAGCGAGCCACCCCCACAACAGCCCGCCCGGCTCCACAGCCCACCCGGGTAACACCACAGCAGCCGGTGACACCGGCCGCCGTCTACCCCAACACGCCCACCGGCACCCCCACCCAGCCACCCATCGTCCCCGGCCCAGGCCCGGCCGCCCCCGCGTCCGGCCCGGCCGCCCCCGCCTCCGGCCCGGCGACCCCAGGCTTCGGCCCGGCTGCCCCCGGCTCCGGTCCCGCCGCCCCCGGCTTCGGTCCGGCTGCCCCCAGCTCCGGTCCCGCCGGGCCCGGCTTCCGTCCGGCCGGTTCCGCCTTTGACAGCGGCGTGCCCGGTTCGGTCCCGGCATCCGGGCATGGTGTCCCGGTGTCCGGTCATCCGCCGGTGCCGCAGGCAGCCGGACCAGCCGGCGTGGTGTCGCCGGACGAGGACACGTGGACGCCCAAGCGTTCCGATCTGCCCACCGGTCACCAACCCTCCGAGCCGGAGGACCCCACCCGCCCGCTGGACCCCCGGCGCGTCGGCCTCACCCCCACCCCCGGGCATCCCCGCCCAGCCGAACACCACGCCGAATCCGAGGACCGCACCCGCCCCCTCGACCCCCGCCGCATCGCCGCAGAGGCCGCAGCCCAGTCGGCCCCGCCGGCAACTCCGGTCCCGCAGACACCACCCGCAGCCTTCCACCCCACGGAGGCAAGCTTCGGATCCACAGACGGCGGCTTCGGATCCACGGACGCCGGCTTCGGATCCACGGACGCCGGCTTCGGGCCCACGGACGGCGGCTTCGGGTCCACGGACGCCGGGTTCGGGTCCACGGACGCGGGCTTCGGGTCGGCGGCCGAGCCGGTTACCGCGCCGCCGTTCGACGGCGCAGCGCCGGTTGCCCCGGTGACCGGTGCGCCGACCGGCAGCGGCATCGCTCCCCGATCACCGCTGGCCGCCGACCCGGCTGTCCAGGACGAGCCCGAGGCACCGGCGGAGTCGCACGGACTCGGCTGGTTGTTGTCGATGAGCGGCCTGGGAGCTGTCACACCGGTTGCCGAGGCAGACGCGGCACCGGACGAAGTCCCAGAGGCGCCGGCACCCGTCACGCAGCCCCAGGGTTGGTTCGCGCCATCCGCCGACTCGGACGAATCCGCAGACTCCCCAGGGACGGAGACCGACACCTCGGAACCCGCACCCGAGTCGTCCACGCCCGCCACACCCGAGTCGCCTTCGCCGGCCGCATCCGAGTCGGCCACACCCGAGTTGCCTTCGCCGGCCGCACACGCGTCGGCCGCACACGAGTCGCATTTGCCGGCCGCACCCGAGTCAGCCGCACACGAGTCGCCTTCGCCGGCCGCACCCGAGTCGGCGTCTCCTGCCGAGCCGGTGAGCGAGCTGACGTCGGCGGCCGAGACGCCCCTTGGACCGGTGGACGAAGCTGCGACATTTGACGCATCGGCGCAGGAAAGCGACGTCGCGCTGGAGGCTGAGGCTAGCGCTGTCCAGTGGCAGCCTGCGACGGCGGATCCTTGGGCGGGGCAGGTACAGCCTTCGAGTGACAACGCCTGGGCCAGCTGGCAGACGCCTGAGGTGAGCACGGCCGCGAGCGCGCAGGTAAGTGGGACGGACGTCGGCGCTGGGTGGGCGGGTTCGGAGGAGACTTCCGAGCGGGACAGCCTCTACACCGGCGACGGCTGGACCCAGCCGGGCTCGACCGCCGACGAGTCGGCACCCACAGCCGGCGAGGCCACCAGCGCAGACTCGGCCACGCCGGTCAGCGCCACACCCGCCCCGATCTCCGGCGCACCGGATTCAAGCACACCGGTCGGCCCAGCGCCGGTGTCCAGCACGCCCGTCAGCGCGGCACCGGTATCCAGTTCGCCGGTGAGCGTTACGCCCGCATCCAGCATTCCCGTCAGCGCGGCGCCGGTGTCCAACGTGCCGGTCAGCTCGGCGCCCGCGACAAGCATGCCGGTCAGCTCAGCGCCCGCGACGAGCATGCCGGTCAGTTCGGCGCCTGCGTCCAGCGCGCCGGTGAGCGTTACGCCCGTGTCGAATGCGCCGGTCAGTCCGGCGGCGAATCGCCCGGTCAGCACGCCGCCCGGGTTCCGCCCGGCGGGTGGGTCGGACGCGGATTCGAGCACGCCGGTGAGCGCGACGCCAGTCAGCGCAACGCCCGTGTCGAGCATGCCCGTCAGCGCGGTTCCGGCTTCGAGCACCCCGGTCAGCGCCACACCCGAAATCAACACACCGGTCAGCGCGGTGCCGACGTCGAGCACGCCAGTCAGTGCCACACCCACGATCAGCACGCCGGTCAGCGCGGCACCAGCTTCGAGCGCGCCCATGAGCCCCGCATCCGCAGCCATCACACCCGTCAGCGCGGTGCCGACGTCGAGCACGCCGGTCAGCGCAGCACCCGTCAGCGCAACACCCATCAGTGCGGCGCCCGTCAGCGGTGCGAGTCCGGACCCGGGCGTGGAAGGACCGACAGCCCGCGACGGAGAGGTCGCGGTTGAGGGACTGGCTGCCGCCGGGGACGGCCACGAGGGCGGCGGGGCTGATTCGGGAGCTTCGGGCGTACACGAAAAGGCTGACGATGAGCGTGCGGTAGGCACTCAGGGTGACCACGACGGTGATGGGGCGACCCACGGTGAGCCGGCGGCGGCTGCGCAGAGTGAGCCCGGAGAAGGCGCCGCAGCGGAGCGTGAGCTAGCCCCGCCGGTTGCCCCGAGTGCGCCCGAGCAGGCCGCGGCGGCGGAGAGCAAGCCGGCCCCGGCGGCCGTAGCGCAGAGTGGGCCGGCGCCCGCGCCGAGGAGCGAGCGGGTTCGGCAGCGGCGGGAGCAGCCCGCAAACGATCAGCGACGGCGGCGGGATCCGGAGGAGATTCTCGCGGCTCACGCGTGGACGTTTGACCCGGAGACGCTGCGGGAGCAGGTTGATGAGCCTGACCGTTTGTGGGATCTCACGGACCGGCTCACGGACCGGCTTGAATTCGCTGAGCGGGACAACGTCCGTGCCGGGCTGCTGAGCCTCCGAGCTGTGGTCGCACGAGTCCTCGGTGAGATGGACGACGCCCTGGCCGATGGCCGGGAGGCGCTGCGGCACGCGGAGGCCAGTGGCGAGCTGCGACCGGTTTCGATCGCCCAAGCGCGGTTGGCGCAGGTGTTGCAGTGGCGGGGCGAGTACGCCGAAGCGGATCGGCTCTACGAGCAGGCCGACTCGGTCGAGCTGCCGGCCCGGGTTCGTGCTGAGATTCGGGAGTTGGCCGGGCGGTCCGCTTTCGATCAGGGTCGGTATCTGGAGGCGGTGAATCACTTCGAGCGGGCGCTGAACGTTCGCGGTGGTGAGGACGCGGAGATGGTCGAGCGGATCGAGCTGGCGCTCGATGCGATCACGCGGCGCACCGGGGATGGTGGCTGGGGTCCGTATCCGCGCAGCCGGGAGGAGGTGCTCGGGCTGCCTGCGGCGCCGACGCCGCTGCGTGACGACGGCACAAACCTTTGGGGGTACGCGGCCGCGGTCGAACCGCGTTACGCGGAGGCGCAGCCGTTCTCCGAGGGTCTCGCGTGGGTACGCCGCCCCGACTCGCCATCCTGGGAGCTGATCGACCAGAACGGTGAGCTGGTGATCTCCGCCGCGGCCGGGTTCCTGGGCGTGGGACGGTTCTCCGAGGGACTGGCGTGGGTGACGCGCGGCCCCGGCGAGGGCTGGGTCGCCATCGACCGGCAGAACCGGCTCGTCGTGCCGGGCGGGTTCGAGGAGGGCCGGCCGTTCCGTCGCGGGCTGGCGCAGATCCGCCGCGGTGGGCTGTGGGGTGCCGTGGACAGGCACGCCCGGATCGCGGTGGAGCCCCGCTTCCGGCATTTCGCGACCGTGCTGCACACCGGCGCGACGGTGGACGGTTTCACCGACGAGGGCCTTGCCGTCGTCGACGGCGGCACCGGGTTCGGCGTGCTCGACCGGACCGGGCGGATGGTGGTGCGGCCGGAGTACGCCGGAGTCGTCATCCACCCGTCCGCCTTCCTGGTACGCGACCGGACCGGCAACTGGGGCGCCCTGAACCGCCAGGGCGAACCGCTCGTGGACGTGGCCCATCGGGACCGCGACGAGGTCGTCAACGAGGTGCTGCGCCTGCTCCCGGACGCGAGGCCGGTCCTCTAGATAGATTCAGGGGCATGGAGCACCGTCATCTCGGCCGTTCCGGCCTGCTGGTCAGTGAGATCGCCTACGGCAACTGGATCACCCACGGTTCACAGGTGGAGGAGGACGCGGCCACCGCCTGCGTGCGGGCCGCCCTGGACGCCGGCATCACCACGTTCGACACCGCCGACGTCTACGCCGGCACCCGCGCCGAGGAGGTGCTGGGCCGGGCGCTCAAGGGCGAGCGCCGGGACGGGCTGGAGATCTTCACGAAGGTCTTCTGGCGTACGGGACCGGCACCGAACGACAGCGGCCTGTCCCGCAAGCACATCCTGACCTCGATCGACGGCTCGCTGCGCCGGCTCGGCACCGACTACGTCGACCTCTACCAGGCTCACCGGTACGACTACGCCACCCCGCTCGAGGAGACCATGGAGGCGTTCGCCGATGTGGTACGCAGCGGCAAGGCGCACTACATCGGCGTCTCGGAGTGGACCGCCGAGCAGATCCGGGCCGCCAAGCCGCTCGCCGACGAACTGCGGGTGCGCCTCGTGTCGAACCAGCCGCAGTACTCGATGTTGTGGCGGGTCATCGAGGCCGAGGTCGTGCCGGCCTCGGTCGAGCTGGGCCTGGGCCAGATCGTCTGGTCGCCGATCGCGCAGGGTGTGCTGACCGGCAAGTACCGGGCCGGTGAGCAGCCGCCCGCCGGTTCCCGCGCCACCGACGACAAGTCCGGTGCGGGTTTCATCGCGCGCTGGCTCGAGGACGACGTGCTGACCGCGGTCGCGAACCTCAAGCCGCTCGCCGAGCAGGCCGGGCTGACGATGGCCCAGCTGGCGGTGGCGTGGGTGCTGCAGAACCCGAACGTCTCCGCGGCGATCATCGGGGCGTCCCGCCCGGAGCAGGTGCACGACAACGTGAAGGCGTCCGGGGTGAAGCTGGACGACAGCCTGCTCAAGGCGATCGACGAGATCGTCGAGCCGGTGACCACCCGGGACCCGGCCCTGACGACGAGCCCGGCCAAGCGCCCGTGAGGGAAAGAGGGGCCGCCGCGGCGGCCCCTCTTCTCAGCTCCAGAAACGCATCAGGTCGAAGCCGTACGCGTACAGCCACGGCGGCACGCTGATCAGCTCGGCCAGCCAGTTCACCAGGCTGTAGAAGTAGTCGCCGACCTGGGTCTGCCACAGCAGCAGGAACAGCACCAGGAAGCCCCACGGCGCGGCGAGGTTCCAGGCCCGCTGGTACGCCGGGCTGAAGAACGGCGAGATGATGCCGCCGCCGTCCAGGCCGGGCACCGGCAGGAAGTTGAGCACGCTCGCGGTCACCTGCAGAAACGCCAGCAGCGCCAGCGCGGACCAGAACTCGATGTGGTCGGCGCTGGACAGCTGGTAACGCCCGGTCACGCTCTGGGTCAGCTCCGGCGCCATCCCGGCCAGGAACGGCACCGCCACCAGCAGCGCGAGCGCCACGTTGGTGAGCGGGCCGGCCGCGCTGATCAGCGAGTCCTTCACCCTGCTGCGGATGTACCGGTGGTCGACCCAGACCGCGCCGCCGGGCAGGCCGATGCCGCCGAGGATCACCACGATCACCGGCAGCACGATGGAGAGCAGCGGGTGGGTGTACTTGAGCGGGTTGAGGCGCAGGTAGCCGCGGTCGGCCACGGTCAGGTCGCCGGAGAAGTATCCGGAGACCGCGTGGGCGTACTCATGCAGGCAGAGTGAGATCACCCAGCCCGAGATGACGAAGAGGAAGACGTCGATCTTGACGTTGCCGAAGCGGGTCCAGGTCATGATGCCGCTCGCCACGAACACCGCGACGATGCCGACGAAGACCGGGCTGGGGATGAACGCGTTCCTCGGCGTACGGGTGTAGACCGGTTCGTACGTCACGTCAGTCCGCCGGAGCCAGGCTCATCTGGTAGTCGACCCGCTCGTCCTCGACCAGCACGACCGTGCTCACGCCGGAGGACTGCAGCTGCCGCCACTCCTGGCCGATCCAGGACTCCGCGTCCGCCTGGCTGCTGAACGTCTCGGCCGGCCCGTCTACTGGCTTTCCGTCGACGTCCTCGTACCGCCAACTCCACGGCATTGAGCCGCCCCCTCACGTCGTCCGTCGGTGGGCTTCCACCCTACGGCGTCGAGGTGTGCGACCCGGCTCTAAGGTACGGGGCATGTCCGAAGATCGGTGGAACACGGTCCTGGTGCTCGGCGGAATCCGCTCCGGCAAATCCGCGTTCGCCGAATCGCTGGTGGCAGACGCGCCCGCGGTGCGCTATGTGGCCACCGCGATCGGCGGCGAGGACGACCCGGAATGGCTCGCACGGATCGAGGCGCACCAGCGGCGCCGCCCGCAGGCGTGGTCGACCGAGGAGACCGGTGCCGACCCGGCGCGGCTGACCGCGCTGCTCACGGAGGCCAAGCCGGAGGACACGTTCCTCGTGGACGACCTCGGCGGCTGGGTGGCGTCGGTGCTGGACCCGGTGCGCCAGCCCAACGACGACGAGGCCGACGTGGCGGCGCTGGCCACGGCGGTACGGGAGTGCGCCGCACGAGTCGTGCTGGTCAGCCCGGAGGTCGGGCTGTCGCTGGTGCCGGTCACGCCGGTGGGCCGGGCGTTCGCGGACGCGCTGGGCACGACGAACCAGGCCCTCGCCGAGGTCTGCGACGGGGTCGTCCTGGTGGTGGCCGGCCAGCCGACCTGGCTAAAACAGGACATATCACGAAAAATCCCGGCAGAGCCGACGCCAGCGGTGCTTTCCGAGGCCCCGAGCGCGACTCCAGCCCCGAGCCCGGCTCCAGCCCCGGCCCCGCCGGCCGTCACCGCTCCCCCACCCCCACCGACCGCCACCCCGACCGTGGTGACACCGGAAACGCCGGCGGAGACGCCGGAGACACGGACAGCGCCCACCTGGACCGAGGCCACCACCGCCCTCCCCCTGATCTACTCCGGCCTCACCGAGATCAAACCCGGCATGGACCTCCCCCTGCCGAACCAGGACGCCGGCCCCGACGCCCGCGACCGCCTCCCCGGCCTGGACCTCCCCGGCGCCGGCCTCGGCGCCCTGGCCGAAGCGGTCGAGTTCGCCGCGGCCACCCAGGACACGATGAAGCCCGCGTCCTGGTCCGCGGTACGCCTCGTGCTGATCGCCGGTCGGCACGCCGGCGGTGCCGCCGCCGGCGCCGACCCGTTCGACATCGAGCGCCGGATCACCGAGGCCGAGCAGGGCACCGGCCTCCTGGGGCGACTGGCCGCACAGGTGGGCGCCGACATCGCGGTGCTGCGGGCCGCCGACGCGGGCGCCTTCGAGGACGGCCCGGTCACCGACGACGCGACTGTCGAGGCGGCCATGCGCGAGGGCTGGCGGCTCGCCGACGCGGCCGCCGACGCCGGCAAGGACGCGATCCTGCTGGCCGGTCTGGCGCCGGGCCTGGAGGCGACCGCCACCGCCGTGCTCTCCGCCACCACCGGCGCCGAGGCGGTCGCCATGCTGCCCCGGGTGACGCTGCCGGGCGGCCGGTTCGACGACAACGCGTGGATGGTGCGCTGCGCCGCCGTACGCGACGCCCTACACCGCATCCGCCAGGAGTCCCGCGGCGCCACCGACATCCTGCGCGAACTCGGCGGCCCCGACCTCGCCGTTGCCACCGGCGTGCTGCTCGGCGCCGCCGCCCGCCGCCTGCCGGTGCTGCTGGACGGCCCGCTCGGTATCGCGGCCGGCCTGGTCGCCCGCGATCTGGCCGCGCAGACCCGGCACTGGTGCCTGCTGCCCGAGGCCGGCCGGCTCGCGCTGGTCCGCCAGGGCGCCGACGTCCTCGGCCTCACGCCGGTGCTGGAGATCGGCCTGGATCTGGGCGAGGGCGCCAACGCGCTGACCGTCCTGCCGGTCCTGCGCACCGCGATCGGCCTGGCCGCCTCGCTGCCCGTGCACCCGGCGCTGCTGGCGGAGCAGGGGGACGCGGGGCTGAGTGCTTGACGGGCTACGGCTGGCGATCACCACGCTGACCGTCCTGCCGCTGCGCCCCGGCCGTGTCGACCGCCCCACCGCCGCCGTGGCAATGTCGGTGGCCCCGCTGGTCGGCGCACTGCTCGGCCTCATCCTGGCGGCCGGCCACGAGGGCCTGCGCACAGCGGGCTCACCACCGCTGGTGGCCGCCGGGGTGACGGTGGCCGCCGCCGCACTGCTCACCCGCAGTCTCCACCTGGACGGTCTGGCCGACACAGTGGACGCGCTGGGCTCCTACCGCACGGGCACTAAAGCCCTAGAAATAATGAAAAAATCGGACATAGGGCCGTTCGGGGTGGCGGCGATCGCGGTAACTGTCCTCATCCAGGCCGCGGCCCTCACCGACACGACCCCCTGGGCACTGATCACCGCGTGGACCACCGGCCGCCTCGCCATCACGATCGCCTGCCGCCGAGGTGTGCCCGCCGCCCGTCCCGACGGCCTGGGCGCCATGGTCGCGTCAACGGTGCCGCTCTGGGCCGTCGCAACGGCCGCGGTCACCGTCGCGGGCCTGGCCACTGCCGCGGTCCCCGGCCGTCCCTGGCAGGGGCCGGCCGCCGTCGCCATCGCACTCTTGGCGGTGGTCCTTCTGGTGCGCCATTGCGTACGCCGCTTCGGCGGCCTGACCGGCGACGTGCTCGGCTGCGCGGTGGAGCTCGCCACCACCGTCACCCTGGTAGCCCTCACCCTCGCCTGACCCACCCAGCGTGTGAAGTTCGGCCCCGCAGCAAACCCGAACTCCACACACAACAACGGCGGCCCCGCAGCAGACCCGAACTCCCCACACAACAACGGCGGGCGCGCAGCAAACCCGAACTCCCCACACAACAACGCCCACACGACAACGGCGGGCGCGCAGCAGACCCCAACGACAGGCGCGCGAGAGGACCGAACGGTCAGCGGACCGAGGGAGTTCAGCGGACCGAGGGAGTCACGAACGGCGGCTTCACGACGCGCGCCTCGACACGCTTGCCCCGGATGTCGAGCTCGACCAGATCACCGTCGGCGATCCCGGCCGCGGTGTCGATGAGGGCCAGTGCGATGCCCACCTTCTTCGTCGGCGAGAAGGTGCCGCTGGTCGTCTCGCCGATCAGTGTGCTTTTCGCGTACACATTCATATGACCCCGCGGAATGCCTCGCCCGGTCAGCTCAAGCCCCCGCAGCGTCCGCCGGGGACCGGCGGCCTTCTCCGCGACAAGCGCGTCGCGGCCCCAGAAGGCCGGCTTGCCCCAGCCGACCGCCCAGCCGGAGCGGGCCTGCACCGGGCTGATGTCGAGGGTCAGTTCCTGGCCGTGCAGGGGGTAACCCATCTCGGTACGCAGCGTGTCGCGCGCGCCCAGCCCGCACGGCCGCACCCCGGCCTCGATGATCGCGTCCCAGACCGCGCCCGCGCCGTCCCAGCCGACCACCAGCTCATATCCGTGCTCGCCGGTGTAGCCGGTGCGGCAGACGACAAGATCGGTCCCGCTCAGCGTGGCCGCGTCGAACGACATGTAGTCGTGCGCGGTGGGCAGCCCGAGCTTGCCGAGGATCTCCGCGGAACCCGGGCCCTGGACCGCCAGCACGGCGTGCGAACGGTGCTCGTCGGCAACCGTGATCCCGGCCGGCGCCGCCTCGGTCAGCCGGCGCACCACCTCGGCCGTGTTCGCCGCGTTCGGGATGAGGAAGACGTGGTCGTCGCCGTACAGATAGGCGATCAGGTCGTCGACGACCCCACCGGAGGAATCGCAGCAGAGCGTGTACTGCGCCCTGCCCGGCGCGATCCGGCCCAGGTCGTTGGTGAGGCACGAGTTCACGAAGTCCGCCGCGCCGGCACCGCGCACCCGGGCCTTGCCGAGGTGCGACACGTCGAAGATCCCGGCCGCCTCACGGACGGCCGCGTGCTCCTTCAGTACACCGCCGCCGGCGTACTCCAGCGGCATGTCCCAGCCGCCGAAGGAGGCGAACTTCGCACCCAGGGCGACGTGGCGATCGTGCAGCGGTGACCGGAGAAGCTCGGCAGACATGAGACTCAACTTACCGGTGACCTTGGGGCTCGTTAGAGTCGCGGTGACAACACCTCTTCCCAACAGCCGGGAACGCACCACCCGTGACTACCCGGCTCGACGTCCCGGAGCGCCCGAGTGACTCAGCCCAGCCTCAGCCTGGTCGACACCGACCCGGCCGAATTGGCGGTCGATGCCATCGTCATCGGCCTGCACAGCCAGCCCGACGAGGACGGTGCCCTGCTGCCGGCCGCCGGCGCCGAGAGCATCGCCGCGGCGTTCGACGGCAGGCTGACCGCGACGCTGGCTCTGCTCGGCGCGAGCGGGGCCCCGGGCGAGGTGACCAAGCTCGCCACGCTCGGCACCGTCGCGGCGCCGCTGATCGTCGCGGTCGGCCTGGGCAGCGAGCCGTCCGGCCCCGCGCCCGAGCTGGAGACGCTGCGCCGTGGCACCGGCGCCGCGGTACGCGCCCTCGCCGGCAGCAGCACCGTGGCGCTCGCCCTGCCGCTGCCCGACGACGACGCCTCGCCCGTGCTGCGCGCGGTGCTCGAGGGCGCGCTGCTCGGCTCCTACCGCTTCGCCGGTTACAAGACCAAGCCGCAGAAGGGGCGCCGCGACCCGGTGACCGCTCTGCAGGTGCACGTCCCGGACGCCGCCGACCCCGCAGCGGCCGCCGAGATCGAGCGGGCGCAGACCGTGGCCCGTGCCGTACGCCTGACCCGCGACTGGGTGAACATGCCGCCCAACGAGCTGCGCCCGGCGGGCTTCGCCGACCTGGTGTCGCAGGCCGCCACGGAGGCCGGCCTCGGTGTCGAGGTGCTCGACTTCGATCAGCTCAAGGCCGGCGGTTACGGCGGCATCGTGGCGGTCGGGCAGGGCTCCGAGGCCCCGCCGCGCCTGGTGAAGCTGACCTACACCCCGGACGGCGTCACCGACCCGAAGCGGGTCGCGCTGGTCGGCAAGGGCATCACGTTCGACACCGGCGGCATCAGCATCAAGCCGGCAGCGGGCATGTGGGAGATGAAGTCCGACATGGCCGGGGCCGCCGCGGTCGCCGCAACGTTGCTCGCGGTCGCCGCCCTCAAGCCGGGCGTCGCGGTCTCCGGCTACCTGGCGATCGCCGAGAACATGCCCTCCGGATCGGCGTACCGGCCGGGTGACGTGATCACCATGTTCAACGGCAAGCGGGTCGAGGTGTTCAACACCGACGCCGAGGGCCGGATGGTGCTCGGCGACGCGATCGCCCGCGCCTGCGCGGACGGGACCGACTACCTGTTCGAGACGTCCACGCTGACCGGTGGCCAGGTGGTGGCGCTGGGCAAGCGGATCGCCGGCCTGATGGGCTCGGACGAGGCGATCGAGCTGGTGCGGGCCGCCGGTGCGGCGGTCGGCGAGCCGGCCTGGCCGATGCCGCTGCCGGACGACGTGCGCAAGGGCATGGAGTCGGAGATCGCCGACATCTGCCAGACGAACTCCAGCATGGACCGGGCCGGGCACATGCTGCAGGGCGGTGTGTTCCTGCGCGAGTTCGTGGCCGAGGGTGTCGAGTGGGCGCACATCGACATCGCCGGCCCCAGCTATCACACGGGCGAGCCGAACGGGTACTGGACCAAGGGTGGCACCGGGGTGCCGGTCCGCACGTTCCTCAGGGTGATCGACGACCTGTCCTGAGCGGTGGCGCCGCCCTTCACGGCGAGGGGCGGCGCCGCTGCCGTTCGTTGTAGTCCCGCATCCGCTGCGGATAACCGAGCAGGCGTACGTCATAGATCGGCATCGACAGCTGGTGGGCGAAACGCCGCGCCACATCGGGCGACTGGATCCGCCGCCTGGTCCATTCACCGTCGTGTGCCACGAGCAACAGGGTGGTCTCGGTCACTGTCGTCTGTGGCTCGACGAAAGCCTCGACTCCGCGACGCGACCGGACGAATTGCGTAAGATGCTCGAGATCGGCCTTCTCCACGGGCCGTCCGCCAGGCCTGCCCTGTTGAGGACGTCGCCGAAACCAAGCCACTACCGCTCCTCACGTTCGATGCGGCAAGGGTACGTCCAGCCGACGTGTCGTGGGGCACCTGACTGCATTGACCGGCTCCCGAAGTGACAAGATGTCAGCGACGGGACTGTGACCGTTTCCATTGTGTGACCCACATGGCGACGATGCGACTACTGGAGTCAACGTGAGCCAGCCCAACGGCGGAACCTTCGACATCGTCATTCTCGGCGCCGGCAGCGGTGGTTACGCGGCCGCGCTGCGCGCCGCGCAGTTCGACCTCTCGGTCGCCCTGATCGACAAGGCGGAGCTGGGCGGCACGTGCCTGCACCGTGGCTGCATCCCCACCAAGGCGCTGCTGCACGCCGCCGAGATCGCCGACCAGACGCGCGAGAGCGAGCAGTTCGGCGTCAAGGCGGACCTGGTCGGCATCGACATGGCCGGCGTGAACGCGTACAAGGACGGCGTCGTCGGCCGGCTCTTCAAGGGCCTCACCGGGATGCTGACCCACAACAAGAACATCACGGTGGTGGCCGGCGAGGGCAAGCTCGTCAGCAAGGACACCGTCGAGGTGAACGGTCAGCGGTACACCGGCCGCAACGTCATCCTCGCCACCGGCTCCTACTCGCGCTCGCTGCCCGGCCTGGAGGTCGACGGCAAGCGGGTGCTGACCAGTGAGCACGCCCTCCGGCTGGACCGCGTGCCCGCCTCCGCGATCGTGCTGGGCGGCGGCGTCATCGGCGTCGAGTTCGCCAGCGTGTGGAAGTCGTTCGGTGCCGACGTGACCATCGTCGAGGCCCTGCCCCGCCTGGTCGCCGCCGAGGACGAGGACATCTCGAAGCAGGTCGAGCGCGCCTTCCGCAAGCGGAAGATCAACTTCAAGGTCGGCAAGCCGTTCGAGAAGGTCGAGCACACCGACAACGGTGTGAAGGTGACCATCGCCGGCGGCGAGACCCTCGAGGCCGAGGTGCTGCTGGTCGCGGTCGGGCGTGGCCCGACAACCGCCAATCTCGGGTACGAGCAGCAGGGCATCACCCTCGACCGCGGCTTCGTGATCGTGGACGAGCGCCTGCGCACCGGGGTCGGCAACATCTACGCCGTCGGCGACATCGTGCCCGGTCTGCAGCTCGCGCACCGCGGCTTCCAGCAGGGCATCTTCGTGGCCGAGGAGATCGCCGGGAAGAACCCGGCCGTGATCGACGAGGCCGGCATCCCGCGGGTCACCTACTCCGACCCGGAGGTCGCGTCGGTCGGCATCACCGAGGCCAAGGCCAAGGAGCAGTACGGTGCGGACAAGGTCTCGACGTACAACTACAACCTGGGCGGCAACGGCAAGAGCCAGATCCTCAAGACCGCGGGTTTTGTGAAGCTGGTGCGGGTCGACGACGGCCCGGTCGTCGGCGTCCACATGGTCGGCGCGCGTGTCGGCGAGCTCGTCGGCGAAGCCCAGCTGATCTTCAACTGGGAGGCCTTCCCCGAGGAGGTCGCCCAGCTCGTACACGCCCACCCGACGCAGAACGAGGCGCTGGGCGAGGCCTTCCTCGCGCTCGCGGGTAAGCCCCTGCACGCGCACAGCTGATCCGTTCGTTACTGCGACAAGGAGTTTGGGGAAAAATGCCGGTATCGGTAACCATGCCGCGGCTGGGTGAGAGCGTCACCGAGGGCACCGTCACGCGGTGGCTCAAGCAGGAGGGCGAGCGGGTCGAAGCCGACGAGCCGCTGCTGGAGGTGTCGACCGACAAGGTCGACACCGAGATCCCCTCGCCCGCCGCGGGTGTGCTCACCCGGATCGTGGTCGGCGAGGACGAGACCGCCGAGGTCGGCAGCGAGCTGGCCGTCATCGCCGGCGAGGGCGAGGACGCGGGTTCGTCCGCTCCGGCCCCCGCCGCTTCCGCGCAGGAGCAGGCAACGGAGCCTGAACCGGAGCCGGCCGCGCTCAACGAGCCCTCGACCGAGAAGCCGGTCGAGGAGGAGGCCCCGGCGCCGCAGACCGCGGCTCCGTCCGGCTCCGCCGAGGGCACCGCCGTCAAGATGCCCGCGCTCGGTGAGAGCGTCACCGAGGGCACCGTGACCCGGTGGCTGAAGCAGGTCGGCGAGAGCGTCGAGGCCGACGAGCCGCTGCTCGAGGTCTCCACCGACAAGGTCGACACCGAGATCCCGTCGCCGGTCGCCGGCACGCTGCTGGAGATCAAGGTCGCCGAGGACGAGACCGCCGACGTCGGCGCCGAGCTGGCGATCATCGGCGTCCAGGGTGCGGCTCCGGCCGCTGCCGCCCCGGCCCCGGCCCCTGCGCCTGCGCCGAGGCAGGAGGAGGCTCCGAAGCAAGAGCAGCCGCGGATCGAGTCGGCCCCGGCCCCGCAGGTCGCGCAGTCCGCGCCCGCCCCGGCTCAGCCGGCCGCCCCGGCCGCCGAGACGGTCAGGGCGAACGGCGCCGGCGACGCCGGTTACGTGACCCCGCTCGTGCGCAAGCTCGCGGCCGAGAAGGGCGTGGACCTGTCCTCGCTCACCGGCACCGGCGTCGGTGGCCGCATCCGCAAGCAGGACGTCCTGGACGCCGCCGAGAAGGCCGCCGCGGCGAAGGCCCCGGCCGCCGCCGCTCCCGCGCAGCAGCAGGCCGCCGCCCCCGCGGAGAAGGCCGCCAAGCCCGAGCCGAGCCCGCTGCGTGGCCGCACCGAGAAGCTCACCCGCATCCGGGCCACCATCGCCCGGCGCATGGTGGAGTCGCTGCAGGTCTCGGCGCAGCTCACCACGGTGGTCGAGGTGGACGTCACCAAGATCGCCAACCTGCGGAACAAGGCGAAGGCCGAGTTCCAGGCCAAGCACGGCGTGAAGCTCTCCTTCCTGCCGTTCTTCGCCCTGGCCACGGTCGAGGCGCTGCAGCAGCACCCGGTGGTCAACTCCTCGATCGACGTCGAGGCGGGCACGGTCACCTACCACGGCTCCGAGCACCTCGGCATCGCGGTGGACGCGCCGAAGGGCCTGGTCGTCCCGGTCATCAAGGAGGCCGGCGACCTCAACCTGGCCGGTCTGGCCAAGCGGATCGCGGACCTCGCGGACCGGACCCGCAACAACAAGATCGGGCCGGACGAGATCGGCGGCGGCACCTTCACGCTGACCAACACCGGCAGCCGGGGCGCGCTGTTCGACACGCCGATCATCAACCAGCCGCAGGTGGGCATCCTCGGCACCGGCGCGGTGGTCAAGCGCGCCGTGATCGTGAACGACCCGAACCTCGGCGAGATCATCGTGCCGCGTTCGATGGTCTACCTCGCGCTCAGCTACGACCACCGGATCGTGGACGGCGCGGACGCCGCCCGCTTCCTGGTGACCGTCAAGGAGCGCCTGGAGGGCGGGCACTTCGAGGCTGACCTCGGTCTGTAAGAACTCCACGACCGGGGCACACCGTGAGGTGTGCCCCGGTTTGTTTTGCGCAGACCGATCTTCGGGCAAGAATCGGGACATGCGGATCGTCATCGCCGGGGCCTCCGGGTATCTCGGCACACGGCTCGTGAACCGGCTCCGGCGCAGCGGGCACGAGCTCACCCGGCTGGTGCGCCGGCCGGCGCAGGGGCGCGGGGAGGCCACCTGGGAACCGGCGCAGGGCCAGCTCGACCCGGCGGTGCTCGCCGGCGCCGACGCCGTGATCAACCTGTCCGGCGCGAACGTCGGCGACCGCCGCTGGACCGCCGCCTACAAGCGGGTCCTGCGCGGCAGCCGGATCGACACCACCGGCACCATCGCCAAGACGCTGCGGCAGCTGCCGGACGACGAGCGCCCCCGCACGCTGCTCCAGTCCTCCGCCGTCGGGTGGTACGGCGACACCGGCGACCAGACCGTGACCGAGGAGGCGCCGGCCGGCACCACGTTCCTGGCCGACCTGTGCCGGGTCTGGGAGGCCGCCGCACGCCCCGCCGAGGACGCCGGCGTACGCGTGGCCCTGCTCCGCACCGCCCCCACCATCGATTCACAGGGCTCACTGCTCAAACCGCTGCTGCTGCCGTTCAAACTGGGCGCCGGCGCGCGGATCGGCGGCGGGCGGCAGTGGATGGCCTGGATCGCGATCGCCGACTGGCTGAACGCGGCCGAGTTCCTGCTCGAACGCGAGGACATCGCCGGCCCGGTCAACGTGGTCGCGCCGGAGCCGGTCACCAACGCCGAGTTCACCAGGCTGCTGGCACGCCGGCTGCGACGGCCGGCGCTGTTCACGGTGCCCGGTCCGGCCCTTGACCTGCTGCTCGGCGAGCTGGCCGGTGAGGCGCAGCGCAGTCAGCGGGTGCTGCCGGGAGTGCTCTCGGGAGCCGGGTTCGCGTGGGCGTACCCCGGAATGGACGCCGCGTTGGCGGCGGCCCTGCGCCCGGAACCGGCGATGGCCCCCTGATCTCCGGCGGGGGCTTGCTAACCTGCGCCTTGATGTCAGTCGCCGTCCCCACCTCCGCCGTGCCCACGGACCCGCCCTCCGAGCCCGCTGTCGCGCCGCTCCGAGCCCGGCCACCGTGGCGTGCCCACCTGACCGTCGCGCTGATCGCCTTGGCGCTCGCCGTCTACGTCACGAACGGCCTGTGGCGCGACCCGTACGAGCATGTGCTCTCCGACAACGTCGGCGACCAGGCGTGGTTCGAGTGGCTGCTGGCGTACGGCGTGCACATGCTGGGCAACGGCACCGACCCCTACTTCGCGGAGATGATGAACGCTCCGCTCGGTGTCAACCTGGCGGCGAACACGTCGATCACGGTCTACACCGTGCTCTTCGCGCCGCTGACCTGGCTGGCCGGCCCGCAGGTCAGCTTCGTGACGATCCTGACGCTGAACCTGGCCGGGTCCGCCTTCGCGTGGTATCTGTTCCTGCGCCGCTGGCTGGTCCACCACACGCTGCCGGCCGCGCTGGGCGGCCTTTTCTGTGGCTTCGCGCCGGGCTTCATCTCGCACGCGAACGGCCACCTGAACTGGACGGCCGGCTGGATCGCGCCGGTGGTGCTCTGGCAGGTGCTGAAACTGCGCGAGCCGGGCCGCTGGCTGCGTCACGGGCTGATCCTCGGTGTCACGCTGGCGGTGGGCTTCTCGATCGCGCCGGAGGGCCTGTTCTACACGGCCCTGGCCTGCGGGGTGTTCCTCGGCGTGTGGTCGCTGGCCCGGCCGGTGCGGCAGGAGGCCCGGGAGGCGCTGCCGACCGTGCTGCGGGCGCTGGGCGTCACCGCGGTGGTGGCCGGCACGCTGCTGGCGTACCCGTTGTACATGCACTTCGCCGGGCCGCTCACGTTCACCGGCACCGGCTTCAACCAGCGGTACTTCCTGGAGGACTCGGCGGCGTTCCTGTCGTTCCCGAGCCGCTCGCTCGCCGGGCTGGCCGGGTACGGGTCCGACCTCGGGCCGAACCGCACCGAGGAGACGTCGTACTTCGGCGTACCCCTGATCGCTCTGATGATCATCGCGCTGGAGTTCCTCTGGCGTGGTGCCGATCCGGGCCGCCGGGCCACGCTCCGGGCGGTCGCGGTGACCGGCGCGTTCTTCTTCGTCCTCTCGCTCGGCCCGCGCCTGAACTGGATGGGCGACGAGGTCGCCGACTTCCCGCTGCCCTACGCGGCACTCGCCCACCTGCCGCTCTTCGACTCGGCGCTGCCGCTGCGGTTCGCGCTCGCCCTGGTCGGCGTGTTCGGCATCCTGCTCGCCCTGCTCGCCGAGCAGCTGATGACCACGAAACCCGGCACCACGCGGCGGGCGTTCGTCGCCGGCATCGTCCTGGCCCTGCTGCCGATCTTCCCGCTGCCCGTACGCGACCAGCACCGCGCACCCGAGCCGGCCTTCATCGCGAACGGCACCTGGCAGCGGTACGTCTCGGAGAACGGCGTGCTCACCGCGCTCCCGTTCGCGCTCAACGTGCACGCCGACGGGCAGCGCTGGCAGGCGTACACGATGGCCCGTGGCGGCCCGCAGTTCCGCATCCCGGACGGCTACTTCCTCGGCCCGCAGAACACCGGCGAGAACGGCAGCAAGGAGACCGGCCGGATCGGCGCGCCGCCCCGGGCCACCGACTGGCTGTTCACCCGCGCCGCCCTGTACGGCTACGTCCCGCAGCTCAGCGAGGTCGACCGGGAGCAGGCTCGCGAGGACTTCGCGTACTGGGGTGTCGAAGCGGTGTTCCTGGCCGACGAGATCACCGGCTCGGACCACCGGATCCTGTTCCGGGAGGCCGTGCTGACCACCGCCACCGAGCTGCTCGGCGAGCCGGAGCGGGTGGACGACGTGCTGCTGTGGCGGATCCGGTGAGTACGCTGGCGGAGTGACCTCCTCAGTCCTGACCGTCCTGCGTCCCGGCCTGGTCGACTACGTCGCCGCCTGGGACGAGCAGAAGCGCGTGCACGAGGGCGTGGCGTCCGGTTCCCAGCCGGACACCGTCCTGCTGCTGGAACACCCGAGCGTCTTCACCGCCGGCAAGCGGACCGAACCCGCCGACCGGCCGTTCGACGGCACCCCCGTCGTCGACGTGGACCGCGGCGGCAAGATCACCTGGCACGGGCCCGGCCAGCTCGTGGGCTATCCGATCCTGCGCCTGCCGGATCCAGTCGACGTGGTGGCGTACGTGCGTCGCGTCGAGCAGATGCTGATCGACGTCTGCGCCGAGTTCGGCGTCGCCACCGAGCGCGTCGAGGGCCGCAGCGGCGCCTGGGTCAGGGCGACCGACGGCGGTCTCGACCGCAAGATCGCCCAGATCGGCATCCGGGTGTCGCGCGGCGTGACCCTGCACGGTTTCGCCCTCAACTGCGACTGCGACCTGGCGAACTTCGACCGCTTCGTCCCGTGCGGCATCCGGGACGCCGCTGTCACCTCGCTCAGCGCCGAGCTGGGCCGCCCGGTGACCGTCGCCGAGGTGCTGCCGGTCGTCGAGCGCCACCTGCACACGCTGTTCTGATGGCGCTCTACCGCGATCCCCGCGACAAGCGGGTCTTCGTCCCGAAGCAGGGCGGCGGGGTGGTGCTCAACTTCGGCCACCCCGTCGCCTGGACCATCCTGATCTGCACGACGATCATCCCGTTCACGATCGTCGCCGTCGTCACGCTGATGGTGATCCTCTAGAGCCCCTGCTGGGGAATCGCCACACCATGACCTCGCCCTTGCCCACCTTGCAGGCCAGGTGGCGGTCCACCCGGGCACACCCGGTCGGCAGTCCGGCGCCGGGGAGATGACCGCGGATCTCGCCCGTCGCCATGTCCCGCACCCAGGTCCGGTCCTGGCTCGCGCGCAGCAACACGTCGCCGGCCAGGACACCGCGCCCGGCGAACTCGGTCAGGACCTGGCCGGTCGCCGGGTCGAGAGCCCGCACCGTCGCGTCAGCCAGGCACAGCCGGTCGCCGCAGGGCGTCAACGTGGAGCGGGCGGTCGCGGGCGCCGACCACAGCGGGTCGAGACGGGGAAGGCGCAGCGCCGTCACACTCGACGGCCCCAGGCCGTAGACCCGGCCGCCACCCGCCGCCAGGGAGTGCACCGGGCCGGCGGTGGCGGTGCCGGCCATCTCACCGGTGGCGGCGACATAGGTGAAGACGTCACCGTTCGCGTCGGCGACCACCAGATGCGGCCCGTCGGACGCGGCCGCGACGAGTCCCGACGGGAACGGGAGCCACCACGCGACGCGCCGGGTGGCGACGTCCAGCACGCCGAGGCGGTCCTCCTCCCAGAGCGCGATCCGGTCGCCGGCCGCCACCGCCGTTCCGAGTCCGGACGACTTCCAGAGCACCTCACCGGTGTGCCGGTCGAGGACCAGCGCGGTGAACCCGACCCCGGAGGTGACGACCAGATACGTACCGGCCTCGGCCAGACTCGGCACCCCGCCGTCGCCCTCGATCGTCCGGCTCCAGGCGACCTCGTTCCCGTCCAGGGTCCGTGCCACCACCTCCACCGCCACGCCGACATCGTCCTCCGGCAGGTTGGTGGAGTAGAGCATGTCGGCGGCCAGCAGCCAGGACGCGACCCGGTCACCTTGAAAGGCGACCACCCGGAGCACGCCGGAACCGGCCGGTCCCGCCGACGCTGCCAGCAGGAGAGCCGCCAGCAGCGACAGCAGCAGCGGTAACCCGCGCGGACGGCGGGGCGGCCGGGCGCGGGCCGGCGGAATCGAGTCCAGATCGATGGTCACCAACGAATTCGATCCCGCCGCCCGTCAAATCACCGTGAACTCACGGGGCTATGCGGTGCAGGTCTCGCGGGAAGGCGGTGACCTCCCGGACGTTGGCCGCACCCGTCAGCCGCGCCACGAAACGCTCCAGTCCGATCGCCCAGCCACCGTGCGGCGGCATCCCGTACCGAAAGCCGTCAAGATACCCCTGATACGCCTCCACCCGGCCGTCCAGCGCCGCGAGATAGTCCTCGTATCGGTGCAGCCGCTGACCCCCGGTGACGATCTCCATGCCCCGGAACAGCAGGTCGAAACCGTTCGAGAAGCCCGGCCGGGACGGGTCCGGATGGGTGTAGAACGGCCGCTTGCGCATCGGGTACCCGGTCACGAACACGAACTCCGACCCGTGCTCCCGCAGCGCCCACTCCCCCACCGCGCGCTCGTGCGCCGGCGCCAGGTCCGGTTCGTCCTCGGGCGCCCCGGCGATCCGCAGCGCCTCGGTGAAGTGCACGGCCGGGATCTCCTCCGGCACACTCGACTCGCTGAAACCGGTGCGTTGCGCCACCTCCGCGATCATCCCGGCCAGGGTCCGGGTCAGCGCCGCCATCACGTCCCGGTGGTCGGTGACGAACCCCATCTCGGCGTCCAGCGACGTGTACTGCGCCAGGTGCCGCCCGGTGTCGCTGGGCTCGGCGCGGAACACCGGCCCCACCTCGAAGACCCGCTCGAACACCCCGACCATCAGCTGCTTGTAGAACTGCGGCGACTGCGCCAGATAGCCCGGCCGCCCGAAGTAGTCGAGCCGGAACACGTTCGCACCCGACTCGGTCGCCGACTCCACGATCTTGGGCGTCTGGATCTCGACGAACCGCTGCTCCTCCAGCGCCTTGCGGAATCCGGCGGTCGCGGCCGCGGCGATACGCAAGCTTCTCGCGCGCGTCCGGTGCCGCAGCGCAAGGGCGGCGTGGTCCAGCTGAGCGGGCAGACCCGCGGTCAGCGCGGGCCGATGCAGATCAAAAGGCAGGGGTACGCGGACCGCACTCATTTCGCGTACGGATGGTTCGACCAGCTCGACCCCACCGGGCGCCTGCGCGTTCGCGGTGACCAGCGCGGTGACCTCGACGACGCTCTCCTCGGTGAGCCGCTCCAGCTGCTCGCGCGCGGCACCGTCGGTGACGACCACCTGGCTGAGCCCCTCGGCGTCCCGGACGATCAGGAAGGCCACCGACTTGAGCAGGCGGCGACGGTGTACCCAGCCGGCGATCGTCACTTTCTCGTGGACGTGCGCGGACAGCTGGGCGGAGAGGATGCGTTGCATGGCT
This sequence comes from Actinoplanes sp. NPDC051861, assembly GCF_040681145.1. Lineage (NCBI taxonomy): Bacteria > Bacillati > Actinomycetota > Actinomycetes > Micromonosporales > Micromonosporaceae > Actinoplanes > Actinoplanes sp. NPDC051861. Next base: position 586,528 of record NZ_JBFAYE010000004.1, read on the forward strand.
CGTACCTCCTCTGGGTTTCTGCAACGCGGCCCCAGGGAGGTGCGGGCGAGCGGGATCCTCGCGGTACCACCGCACCTTCGCGCCCGTCTCGGGCGCCTCTTGTCATGCTCGGCTCCGGGGTGTCTTCGCGCTCCGGCGCACGGGCCACCCTTCCCAGCTACCGGGTGGCTCTCTCGGCCGGCGTGTTCGGAGCGTTACTTGTCCCCATCAATGCCGTGGCGGGACGTTAGCAACATCCGCCCCGCCGTGCACCCCGTTTTCCCGAACGCCGGTGAGTGCACTCACACCCTGCGTCGGGATGGCCCGCGGCGGGCGTATCTTCGGGGAGTGACTATTGCTCCCGAGGGCCGCCGCATGCTGCGCATCGAGGCGCGCAACGCCGAAACTCCCATCGAGCGGAAGCCGCCGTGGATCAAAGTCAAGGCGAAGATGGGCCCTGAGTACACGCAGATGCGCGGTCTGGTGCAGAAGGAAGGCCTGCACACGGTCTGCCAGGAGGCCGGGTGCCCCAACATCTACGAGTGCTGGGAAGACCGCGAGGCCACCTTCCTCATCGGCGGTGACCAGTGCACCCGCCGCTGCGACTTCTGCCAGATCGACACCGGCAAGCCGGCCGAGTTCGACGCCGACGAGCCGCGCCGCGTCGGCGAGTCCGTCGCCACCATGGGCCTGCGCTACGCCACCGTCACCGGCGTCGCCCGCGACGACCTGCCCGACGGCGGCGCCTGGCTCTACGCGGAGACCGTCCGCCAGATCCACAAACTCCAGCCCGGCTGTGGCGTCGAGCTGCTGATCCCCGACTTCAACGCCGAGCCCACCCAGCTCGCCGAGGTCTTCGGCGCCGCACCCGAGGTGCTGGCCCACAACGTCGAGACGGTCCCGCGCATCTTCAAGCGCATCCGCCCCGGCTTCCGCTACGAGCGCTCCCTCGACGTCATCACCCAGGCCCGAGCCGCCAACCTGGTGACCAAGAGCAACCTGATCCTCGGCATGGGCGAGGAACGCTCCGAAATCTCCACAGCCCTCCGCGACCTCCACAACGCCGGCTGCGAACTGGTGACCATCACCCAGTACCTCCGCCCCACCCCCCGCCACCACCCGGTCGAGCGCTGGGTAAAGCCCGAGGAATTCGTAGAACTCCAGGAAGAAGCCACCCAAATCGGCTTCGCAGGCGTAATGTCCGGCCCCCTGGTCCGCTCCTCCTACCGAGCCGGCCGCCTCTACAAACAGGCCCTGGACGCCCGCGCCTAACCCCCCAACCCTCCCTCCCTCCTGGGCGGCGCCCTCCACGGCGCCGCCCACTCGCATCTCCCCCCACCGTTCCGTGTGAAGTTCGGCCCCCCTCCGCACCCCAACTCCACACACCACACCCCCCCCCACAACCCCCACAACCCACCGTGTGAACTTCCGCCCCGCTCCGCACCCCAACTCCACACACCGCACCCCCCTCCACAACCCACACAACCCACCGTGTGAACTTCCGCCCCGCTCCGCACCCCAACTCCACACACCGCAGCCGCATGCCCGAGCGCGGCGTGTAGTGCCGGCACAGCAAAGCGCCGCCCCACGGGTCCCCCCGCCGGACGGCGCTCGCGCGTTCCAGGGCCTACTTCTTCTTGGCCTTCCCCTTCTTGCCCTTCTTCCCAGACCCAGACCCGGACCGGGACCCAGTGCCACCACCAGCCCCCGCCGCTTCCGGAGCCACAACCGGCCCCAGCAGCTTCGCGAAGATCATCACCAGCGGTGCCACCCAGGCCCACCAAGGCACACCCGAGTCCGGCCCGAACAACACCTCGACGACGCGATAAGCCACGTCAAAGGCGTTCTCCATCATCGGCCTCCGAGGATTGAGCGGAGCGTAACCACTACCCCACGAGGAGTAGGCCCCCAACATCGGCACCCCGCCGCCGGCCCTTTAGCCCTTTCACTCCTCCAAGAGCCCGAGCCGATGAGCCACCGCCGCCGCCTCCACCCGGTTGCTCACCTCCAGCTTCGCGATGATCCGCGAGACGTGGACGCTGGCCGTCTTCGGCGAGATGAACAGCACCTGCGCGATCCGCCCGTTGCTGTGCCCTTCCGCAACCAGCCGCAGCACCTCCCGCTCCCGCGCGGTAAGCACCTCAGTCCCGCCGGCCCCGAACTCACCGGACCCCGCACCGGCGGGCCCGGTCCCCACAGCTTCCGAACCGCCCAGCCCGGCCCCCGCAGACCCGGCACGACCACGCCCGGCTCCGGAGGACGCCGCAGAAGAGCCCGCCCGCACCCCGAGCCGCCGCGCGAGAGTCTCCCCCGCCGCGACGAGCGGCCGGGCCCCCAACAGCTCCGCGATCCCCACCGACTCCGCAACCGCCTCAGCCGCCGCCTGCCGATCCGCAGCCACCGACTCCGCGAGTCCCAGCAACGCGACCCCGAGCTGATACGCCTGACCGTCCTCGCGCCAGGCCGCCACCGCCGCACGCCACCGCGGGACCCCGCCGTCGAGCAGCGCCGCCACCTCGGCCGCGCACGCCCGCTCGGCCGGATAACGCTGAGGCAGGACCGCCGCCACTTCCCGAATCGACGACTCCAGTTCGCGGGCGGAAGGCTCAACGCCGAGATCCGCGACCACCCGAGCCGCCGCCGCCAGCACCGCCCACCCGTAACGCGGCCGATGCACAACCCCCGCGTCCCGCACCCCGGCCCGTGCCGCGGCAACCGCCCCCACCAGGTCGCCCCCCGCGCGGCAGGCCAGAATCCGCAGTTCGAGGAGTGAGACCCGGGTCTCCGGGTTCAGGAACGGCTTGCTCAGGAACCCCGTAGCCCGGCCGACCAGCGCGTCCGCCCCCTCGTGGCCGCGGGCCAGGCGGATGCGGGCGCGCAGCCGCAGCCACGGGACGGCGAGGGTGCCCGGCGGGTCCTGGCGGGCGGCCTCGGCGAGCAGGCCGTCCGCCTCGTCCCAGCGGCCCAGGGCCATCAGTGCCTCGGCGTGGTTGGCCAGGAGATAGACGCCGGTCGTGCGGGAGACACCGAAACGGTCGGCGTGCGGCACGCCCTCGGCGGCGGTGGCGGCGGACTCCGCGTAGCTGCCCAGCTCGAACAGCGTGTCCGAGATGTTGACCAGCGAGTGCGCGAACGACTGCAGGTCACCCACGGCTCGGGCCCGCTCGACCGCTCGGCGCATGGCCGGCAGCGCTTCGTCGGCGGCGAGGCGGCCGGAGCAGACCTTGCCGAACGTGATCTCGGCCGAGATCTGGCCCGCCTCGTCGCCCAGCTCGGCCGCGACGTCCTTGACCTCCTGCGCCATCCGGCCGGCCTCGTCGGCGTCGATGCCGGCGAACACGTAGGCCACATCGCCCAGCAACCGCAACCAGACCGAGTCGCGCGGCGCCGCCCGCAACAGGCGGTAGGCCTCGCGAGCCTCCGGAGTGCCGTCGCTCTTGCCCGCGTTGCGCAGGAGTTTGGCCCGGCGGATCAGCAGCCGCGCCGCCCGCAGCGGCTCGGCGTCACAGTCCAGATCGCCGAGCGCGGCCCGGGTGAGGCTCAGCGCGCGCATGTGGTCACCGGAGTCGATCGCGACGAGCGCCGCCTCCTCCAGCAGATCGAGGTGGGTCGTGCCGATCAGGGCGGCGGCGTCCGGCACCTGCTCCCACAGCTCCAGGACGCGGTCGAGGAGGCTGGCCTGTTCCGCATAGGCATATCGGGACCCCGCGTAGTCGGCGGCTCGCCGCGCGGCGATCAGCGCGCGTGGGTGAGAGTGGGCCGCGTGCCAGTGGTGGGCGATCTCGGCCGGCGCCCGATCCAGGTCGACCAGCTGTGGTTCCGCCTCGATGGCCTCGGCGAACCGGGCGTGCAGCCGCGCGTGCTCCCCCGGCAGCAGGTCGTCGTGCACCGCCTCCCGGACCAGCGCGTGGCGGAACTCGTAACCCCCGTCGGGGTCGAAGACGATCATCTGGGCGGCGACTGCGGCACGCAGCGCGGACTCCAGCGCCGACTCGTCCACCCCGGCCACCCGGGCCAGCAGGTCGTGGCCGAACTGGGTCCCGCCGACCGCGGCCACCCGCAGCACCCGCTGGGCCGGCTCGGGCAGCAGGTCGACCCGGGAGAGCAGCAGGTCGCGCAGCGTCTCCGGGATGTCGCCGCAGCGCGGGTCGGCGGAGGCCGCGAACTGCTCGATGAAGAACGGGATGCCCTGCGCCCGCTCGAAGACCCCGTCCACCGTGGGCGGCTCCGGCTCGGCGCCGAGCAGATGGCCGAGCAGCACCGCGGTGCCGTCCCGGTCGAGCCGGTCCAGCTCCAGCCGCTGCACCCCGCGAACCCGCTCCAGCTCGGCAAGGAACGGTCGCAACGGATGGCCGCGGTGCAGCTCGTCGGTGCGGTAGGTGGCCAGCAGCAGAAGCCGCGGCACCCGCGCCGAGCGCACCAGGAAGCCGATCAGGTCACGGGTCGACCGGTCGGCCCAGTGCAGATCCTCGATCACCAGGACCACCGGCCGCTCCTCGGCGAGCCGGGCGAACAGCGACCCGACCAGCTCGAAGAGGTGTCCCCGGCGGCTCTCGGCGAAATCCGGCGGCGGCCCCAGCTCGGGCAGCAGCCGGGCGAACTCCGCCTCGCGCCCGGAGAACACCGCCCGGCCCTCACGCCGGGCCAGCTCCCGCAGCGCGGCGGCGAAGGGCGCGAACGGCAGCCCCTCCTCGCCGAGCTCCAGGCACTGCCCGGTGAGCAGGCGGACCGGCTCACCGGCCAGCGACCGGCAGAACTCCTCGACCAGGCGGGTCTTGCCCACCCCGGCCTCACCGCCGACCAGCAGGGCCGACGGCTCCTCACCCCGGACGCGCTTGAGCACCTCGTGCAGCGTGGCCAGGTCGGCCTCCCGGCCGACGAGAACCGCGCTGTGAGCTGTCATGGGTTCGAGCATGCCATGGGGGTGCGACAGAATTTCCGCGCCGATCACGAGGCGAGCGACTGCCGGGCGGACCGGGTGGGCTGAGCGGGCGGAGCGGACTGGGCCGACTGGGCCGGCCGCCGCACAAGAGGCCACCGCCACCGCCGGCGATGAGCACCGCCGCGTGCCAGCCGATAGAGGTCGGCCTCCCGGACCAACTCCTCATTACGCTCACGGATCAGGTCGAACTGGATCTCGGGACTGGTGAAAGGAATCATGCCGAGAACTCTTCGCGCGAAGGCACCCCTCGGTCATGGGGACAGTGCCTGATATCCGGGCGGCTGAGGTGCCCGGGCCGCCGTAAGGTACCTGAGCCCCACTACACTTTGCGGCTATGGCAAAGCCCCAGGAGAAGGTGTCGTTCCGCGAGCGCCTGAAGCAGATCGGCCAGGTGTTCTCGTTCACGGCGAAGCAGGACAAGTGGTTCGTTCCACTGGTCATCGGCGCGGTGGCGATCCCGGTCGCCCTCACCGTGCTCGTCGTGCTCCTGGGCTGGGGGCCGTTCTGGATCCCGGTCGGCATTCTGCTCACGCTGCTCGCCGTGCTGATCGTGCTCAACCTCCGGTCGAACACCGCGATGATGAACGTGGCGGAGGGCCAGCCCGGCGCCGCCGCCTCCCTCATGGAGAACATGCGCGGCGACTGGCGGGTGCGCCCCGCGGCGAGCTCCACCACCCAGTTCGACATGGTCCACGTGGTCATCGGCAAGCCCGGCGTCATCCTGCTCGGCGAGGGCGACCCGCAGCGTGTCCGCAGCCTGCTCAGCCAGGAGAAGAAGCGGCTGGTCAAGGTGATCGGCAACGCGCCGCTCTACGACTACGTGATCGGCCAGGAGGAGGGCCAGCTCCCGGTCCGCAAGCTGCGCTCGACCATGCTGCGCCTGCCGCGCAATCTCACCGGCAAGGACGTCAACGCCCTCGACAAGCGCCTCGGCGCCCTGATGGCTCGCCCCCAGATGCCCAAGGGCGCGATCCCCAAGAACATGCGGCCGAGCAAGGGCGCGTTCCGGCAGCAGCGTCCACGCTGACCCCTTTTACGGTACGAGACAGGCCGCCCCCGCCGGGTTCCCGCGTCCGCTGGTTCTCCGGCGAGCGGCCTGCACCGCCCAGGCCGTTGCGCCCCTCTCGCGCCCAGGCCGTACCTCATCGGTCCCGCGTCACACCTCCGGGACAACGACGATCATGATTACGGCCCTAGACTGGTGCCGTTACTGACCGTCGGGGAGGTGACCGGGTGCAGCCGTCCGACACGACCGTCCGCGCCGTGCCGCCGCGGGGCCGCCTGGGCCCGTTCCGCCTGAGTCAGCTGCTCGCCGCCGAGGCCGCCGTCCTGGCCGTGGTCGCCGGCCTCACCCGGGGCCCGATACCCACCCTGATCGCCGCGCTCCTGGCCGCCGCCCTGCTCCTGATCTTCTTCAGCCGCCGCGAGCACCGCTGGTGGACCGAGCACCGTCTGATGTCCCGCGCCCTGCGCCTCCGCCGTGCCGCGCGACTGGACACCCGAGCCGGCCCGATCCTGGCCCTCCTGCGCACCGTCGGCCCCGGCCTCACCGTCCGCGACCTACCGTCCACCGACGACGGCCCACCCACCGGTGTGGCGCGCGACGACGCCGGCTGGTTCAGCATCGTGGCCCTCGACCCCGCCACCGGCCCGGTCCCCCTGGACGCGCTGGTCACCGTCCTGGGCACCACCGACCAGCCCGGCCTCGTCCTGGAGCTCGTCACCACCACGATCCCCGCCCCGAACCCCGAGGTCCACCCCGCCTCCCCCGCCGCCTCCTCCTATCGCCAACTGCTGGAGTCCACCCCCATACCGGCGTTCCGGGAGACGTCGATCAGCGTGCGAGTCGATGCCCGTACGCTTGCTGAAGCCCTCCTTGACCACTCCGCCGACCCGGAGTCGGCCGCCGCGCTCTCCGCCGCCCTGGCCCGCCGCGTCGTGACAAGCCTGCGCCGAACCGGCATCACCGGCCGCGTCCTCACCGCCGCCGAGACAATCACCACCCTGGCCCGCTCCTGCGACATCGAACCCGGCTCCCCAGTGGACGAGACCTGGACCCACTGGCGCTCCGCCCGGCTCGTCCACCGCACCTACTGGCTCAAGACCTGGCCCGCCCAGGCCACCGAGATCGCCCCGCTCTTCGCCTGGGCCGCCACCGCCCCAGCCGCACAGACAAGCGTCGCCCTGATCCTCAAAGCAGCCGGCCCCGACGTATCAGTCCGCGCCTTCATCCGCCTGGCAACCCACCCCGACACCGACACCACCTCCCTGGAACACGTCCTCCTGAACGGCGCCCGCGACGCCGGCGCCGAACTCCACCCTCTGGACGGCGAACAGGGCCCAGCCACCTACGCCACCGCCCCAACCGGAGGCGGCGCCGGATGACCACCCCGCCCAACCGCCCCGGCACGCAGCCCACCCCACCGGCAACCACGCCGCACAGATCCCCTCGCCCGCACCCGCGGCACGCAGACCTCC
>NZ_JBFAYE010000004.1:594020-595518 GCF_040681145.1 Actinoplanes sp. NPDC051861
ACCTCCCCACCCGGCAACCGCAGCACGCAGACCTCCCCACCCGGCAACCGCAGCACGCAGACCTCCCCACCCGGCAACCGCAGCACGCAGACCTCCCCACCCGGCAACCGCAGCACGCAGACCTCCCCGCCGGCTACCGCGGCACGCAGGTCTCCCCGACCCGAGAGGGCGCCCGATGAACCAGCCCGGCCGGCTCCCGCCCGACCATCACGGTGCGCCGGCCCACCCGATCGGAAGGGGCGCCGAATGAGCCAGCCGCAAGGGGCGTGGCAGTTCCCGCCGGAACAGCCGAACGCGGAGACCGGCGAAAATGCGCAGGTGCCGGCCACGGTGGGGCGTGCGCACGCGCCAGCAGCAACCGAAGCCACACCGCCGGCCGAACACCGGTCGAGCGCCCCCGCGGTGACCTCGGCTCCGCTGGCCCGGCCGCTCGTGCCGCCACCGCCCGGGCCGCCGGACGTCGGGACTGGTGACGAACGGGAGCGCACCGGGCCGTCGGGCAGGACCGGGCGCTTGCACGTGGGGTGGCACGCGATCGGGCGTACCGGGCTGCGCCGCATAACCCTCGCCCCCCAAGCAGGCGCGGGACTGGTGCTCGGCGTCGATCGGGCGCGCGCTGCCGTACCCCTCAAAATCCTGACGCCGGACCCGGTCCGGATCACCCTGGCCGGCCACCTCCGCGCCGCCCAAATCCTGATTTTCCGGGCATTCGCCCTCGGCGCCCGCGCGATCGTCGTGACCACCGACCCGCAGGCCTGGTCAGGCTTCGGCGAGCGGGCGACCGGGCAGTACAACCGCCTCACCGTACTCAGCAGCGACCAGGGCGGCTTCCCACCCGGCACCGCCCAGATGCCCACACTGTCCGTCTACGACCTCGGCGCAACCGGCCCGGCCACCGCACCCTCGCTCGGCCCGTGGCACACCCGCCTGACCATCCTGCGCCAACTCGACCGCCCCGGCATCCCCACCCTGCAGGAGGCCGACCTCGTAGCAGCCCAGCGCCTGGGCACCGACGAAGCAATCCTGGCAGCGTCCGCACTACGACTGACCCCGGAAAGCCGCCGCCTCCTGGAAACCATGGCCGACGACATGATCGCCCTGTTCGGAGACGGCCCCGACCGCTTCCTGCAACTCCTCCCCACCCCCACCGAACAACAACACATCCCCTAATGGGAGCTACTGGGTCAGCCGTTGGCAGACTTGGTGCCTAGTAGCCGCGAGCGGGTGAGCACTCCCAACCCCTGGACCTATGTCGAGTCCTAGGGTCAGACCGTGCCCCCGCTCGTGGTCGGGAGATGAACGGCTGATGGGGTGTCGTGCCCGCCGCAGCGCCGGCGTGAGCACTGGTCCATTAGGGCGCTGGAGTCTTCCGCAGGCTGCTGACGTGGACCGTGGCAGAGCGGAGAGCTGGAGTGTTGTTCGTCGGTGACGACTGGGCCGAAGAGCACCACGACGTGGAGGTGCAGGACGAACACGGCCGGGCGATACGCACCGCCCG